>JANPEG010000065.1:0-54794 GCA_031431855.1 Akkermansiaceae bacterium | reverse complement strand
TGGCGACCTCACCGTGCGAACGGATCTCGCCTTTTGCGCCAGGGTCGGCGATAGCGACAGAGGTTTTTTCTTTATGTACATCGAGACCGATGTAGAGTTTTGGTGTCGTGTCTGAGTTCGTTTTCATTATCTATAATATATCGGATGTGGATAGGTCGCACCGACCTCGTGCCGGTGCGATAGCCCACGACTTGAACCAGACACGACACCCTTTAATCAAACCTCAACTCAACCAAAGAATGCCTGGCAAGTGCCAGTCGCAGCCATAAGGTCTACGTTGGTTGGCACCTTGGAAGGATTCTTCGGAGAAACGGGCGATTTATCACTGTGTATCGCGGGTGGTAGATAGGCGTTTTGTGTTTGGGGATGAGGAGCGGGAGCATTTCCGTATGTTTATGCGGATGCAGGAGAATTTCAGCGGGTGCCGGGTTTTGGCGTACTGCGTGATGTCGAATCACTTTCATATTCTGCTGGAAGTCCCTCCTGCTGAGGCTTTGGCGTTGGATGATGAGGGTTTATTGAAGCGTTTATCGACGGTTTATAGCGAGGCGTTTGTAGCTGAGGTAGGTAAGGAAATTGCGGTGGCTCGGGCGGAGGAAAATGAAGCGCATGTGTCGGAGATTTATGCCCGCTTCACCTATCGGATGCACAATCTGAGCGAGTTCATGAAGACTTTGCTTCAGCGGTTCACAGGTTGGTTCAACCGTACCCACGAGCGCACCGGGACTTTATGGGAGCAACGCTACAAGAGCGTCATTGTTGAAAGTGGCGATGCATCGCGGACGATTGCGGCGTATATCGATCTCAATCCGGTGAGGGCAGGAATGGTTTCTGATCCGGCAGATTATCGCTGGAGCAGTTATGGGGAGGCTGTTGGTGGCGGAAACAAAGGCAACGGGAGGAAGGCGAGGATAGGGCTTATGAGAGCTTGTAGAAGTCAAGTGACGGAGCCTGATGCTACAGCCGCGGATATTTCTGCGGAGTGGAAAGAGGTTTCGCGAGTTTATCGGCGGTTGATGGGATTGGCTTTAGGAAGAAAGAGCGGTCGCGCGGTCGTTGGGGAAGCTGCGCCAGGGGCATCGATGAATACCGAAGAGATATTGGCCACGAAGCACAACGGGACGGTGTTGCCGGATCTGCGGATGGCGAAGATGCTGCGTACGCGAGTGAGGTATTTCACGGACGGCGCTGTGATAGGAAGCAAGAGCTTTGTGAATGAAGCTTTTGATGCAGCGCGTGAGAGATTTTCAGAGAATAGAAAAGACGGAGCGCGAAAGATGCGGGGTGTAGGAAAAGGAGCGGGAGGGACGCTGTGGAGTATTAGGGATCTGCGGGTGGGAGTTTTATAATGGGCAGCCCCGATGTGTCGGGGCAGCCCCTCCTTGTTGAACCTGCCCAGATGTTTACCCAGGTTCATCCGGTAATTCTTCTTGCCTTAAGAATGTGAGGCTATTTCGTAGGGGCATCCAAAAACGCTTATGAAATATCTGTTTCTTCTGATCGCCGTTTGCATGTCATCTCTTCATGCGGAAACGCCACAAGCGGTGCGTGAAATCACGGCACCGCCCGCAGAATTAAAAGCTCCTGCGTTTTACAAAAAGTACCTCGATGCCAAGGGTTACCCCATCGTTGCATCCGGCACGGTGAATGATTACGCGTTGCGCGAGGCAGCTTACTTGGTCGATATGATGTTGGTGAAGCGCGATGATATCCGTGCTGCAATGACCAAGAGCGGATCGCGTTTGTCCATCATCGCATGGAATGAATTTACCACGGATGTTCCTGACTTCGCCGATCTCAAGCCGAAAGATTTCTGGGATGCGCGTGCGCGTGGCACCGGCGGCAGCGAGACGGATCCTTATTGTTCCTGCGGGGAAGAAAACCTGCTCGGTTATCCGGGCGATCCTTATTCCACCGAAAGCATTCTCATTCATGAAATCGCGCATAACATCCATCTGCGCGGGGTTGTGAACCTCGATCCCACCTTCGATGCCCGATTGAAAAAAACCTACGACGAAGCGATGGCAAAGGGATTGTGGAAAGGCAAATACGCATCGGTGAATGATAGAGAGTATTTTGCGGAAGGCGTGCAGTCATGGTTCGATAACAACCGAGAGCCGGATCACGATCACAATCACGTCAACACCCGTGCTGAACTGCTCGAGTATGATCCAGGCCTCGCTGCATTGTGCCGTGAGGTTTTTGGCGAAACCGAATTAAAATACACCAAGCCGGTCACACGTCTAACAGGTCACATGGAAGGTTACGATCCATCGAAAGCACCGACCTTTGTCTGGCCGGAAAGGCTGCAAAAAGTCAAAGCCGAGATTCGTGCGGAAGCGTTGGCTCGCGGCAAAGCGGCGGAGGCTGGGATAGCTCGCGACTTCCGTGAGATTTCCGGATGGCAGGTTCACATCAATAAAACCCTCCTCACGGATGAAACCAAACCCGCCACTGAAAAAGCACTGGGGATGTTGAAAGTTCAGCTCGATGAAATCATCAAACTGGTGCCAGCGCCTGCTGTGGCGGAAATGCAAAAAGTGGGGCTTTATTTTTCACCTCCTTATCCTGAATTTGGTGAAAGGGCGGAATTCCATCCGGATGCGAAATGGTTGAAAGACAATGGTCGCGATCCAGTTATGGGCAAAGGCGTGGAGTTCACCAACGTGAATTCTTTCGAGGAAGATACCCAACGCATGCCAAACTTCGCACTCCACGAACTTGCCCACGCTTACCACAATCGGTTTCTACTGAAAGGATTTGAGAATCCCGAACTGGTCGCCGCATATCAAAAAGCAAAAGCCAGCGGTAAATACGACAAGGTGGAACGGGTGGATTCCAAAGGAAACAAAAGGATGGATAAGGCCTACGCCATGACCGATCCAATGGAATACTTTGCGGAATGCACCGAGGGTTTTTTCGTTCGGAATGATTTTTATCCTTACACGCGTGCTGAACTCGAAAAGCACGATCCAGCAATGGCGGCGTTAGTTCGTAAGCTTTGGGGAGTGAAGTGAGAACCTGGGATCACTCTGATCTCAGTTCATTCAGCCATTTCCCGACATCACGGAAGATTTTTTCCTTTTTCTCATCATACATGAGGAGGTGGTAAGCGCCTTTGTAATCGTGGTATGTGGCGTTGGTGGATTTTGGGAGACGGGCGACGAAGCCACGGACATCGGAATCGGTATTGAGGAAGTCATGTTCGCCGTGGAGGACAAGAACGGGGATTTGGATTTTTTCAGCGCAGGCGTTCATGCCGTCGATGAGTCTAGCGAGGGTCCCGAGGAGGCGGAGGGTGTGCTTCTCGATGTTGTAGGAGTTGGTTTTGGATTGTTCTCCATGGAAGGAATCTTGAGTGACTTGGATATCTTGTTGTCCTGTTAGAGAATCCAACGGCACACGTGCGAGAGGGGCGGTGGTGGCGGCGACCTGAACCAAAGCGATTTTCCAAAGTTCGATATCGTCTTTGAATCGGACCAAGGGCGAGGAGAGGACGAGGGCATCGCAAGGAGGATTACCGAGAGGTGCGGAGTTGAGCGCGTGGGTGGCGATGAGAGCTCCCATGCTTTCGCCATACCAGATAATTTTGGCTTTCGGGTGACGTTTTCTAACAAGTTGGGTGAAGGTATTGAGATCTTCATACCATTGGGAGGGATCGCCGATATCGCCGCGGCGTTCATGGATGGGATCGCTGCCTTGGCCGCGAAGCTCGTAGGCGTAAACGGCGGTATTGGGTTGGCGTTTGACGAGATAGTTTCCGAGGTTGGCGTAGTCGATGGAGTTTCCGCAAAATCCATGAATCCCGATGATGACCAGATCCTGCGCGTTGTGATCGCGTTTCCAAGTGCGGTAGCCGAACGTTTCTCCGCCTTTTTGGGTCGGGACGGAATAGTCTTTCGGCGTGCAACCATTGAAGCTGGTGAATAAGAGGCAAAAACAGAAATACCGGAGGAATTCTTTTAACACGCAATCAAGATGGTGCGGGAAGGTTTGGGATGCAAGGTGATATGGATTTGAGAAGTCGAAGGTCTGAAAGTCGAAGGTCGAAGGTCGAAGTCAGAATCGCTGGTGCGATTGATGGGTTGGAACATCGACTTTCAGACCTTCGACCTTAAGACTTCTTCTAAATTTAAAGTTCCGCTTTTGGCGGATGCTGGTTTTAATACGCGAGTGATTGCAACGTTGTTGGATAAGGCAGTGGGTAAGCGTGTGGGCTTGTTGGAAGAGGAAACGAATGCGTTGCGTTTGGTGGATGGGGCGGGGGATGGGGTCCCGGGGTTCACGATGGAGGATTATGCGGGGAAATGGATGGTGATGACTCCGGGCGGGGAAATCCAAGCGGAGGTGAAGGCCTGGTTGAAGTCGAGCGGGAGAAGCGTTTATTGGAAGCGCTTAGATCAGCATCAAAAAGAATCGCCAATGCATCTGTACGGCGATGCGGTGATAGGTGCATTTCCTATCAAAGAGAACGGCTTGAATTTTGAGGTCTCGTTTGAAAGCGGATATTCGCAGGGAATTTTTTTGGATCAGAGATTGAATCGGGCCGAAGTCATGCGACGCATGGCGGGCGGTGGAAAGCTGTTGAATCTATTTTCTTACACCGGCGGGTTTTCGGTCGCAGGCGCGATGGTTGGTGGTGAAACGACAACTCTCGATCTTTCCTCGGTTTATCTGGAATGGGCGAAGCGGAATTTTCGACTCAATGGTTTAGACGACGCCCAACATCATTTCTGCAAAGGAGATGCGTTTCATTGGTTGAAGCGATTTGCCAAGCAGGGCCGGAAATTCGATGGGATTGTGTTAGATCCACCGACGTTTTCTCGTGATGATACCGGCAAGGTGTTCCGAGTAGAAAAAGATTTCGGCGAGCTGGCGGAGTTGGCGAGCCAGGTGCTGGCGAAGGATGGATGGATGCTCTGCTGCACAAATTTCAGGGGAATTTCTGAAAAGGATTTCATGCGCATGATTCATCAACCCAAGATGGAAGGAGCAGCTATGCCGAAGGATTTTTCAGAGGAGCCGTATCTGAAAAGTGTTTGGGTGGGGTAGGTGTATCGGCGTTCTTCCGCCTGCCCCGATGAGTCGGGGGTCGCCGTCTTGATAGATTTATTTACTGTTAGGTAGAATCACTCTGCAATTGGAGAGATTTCGTGAAAGATCAGAGCCGGCGAGTTTCTTATATCGGAGGAAGTCAGGTCTAGAAAGAAATGCGCGAGGTGATCGTTGATGTCTTCCTGATCGATGAGGGTTTGAGAAATGCGCCAGATTCTTTTGTCGGGGATTTCCTCGATGTGGGTGTGCTTGGTGTTTCTCGCTTCGGGGTCGAGGCGGATGAGGCCGTGGGTGTCGTGGTAGGTATTCATCAACGCGGCGAGGGTTGGGATGGTGAAATCGCTTTCGACACTGGAGAGGGCAGCTTCGTAGTTTTGTTGGGAAAGTTGCTTGATGAACTGCAAGACCGCGGCGCGGGTGGCTTGGGTGAGTGCGGTTTTGTTGCGGGTGAAGGGGACGGCTTTTTTCTCGGCGGCGGGTTGTGGGTTTTCGGAAATGAAATTCGGGTTGCGGAGTTTTTCCCATTCGTCGAGCATGGAGGAATCGGTGGCACGGAGCATGTCGCCGAAAAATAATTCCGCTTCTAACAGATCATCGGTTTTCAGATTTGGCGGAACGGTCTGGACGAGAATTTTATAAACCTCGGTGAGGTGGCGGAGCAGGATGGCCTCGGATTTCTCCAGTTTGTAGGTTTTGATATAGTCTTCGAAAGACGTGTAATCCTCGAACATTTCGCGGGCGATGGATTTTGGGCGAACCGAAGCTTCTTTGGCCCACGGATTTTTCAGGACGAATTCGTTATAGGTCGTGTAGATGAAATCTTTGCCGGGCTTCGGGTGTTCGACCTGATCCAGCGCATCCATCCGCGCGTCGAATTCGATACCGTCGGCTTTCATTTCCGCAACCAACTTATCTTTTTCCTTGTCGACTTGTTTGCGGAGAATTTGCGAAGGATCTTCGACGATTGCTTCGGCGAGGGAGATGACGTTCAGCGGGTAAGCGGGATCTGTTAGGTTGAGTTGTGGGATCGCTTCGATGAGGTAAGTGGCGAGGGCTTGGTTGAGGGAGAAGTCATCCTGGAGCTCGATATTCAGGCGAATTTTTGCCGGGCCGGTGCGTTCGTGTTTCGGGATGATAGAGAGGATATTGCCCTCGACCAATCCGCGGAAGAGTTCGAAAGCGCGTTTGCGGAGGGCGGATTTTTTGGTGGGGGTCTCGTGGGAGTCGCGGATGATGCGGCGCAGTTCCGCACAACCGTCTTCGTCTTTGCGTGAAAGGAGGTTGAGCAACATCCCGTGACGCATCACGAACGATGAGGTGAGCTTTTCTGAAGGAGAATCGATGAGTTTTCGAAACGTGTTTTCGTCCCAATTGACGAAGCCTTTCTCCGGCGGCTTCTTCTTCATCGCCTTAGATTTTCCGCCTTTCGCGGAGGCCTTGGCATTGGCCTTGAGATTGGCGATGACGTGTTCAGGTGCTTGAGCGACCACATATCCGATGTCGTCGAAGCCGCGCCGCCCGGCGCGTCCGGCGATTTGCTTGAAGTCCCGTACAGCCAATGTTTTGGTGGATTGTCCGCCGTATTTAAAAAGCTGGGTGAAGACGACCGTGCGGATTGGGACGTTGACGCCGACCCCTAAAGTATCGGTTCCGCAAATGACTTTTAGCAGGCCTTTCTGTGCGAGTTTTTCAACAAGGGTTCGGTATTTTGGGAGTAGGCCGGCGTGGTGGATGCCGAGGCCGTGGCGGAGGAGTTTTTTGATTTCCTTGCCATAAGGAGAGCGGAAATCGGCATCGATGAGGATTTCCGCGATCGCTTCCTTTTCTTCTTTCGAGCAGAAATTTCGGCTCATCAAATCTTGTGCGGTTTGTGCGCAGGCGAGTTGGGAAAAGTGAACGAGGTAGATCGGCGCGCGGTTAGCGGTGACGAGCTCTTCGATTTTTTCCTCGAGCGTGACCGTGGAGTATTCGAACTCAAGTGGAACGGGGCGGTCTTCGGATTTTACTAGGGTCGTCGTAGTTCCGGTGAGTTGGGTGAGTATTTCTTGAAAAAACTCGGTATCGCCGATGGTGGCGGACATCAGTAGAAAGCGGGCGCGTGGTAGGGTGAGGAGGGGAATCTGCCAAGAGACGCCGCGTTCGTGATCAGAGTAATAATGGAATTCGTCCATGATGATGTCATCGGCGTCTGCGTATGCACCATCGCGGAGAGCGATGTTGGCGAGGATTTCCGCGGTGCAGCAGATGACGGAAGCGGAAGGGTTGACCGTGGCATCGCCGGTGATCATACCGACGTTTTCCGGACCGAAGGTATGGCAGAGGGAAAGAAATTTTTCGTTGGCAAGAGCTTTGATCGGGACGGTGTAATAGCAGCGGCGCTTTTGGCAGATCGCACGGAATTGGAGGGCGAGTGCGACGAGGGATTTGCCCGATCCGGTCGGGGTGTTGAGAATGACGTTGTTGCCCGCGAAAAGTTCCAGAATCGCCTCTTCTTGGTGGCCGTAAGGAGTGGTGCCGGTTTTCTCAAGATAGGAGAGAAACGCATCGAGGATCTCATCGGATGATGAGGGATCGTTGAGTTTTTCCGATAAGAGCGAGGGCATGCGTTTGGGATGTTAGCGGCAGGATTTTGAAATTCAAATCATCAAGGTGAGGTTTATCTGCGACCTTGGTGTGTGCCTGAGTGGGGTCAGCAACGTGTTGAAAACCCGAAAACCCGTTCTGGACATGGGTGAGGGAGATCTCTACGTTTTGCGGACTTTAAACAAACTATGAGACATTCCTTATTCAATCATGCCACACGGACAGCGTTGATCGCTCTGTCCATTAGTGGAATCGCTATGGCGAAAGAGACCGCTAAAGAAGCACCTAAAGAAGTTGCAAAAGAAGCGCCTGCAGAGGCTGCAAAAGAAGCACCTAAAGAGGCGCCGAAAGCTGCAGATATCAAGCCGGATTCATCTTATGCGGCAGGTTATAGCGCAGGTAGTGCATTTGCGGAAAACTTCGGAAAATACGGCGTAAGCCTCGACGACTTTGAGATGGAAATTTTCATGAAAGGCTTCGCTGCAGCAGCTAAAGGTAAGAAGCCAGAGGTTGAGCCTGAGAAACTTCAGGCTGCCATGATGGGTTTAAGTGAAATAATCCAAGCACGTGAGAAAACTCTCGCTGAGGAAAATTTAAAAGCCGGTAATGATTTTCTTGCAAAAAACGGCAAGCGTGAAGGCGTGACCACCAACAAGAGTGGCCTCCAATACGAGGTTCTCGCTAAAGGCGGCGATCAAAAATACGTTGCTCCTGCCGAAGGCGCACCAAGCAATAAGTTGTTTGTGGTGAACTACAAAGGCTCCAGAATCGACGGCACTCAATTCGATGCTTCACCTGAAGGTAAGCCTGTTGAGATGTCACTTGAGGTCGTTGAAGGATTCCGCGAAGCTCTGACATCGATGCCAGTTGGCGCGAAGTGGAAATTATTCATCCCAAGCAGCATGGCTTACGGTGAGCAGCGCGCGAGTGTTGACCTCGGGCCAAACACCACTCTGATTTTTGAAATTGAGTTGGTTGCGATCAAAGACGCTCCTCCACAACCTGCTTTTCCAGGTGGGCTCCCAGAAGGACTCCAGATCCCAGGTGGTCAGTAATTCTCTGAGATAGAAATGATTTTAGCCCCCGGCTTCCATAGCCGGGGGTTTTTTTGTCTAAAAAACAGGTTTTAAGATTCTGAATCGTTGGTTACGTTTAACGTGTTATGGCGAAGAAAGTGAAAAGCACGAAAAAAGGCGGAAAGCGAATTTTGTCGCTAATCTTTCACGTGATAGTTCTCATAGTGATGGTGAATATCTATGATGCGGCACGCGCTTTGTTTAGAAAAGACCTTCCTCCACCTCCGAAATTGGAAAAGCCTGTCACTGCTGTAAAAACTGGTGATGGAACTTTTGAGCTACTAATGGCCGAGAAAAAGAAGAGAGAGGCTGAGAAGTTGGCGGATAAGGGGAAAATAGAGAAAACTCCTGAGAAAACTCCAGAGAAGGCTCCTGAGAAAGAGAGTATCGAAAAAGAAAAGTGATCCGCCTGATCCGTCATATTTGACAGATCCAACGGATCTTATTTTTTCTGGCAGCTACTCTTCTTAAGATCAGCGGTTAAGAATTTTTGAAACCGCAGGTGCGCGCAGGCGATGCGGCTCTGGCATGTTAGAGCCAAGCAACGGACGGCAGTAGTTCATGAAATCCTGCGTCACCCCATTGCCTGCTTCGTTGATGAAGTTATCCGGCATGTGACGGGTTTTTCCTGCGACCTTGGTAATATCCACCAATTCATAATCGACCGAGTAATCGAGCACAGGGCGCTTGATCGCGACCGAGCCATCGACATTGTCCCACATCGCGAATTGCACGGCTTTTTCACCTACTTCACGGGCCTCACGCGAGTCGCGATCTGATTGGATGCCCATGAAGGAGCGCTGGAGATAACCAAAGGTATCGGAACGGACGCGTTTGATTTTCAGGCCATCGCGGATGGTATCGGCAAGCAGATCTCCGAGCGCGCCGGTTCCAGAAAGTTGAACGTTGCCATGCGAGTCGCGTTCTTCTTTTCCGAGAAGTTTTACAATCATCGGGGTGCCATCGGGATCGGAGACTCCTTCAGAAACGGCGATCGTGCACATGCCGTATTTGGAATACACGCGATCTACATCGGCGAGCAATTGCTCGGTTTTGAAGTGACGCTCAGGAACGTAAACAAGGTGCGGGCCGTCGTTGTAATATTTCTGGGCAAGAGCGGAAGCTGCAGTAAGGAAGCCGGCGTGGCGACCCATGACGCAACCGATGTAAACGCCTTGGAGGGCGCGGTTGTCGAGGTTCACTCCCATGAATGCTTGGGCAACGAAACGTGCTGCGGAACCGAAGCCCGGGCAGTGATCGTTTTCCATGAGATCGTTATCGATCGTTTTCGGAATATGGATGGCGCGCAGTTCATAGTTCGCCGCTTGGGCTTGCTCGTTGACGATGCGGACGGTGTCGGATGAATCGTTTCCACCGACGTAGAAAAAGTAGCGAATGTCGTGGGCTTGCATGACCTCAAACATGCGAGCGCAATATTCCTCATCGGGCTTATCGCGGGTGGAGAGCAGGCCGGAAGATGGAGTGCCGGCGACTTGTTCGAGGTTGTGGGTGGTCTCACGGGTGAGATCGACAAAATTTTCGTTAATGATTCCGGAAACGCCGTGGACAGCCCCGTAAATCGAAGTGACCTGCGAGAACTTGCGAGCTTCGAGGGCGACGCCGACGACGCTCTGGTTGATCACTGGGGTGGGGCCGCCACCTTGGGCGACTAGAACTTTTCCTTCAAGACGATTGCTCATAACGGCGGGAGGATTGCGGCTTTCACGCCAAGGGGAAACCCTAAATTTCAAAATTTCTAAAATGAATTCAGGATCTATGGTGAACTAGTTTCTCGTCACTCTTGCGCGCTTAAGAAATGCGCCTCACATTTCTGTCGTTATGAATCGCGAAGAGATGGCTGAGGTTTTGGAGAAAATCGCTCTGTTGATGGAGTTGAAAGGCGAGAATCCATTTAAAGTGCGCGCTTATAGGCAGGGTGCGGAAGTGGTGTTGGCGATGGAAGAAGATGTCGTTGAGTTAGCGAAGAACGATGCATTAAATGGCATCAAAGGAATAGGCGAGGCCTTGCGTGATAAATTGGGTGAACTGGCAAAGACTGGGAAACTGGAATTTTACGAGAAACTCAAAGAAGAATTTCCACCTACCATTTTTGATTTGTTCGAGGTGCAAGGACTAGGTCCGAAGAAGATCAAGACCTTGTATGAAGAGCTCGGCGTGTTCTCATTGGAGAAACTCAAAGCGGCTTGTTTGGATGGGCGAGTGGCAACTTTGGCGGGTTTTGGGGAGAAAACGCAAATCAAGATTCTCGAAGGAATCGCGGCGAATGAAAAATTTGCGGATCGTTTTCTCTTAGGAAAAATCGGTATCGTGGTAGAGGGAATTTTGGAAATGTTGCGGATGCATCCAGAGATATCCAGAGTGGCGGTGGCGGGATCGTATCGCAGAGCGAAGGAAACCGTCGGCGATTTGGATTTCCTGGTGGCGACGAAAGAAGGCGCGTTGGTGTGCGAGGATTTCACCACTCTGCCAGATGTGGAATCTGTGATTGTGTGCGGCGAAACGAAAGCCTCGGTGCGTCTGAAAAACGGGATGCATTGCGATTTACGGGCAGTGAAAAACGCCGAGTTTCCCTTTGCCTTGCAGTATTTCACGGGCTCAAAAGAGCACAACGTCGCGCTGCGATCACTGGCTTTGAAGAAGGGTTGGTCGCTGAATGAATACGGACTGAATCCAATCAGTGATGAGATCGAACGACCCGTGGTGGAGGATGAAAAGGATATTTATCAGTTACTAGGTTTGCAGTATATCGAACCGGAGCTGCGTGAAAACCGTGGCGAGATTGAAGCGGCTGCGGAGAAACAGTTGCCGCGCTTGGTCGAGTTGATGAATCTGCGTGGGACGTTTCACAATCACACCACGGCTTCCGATGGAAAAGACAGCCTCGAAGGTATGGTGGAGGAAGCGATGGATCTCGGCTTGCAATACCTTGGGATTTCCGATCACTCGAAATCTTCTTTTTGGGCGAACGGCTTGAATGAGGAAAGATTGCTCGCGCAGATTGCCGAGATCAGAAATCTGGAAAAATCACTGAACGGCTTTCGGATTTTCGCGGGCAATGAAGTGGATATCCTCAAAGACGGAAGCCTGGATTTTTCCGATGACATACTCGCTCAACTCGATTTCTGCGTCGCCTCTGTTCACAACTTGATGAATATGGACGAAGCAACCATGACCGCACGGATCTGCCGAGCGATGGAGAACGAACACGTGACCATGCTCGGCCATCTGACTGGCAGGCTCTTGTTGAAACGAGAACCTTATGCGTTGGATCACGCAAAGATTATCGATTGCGCCGCGGCAACGCGAACCGTGATCGAGCTAAATTGCAGTCCGATGCGCATGGATATGGATTGGCGCTGGTGGAAACGCGCACGAGACAAAGGTGTATTGTGCTCGATCAATCCCGATGCACATGCGCGGGCACAGTTACATTATCTCGGACAAGGTGTTAGAATCGCCCGTAAAGGCTGGCTGCGAAAAGAAGATGTGTTGAATACGAGATCGGTAAAAGAGATCGAAGTCTTTCTGGCAACGCCGAAAGCAAAGAGATGAGTATTATTTTCAACGATCATTCCTTCATCATCTCTTCTTGAATCTTCGTATCGTTGATGAGTTTGTTTTCCTCAGTTCGAATGTTATTGATGGCTGACATGAACTCGCGCTGCTGATCGTCGGTCCATTGCTTCTTTCCGCTGCCGCTTATCTTTTTGAGAATGGTTGCCGTGGTTAAAAACGCATCGAGGTAGTTTTTGGTTCTCGGATCGACGTCTTCTCTTAAGCTGCTGAGCCGGGAAACGTTTTTCCACAGTTGGTTATCCTGACCCTTTTCCAGATAATTGCCGCTTTCCATGGTATTTCCCAGTTCTGTAGCGGCTGTTCGGATGGCTTCCAATGAGCCGTTTAGTGAGAGTTTTTTTGGGCCTTTTGCAATGCCATGAAGGGCAATCAGACGTGCAGATTCATGGTTTGGAATCGCTTCAAGGATGGATTTTAATTTATCACGGACTTTGGGGTTGGAGGCACTAGCCGGAGATCGTGCGATGGCTGTTTGAACCATCCCGTAGTCATCAAGTGCTTGTTGGATTTTTTCGGATCTCTTGGCTTTTGCGATTTCCCATGCTTGATCGAAATTCTCAATCAAAATGATTTGAGTGGCGGCAATCGGTTCGATGCCTTCCATCACGTAAACGTCCTGAATGGCGGCCTTATTCCCACTTGGCACCGCCATAATCTTACAATCGCGGTTTGCTGCGCCTCGGACTTTGCCGGAAACGCCGCCGATGGGGCGAACTTCACCCGTTGCAGTCATGTCTCCAGTGACAGCAAAGGAGGGCTCAAGAGCTTCGCCTGTGATGATGGATTCAGCCATCAAAGCGCAAGCTACCGCAGCTGATGGCCCGTCTTTCATGGTGTATTTGTCAGCGAATCCTAATTCGATTCCATGCCCAGAAGGTAAGTCTTTCTGATGTCTGATACGCATCATTTTCTCAACTTCCTGAGTTGCACTAAACATCATGGGTCCGACTTGCTGATTAAAACGAATACCAAAGGTGATTTGCTGCGAGTTTTTCGGTATAGGTACCACAGTCGCATTCATTTGAGTTGCGGCCCCAGCAAATGAACCATTTGGTAATTGAATCACCAACAACCCTTTAATCTGGCTCTGCTGCAATTTCGGAGGCTCTGCGCTTAGTGGACCGAGGCCGAATACTCCGAAGCCAATTAAACCTAGGCGTATGATGGTAATCTTTTTCACTCATCTATACTGAGGACGTTTTCGTTGTCTGGGCAAGAATTTAGATGGCCGTCCATAGGGATTTCCAACCGGCAAACGTGCCATAGGGCTTGCAGGGAAGTCATCCGCGGTTCAGGGTTCGCGAGTATGTTCACGCCCGATTGGAAAAAAAATGCCAAGTATCTCGTTAAAGGAGCGACCAAATTTCTGAATTACAAAAGGGATTTGCTAAATGCCGATAGAGTGGCGGAGATCGAATCTCGGCGTAATGATTTGGTTCAAGCGATCAAGAGCAAGGATAAGGAAAAAGTGGATGAGGCATCAAAACAGTTACGAGCTACCTGTGAAAATGCGCTACCGCGTGAGAAGCCGCAGAATTGGTTTGAGGAAAATGTGGAGGTGATGTTCGTGGCGATCGTTATCGCGCTGGGTCTGAGAGCGTATTATTTGCAGCCGTTTCGGATTCCTACGGGATCGATGCAGCCGACCTTGAACGGAATTGTTGCAACTCCTCTGGAAAAAGAGAAATGGCCAGCATTTCCGAAACGTGTGATGGAGAGCGTTCTGCGGGGTAGGAGCTATGAAAAGGTAGTGAATGATAAAGATCGCCAAATAAGTATGATCACTCATCCAGGTGGGGGGATGGAAGCTGATGTTAGGGACTTTCAATGGTTTCATTTTTTTAGTCGTTCACAATTGAACAGCTTAAATGAAAAACCATTAAGGCTACCTTGTCCTAAAAACCCAGCATTTGCTATTGGACTTACAGACGCTTATCGAGAGGCGATGCAAAATGGTGGCGTTTTGAAAAAAGGCCAAGTTTTGATGGAGGGTTACATTGATACGGGGGATCTCGTGTTGGTTAATAAATTTTCCTATCACTTCCGTAAGCCAAAACGTGGAGAAGTATTTGTTTTTGATACATTAGGTATCAAAGGCATTGAAGAACACAGCAGCGGACCAGATGGTGTGGGATCGCATTACATCAAACGCTTGGTGGGTGTTCCAGGTGATGAGCTTTCTATCATGACGCCGGATTTGATCGTGAATGGCAAGGTGGCGAGCGAACCTGGTATGCGCCGTGTCGCTGAGGGTAAGCCGCCTTTTAAAGAGGAGCACAATGGTTATGTCTTGGCTGAAGTTAGAAGCTCCGACCTTAAATATTATTTAACGAAAAATGAAGATGTAATGAAGCTCAAAGACGAGAAAGCCAAGCCTGGTATGCGTGAGTATGCGGCCATGGGTGATAACACGAGTAGTTCACTGGATTCACGTTACTGGGGCTCGGTAAAAGAATATAACCTTGTTGGCCCCGCGTTATTTTCACTCTGGCCGTTCACAACCGGTCACTGGGGGTTCATTAAATAAATTTTCAAGCTGTGTCTGCCGCATCTGAGATTACCCGGAAGGCAGAATCTAACCTAGCCTTCGCGTTAAAAATCCTACCGAAGGATAGGCGCGAGGATATGGTGGTTTTCTATGCGTTTTGCAGGACGGTGGATGACATCGCTGATGAAAAGGTCATACCAGTCGCGCAACGCGCAGAGGGTTTGAAGCTGTGGGAGGATGGAATACGTGATGGATTTCCGCCCGCACATGAACTTGGTAATGAGCTCATGGAAATGGTAGGACGTCGTGGAATTTCATCGCAATGGTTGTTAGAGATCATCGATGGCTGTCGGATGGATCTGCAGCCGCAGAAATTCGGCAGTTGGGAGGCTCTTTCCAAATACAACTGGAAGGTTGCGGGGGTGGTTGGGCTGGTTTCAACAAGGATTTTTGGTTGTGTGCATGAGAGTTCGGATCGCTATGCGGAAATGCTTGGGAATGCCCTGCAACTTACGAATATCTTGCGCGATGTCGGTGAGGACCTGAGTAACGGCGGGCGGATATATTTGCCGGAAAACGACATTATTCGTTTCCAATACTCGGAGCGCGATTTGATCGGTAGGGTCTATGATGGACGGTTTATCGCGATGATGCGTTATCAGTCGGAACGTGCGGAGTTTCTTTTCCGCGAGGCCGAGGCCCTGATCCACCCGATGGATAGGCATGCCCTGCTGCCTGCGCGGGCGATGGCGGAAATATACCAATGTCTGCTTGAAAAGATGAAAGAGGACAGTTTTAGGGTGTTTGATCGCCGATATTCGGTCTCGAAATCGAGAAAACTCCTCATTCTTTTGAAATTTCTCTTCGCAGGAAGGCTCAGAAGTGAATAGCCTCCAAAACAACAACGTCCGAAAAACCATGATTAAACTCCTACTCACAATGGCCGCAGGGTCGGCACTTTTATTGGTTTCCTGCGAACCGATCCCGATTCATCCGGATCATCGCCGCCCACGTCCTAATCCTTACGGTGAGCAGGAACAACTGCAGCCGGATCGTCCGGATGGCCAAGGAGAAATTATCAATCCTCCGACCGAGCATCCCGTTGCTCAACGCACCGCAAATCCCAACCATGTGATTAGTCCGTTTTCACCATTTAATGTCATCAATGTAGAGGGCTTCCGTTCGGGACAACTCGCCAAAGATCCTTCGAATGGGAAAATCTTCCGCATTCCATAGAGGTTAAGCTAAGGCATTTTGCCTGTGAAATGATGATACTTGGAATTGATCTTGGCACGACTCACTCCGCGGTGGGCGTGGTGGATTCAGGCTTCCCCATCCTACTCGCGGACGAGGAGGGAAAACGCATCATTCCAAGCGCCGTTTGGTATGGTGATGGCGGCGTGGTTGAGGTTGGGCGTAAGGCGTTGAGGCGGCGTGTAACCGATCCGATGCGGGTAGTCACGAGCGTGAAACGCTGGATGGGAGTTGGGCGCATTGACGATCCGGTGCTAAATGCGGTCGGGAAGACCCCTGAAGAAGTCAGCGCGGATATTTTGAGAGAACTCAAACGAATCGCGGAATGGAGATTGGAAACGGAGGTGAAGCAAGCGGTGGTGACAGTTCCTGCGTATTTTAACGATTCCCAGCGGGCCGCGACTAAACGAGCGGCAGAACTTGCGGGTTTGGAAGTGGTTAGGATTTTGAATGAGCCGACTGCTGCGGCATTGGCATACGGGCTGGATAAAATGAAAGAACGATCGCGGGTAGCGGTTTATGATCTGGGTGGAGGAACATTTGATCTCTCCATCCTTGAAATGCAGGAAGGCGTATTTCAGGTGTTGGCGACCCATGGCGATACCCGATTGGGTGGGGATGATGTGGATCAGATGATTTCCCGTTTTTTGCTCGAAGGCCTTGGTGAGCTCTCTGCCGAAATGCAAATGCGTTTTCTGGAAGAGGCGGAAAAAGCGAAACGGTTGCTCTCTGAGGAAGAAAGCTACACCGTAAGAATTCCGTTCTACGATGGATCTAGTAGTTTTGAGAAAACGATCACGAGGAATGAACTCAACGTAATGACTCGGGAGTGGATTTCCAAAACACTCAAATGCTCACAACAGGCGATGCTCGATAGCGGGCTAAGAAGCACTGATCTCAATGCCGTGGTTTTAGTTGGCGGTAGCACACGGATGCCAGCGGTTAGGACGGCGGCCGCTAAATTTTTCGAAAAAAACGTGGATGTTACCCAGCATCCCGATGAAGCGATCGCGCTCGGCGCAACGATACAGGCAGGAGTTTTGAGTGGGGCGATGAGCAAAATGGTTTTGTTAGACGTGACGCCGCTTAGCCTCGGTATTGAAACTTTTGGGGGGTTAATGAATGTGCTAATCCCGAGAAACACGACGATCCCATGCAAAGCGGGTGAGATGTTCACCAATGCGGCGGATGGCCAGCGTAAGATGCGGGTCAGCGTTTTGCAGGGTGAGCGCGAGATGGCTCGTGATAATTGGGAACTTGGCAATTTTGATGTCGAAATGGAAAGTGCACCGAAAGGCCAGGCGCGGGTCGGGGTTCAGTTCAAGATCGATGCGGATGGTATTTTGGAAGTGCTCGCGAGGGATACTAAGACTGGAAAAGATGTGGTCGTGAAGATCGAAAATTCAGCGGTGAATGTCGACGATGCGGCGGTGGAGGAGATGGTTGGGAAATCGGTCGAATTTGCTTTTGAAGATATGGCTGAACGGATTTTCACCGAGGCGAAAATGAAAGCAGATGAGTTGTTGCCCGCAGTGGAGATGATTTTGGAGCAGGGTTTTGTGGAAGATGTAGAACGTGCGGAAATTGAAGTCGCTGTTTCCAAGGTGAAATCCACAATGGCGATGGGCAATGCGAATGCGTTAAAAGCAGCGGTTAAAACATTGGACGAAGCAACCGAGGCAGCTGCTGCGCGTTTGGTTGAGAGCGCGATGGAAGAGGCTTTGGAAAGGGAGATGGGAATATGAAAGTGTTACAAATTTTACCTGAATTGAATTCCGGAGGGGTTGAGCGAGGCACTCTGGAAGTTGCGGAGTATCTTGTGAAAAATGGCCACGAGGCGCTGGTGGTGTCGAACGGAGGTAGGCAAGTGGAGGCGTTAGAAAAGTCAGGCGGCAGGCATATTGCAATGCCGGTGCATCGCAAGAGTTTGAGCAGCTTGTTTCAGGTCAGGGCATTCAGGGCATTGCTTGAAAAGGAAAAGCCGGACATTTTGCATATTCGGTCAAGAGCGCCGGGTTGGATCGCTTGGTTGGCATGGAGGAAAATGGATCCAGCGACACGTCCGCGGTTGGTTAGCACCGTTCACGGCTTTTATTCGGTGAATTTTTATTCCGCCATCATGACCAAAGGCGAGAGGGTCATCGCGGTTTCTGAAAGCATTAAGGATTACATTTTAAAAAACTATCCGCAGACATTAGTAGATAAATTACGATTGATTTACCGGGGAATTGAACCTGCTGACTATCCTTCAGGTTATCAACCTTCCGCCAAATGGCTGGAGTGCTGGAAGAGTGAATATCCTCATCTAGAAGGTAAAAAAGTTTTACTTTTACCTGGGCGAATTACGCGTCTCAAAGGACATGTGGACTTTTTCCGCTTACTTTCTGGTTTGAAAAACCAAGGGCACGAAGTTCATGGTCTAGTAGTTGGTGATACGCATTCTAAAAAACATAGCTACCTCGAAGAATTGAAGATTCTTAGCAAAGATCAGGATCTAGAAGATTCGCTGACTTTCACCGGACATCGTGCAGATGTTCGCGAAATCATGGCAGTCAGCGATATCGTATGCGCGCTTTCACAGCAACCAGAGTCTTTCGGGCGCACCGTCCTGGAGGCTCTGGCAATAGGTAAACCAGTATTGGGCTACGATTGCGGAGGTGTCGGAGAACTGCTCGAAGCAATATTTCCCCAGGGTCGGGTCAAACCCATGGACTCACAGGGGCTTTTGGTCGCTGCGATCCAGGTTCTCAAGGATCAACCCAAGCCTAAGATTCCGGACGCGACTTTCACCCTAGATTCCATGTGTTCAAAGACCCTGCAGGTATACAGGGAGCTCTCTGAAAAGGTTGATAAAAAAACTTCTACCATCACAGCCGATGTCATGAGATGAATTGACCCGCTTCATGAATCACATCGCAATTATAGGTCTTGGATATGTAGGACTCCCACTGGCGCTCCAGTTTGCGCGACGTGGTGTCAAAGTGCTCGGTTTAGATATCGATTCTAAAAAAACCGATGCGATTCTTGCCGGTAAAAGCTACATCAAACATGTTTCAGCTGATGATATCAGCACTCAAGTCCAGAGTGGTAATCTATATGCCTCAACCGATTTTTCAAAGGTATCGGATGCTGACGCCATCATTTTGTGTGTGCCGACTCCTCTGAATCATTTCAGGGAACCAGATTTAAGTTACGTTCTGGATACGGGCCGCATGCTCGCGCCCTACTTCAAACACGGGGCACTTATAGTTTTGGAATCAACCACTTATCCGGGAACAACAGACGGCGAGCTTCTGGAGGTCCTTGAAAAAGGCTCCTCAAAAAAAGCGGGGGTTGATTTCCACCTCGCCTTTTCCCCCGAACGCGAAGACCCGGGTAATCCCGATAGCAAAGTGGCATCCATTCCTAAAGTTGTAGGGGGCTTGACACCTTCATGTTTGGAAAAGGCCATCCAATTGTATAGCTTGGCTATTGACAAGCTAGTGCCTGTCAGTTCGTGCCGCGTCGCAGAGGCGACAAAGCTTCTAGAGAATATCTTCCGTTCTGTGAACATCGCTTTGGTTAACGAATTAAAAATCGTTTATGGCGCCATGGGTATCGATATCTGGGAGGTTATTGAAGCGGCAAAGACCAAACCTTTCGGCTTCATGCCATTTTATCCCGGGCCGGGACTCGGAGGGCACTGTATTCCGATCGATCCGTTCTATCTTACATGGAAGGCTCGCGAATATGGTCAACACACCCGCTTCATTGAACTTGCCGGCGAAATAAACACCGCTATGCCAGACCATGTTGTAAATGTGGTTTTCAAAGCGCTGAATGCCGAAGGTAAATCGGTCAAAGGCTCACGAATCCTGATCCTAGGGCTGGCCTACAAAGCGAATGTGGATGATGATCGTGAATCCCCGACCTACAAGCTAATCGAGAAATTGGAAGCCCTGGGTGCGAAAGTTGCCTATCACGATCCTTACGTGCCCGTGATCCCGATGACCCGGGAGCACGCCAAATACGCCGGCCGGAAATCGGTGGAATCGGTCACAGACAGCCACGACTTGATTCTCATTTCAACCGGTCATGACGAATACAAAACCCATGATTTTTCAGCCTTTGGAATTCCACTGGTAGATACACGCAACGCGATCTCGATTAAAAAAAGACCAGTCAGTTACTATCAAGCGTAAAAACCATCTATCCATTCTAGTGAATACAATTATCGGATTGTAACATCTTATTGGTAATAATCAGATATGAAAGCAGTCATTCTAGCAGGTGGTCTAGGTACACGCCTTTCAGAAGAAACTCAGATATAATCTAAGCCGATGTTAGAGATCGGTGGGTGCCCCATTGTCTCGCATAACTTGAAAATCTACAGCGCTGCTCGATATGGGTGCTGAAGTTGAGTTCGGGTGCTGTTTATGGGAAACAGCCCCCAGAGCTTGAACAAATCCTGGAAAACTTCCCGTGTAATCCGATATCTGAATACGGAAAAGGCAAATTGATTGCGGAGAACCTATGCTTAAATAGTGGAGTTGATTGCGTCATTGCTCGCTGTTTTGTCTTCGTCGGGCCCGGCATGCCCTTGAATGCTCATTTAGCGATTGGCATCTTAGACATAGCGTTAGAAGTGCGTCATGTATTATCGACTAAGAATCTGTTAATGTCAAAAACACAGTAAGCAGTGGTCAAGCTATTGAGAGCATGTGCCTAGTAACAGAAAGGCAATAGAGTCGCTTGGACTACAAATGAAGTTCGATCTTGCGTGCTCCATTCGGCGTACTGCTCAGAGTTATGCTGCGTTCAATTCTTGAGCCTTGCTCTGAATCTCTATCAATTTATTGGTGATCTCATCAGAGAACATTCAATCATTCGAATTGAATAGCTGGATCGGTGCTATGCTGAAATGTTTGCGCAGGTAGTGCTGTGAATAAGAATCCATCATTCGCTGAATGGGTCTGGGTGCTAATCTACCAAGATTCCAAGTCCTTTTGGTAGTTGCGCCAATTTTAAAGGCTTCACATAGGTAAGTTGAAAAAGAAACGTCCTTTAGAATACGTCTTTTGAAACCAGATTTCAGACGCCTGTGACTCATTACACAAAAACAAATACCCGTAAAATCGGATAACTTATCACCTAGTATATCACGGAAGAATTTTTCACGGTTTAACCAAACTATATAAGGAGGTAGCGTTTGACTGTGATGAGTATCCTGAGCGTCATGGCGACCCGTAAATACATACTCGCCCGTTAATATCAATGCGGCCCCATCACCCACTGTCTCGATTAAAATCGGCCGGTCTCCCCATTTTCCGTAGTTAACCTTGAGATTGTCGAAATCCAGAGATTTCAATGCAGTCTTACTGTAGATAGCGCTGCAGAATGCGATCTTGTTTCTCATAAAGAGCGCAGCTGAGAAATGTAACTTATCTAGTTTTAGTATCGGGTGGATAGCTGCGTCAGAAATGGTTGGCTTCGACTTCGCTGGAATTGTAGCCGCATTCGTGACAACTACATTTACATCTTGGTTTGCCCGTAGGTATTTATAGGCCGTTTCGATATACGCCGGATGTAGTTGGTCATCGTCATGAAAAATCATGACGTATTTTTTAGAACATAAGCTCTGGCAGCGTTTGATATTACCTAGCCCTCCTACATTTTCTGTCGCTGTTACAAGATGTAGATTCGGCTCTTCAAATGACGCTACGATTTCTGCGGTATGGTCAGTGCTCGCGTTGTCGAGTATTGTAATCGAAAGCCCTTTAATCGTTTGCTGTAAGCAGCTTTCGATGGCGACCTTTAACATGTCGGCACGATTATAGGTCAGTATGAATATCTCTAATTCTTCAGTAGCTGCAGACATGATGAATGATTTTAATGCTTTTTCCTATGTGAGAAGATTGAGTGATAGGCGCTAAGCCATTTTTTTCGAAGTATTCTTAAACCGTGCATGTGTGGCTTTGCCCACATTTCATATAATTGGCGTTCCTTTTTTTTGCCCCATCTTCCACGGTTACGACGGTACGCCTTTTCGATATCTTGGTCGAAGATATTAGATAAAAACGCTGAAAATGTCTCATCTCTTAGGCATTCAGGCTCTATGCCATTAGGGAACCAAGGTTCTGATAGCATTTGTCGATATAAGGTCTCGTCTTGATCGATTTCTTGAACTTTCCGAGCAACTTCTCCAAGGTTTTGAAATTCATGGCAATTGATGAACGCCTTTGGATTGAATAGTGATCCGATTTCGGGGTCGCCCCAATAGATTGGCACCGCATTTGATGCAGCGGCATCCGCAAACTTTTCAGTTAGATATCCTGGATGAGAACAATTTTCGAAAGCGATAACAAACTTGTGCTTTAATTGGAAAAGGCGCTTATCGGGCACTCGGCCGCCCACATTATTGCGCCATAGACCACCGGAGTTCACTGTCTTGTAGGCGGATAATAAATCAAAAATATCGGATCGCTCGCTAGCGCTATTACTCGTGTTAGACATTACATAAGCGCAAAAATCTGTTTTTGTGGAGAGGACGCTATCGATTGTCGGGCGAGGTGATGTGAGTGCCGAATATGATTCACGGTAGAGTTTAATGAGCGGAAGCCAAACATATCTATCTCCAAAGACCATTTTTTCGAAAGTCATCGCGTAGTCACTGATCATGAAATTCGGACTAACGTTTTCACCTGCGACGAATATGCGAACTCCTGAGTATTTTAAAACATCATACCCACCCACCGAATGAATAACGTAGTCAGCTGCAGTATCCTGAGTGAATTCAAACAAATATCGATCTTTGACGAACGCTAATATAGGTTCGACGATCGACATGTTCGTGTCGACAACGGCGATTCGTATTTTAGCTTTGTTTGTCATATTAGGTCATTGAAAATGCGAGAATGATGATATTACAAAGATAAAGTAATGGTTACTGTAAGAATTAATTTCAAGTATTTTAGAGATTTAGAGTTCTTTGAGTTTTCCAGATTATGTGTTGAAGTAAGTCACTCGGATGACGTGCTCGCATCTGTTTGCGGCCATAAAGCAGGCGTTTTGAGGCCGGTTGTGATGCATTGAAATGGTTGGAGATGAACTTAGTCAGCATAGCCATCAAATTGTATTCATATAGGATGAGACGTTGCGCTTCTTTAAGTGCATCTAAACGTTGCTTATAGTTATTGGAATCGGAGATTAGCTCCTTGATCGAATGCAGGGCTTCGTCTGGCTTGTTGATGTCGATGGGCAGGTAGCTGTCAGAAGGGAAGTAGTCTCCGATGTTGGGGCAGCCATAGTAAATTGGGATCGCTCCGCTGAGGAATGGGTCTGCGAGTTTTTCTGTCCAATGATGCGTGGCCACATGATTTTCAATTGCCAAATGAAATCGATAACGATCGAGGGCTTCATATTTGTGTTCGATGAAGTGAACACCATGTCCGAAAATTTCGAGTTGGGGTAATTGCTGCTTTAATCTCTGGGTGAATTCGTACCGATCGTTATGAATAGTGTGCTTTTGTCGCTTTGATGAGCATACTGTAGAGACGTTTGCTGATTTTTCGTAAAAATCAATTTTTTGAATTTCATCAAAATCATGGCCATTAAACCATAAGTTTCCTGTGTGTGAATGAATCCGATTCGGATGTGGGAGCGATTGCTCATCCTGACTGGTTAAGACATGTGCAAATTGTCCAGTAAAGGCGCGACCATAGCGAGTAATTGTGGGGGGCTCTGTTGTGACCAGTAGCGTATGCTGATCGGCGCATGCTAGGTTTTCAGGAGGAGCACTAATTTCACGGGAGATGTCATCAATCACTACCAGCCAATCGTAGTTGCGTTCTTCTAATGTGAATATGAATTCACAATCGCCCCAATGCGATTTTTTATTCGGAAACTGAGGTATGCAGAGAGTGCCAGGTCGGCCGCGATGAATCAGCTTGACTCGAATTTTTTGGTTTCGCGAAGGATTCATTTTGTGATTTTTTTACTTAAACGCGATATCGAAGAGATGTTTTCCGTTTCGTATGAAACTTTATAAAATCGTTCCTAATTCTTAATTATAAGGACGCTGTTTCCGCGTGTTTTGAGTTGCAGTTCGTAGCCGATATGCAGCATGTGACCGATAATGTCTTTTTCCCGGTTATCACTACAACAGTGTTCTATCACGATCCATTTTGGCCATAAACTTTTGGGGGCTTCAGCGAAAAATGGGTGTAGAGCTCGATCTTCTAAACCTTCAATATCTATTTTTAACCCAGAAATAGCTTGGATGTTATTTTCTGCTAGAATTTCAATTATAGGCTTCGTTTTGATGGCGACTGAATCAGTGTAACTTTCTGAATTATTCGTCCTAATGTTGGCACTGCCTAGATCGCCTGAAGAGATTAGTTGGAACTCCCCAGTATCACCTACTCCAAGCGGTATGATTTTGATTTTGCTAGAAAAGTCATTCGCTTGGGCGTTGAATGGTAGTCGTTCGAGTGCTTTTGGGTTAGGTTCAATTGAGAGAACGTCTGCGCCAGATGAGGCAACAGGGAGGGTATAGAATCCAATATTAGCCCCTAAATCTACAAAGAGGCCGTATTTACACGCTTGAATGAGTATATTGATTTCAGCGGAATCGTAACGTCTTGCGGATGTGAGAATTCTTTGGTCAGTGACGTTGTCATCTAATTTCAAGCGATATTTGATCTCAGAAATTTTAATGTCTAGAATCGGGCCAAAGTATTTTTTCCACAGGTGTAAGATTTTCGATTTGAATCCACCTCTTACTAGGCCTGTCGCAATGGTGATCCTTAGGGGCCATGATTTTAATGGGACCGCGTAATCTCCCCAAGGATGGTTTAAATCGATCATATTTTTAAAATGTAGTTCATCACAATGCCATCTTTGATCTCCCTGGAGTGTATTTTGCTTAAAATACTACAAGTGGTAAAAAACTCTTTTCGGCATGATATGCCATTACGCTCGCATGTAGATTTCGTCGCAACCAACACATTTTTTAAGATAAAATCCTTGCTGACTTAGGTAACGGAATAATTCGGGTGAACGGCTTCCGTTTTCGACACCAATGATTTTGACTGGAGTTTTTTTGAAGTCGAATACTTTGAGAATGGAG
The DNA here is from genome assembly GCA_031431855.1 of Akkermansiaceae bacterium. Lineage (GTDB taxonomy): Bacteria > Verrucomicrobiota > Verrucomicrobiia > Verrucomicrobiales > Akkermansiaceae > Luteolibacter. Next base: position 29,635 of record JANPEG010000065.1, on the reverse strand, counting down.
AGCTCGCAGCCTTCAGTGTCGATAGAAAGATAGTCGATTTCAGTGATATTAAATCTTTGCAAAAGAGTCTCTGGTGATAAGGCTTCGATTTGTATTTCGTGCTTATGTCCACCATGTGCAGCAATTTCCTTATCAATTCTATTAAGGTCGGATTGATCTAAGTATTGGACGATACCAGATAGCATGTTGGCAGGACCTTCGACGCTAAGAAAATTTACTACGCTATCAGTCGCGGCTATACATGCGTTGAGCAGATGGCATTGGCGACTTTTTGATAGGCTCTCATAAATAGTTGGGTGGGGTTCTACACAGATTCCTGTCCATCCCTTTTCTTCAAAGTATAGGCTGTTGGAGAAAGTGACGCCATCATTGGCGCCGATGTCTAGAAATACTCCATGAGATGGTTTGTTGAGAAGGTTGAACACGGTAACATCTTGTCCGTATTGGCTATGCCCTTCAGCGGTGATGTTATATTTCCGGAGTCTCCGTTGGATGAACCAGTGTAAATAGTTTTTTTTGAAGAGCATTATAAGAGTGCGTTATGATGTATATACAGTTGCTTGAGTTGAGGACCAAACCTATCGCTATTTCCTGTTATCCAAAATTAGCGAATTCAGGTCGGAAGTGCGCGGCTTTTTTCAGTTAGATAGGTATATGAAGCTTGGTGTGTTTCTGTCGAGACATCTTCGAGGTCGATTCTTGAGTTTATCATGAACTATCCTTATGATTTGCATTCAGGAAAAAATAGGTAATCTGGATATGATTTTATCAACGGCACGAGATAGACCATTGTTTGGGTAGCCAATCTGATTGTTTTGAATTGCGTGTCGAGAGCAGCAAGTCTGTGTGGACCCTCTTGTCAGAGGCTTTTGAAACAGGGAGTTCGTCCAGACTCAGAACGGGCACAAGAGTTTTAGTGTAAGATGAAGAGAGATAATAAATATCAAAACGATCAGCTAGCTTTGAGAAATATTCTTGGGGGCTTGAGCCAGCTTCGCGAATGTAGGTTGTATCAAATTCCACGAATCCGATGACAAGCTTCGCTGCGTCAATGGTTTCCCAAAATCCCTCGAAAGCGATGGATTCGTAGCCTTCGATGTCCATTTTGAAGAGTAATGAGGCGTTATCAACCTGATTTCTGGGGATAACACTATCGATCCTTCTGGATGGGATATGGGAGGTTACTATATTGTTACTGACGTTTAGAGAGGATATGGCGGATCCTGTGCCACTCCATGTAGGATCGGAATAAAATTTAACATCTTCCGCATTGGTATCAGACACGAGTCCCTCTACTATAGTAATGCGTTCAACATCGGGATGAGCAATGCGGCTCTTTTGAAGGAGGGGGATAATACTCGGATTTGCCTCGAAGCCAAAGACTTTGGTATTTATCGGATATCTTGTTCCAAAGATACATTCTCCATAATTGACCCCGATATCTATAGCTACACCGGGTTCTAATTTAGCTAGGAAATCACGCCAGAAGCAGAGAGGAGGTGAAATTCTCTTTCGAAGCGGATCCCTCACAAATTTTTTAATTGCGCGCCGATCATTGGGGTTGATGTAGATCCAATTATCACAGTCTCTGAGTTTCACACGATTCGGTCGCAAAGTTCCATAGCGAATCAGCGTTGGTGGTGCCAGTAGTATGGCTTTAATAGTCCTTTCGATAAATTTTCCCAGTTTCATGAATTTATTTCCAATTCTCGGCGACCCATGGTGTAGGCAAACAGTGATGGTGAATTTTACGACCGTGGTAGCCATCAATTACGTCTTCAGGATCGGGTTTGCCATGGAAAGCGATGATACTTGCATCCTTCGGCAAAAATGGGGTCAGGAATAGATTTAGCGGAAAGATCGGTTGGCAGTGGCGTTTAAAGGATCTCACCCAATGATCCGGCCAATAGCACATTTTGGGACGGATACAGTGTGTCAAATAACTTTGTGGTGGTTTGAAATTGGAGAGAGCCCATTCTTTTTCATTATGAAATTGATCCCATACGAAACCGCACTGATTGGCTTTGAAACGAAAAACAGATGAATTTCCGATTTCTGGTAGTTTGCGAAACCAAGTTTTGTGGGCGGCAAGCCAGTTGTGGATAATTGGTATGCGGTCAGGTTCGTAGGTAAAAAAATTATCAAGTGGTCCAGTAATAACCAGATCCAGATCAAGAAAAAGGCAATCGCCTTCGATTGGTAGATCAGCACGAAATAAACAAAGTTTTCTCCAACCGCCCTGAGCTGCAATGGGCGGGAGATCAATTTCTGGGATAGGGAAAACCTTAATATTCGGGTCGATTCCCTGTGGATTATCCGTGAAACAAATAACGTCGATGTCACCTGTGATGTTTCTGCGAATACTCTTTGAAAGCCTGTTCACATATTGCGGACCGTAACGATCTCCCCATTTCAAAGTAACAATATTTCGCTTCACAAATGTTGGGTATATTTAAGTAAATGTAAAATCAATCTCCTTATTATCACAGGCGATTTCATTGCTTCAGATAGGTGGCATCAGACGGCTTCAAGAGTTTGAACAAATCGGAATCCGTGGAGAGTGCGAGGGTGGTGGGAACGTTTGTTGCGCAGGCATTTGAAGTGATTGAGCGGTTCGGTGATGGGTTAGAGGCCGAAGCTGTCGATGGAGATATAGAGTTTGTTCTTGGTGGGCATTTCGTAACGCAGTCGGATACATGGAAGGAAATTTTTTGGGATGCGATTGATGACGCTGATGCCGAGGTGGATGAGCGCGGGTTTGATGGTGATTGGTTTGACCATAAAGCAGGGGTGTCCGGCGGGTAGCCTGAACACCCCTAAGGGGGTATGAAAAAGTTTGAATGAAAAAGTTATCGGGCGATGTTAACTTTCCGGAAGAATTTCATCGAGTAAGCGCTGGATACCTTTTTCTGCTTGTCTGGATTGTGGATAGATGGAGCGAGCTTTAAGGAACCACGTGAGGGCGGAGCCAGTTTGTTTTGGATTGCGGGTTTCAAACTGGCGGGCCTTGTCGAGAGCGAGGGTGAAGTCGGCAACTTTTGGGGTTAGCAGTTCGAGTTCGCGGCCAAGTTTTGGATCGTCAGGGAATTGCAGGCGGATATCGGCGAGTTGTTCCCAGGCGCTGTAGTTTTGTCCGACGCGCGAGAATTCGGTGGCTTTGCCGAGAGCGGTCTCAATGGCTAACAGATTTTGCATGATTTGTTTGAATGCATCTTCGCGGGTGGCATCGCCTTGGATGGCTGGGGCGAATTCGTATTGACGTTTGGCGATTTCGCGGTAGTTGCCTTCGGAGAGGAGGCGGTCGAAATCGTTGCGAGCGGTTACGATGGCGCCGGAGTTGCTGACGAGGGTGCGAAACTCAGTGAGCTTGGGATTGGTTGGCCAGATTTGAGCTGCCTTTGTGATTTTCTCTTCAGCTTTTTCGGAATTGCGAGCAAGGAGGGCGGCTTTGGCATCTTCGATAGCGAGGTCTGAAGCGAGGGTGTAGCCGGAAATGAGAGAGTCGACTTTCGAGGACGGGAAATCTTTAGCGGCGAGTTTAAGTTGGTCTGATAAAGTTTTGCCGCGGACATAGTCACGGGCTTGGAGGGCGCCGTAAAGTTCATGAAGATCGCGGACATACAAGGCCACACGACGCTTTTTCTCAAGAGGGAGAGTTGCAACAGGGCTGAGATATTCTCCGAGGGCGTAGGCTTCCATGAGGCGTTGGGAAGCTGAATGGAGTTCGTTTTGGCCGAGAAGATGATTGAAGGCCTCGATGTATTTATCGACCTCGCGGATGGCTTCGTTGGAGAGAGAGTCCAGAGATGAGACGGTTGGGGAAACACCGAGAGAATCAGAGAAGAGTTTCGAAACATCGGAATTTTTATCAATCATCAAAGTGGTGTCACCGTCTTTCCAGATTTGGTTATAGAAGCGGGCGGCCATGAGGACATGTTCGTAGCGGCGCTGCGCGAACCACTGGATCATGTTGACTTGGTATTGGGTTTTGGTGCGGATGGTTTGAGCTTCCGTTTTAATGATGTTTGTCTTTTTCAGCGCTTCAATTTCCGCGATGCGGCGAAGCGTTTCTTTGTATTTTAGTGAGTTAGCACCAGCGCCGGAACTTTGAGCTGATTTATTACCGCCACCGTTACCACCACCTTGGGCTCCACCACCTTGGGCTCCGCTACCTGGCGCTTTGGTTTGGCCAAGGGTGGAATCTCTATCGTTTCGTGCGGCCCAATCGGCTTCTTGAATGATGGATTTTTTTTCTTTTTCGATGAAATCGTTGAGGTCGGTGAGTTGCTTGCCATCTTTTTTAGCGAGCAGAGCCATGTATACCGACTCGGCAAGGGATGAGCAAAGATTGGCATCTCCGGGGTAGGCTGCAGCGCGAGGTAGTTGCAAGAATGCCTCTTTTAGATTTGGGGGTTTACCGCGAAGAGGTGAGATGGCTTCCAAAATGCTTGCAATGGTTTGGCGGTAGGCTTTGGCCTCGGCATCGCTTTCTGGGGGTTGGTTGAGGTATTTCTCGAAACGAGCTTTGAGCAAACGATTGTCTCCCAGTGGGATCGTCACACCGCCAACGGTGACGGTTTCCGCGGAGGGATCGAGCATGGGGATTTCTTGTCCGTAAGGTGAAGCTGGGTCTTTGGGTTTTGCGGCTGTGCCGTTATCCGTGGCTGGTTGTTGCGTGGGCGCCTGGGTGGGTTGAGTGGGAGGGGTATACACCTGAGCGAAAAGCGGCATGGATGCCGTTAGAGATAGAAATAGGGTCAGGGTTTTCATGGATTTGTATTTCGTTTGGGTTGATGCAATTTAAAGGCGTTTGATAGCGGTGGCTATAGGGATGCCGCCTTCTTTGATATCAATTTTAAAAGCATAGCTTTGCTCGCGATCAATGTTGAGATCGCTGAATTTATTGGGAATTCGTACGGGAATAATTTCTTCTCCGCCAGGGGTTTTCACTCGGATACTGACGATTTGTCCATCGGATGGGGTCCAGCGAAGTTTTTCATCGATTTTTCCTTCGATAAAAAATTCATCTCCACGGAAGGCGTTGCCGTCCTCGAGGAATGCTTTAACGTCGAGAGGGAAAGCGTCCGAGAAAGATTCAGCCTTCTTAGTCATAAGGATTTTGCCAACAATGACGAGTGCTATGATAGCGACGCCGATAACGGCGAGGAGGACGGGGTTGGTGCTGGAACTTGCGCGGCGAGCCATTCTTTTAGATTAGTTGAGACAATGTGTCTTTGAAATATGATAATTAAAGTGATTTTGCTCGGTCTGAAAAGATTAATCCCATTGGGGGCGGCGGGTTCCGATCCATGCAAGTCCCAGTGCGGCAAGGATATGGATGGTTAGGGTGAAAAGGCATGCGTTTTGTCCGGAGAGGGAGGTGTCTACAACAGATTTAACCGCGCCATGGACTTGAGACTGGAGAGCCTCTACAGAGCCCGACCACGACCAGTAGGCGGAGATGAAGGGGCGGGTAAATACTTCAATGTGCTCGGGCAGGGCGAGGACGGCACCGGAGAGTGGAAGTTGGAAGCCGACGAGATAAATGGAAAGTAGGGAGGCTTGCTCTGCGGTGCGCATCAATGCCGAAATGGCCAGGCAGATGAACGTCATGGACGCATTGATGAGAAGTAGGAAAATGGCGTGCTCAATAAATTCTCCTCGGAAAGCGCCAAATAAGTTCACGAAAAACGCCATCCACAGAGATTGGGCGATGATCAAACAGGAGAGGAAGGCTATCTTTGAACAGAGATAAGCACTAGGTCGCAAGCCTCCGAATTTTTCTTTTTCGTAGATGGGTCGCTCACCAGCGATTTCACGTGCTGAGTTGTTAGATCCCATGAGTGCGAGAAGGACGACCTGGAACATGATGATTCCGGAAATCGCGGATCCTACTTTTGCCTGATCCGCCCTGACAGATTGTTGTTCTTTGATTTCTTGAATGATATTGTTCTGCCTCATATCTGAGAATTTCCGGATATTTCCGGATGCTTTTTCGCTGAACAAGGTAACGAGAACAGGAAAGCAGATAAGGATGGCGAGTTGTAGGAATACTTGTCCTCGATCACGGAAGAATATGCGCCAGCGGCGAGATAGTAGTGTTGCAAACTGAGAGAAGAAACCCGGGATTTGATGTTCTCTGGAGATGATGGAATCGGAATCTTTGGAATCATCATTGGTATTAGGTGAGGCGACGGCGGATGCCCTTAGATCGCCACTTTCAATCAGACGCTGGCGGTTTTTCTCCAGCATTTTATAGTATGAATCTCGATGCTTGTTCCACGAGCTTTGCCAACGCTCGGAAGGTTGTTTGGCGAGACGGGGATAAACTTCCTCGGTGTCGGTGACGGAGAAATAATGGTTGAGCTGTTCCGGCGGGCCGTGGAAGGCGACTTTACCTTCGTGAAGCACGAGGATGGAATCGTATAGCTCAAGGTGAGCGAGGGAGTGAGTGACGGACAGAACGATGCGTCCGTCTTTGCGTGAGAGATCGTGAAGGAGTCTAACAATTTCACGTTCCGAGCGTGGATCGAGACCGGATGTCACTTCGTCGCAGAGGAGAATTTTCGGATCGGAAACGAGTTCCATGGCGAGACCGAGCCGGCGCTTTTGTCCGCCGGAAAGAACTTTGACTAAGCGATCACTAATCGGTCCGAGGCCGGTTTCATCGAGAACGCGATCGATTCTGTGATCGAGTTCTTCAGTGTTTCTGGATTTCACGCGAAGGCGGGTTGCTGCCTCGACGGATTCATCAACGGTAAGCGGATCGTAGGCGATGGAGAATTGGGGAACGTAACCGATTTCTGAAGGTGAGAAATCGCCTTCTTCGGAGAGATTTCTACCATCCCAGATAAGGGCACCATCGGACTCCGGGTTGAGGCCAGCGATGGTTTTCATCAAGGTGGTTTTACCGCAACCTGATGGACCCACGATGGCCATGAAGTGGCCTTTGGGAATCTTGATCGATACGTGATCGACGAGATTTACATCTTCGCCGTCTTTACGGATGGTGAAACAGACGTCTTTGAGTTCTAGCACGGTGAAATAGGTTATCTTTTAATAATGGAGATTTTGCAATCGTTCTATTGATTAGGGAAAACCGGCGGGATACTCAAGCTTGATCGTCAGAGTTTTCGAGTGGGACGATTTTGATGGTTTTGGGTTTGGCGGAGTGAATATCGCCGATGAGAGTGTTTTTGGGTTTGTTAGAGGGCGAGGGGGTGGAATCAGAATCTAGGGCATTGCGCAAGGCGCCTTCGACGAGTTGGCCGCAGTGAATTTTCATGGGTGGCAGGGTGCCGAGATCGCCAGCGAGGTCTTGAGCGCTGAGGTGGCGGGCTTCTTCGGCGGTTTTTCCTTTGAGGAGTTGGGTGGCGATGGAGGCGACGGCGATGGCCGTTTGGCAGCCGAAAGCTTGGAATGATGCACGATCAATGACTTTCTTGCCATCCTTTTCAGAAAACTTGAGCCACATCCGCATCATGTCGCCGCAGTCGGGCGAGCCGACCGTGCCGACAGAATCCGCATCAGCCATTTCGCCTCGGTTCTGAGGGTTCGCTAACGCGTCATCGATCTTCTTTTCGAAATCATTCATGATGGAAGGTTGGGGCTAGGAGGGAGAAATTTCTAGGGGAAAGATTCGTAAGGGGAGTAAAAAAGATGGCTATTTATGACAAATTCTCTGCAATTTGAGTTATGAAATCCCTTGGAATTGTAACTTTGCTATGTTCTTCATTCGCACATGGGTGGGAGCCGACGCAGCAACCGCCGGACATGCCACTCAATTCTTTTGTCGTTCCCGACGGGCTGGAGATAACAGCTTGGGCAACATCGCCAATGCTTTTTAATCCAACCAACCTGGATGTGGATCAGTTCGGGCGGATATGGGTGACGGAGGGTGTGAATTATAGGAGTAAGAAAGACCGGCGGCCAGAAGGAGATAGAATCGTGATTTTGGAAGATACCGACAAGGACGGGAAAGCGGATAAGACTTCGGTTTTCTGGCAAGATCCTGAGTTGGTAGCCCCGTTGGGAATTGCAGTGTTCGACAACGAGGTGATGGTTTCTCAGCCGCCGAATCTCCTTAAATTGACGGATAAAAATCGCGACGGGAAATTCAGTGAGACAGATGGCGATACCAAAGAAGTTTTTCTAACCGGCTTTAACGGTAGGAATCACGATCACTCCTTACATTCTGTTACGGGCAGTCCAGATGGGAAATGGGTTTTCAACCAAGGTAATACGGGAGCGATGTTCACGGATAAAGAAGGCAAGACTTTCAAGTTAGGCGGTTCTTATGTACATGAGCCGTTCTCAAAATATGTTGCTGATGTGAAGAGAATCGCGGGTGAAAAATCTGATGATGGATTCTCATACAATGCCGGTGCTGCGTTCCGTATTAATCCCGATGGGACTGGCGCGGAAGTGATCGGTGGCGGTTTCCGCAACTCCTATGAGCAAATCACAAACTCATTTGGCTTTGTTTTTCAAAATGACAACGATGACCCGCCAGCTTGCCGCGTCACGCATATGATTGAGCATGGCAATGCCGGTTTCTTCTCGCGTGATGGAAAGCGTATTTGGTCATTGGACAAACGTCCTGGTCAAGATACTCCGACCGCAGAATGGCGTCAGGAAGATCCCGGGACGATGCCTTCAGGTGATGTCTATGGTGGAGGTTCGCCAACAGGGATTGCCTTCTATGAAAATGGTGCGCTTGGCGAATCATTCGATGGGATGCTGCTTTCCTGTGAGCCTGGCCGCAATGTGATCTTTGGATACCAGCCTAAATTAGAAGGTGCGGGATTCAAACTTGATCGTACGGACTTCGTAACGACTAACCCGGAAAAGGTTTTTGACGGTTCAGATTTCGTCGGCGGGACCAAGAAGAAGCATGATCCAAAACTAGGCAAGGAGGACATCTATCAATTCCGCCCGTCGGATGTAACCGTGGGTGTTGATGGCGCGCTCTATATTGCTGATTGGACAGATGCTCGAGTCGGTGGCCACAGCACATTGGATGATACAGCTACGGGCGTGATTTACAGAATCGCACCAAAAGGATTTAAACCGCATATTCCAACCACTGATCTTGCGACGACGGCAGGTGCAGTCTTGGCTTTGAAGTCACCAGCTAACAATGTCCGTTGGTCAGGTTTTCAAAAGCTCAGCAAAGATGGAGCGGCTAGTTATGATGCGGTCGTGAAAGTTCTTGCGGATAAAAATCCTTACGTCGCAGCTCGTGCGATTTGGGTGCTGCCTTATCTTGGTGAAAAGGGTGTGGCAAAAATTAATCAAATCATCGCCGGCGATGATGCAACGCAGCGCTTGATTGCGTTTCGCGCCATCCGCAGATGCGGTGGTAAAGTAGATGCTCTTCCGTATGCGAAAAAACTCGCATCGGATTCATCTCCGGTTGTGCGCGCTGAGGCGGCGATGGAAATGCGTTACAGGAAATTTGAAGAAGCGAAAGAGGTGCTCGTCGCCGTTGCGAAAGGATATGATGGCAAGGATCGCTCTTATTTAGAATCGTTTGGATTGGGTGCTGGACATAACACCGAGGAACTGTGGGCGGTTCTCAAACAAGAGATGAAACCCGGCGCGTCTAAAGATTGGTCAGATAGCTTCGCTCGTCTAACATGGCGTTTGATGCCTGAAGCAGCGATTGCTGATCTAGCAGAACGAGCAAAAGATTCTTCGGTTCCAGATCCTGCGAAGAAGCTCGCGGTTGATTCGCTTGCGTTCATCAATTCAAAAGCTTCTGCAGATGCTTTGATATCGCTTGCGTTGGTTCAGTCTCCGGTGAGCGAGCAAGCAAGTTGGTGGTTACGCAACCGTGCTGAGGGCGAGTGGTCTTCAATGGCTCTTGTTCCTATTCTGAAAGAGAAGGGAATCATCAAGGAGGCTGTCAAATTGGTCTCAATCACAGTTCCTGAAAAACCGAAGCAGATGAATTTCACGACTGCTGAAGTGCTCAAGCTACAAGGCGACGCGGCTCGCGGCAAAATAGCGGCTTCGCGTTGTGTGATGTGTCATCAGATTGATGGAAAAGGATTGGATTTTGGGCCGGCGCTAAAAGGCTTTGGTAAAAGTCAGCCCGCTGAAGTAGTCGCTCGTTCTATCGTGGATCCGTCTTTTGATATTTCTCATGGCTTCGAAGGACACACGATCGAGTTGAAGAACGGTGTAAAGATTGACGGAACAATCCTGTCAGATGGGCAAACTGTTTCAATGCGTTCTACTGGAGCAGTGAATCAGGAAATCCCGAAGGATATGATCAAGAGTCGTAAGGCTATGGATTACTCGCTGATGCTCAATGCTGACCAGCTTGGTCTAACAGCTCAGGATGTCGCAGATATCGTAGAGTGGCTCAAAACTTATTGAGGCGGTTGAAAGCGTTAGGTTTTTGACAACCAGTCTAGTTGTAACCTCAAGCAGCTTTCCGAAGTAGCGCGATCATCACGCCTTGGATGATGAGCTCATCGGTGGGGATGAGATCAGGGAAGTTTTCATTCTCTGCGTGGAGATAGGTTTTACCTTTTTGGGAGATGAAGCGTTTGAGGGTGGTTTCGCCATCAATGAGGGCGGCGACGACATCGCCGTTACGGGCTTCGCGTTTTTCGAGGATGACTGTGTCACCATCACAGATGTGGGCGTCGATCATGGATTCACCGCGGACGCGGAGGGCGAAGGTTTCGTTTTTACCGCGGCAGCCGAGTGAGGTGATATCGATGGAGATGCAGCCTTCGGGTTCGGGTTGGGAGCTATCGCCATAACCGGCGGCGATGCGACCGTAGATGGGGATGTCGCGGATTTCTTCGCGATCGAGTTCCTCAGGGAAAATCACGGCGCGGGCTTTTCCGGGGACGCGTTGGATGACGCCTTTTTTCTCAAGCGCCCGAAGGTGGCTCATGGCAGCGGTTTGGCTGGCGAAACCGAAGTAGTGTTGAAGCTCCCGAGTGCTCGGCATCAAGCCAGTGGTGCGGCTGGATTTATGGAGATATTCGAGGATTTCCTTTTGTCTTGAAGTGAGTTGATGGGCCATGGCTTTTTTGAACAGTGTTCTTGAGAACAAACACTCACTGAGAAATGGCGATTGGTAAAGGATTTTTTTCAGGTCGGGAAAATGGAGGGGAAACAGGAAGGACACGGATTCCATTTTCCTTTCATGATTGGGTTTATTTACATAAATCTGATTCGAAGCAGCCCATGCTTAGCTTGGTAAGGGTTGTTCAATGACTACTTAGCCATCGGAATGACAAACCTATCAAACATGGCAACCAAGCGACCATTATGGATCGCGTGCTTGATCCTGTCACTCGCTGGACTATTGTATATGTTCACATTTTTCAACTGTACTGAGAACATAGGGAGAGATTCCCGAATCACTTATTCATATTTGGAAAGACCTTGGAAGATACCGGATCTATATCTGAATCTTCCTAGGCTGACTCTTGAGACATGGTATCGCAGCTCTGTGTCGGAAATCATATTATGCACCAGCTCTGCAATCTTGATTGTTGTGCTTCCCGTATTGATCGTGTTTTCGATTTGGAGGATTTTGGAAACTCCCGAGCGCAAAGAATTTGGCTAACAAGATGGGTTAGCTAAAAATTTGGCTGTGATTGGACCGCGCGAGTCCACTCGCGCAGATTGATGGAGCGCGACTGGAGTCACGCGGTCCAAAAAATCACTCCACCTCAACGATCAAGTTAATTTCCACCGAAACATTCAGCGGAAGTGCAGCTGCGCCGAGGGCGGTGCGGGAGTGTTTGCCTTTTTCACCGAAGATTTGGACGAGGAGTTCGGAAGCACCGTTGACGACTTGTGGGTGGCCGTAGAAATCGGGATCGGAGTTTACGAAGCCGTTGAGGGAGACGATTTGTTTGACCTTATCGAGTGAGCCGATGGCTTCTTTGATGACGGCGAGGCGGTTGAGGATGATGATGCGTGCGCCTTCGACGGCATCTTCGACTGGGCAAACGGAAGGGACTTTGCCGAGCATTTTTCTATCGCCATCGATGGGAAGTCCGCCGGAAAGGAAGAGGAGATTTCCGCTGCGGACGTAGTTCACGTAAGCGGCGACGGGTGTCGGGACTTCTGGAAGTTTGAGGCCGAGAGATTCGATTTTCGCGAGGATGTTGTCTTGCATGGCGGGATACTGATTGCAGCAAGCTCTTTGAAACAACTCGTTTTTTTATTTAACCAACCATTCGCCAACGCGTTCCGCGGCGCGGCGGTGGGTTCCGGGATCGCCGAGTTGGGAGCTGACTTGTTGGAGTCTGGCGACGAGATCTGCGCGTTGTTCATCGTTGCTCAGGATATTCTTTAACCAATGACTGACCTCGGTGGGTGAGGCGTCGGCTTGAATCAATTCCTCAACAACTTTCTCACCGGCCAAGATGTTCACGAGACCGATGTATTTGATTTTTACCAAAAGCTTACCGAGAAAATAGGTCGTCCACGCCATTTTATAAACGAGGCAGTAGGGGAGGCCGAACGTGGCGGCCTCGAGGGTGGCGGTTCCGCTTGCGATAACGCCGCAGGCGGCGGTTTGCATGAGATCATGGCTGCCGCCGTTGCGGAGTTCGATCCAATCAGTCGCGCCAGCTTCGTCGATCATGACCCTCATGGTTTTGGCGAGTTTGGGTGTGGCTGCGGGGACGGCGAAAAGCAGATCGCTGCGCCAAGCTCGGAGGAGTTTGGCGGATTCGATCATCATGGGGAAAAGCTTGGCGATTTCGCGTTCCCGGCTGCCGGGGAAAAGTCCGACTAGGTTTTCCTGTCGGGGCGCGTTGGTTTTTTCGACGGCAAGTTCATCGACAAGCGGATGCCCGACGTGGGTGGTTTTGAGGCCGGCGTTTTCGAAGATGGGTTTTTCGAAAGGGAAAAGGCAGAGCATTTCGTCGAGGAGCTGCACCATTTTAGGGATGCGCTTTTTGTTCCATGCCCAGACTTGGGGGCTGATGTAATATACTTGGTGGGTGTTCGGTAAAGCCTCGCGCAGGGCTTTTGCGAAGCGGAGGTTGAAGCCGGGATAATCCACTAATAATAGCACGTCGGGTTTCAGGGAGACCGCTTCCTTGAGCATGGCATGGAAGCGTTCCTTGAACCAACTGTAGCGTTTGAGGACTTCGATCACGCCCATGACCGCGGCGTCTTCGACCCAGTTATTCACCTTGCCGCCGCTGAGGGCATGCATTTCCGGCCCCCCGGCACCAAAAATTTCGACATCTGGATTGATGGCCTGTAATTCTCTCAGCAAGCCAGCGGCATGCGCGTCCCCACTCATTTCGCCCGCAATCACATAAATCCGCTTCACAAAAAAAAACTACCCAATGAAACACGTAGGCATCAATCTCCAAAGCAGTCACCCAAAGAGTTGGTGACAAATATCATCTAAAAGTGTTCTATTCTTTGCAACTTAAGACATGAAATACCTCTATCTACTCTTCGCCGTAATGATCGCAAGTGCGGCTGGTTATCTGACAGAGCCAAGTTTGCGGATGAGTTTGACTGGTAAATCTGCGGATTCTGAGAAGCCGAAGAGAGAGCCAAAAAAACGAGGCAATGCTACGTCGCAGCATAGACTAGAGCCAGGTATTCCCTCAAATCCTGCTGTTACGCCGCCCACACCAACCCCAGTGGTTCAATCTCCGACTCCAGTGGTTCCCACGCCAACCCCAGTGGTGCCAACACCAACGCCAGTGACTCCCACGACTCCTAAAGTGGTCGATATTGACCCGCCAGTCACACTGGATCCGTTTGAGGCTGAAACGCCAGAGACTCCTAAAGTTCAATCGGAGACTCCTGTTAAAATGGCAGACGCGGTGGCGGTGATGAAAGCAAGTATCGCATCCAGGCAAATCTCGAAGTTTACGGCTAGTCAGGTCTTGGAATGGCAAGCTGGCACAAGCACGGAAACGTTTGATGGTGTAGCTTATCAGATCGGCAATGTGACGTATCAGGCGGAAACTCCTTTCGGCACGAAAAATCTTCCAGCGAAAGCCCTGATCAAGGACGGCAAAGTCGTGCGTTGGATCTCGCCGAAAAGCGGCATGCAAATCGAGTGAGGCTCTCTGGTTTATCTCTCGCCTCATTCATCAAATCCCCCCACTGAATTAAAAGTCTCCATGACGCCTCGCGAAGCTATTCTAGCGCTCAATCTTCTACCAAGCATCGGACCGGTTCGTATTTCACGTTTGTTAGAAGCATTCGGAGATGCGGGAAAAGTTCTAACAGCCTCCACGAATCAATTGCTTCGCGTCGATGGCATCGGTAACGAAACCGCCAAGCTGATCGCTGATTGGAAAAATTTGGTCGATCCAACGAAAGAACTCGCGGAGGCTGAGGAGCGGGGGATTTCCATCATCACGCGGGAAGATGAATCCTATCCCAAATATTTACTCCAAGCATACGACGCACCGATCTTGCTTTATGTCTGGGGAGAAATTTTACCACGAGATCGACATGCAATCAGCGTGGTCGGTTCGCGGCGCAGCACGGCCTACGGCACATCCGCGACGAAGAAGCTGACCTATCAGCTGGCGCATGCGGGATTCACGATTGTTTCCGGGCTTGCTCGCGGGATCGATACCACGGCGCACGAATCTGCGCTCGCGGCGAAGGGTCGGACCATCGCGGTGGTGGGGTCTGGGTTGGCGCGCTTGTATCCGCCGGAAAATCTGACCTTGGCGGAAAAGATCGCGAATGGAAACGGGGCGGTGATTTCAGAATTCCCCCTGCATCGGCCTCCGGACAAACAAACCTTCCCGATGCGGAACCGTATCGTCGCGGCTTGGTGCCAAGCGGTTTTGGTCACGGAATGTCCTGCTTGGTCGGGTTCATTGATCACCGCGAATCTAGCTTCGGAATATGGGAAATCCATTTTCGCCGTTCCGGGGCCCATCGATAAACCTTCGTCGGCGGGTTGCCATCAGTTGATCCGTGATGGCGCGACGTTGATCACCGATGCCTCGCAAATCATCGATGACATGGGCGAGCTGCCGTTTTCGTATCAGAACGAAGAACCACAGCCAAAACTGGCGGATAGTCCCGAGCTGCCTGAGGAAGAGGCGAAGATATTGGCCGCGATGCCGGCGGGGGATGAACTCGCGATTGACCAATTGATCCAACACACCGGGCTGCCCTCATCTGCGGTGACGGCGGGGCTTTTCAAGCTGGAATTGCGCCGTTTGGTCAGGCCGCTGCCGGGTTTTCGCTTCATCCGCCGTTAGCCAAAATGCCTACTTCACGTCCAAGCGGATTTCCCCCGAAAAGCTTTTCCTCCTTGCATCCTAGGAAATTCCCTGCCTAGTCCCACTTCAGACACAACGCCTTTCTAGAACCTACCTCCATGGGAAAAACACTCATTATTGCCGAAAAACCCTCCGTTATGAACGATCTCTCCAAGGCTCTGAGCCAGAAATTGGGGAAGTTTAAAAAAGTCGGCGCGGGTCGTGATATCCATTACGAAAACGAAAATGCGGTCATCACTTCTGCGGTCGGACACCTCGTCGAGCTGCGCATGCCGATGGGCCCGAACGGGAAAAAGCTCCCTTGGAATTTCGGAGTATTACCGGCCATTCCCGAAACCTTCACCCTGGATCCGATCGAGCAATCCGAGGCAAAACTGAAACAAGTCCTCAAACTCGCCAAACGCAAGGACGTCGATAACATCGTCAATGCCTGCGATGCTGGCCGCGAAGGTGAATTGATTTTCCGCTACATCATGGAAATCGGCGAGATCCAGAAGCCGGTCCAACGCCTCTGGATGCAATCGATGACCACCGGCGCCATCGTTTCCGCATGGGAAAATCTTCGCAGCGATGAGGAAATGCGACCTCTCGCGGATGCTGCGAAATGCCGTTCCGAGTCGGACTGGCTGGTTGGCCTGAATGCGACCCGCGCTTTCACCTGTTTCAACTCCCGCCACGGTGGATTCAACATCACCGCAGCCGGTCGGGTCCAGACGCCGACCTTGGCCATCCTCGCGGCTCGCGAAAAGGAGATCCAAGCATTCGAGTCGGAGCCCTATTTCGAAGTCCATGCCACGCTGCATGTTTCAGCGGGTGAGTATTTGGGAAAATGGATCGATACAAAATTCAAGAAGTCGGAAGACAAGCCGCACGGCAAGCCGGAGCGGATTTGGGAACAGGCGAAAGCGCAAGCGATCGTGGAACGTTGCCAAGGCAAGCAGGCGGAAATTTCCGAGGAGAAAAAATCCAGCACGCAGATCGCGCCACAACTCTACGATCTAACAACTCTCCAACGTGAAGCGCCGTTTTCTGCGAAGGGAACCTTGCAAATCGCTCAAGCACTTTACGAGAAACACAAGGTGCTGACCTATCCGAGAACAGACTCGCGTTATCTTCCGGAAGATTACGTCCAGAACGTGAAAGACACGATGAAGCAGATCGCGAACAGCGATCTCGACGTTGCGAAATACGCGAAAGCCGTGCTCTCCGGAAAAGGCGCCGACGGCCCGCATCTCCATCAGTCGAAACGGATTTTCAACACCAAGAAAGTTTCAGATCACTTTGCCATCATCCCAACCGGTGTCATCGCGAAACTCTCTGATACAGAACAAAAAGTTTACGATATGGTGGTGAAACGGTTCATCGCCGTCTTTTATCCGCATGCGGAATTTGAGCAAACCACGCGACTCTCTACTGTTTCCCACGCTAGCGAGAAAGATGTTTTTAAAACCGAAGGTCGGGTTCTAACCGTTCCGGGTTGGTTGGAAGTTTATGGGCGCAAGATCGGAGTCGCTGCTGGAAAAGACGAATTGGTCTCAGTGAAAGCAGGCGAAACCGCGAAAGCCGATCCCGTCGAATTGGTGAATGAACAAACCCGTCCGCCAGCACGTTTCACAGAATCCACTTTGCTTTCTGCGATGGAAGGCGCGGGCAAGTTGCTCGTGAATGACGAGGAACTCAGAGAAGCCATGGCTGAACGCGGCCTCGGAACTCCCGCGACACGCGCGGCGACGATCGAAGGTTTGATTTCACAAAAATATCTGGTTCGTGATGGCCGCGAACTACATGTCACCAACTCCGGTTTGAGATTGATCGATCTCGTGATCCAAATGGACATCGAAGGTCTTTACTCACCGCGCATGACGGGTGACTGGGAATACAAACTTCGCCAGATGGAACAAGGTCGTTTGAAAAGGGCGGAATTCATGAAAGAGATCGTCGCTTACACCGAGGACATCGTCGCGAAAGCGCATGGCCTTGCAGAGGAAGCGAAGAGCCACACGTTTTCAGACGTCGAGGTCGAGCACCCGATCCATGGTAAGCTCGTCTTGAAGCAGACCGAGGCGACCTACGAATCCCGCGATCCTGAAATTCCGCTGAAAATCAAAAAGCACATCGCAGGTCGTTTACTCACCGAAGATGAACTCCGCACACTGATTTCAAAAGGTGTGGTCGGACCGCTGCAAGGTTTCAAATCGAAGTTCAACAAACCCTTCGATGCCTCACTCCAGCTCGATGCGAAATTCAAAACATCGTTCCTATTTGAAGGCGACGATGACAAAGCGCCGGACCTCAGCGATGACATGCTCATCGGTTCCGCTAAAACTCCAGATGGCAAGGAGCACAAAGTTTTTGCTACAGATAAAGCTTACCATGTGCCGAGCATCGTCACCAAAAAAGACCCTCACGGAGTTCGTATTGGCCGCGTCATTCTTCAGAGAGAAATCCCAGAAGACCAGGCTTTGAAACTCCTTTCCGAAGGTAAGACAGATCTGCTTCAGGGCTTTGTTTCAAACCGCACCAAACGCAAGTTCGACGCCCATCTTACCTTCGACCTAGCAACTGCAAAAATCGGTTTCGACTTCCCACCCAGACCCGCGAAGAAAGTAGCTAAGAAAGCCGCCAAGAAAGCCGCGAAGAAGGTGAAGGAAGAATAACTGGAGAGCCGGTCTCCGACCGGCTTTTTTTTATATCGCATTTATCCAGCTGACCTAGGGCGTTGCCCTAGGCTAACATAGTTTGCCCTTTCAGGGCGGTGGATAGGATCGCTTCGGCAGCAGTATGCAGCCGCTCCTTGTGGCGGTGTCTCACGAACCAGCAATCACCTTCTTACACCAGCTAAGCGCCATCAGCGAATATCCCGTGCCGTAGGGTTGGTGATAATCGTAGAGCGGGTAGTCCCACCATGAGCCGTCTTTTTCCTGTTTGGAAAGGATGAGATCGGCGAGTTTTTCGGCGTAGGGTTTTTGTTTTTCTGTGGGGAGTAGTCTAACAGATTCGGTGAAATAGTAGATGCCGTAGTAATAGAAGTAGCCGGAAATTTTGAAATGGATGTCGTGGGGTTTGGGGCGTTTGCGGGCGATGGAAAGCCAACCTTCGCGAGCGAGGAAGCGATCGGCCCATTCGATGATGACTTCGTCGGTGATGCCATCGCGGCCGAACACGCGCAGCGCAGCATTGCATGATTGCGAACGAGCGAGGGAGCCAGCGGGGCGGTTGATATCGGCGCGGGGGCGCATGATGTGATTGTGAGAATAGGCGTAGGAATTATCGGGAAACTGTTGGCGCTTGATCGAATCGAGCGAGGTGCTGACGACTTTATCATTTAGAGTAAGCCCAAGTTTTTCTCGACCTTCATACATGGCGAGAAGAACGGTAGCAGAGGTGAATGATGTGGTGATGCCAGTAGGTTTCTGTGAGGTGAAATCGTCAAACAAATCAAGGTAACCGAAGCCACCGTTGATATCCTCGTATCGACCGACAAGATCGATTTGTTGTTGGGCGAGGGTTTTGTAGAGGGCTTTTTTTTCCGGGTTGGTTTCGGTTTGGTGGAGACGAACGAAGGAGCGCAGTCCATAAGCATGACCCCAAATGTTGTAGGTCGTGGTTTGATCCGCGCGGCGGAGCTTGGGAAGATGTTCGATGGACCATGCCGCGCATTTTTCGATGGAGGCGAGAGTTTCGGGTCGTTTGTCTGCGGAGTCGATCAAGCCGCTAAGTGCGAGTCCGGTTGCACCGGCGCGGTAAGCGTCATGTGCACCAGGAAGTGGAGCGTAGATATTGATATGCTTGGTGCGGGTCGCGCTGCCCCAGGAGCCGTTTTCGTTTTGGTCGCCAATCAGGAAATCGACCCCGCGAGTGATGGAGTTATCGATGTCTTTGAGCGTGACAGCGGGGGGAGCGTCTTCTTGTGCAGAGGAGAAGGTGGGCGACAGGACCAAAAAACCTGTGAGGCTGATGAATTTTTGGAAGTGGAACAGCTTGCGCACGGCGGGATGGTAAACGTGAAATTGATTTTAACCAAAGAGAATTTCAACCGCGAATACTAAATGAGCATTAGCGAATCAATCCCTACAGCGCAGCTCTTTCTGTCTAGACGGAGTATACGTAGTCAATAAACGCTAATAAGAAAGAAGCTTAAGGCGGGCGAGATGTTCTTCGGGGCTGGCAAGGTCACAGTGATTAGGGACGACTCCAGTTATTTCTAGTTGGAGTGCTCGATCAACGCTGATGGGAATTTGTTCTGAGTTAGCATTGAAAATTTTTGGCGGTAAGCAAGGTGGTGATCCGCAACTGGCGAACAGATCAGCAGAGAAAAGAAGCCCTAATTTTTTGCAGCAATATCCGGTGTGACCTGTAGTGTGTCCGGGTAGGTGAATGGCTTGTAAACCATGCCAAATATCGATTTGGTCACCGTCATCGATGAGTCGCGTAGGAGTGAATGTTTGAAATGACAAAACTTTTCGACCTATCGCTTCGGCAACACCGGTGATGCGTGAAATACCATGATAAACCGCTTTTCCGACGTAGTAGTCGGCGTCGAGTCTCGGTGCTGCGATCCATGCTCCGTGACGTTTCGCTAATTCGGTAACGTTGAGGATGTGATCGAGGTGACCATGTGTTAGAACGATTCCACGAATCGGAATTTTATCCCATCCTTTGCGAGCGAGGGCGTGGTCGAGACAAGTGATGCCGCCGATGAAGCCTGTATCAATGAGGTAGAGTGAGTCGTCATCACGCAGCACGTAAAAGCACACGGCATAGTTGCGAACTTGTAGGAGATCTTCGCGCAAAGCGGAAATTTTCTTGGGCTGAATTAAAGCGCGTGAATGCAGATTTTGTGCTGGGAACAAAGCTGGATGACCTTTGCTTTTTCTAACAGAAGCGTTCTATTTGACTCGATGCCGATGGCGATGATGCCTGCTGCGGCGCAGTTTTCGATGGTTTGGGGGCCGATGACTGGGACGTCGAAGCGGAAGTCCTGGTTGGGTTTGGAAACTTTGACGAGCACTGCGTCTTTGTTGCGGCCGAGTTCGCCGCCGCGGCGGATGCAGTCGTTGGTGCCTTCGAACGCCTCGACAGCGAGGACGGTGCCGTGTCTGACGATAACGGATTGACCGATATCGAGGGCAGAGGTTTTCTTCGCGATGTCGAAACCGTATTCGAGGTCTTCGAGAGTGCGGGGTTTGATGACTGGGCCCGTGACGTGGCCGGCGGTGGGAAGGTGATCTTCGAGAAACGTGGTGGCTGGCAGTAGGGTGATGCCGTCTTTGGCGAGTTCGTCTGCGATGGCTCCGAACAAGGTTTCGGCATTTCGTTTTTTGACTTTTGCCAACATCATCAGGATGCGGAGGTCGGGGCGAAGATCGAAGAGATTATTCGGAGAGATCTGACCCATCATCACCGCCTCGGTGACGCCCTCGCTGACAAGGAATTTGATCAACTTGGAAAGTTGGCCGACGCGTGCCCAGCGAAAAGCTTCGACTTGAGGTTCGAGGTCGGGTCGGGTTTCATTTTCAAACCCAACCACCACGAGGCGGGTGTTGGGTTCGGCCTTGCGAGCGGCGCGGACGAAAGTTTCCGGATAAATTCCGCTGCCTGCGATGATGCCGATGCTGCGCGGAGTGGACATGCTGCGATGGTTTGGATCAGGAAAAAGAAAGTAGCGGCTGTGGGAATCGAACCCACACTCACAAGGAACTCGATTTTGAGTCGAGCGCGTCTACCAATTCCGCCAAACCGCCGTTGCTGGGAAAGCATTGTTTGAGCTGCCGCGATGGGCAAGTTCTAAACTTTAAAAATTTTATTTAGGTTTGAAGAGTTTCACGTCCATGTCGTTCCACTCCATTGCGTTGAAAAATATTATTTATTTCTCCGCAGGCACAAACTTGAGGCCCACACCGTTAATGCAGTAGCGTTTATCGGTGGGGGTTTTGAATCCTTCTCCCTCAAAGACGTGACCGAGGTGGCCGCCGCATTTGGCGCAATTGACTTCGGTGCGGATGTGGCCGCCTGAGGTGTCGGTTTTAGTGGTGACGTTCTGAGCCTTTGCAGGATCGTAGAAGGATGGCCAGCCGCAGCCGGAGTCGAATTTTTCTTTTGAGCTGAAAAGTAGAGCGCCACAGCCCGCGCAGTGGTAAGCGCCTTCGCCTTGTTTTTTGAACTCGTTGTAAACGTCGCCGTGAGCTCTCTCGGTTCCAGCTTCGCGCAGGATACGGTATTGTTCAGGTGTAAGGATTTTTTTCCACTCCTCATCGGTTTTCACAACTTTTTCGGTGGGTTCTTTAGGCGCTTCTTTAGAGGTTTCCATGGCTTTTTCTTTGTTCTTTTCTTCGGCGCATGCGGCACCGAAACCGAGAGTGATCGCCGCAAGTATGAGAGTGAGCTTGGTTTTCATGTCACATGGGATGGTTGAGTGCGGAATTTATTCCGCGTCACGGAGAGTTTACGCGAACTGCTCGGCGATGACGCCTTTGCCGTAGTCGCGGTTCATGCGGGCGATGTGGTCCACGGAGATTTCTTTTGGGCAAGCGGCCTCGCACTCGTAGTGGTTGGTGCAGTTTCCGAAACCTTCGCTGTCCATTTGGCGAACCATGGCGAGCGCGCGTTTCTGGCGTTCTGGCTGACCTTGCGGCAGGTGGCCGAGGTGGGAAACTTTCGCTGAGGTGAAAAGCATGGCCGATCCGTTCGGGCATGCGGCGACGCACGCACCGCAACCAATGCAAGCCGCGGCGTCGAAGGCATTATCGGCATCGCTTTTTGGGACGGGAATCGAGTTCGCATCTACTGCGGAACCGGTGCGGATGTCGATGTAGCCGCCAGCACCGATGATGCGATCGAGGGCGGAGCGATCAACGATGAGATCTTTGACGATGGGGAAAGGATTGGCGCGAAACGGCTCGATCCAAAGGGTATCGCCATCACGATATTTACGCATGTGGACTTGGCAGGTGGTGATGCCTTTTTCTTTGGAGTGAGGAACGCCGTTGATGGTGAGTGAGCAAGAACCGCAAATCCCCTCGCGGCAGTCGTGGTCGAAATGGATGGGATCGTCGCCTTTTTCAATGATGCGCTCGTTGACAATATCCAGCATTTCAAGGAACGAGGCCTCTGGCGGGATGTTTTCCGCAGCGTAGGTGTGGATGCTGCCTTTGGATTTCGGTCCGGTTTGGCGCCAAACTTTTAGGGTGAGGTTCATGATAAAATAGGCTGTGGCTTGCTGACGTGTTTAAAGAAGATCAAGAATGCCGATAGAGCAAGTAGAAGATCAGTTCTTGTCATTTTTACTCGTGATTTCAGGGGGGATATCGCCAAGACCTAAACAGGTCTTGTGCATGCGGTTGAAATAAGTCGATATTGAATCTAATCCAATATGAAACGCTTATTGCTCGCTTTCGCATTTCTTATCGCCTCTCAGTTCTGTGTAAAAGCCGAGCCGGTCAAAGAAAGCCCTACCAAAAAATCAGAACCTGAGTTTTTCACGCCTGAGGCGGATAAGAAAAAGTTGGTAGATAAGGTGGAGATCGATCCCAATTTGCCCAAAGTTCTCATTTTGGGAGATTCGATTTCAATGGGTTATACCAACATGGTTCGGGATGGATTGAAGGGGAAGGCGAACGTGGTCCGGCCTAAAGATAACTGTGGGGATACGGTGATTGGGTTGAAGAAATTGGATGGTTGGCTTGGAGATAAGGATTGGGACGTAATCCATTTCAACTGGGGCTTGTGGGATCTGTGCTATCGCAATCCCGCATTGGAGAAAGCAGGAAACCGCGACAAAGTGAACGGCAAGATTTCCGTGCCTATTCCTGATTATGAAAAAAATCTCGATCAATTGGTGACGCAGTTGAAAGCTACGGGTGCAACCTTGATCTGGGCGAGCACGACGCTAGTGCCGGAGGGCGAGTCCGGTCGGGTGGTTGGAGACGATAAAAAATACAACGAAGCAGCTGCGCGTGTGATGCAGAAACACGGGGTGGCAATCAATGATCTACATGCCCTGTCCGTGAGCTTTGAGCCCAAATTGTTCGTGAAACCCGGAGATGTCCATTATACTCCGGCGGGGTCTGAAAAGCTTGCGCAACAGGTGGTGGCGAAGATTTCCGAGGTGTTGGCTGCGAAAAAATGATCATTCGGCACTCGCTGCTCCTTGCGTGTCTCGAAACATCGTTTAGCTTGGCAGCGTGAATGGCAATAAATCGATAATCCTCAAGGCGGTAGCTGTCTTGGTGTTGGTATGGGTGGTCGTTTTTTCGGTGCGTTCGATGGCGGCTTCGAAGAAAATCACTGCAGATCGTCTGAATCGTGAAATCAGTGGGCTCAGATTTGAGGATTGGTCGGAATCGTCCGGATCGGGTGGAGATGCGAAAGAGCGTCAGAAGGAAATTCGCCGGATTGCAGAGATGGTGAATAGATTGGATTTCAAGGAGCGGGAAAAAAACAGGGAAAACCGAAGCGCTGAGGATTTCTTCCGTAAACTCGATGCTCAGGAGAAAAATTTGTTCATTGATTTAACCATTGTGGAAACAATGGGTCGGTTCATGGAAGCACTCGATCAGATGCCGGCGGAGCAGAGAAAAGAATTTGTGGAGAAGGGTTTGAGAGAAATTCAGGAGGGTCGGACGGAGGAGGAGATGGCAAGGGCTCAGGAGCTAGATGATAAGATTCTAACAAAAATAAGCCAAGAAGGCATGCGTGCATTTTTCAATGATGCCAGTGCGGATACAAAGCTTGACCTCGCTCCTTTGATGGAGTCTATGAATGAGCTAATGCAGGGATTGAGAGGTAACGAATTCAGGCAGAGATGAGAGCGATACAAAAAAATGGATTTACCCTAACTGAGCTGTTGGTGACGATTGCTATCATCGCAGTGCTTTCATCTATCGCAGTACCGGTGACTCTTTCCTTTGTGGAGAAAAGCAGACAGGCCACATGTATTGGAAACTTGCGCCAGATCGGCGTGGGGTTACAGATGTATTTGGGTGATAACAGCGATCACCTGCCTGAACTTGCATTAGGTCGGACAAGTAAAACCTCCTATGAGCCCGTACTTGAAACGGTGCTGTTAGGATATGTTGAGAGCGAAGACGTGTTTCATTGCCCATCCGACAAAAAAGAGTTTCGGAAAACCGGTAGCAGCTACAACTGGAACATTACTCAAAATGGTCGGCGCATTGATGAGCTTTCATTTTTAGGAAACGACAACCGACCCGAACGCATTCCTTTGGTGAGTGATAAAGAGTCATGGCACAATGAGGAAACCAATTTCTTGTATGCCGACTTCAGTGGTTCAGGTAAAATTCGTTTTGTATCGGGTGAATGAAGCTTGAATTATGTTAGAAGTAAAAAATCTGAATAAAACGTTTGGCGGAAAACCCGCTCTAAAAAACGTCGGTTTCAGGCTTGAGCGCGGGGAGATATACGGATTGCTCGGCCACAATGGCGCGGGAAAGAGCACGACGCTGGGAATTATTCTTGGGATGGTTGCGCCGGATCAAGGCGAGGTGTTAATCGATGGCATATCCGTTCAAGCGCATCGCAATAAGGCACTGCGCAAAGTTGGCGCGATCTTTGAAGCTCCTGCGTTTTATGATTACATGACTGGCTGGCAAAACCTGAAAATACTGATGAGCTATTCGGGAGGTTTTGATGAAAAGGCGGCTCGTGAAGTGGTCGGGCGTGTGGGATTGGAGCAACGGATTGGTTCAAAAGTTCGTACCTACAGCCACGGGATGCGGCAGCGGTTGGCTTTGGCGCAGGCATTGCTGCCCGAGCCGGAGTTGCTTCTGTTAGATGAGCCGACCGATGGCCTTGACCCCGAGGGAATCAAATGGTTTCGCGATTTCATCTTGGAACTGCGGGAGAGAAAAGGCATGACTGTGCTTTTTAATTCCCACCTACTTTCCGAGGTCGAGCTGATGTGCGACCGAGTTGCGATCCTGCGCGAAGGACAACGCGTGTTTGAAGGTTCTGTCCGAAATCTCGCCGATGATGTACCGACGTATCAGGTCGATCTAGAATCATGGACGGCGGCTGAAGCGGTCATTCAGCGGTTTGGTGGCAGTAGGCTTGAAGCGGGGCGGATCTCGCTGCCGGCAGAGGTTGATTCCGCGCAAGTGGTGGAGGAGTTGGTGAAAGCGGGGGTAAGGGTTCGCGAGTTTGCGAAAGTCCGACGTTCGCTGGAAGATGTGTATATGGAAATTCTCGACGGTCGAGGCAGCCCGAACTGATATGATTTTTCTTCAACAACTTCGTGGTGAGCTTCGCAAACTTTTTGCGCGGCCTCGGACGTGGATGGGATACGGCGCGTTTCTCGCGATGGAAGCGTTGATTCTGACGGTTTATAAACTCGAAGCTAGCCAAGAGCGGATGCGTGGAATGGTCGAGAGAAACGGCTTGGAGTTCAGCACTTACTACAGCTCTCTAACGATCACGTTCATGATCATGCTGTTGAGTATGTTTATCCTGGGTTCGATTTATTTCGCCTTGGTCGCGGGGGATATCGTTGCCAAGGAAAACGAGGATGGAAATTTGCGTATGGTGTTTGCACGGCCAATCAGTCGGTTTCGTTTGCTACTAGTGAAATACACAGCGGTCTGTCTCTATACATTCAGCTTCGTGTTTTTTGTGGGGGTCAGTGGCTATGCAATGGCGGTCGCGGCTGTGGGATGGGAAGGTGGGTTGTTTGTGATGGAGCCGAAGATGAAAGTCTTCGCCGCGTATCCGGAATGGTGGGAAGGCGCGAGCCGACTTGCGCTTTCCGCGGCGGGGATAGGTATAAGCATGATCACGCTGTCATCGATTGCTTTCATGTTTTCATGTTTCAAAATCAAACCTGCGGCGGCGACGATCATTACTCTGACAATCCTTTTCATTGATATGATCTTGCAGGGCTTCCCATTCTTCAAACCCTATGAAAGTTACTTCGTCACCTATAGGATGAGCGCATGGGTGTTTTTGGTAGAGCAATATATATCTTGGCCAAAGATCATCGAAAGCTACGCATTTCTGATGGGACTTAATGTTAGTCTTTTCACGATCGGTTGGCTGGCGTTTCAGACGCGTGATTTTAAGACGTAGGTGGAAGCGGAGAGCATAAAGCGGGGAGTTTTTTAATCTTCCTCCATGCACCTAGCTCCCTACTCCGCTCTTTTACTGCGCGCTCGCTAGGAATGTCTTATCTAACAGTAATGCCCTTGCTTCGCCGACGAGAAATAGCGATCCGGCGACGAGGATGCGATCTTTGTATTGTTTTGCTGCTGTGAGGGCTTCGAGAAACGTGTCGTAACATTCAGCGTTGGATTGCTCATCGACGGGTAAGCATTTGATTAACTCAGAAGTCGGCAGTCCGCGTGTGGTGCCGACCTTGCAGAAGATGATTCTCTGATTCAATCCGCGGAGTTCGGTTAGGATGCCGGTGATGTCTTTGGATTCGACCGCACCAAAAATCAAAGTTCCTTTGCCTGTCCCGATTTCATCGATCCAGGTTTCGCGGAGGACTTTTGCGGCGTGCGGATTGTGCGCGCCATCGAGAATGATTTCAAATTTACCGTTGATGATACGCTCGAAGCGACCCGGCCATTTGACTTTTGCTAGGCCTTCGGCGACGGATTCGTAATTCAAGGGCAAACGCAACGCATGCAATGCGGCTAAGGCGAGTGCTGCGTTCCATTTTTGATGTTTGCCAGATAAAGCGATGCCATAACCTTCGAGCGGTTGATCGATGAAACTCAGCGGCGTGCGTTTTAGGTTTGCTTCTTTTTCAAGTGCCTGCAGCGCCTCGTCTTCCTGCGGCGAGGAAAACGTCGGCACGCCTTCGAGAAAAATCCCAGCCTTTTCCGTGGCGACCAGCGCTAAGGTATCACCCAACCACTGGGTGTGATCCAAGCCGATAGGAGTGATGACGCAAACATCTGCAGGCACAGCGGTCGTCGCATCCAAACGTCCACCCATTCCCGTTTCCAAAATGATCAGCTCACACTCCATCTCGCGGAACCAACGCATCGCGACCGCGAGGGTGATTTCAAAAAAGGTCGGATGTACTTCGAGTCGTGCACAAAGTTCACGCGCTTCAGTGAGCAGCTCCGCGCATCGTTCCTCAGAAATCATTTCACCGGAAACTCGCATTCTTTCGCGGTAATCGATGAGATGTGGCGAGGTGAAAAGCGCTGTGCGTTTGCCGCAGGACCTGGCACAGCGATCCATGATCGCGCATACACTGCCTTTGCCATTCGTCCCCGCCACGTGAGCGACCTGCACACCGTGTTTGGGGAACGCGAGAAATTGTTTGAGCAGATTGCGCGGACCGTCCAAGCCCAGCTTGATTCCAAACTGCTGCGTCGCGAATAACCAATCTATCGCTTCTTTGTAATCCATGGGCGGCGCAAAACTGCTTTAACTCAACGCTGACTGCAATCTCGTTTCAAGCGAAGCCGAATTCTTCACTCATTCATCTTCGCCATTTAGTTCATCGATTTGCTCTCGTGTGATGCCGAATTCTTTCATTTTTTCGTCGCTCACTTTTCCCAGCGGGTAAAGCAAACTGGGATTGGTTTTTATCGCGTTTAGCCGTTCCTCTGGAGTGGGTAAAAGTAGTAGAAGATCGATATATATTGGATCATTGCCGCTCACACTACCACCGAAGCCCTTAAGCATGTCGGAAATCATTTCTGTGCGGAGTGCTTGGTTGGGAAGAGATTCCACCAACTCGACAAGTGGAGTGGTGCCCATCTGAGAAGGGAATACGCTGCTCAGTTCACCTCCGAATTTGGAGCGCTGCGCTCCTTCGAGATTGGCGTATTGCTCTGCAAGCCATGGATATGTGGACTCTGGTTTGGCGATGTTAAGAAATGTTCCAGTGATTTCGCCGAGATCATTAAAGGGCATGTTTTCATTTGTTAGGTAGAATTCCAATGCTGCTGAGCTATCGACTTTTGCCCACTCTTCCAGGAGATTACTTGGGAAATGAGAAAAGGCGGAATACGCGTTTTTTCCTTCTTTTTTAAGGTGTGCAGAGGTGAGTTCTGCAAATGTTTTGTAATCGAAACCTGGAGGAAATTCCGCAGAACTACCGCTAAATCCACTGCCATCAGAAGGAGAGGCTGCGAGAGCATTGAAGGCATCCTTGACACCGCGTTTCGCCGCAATTTCGAACAAATCCGATCCCATATCAAGTTTGAGACCGGATTCATCCTTGAGTTTATGAATTAATGTCAGGGTGTCATCAAAATCCGTTTTCGCATGTTCTCCAAGAATGGCTTCGAGAAAATCTTTTGCGGCATTGCGGTTTGGGTATGAGCTGGCCCATGTGAAGGCGCTGTCGAAATCTTCTTTTGCCCAATTGCTCAACATATCGTTTATTTCTGATCGGACTGGCCATAAAAGGCCACTTGGTCCCGCTTGGCTTATCAGATGAGTAACAACAGCAGGGACATCGGCTGTGGCGATGGGTTTTCTTTCTTCTCTGTTTGTGCGATTACTGTTCGTGATTTCGTCCGCAAGAGTTCGTATGCGCGAATCTACTATTGGCCTAGCTGAGCTTCGCGGCCGATTCGGACTGTCGTCACGCGAAGCGAAAGTATCATTTTTGGATTCCGAATGATCCGTAGTTTCTGAACGAGGGATGAAATAACCGATTAGAATACCGAGAGGAAAAAGAAGATATACCAAACGAGAGTTCATTAGTGGGATTGTGACGAATAGAACCCAATCTCCTAGTTTAAAATGCCCGAAACTATCTAAAGCACCTCAGCCACAAATCGTTCTTTCTCGAACATCGAAAACGCTTCGGGTTCTTCGCCAGTTCCGATGAAACGTGGCGCGACGCCGATTTGATCGAAGATCGTGAAAGCGATCCCGCCTTTTCCTGAGCCATCGAGCTTGGTGATGATCAGGCCGTCGAGCGGGCTGGCTTTGTGAAATTCTTTGGCTTGATTGAGGGCGTTCGAGCCGGTTGAGGCGTCGACGACAAGCAACGTGAGATGCGGTGCGCCTTCGTCTTGCTTGGCGATGGTGCGGCGGATTTTTCCGAGCTCTTCCATCAAGTTGTGTCGCGTGTGAATGCGACCCGCGGTGTCGCAGATGAGAAATTGTTTTTTCTCAGCGATCGCTTGTTGGTGTGCTTTGAAGCAGACGGATGAGGGATCGGAGTTCGCGGCTCCGGTGACTACAGGGATGTCGAGCCTATCTCCCCAACGCTGAAGCTGCTCGACCGCTGCGGCGCGAAAGGTATCGGCGGCTGCCAGCATCACGCTGTGGCCGCGTTTTTTCAACCACATGCCTAGCTTAGCGGAGGAGGTGGTTTTCCCGGTGCCGTTCACGCCGACGACCAAAATCACAAACGGATTGCCATCCGCGCGAGGTTGAAGCGGCGGGCAATC
>JANPEG010000064.1:0-16915 GCA_031431855.1 Akkermansiaceae bacterium | reverse complement strand
CCCTTGCACATCAGGAACTGGCCAGCGACGCAATCGGAGAAGCAAGCGTGATGGCTGAAGAACAGCTCTCACAGCTCAACCAGCAGCAACAGCTCATCGGATTTGAGGGGTCTGTCAGCAAGGCCGCCGCCGGAATGGAGGACATCGTGGGTGGCCAGAACGACCTCATCACCGCGACCAAGGTCGCCGACAAAAAGTCGATGCCTCCCTTGCTCATGCCGCAACTAAACCTTCTTAAATGCCTCACGGATATCGCCCCTTCACTTGATCTGGTGGCGGACCGTCTCGATGTCGGCACGCCCCTTGTCTTTGCGAGCTCGGATGTGGAGGATGCTCTGAAAGCCATGGAGGATGGTGACGGTAAGGACGCTGCCGGTATCCAGGAGATTGCCGTCGGTTCGCTGGCTAAGGTACAGAGCCTCGTCACCGATGTAGCGGCCCAGACCGGATACGTGACCGAGATCGTCGAGTATCTACAGGAAGCCCAATCAAATGTTTCCATGTTCGCTTTCCGTCAGCGTGAACTGCGCGAAAACACGGAACCCAAAGAAGCTCTTGCCATCCAGAAGACTCTGACCGCAGATGCGACCAAAAGCGGCCTCATTTTGAAGGAGGTAGCTGGCCATGTGGACTTCGAGAAACTCGACGAATTGACCAAGGAAAAATTTGCCGACTTCGGTCTCACGCTCGACTTCGAGGTTCCTGCCAAGCAAATGCAGGACGCGGTTCGGTTGCTGGAGTCTGGCCAACCCGCCACGGATGCGATGCTGACTGCCGAGAAGTCGATGAATGCTGTTTCCGGCCAACTCGGTGTGATTATTTCCATGCTCAACGGTCTACCGAGCATCGAGGTGATCAAAGTTTCTCCACCGGAACTTCATCGTCTGATCGCGGTGCTCGACCTTGCTAGTAAACATCGCCGACTCCTTCGTCAGACGCATGGCAGCGACGATAAAGGCCTTCCCGCCCTTACTTCCGCGCAGGCGAAGCTTGCCGAAGCTATCGCCAAGGCCAACCAAGGTGAGTCCGCTCAACATCCGCTGCTTGCCACCGCGCAAGGTCAACTGGCTACCATCGGCAATGCACTATCCGCCTCCCGCAAAGCTGAGGCGACCACCGCGCAACTCGCTGCCGATCAGACTCTGCGTCACTTCATCATCGAGCAGGCACTGATTCTCAACACGGCCATACCGCCAGCCTCTGCATCCAGCGATCCCGTCATCACCGAAGCGGAAAGCACCGACCTTTCCGTATCAGACACTGTTAGTTTCGTCTCGGACTTCGTGAGCGGCGAGGCTCCCAAGGACCAGAAGTCGGAATGGGAAATCCTTGGCACCCGGAATCGGGCCTCTCTGAACCAGAATTTCGCCCGCGAGCTCCCACTCGAATACCGGGCTACGCTTAAAAACTATTACGAAAGGGTCGCGAAATGAAAACCATGAAAAGTCAAATCCGCATTCTTACGATGTTCAGCCTCGGCGCTGCCTTCGCCTTGTTGCTTTCTCCCTCCGTCCAAGGACAGGATGCTCCAAAGAATGATCCAGCTGTTCCAATATCTCCGGTTGCTACGGAAAAACAGGACGGCGAGAAAGAAGGATCACCGGAGCTCACCGAAGCAGCGGATCTTGCGATTGAGAAAGGTCTTCAGTATCTCATCAATACTCAGAAGCCCGATGGTTCATGGAGTTCCGCAGACGGAAATTATGATATCGGGGGCACCTCGCTCGGTCTGATGGCTTTCATGGTAAAGGGAAATTTTCCTGGCTTCGGCAGGCATGGCGCGGCGCTTGACCGGGCCAAGAACTTCTTGATTAAGAAGGGTGAGGATTCCGCCACCGGTGTTGTCGGTGGAATGTATGAGCACGGATTGTTCACACTCGCTATGTCGGAAATGTGGGGCATGACCAACAACATTGAGGATAATAAAAAGATTCAAACCATCCTTGAGCGTGCCGTTCAAGTGATCCTCCGCGCCCAAAGCCCTCTCGGTGGCTGGCGTTACCAAGCCCGCCCCGATGCAGGTCAGGACACCTCAGTGACCGCCATGGTGTTCGTTTCTCTTGCCTCTGCTCGCCAGGCCGGAATTCTAGTGCCAACCGAGACCATCGACCGCGTGGTGGGTTACCTTCGCGATCAGGTCTGGAATGAAAAAAGCGGTGGCTTTGGTTATCAAGGGAATTCCGGAGGTACTCTTGCTTGTACTGGCGGCGGTGCCTACGCGGCACAGCTTTGCGGTATGCGCGAAACCGAGTGGGTACAGGCCGCTATCCGTTACTTGGAGAACAGCCCGAAGGTTTTCAACCGCAAGGAAATCGGCGAATTCCACTACGCCCACTACTACGCCATGCAGGCCATGGTGCAGGCAGGGGACGAACATTACGCGAAATGGTATCCCCAAATCAGGGATGTCCTGATCACCCTTCAGAACCCCGACGGCTCGTGGAATGAAGGCACCGCGGAAAAACCGGAAATTCACCCCCACAAGACGCCGATGTCCATTATCATCCTCGGCACGCCTCATCGCTACATTCCAGTCTATCAACAATAGTCTTATGTTGAAATAGGAGCTAGCTGCTCACCGTAGACTTCTCGAACCTATCTGTAATCTATGAAACATTCAGTTTATCTCATCATCGCGATGCTCCTGGTATCCGCCGTTAGTTCTCAAGCTGCGAAGGAAGTGCCAGGAGTTCCACTGACGGCACGTGGTAAAGAGTTAATGGAAACCTACACGAAGCAACTTGAGAAGCTCCGCGCCGAGGTCATTGCCGCCCTGCCTCCAGTCAACGATGCCAAGAAGGCCCGTTTCCTCGAAATCCGCACCAAATGGAACGGTATACCTAATGCTAAAGAAGATGCCTCTGGTCCCGAACAGAAAGCCTTGGAGGAATTGAAGGAAAAAACCCAGACCGAGGCGATGGAAGCAGCCGCACCGTTGCTCACCGACCTCAAACCCTTGCTTTCATCAGACGCGCTTGATCCGAAGTTGATGCGGATCGCTATTCTTAATCACGGCACACCGCGTGGCTTGGCGGAGTTCGCACAGCAGGGACCTGCTGAGGAGAAATTGTTAGAAAAGCTTTTTTCGGACGAGCCCTTGATGCGCCAAATCCTCGAAGCAGGTGGTGCCAATGGTGGCGAATACGGCGAGGCGATGCAGGTTTATGAGGCCATTCTCAAAGCCAGTGAGCGCGCTCGCGAAGTAGGTAGTATTTTCCAACGCCTCGCTCTCGGAACGAGTATTCACATGCCGTGGCTCCAGGAAGAGACAAAAATTGTGGAGCGCGATGCAGAGGCCGAGGCCGGCGCAGAGGTTCCTGCAGTCCCGCTGATTGACAAGAAAAAGGGAGGGGTATACGGCATCGTTTTTAACACCCAAACCAGCGTTGCACAAGTTCCTCGCTATCTGCATTACGAAAAAGCCTTTCTCGATGGCGAGCTGGACCCAGATTTCAAGGACATGAACACGTGGGAATGCCGCTTCATCACAGATTCCGAATACAGCAATGAAGATCTTGCCTGGACCCGAAAAATGATGCGCATTTACCGCCCCGATCACATCACCATGAAGGATACCAAGTGGCGCTATGTGCGTTTCATCAAAAGCGACGTGCCGTATTGCAGCACCACACACGATCCCTCTCTGGGCACCCGGGCTCAAATGGAGATAGCCCTCGGTGGTATCTGCGGCCGGCGCGCTTTCCTCGGTCGTCTAACCTCAAGAGCCTTCGGTATCCCATCACGAGCCTCAACCCAGACCGGACATGGTGCGATGAGCCACTGGTCACCCAGTGGCTGGGTCATCTGCCTCGGCGCTTGGTGGAACATGGCGTGGTGCGGCCCGCAAAGTGGCCTTGATTTCCTGCTCGACTCGCAAGCGCGTGAGTTCGAGGCCGACTATCAGCAGGTTCGACGTGCTCAGTGGATCGGCGATGCATACGCCGAGGAGAAAGTAAGTATCAGCCCTGGTAAGTTCGGAGTAGGTGGCGATTTCTGGGACAGTCTGGCTTTGCTCAAAAAGCAGATCGTCGTCAAAGAGGCCGAGGTCAAAGCGCTCGAACTGGCCGGCGGCATGAAACTCGGCGAGTCCGATGAATTGCTCGGCGATGAAAAAGGAGAAGCCATCGAAATCCCCGATGCCGATAAAGAGATTAAGATTGCAGAGGATGGCTCCATTACCATACCGGCAGTTGCCTGCTACTCGCCGCGCGAGAGTTCGGACCGCATCCTTTTCCTCAAGAGTTGGGATACGGGCTATCAACTTCACTACAGCCGCCTTGGTGAGCGCCCTGAGCTTTTCAAATACAACATCGAAGTCCCCGCCGACGGCGAATACGAACTAACCTGTATGGCCGCGACGGTCTCTCCGAATGTCGAGGTTCTTGTGCGCGTCAGCCGCGACGAACCCGTCCCATTCGCCATGCCTTACACTCATGGTTTATGGGAAACATCCAAGCCGCTAAAAATGAAACTGACGCAGGGTCGCAACGTGATCAGCATCACCGCCCGCACTCCTAACCGCGGCGTAAGCATCAAGAGTTGGCAGCTTAAGCCGGTGAAGTGAATATTGGCCACGCTGGCGACTTTCCAGATTCGAAATTCTTATGATAGAAAAATCTAACATACCGCGCTCCTTGTTTTGTGGTGTCCTCTGCTTAGTTCTTTCCGGACTGCTCGCTCCGCAGCTCATCGCCCAAGATGCTGCCACCCCTATTTCCAAGGAAGTCATCGCGGAACTCGACAAACAACTGAACGAAGCCAAGGCAGTCTCGTCTGAAGCCCGTCAGCGGCTTGCCGTGCGCCGGGTCATCAGTGACGCGGAGGATTTGGTTGCGGCTCACGCGACCGACACGAGTCGATTTCTGGCACTCGAATTTCTCTTCCGCGCTTATCAGCGAATGCTCGCTCTCGACAAGGATGCGGAAAATCGGAAAGCCTTTCTCGCCATTTGCCATGAGCTAGTCAAAGCCCCCGATGAACTCGCTGAATTGCGTCTCGAGGCGGATCTTCTCCTTTCACAGGCTGATCTGTCGAAACAAGGCGCCAACGCCGAAGCGCGCGGTAAAGCCCTGCGCCCACTGGTCGAACGCTACCTCAACACACCAGTCGCGGCAAAAGTCCTGCGCATGACCATGCTCATGGCACTCGAACTCGGCGACAACCGACTCGTCACCGACCTGCAAGAGATCATCGAACAGCGCTATTCCAGCGACCTAGAGATGATTACATTCCAGCGCGACAAACTGGGAGGTCAAGTGCTTGGGGCTCCTTTTGCCGGCATCTTCAAGAGATCGGATGGTAAGGTGGTGCGTTTGCCGATGGATACTCTCGGGCGCTCGACGATGCTGATATTTTGGTCGAAGGACAATGGAGGCGAAGAACTGCTTAAAGGAATCGCCGCCGCTGCATTGGAAAAGAAGGATGATCTGAATGGCCGACTCGAACTCATCAGTTTCAATCTCGATGAGTTGCCCGATGCTGGTGAGTCCTTCATCCGTAGCTTGGGTGTGAAATGGCAAGTGCTGCATCTTCCAGACGGCAAGAAAAACCCGATCTACAATGCATTTGTTAGAGAGGATCCGCGCATCCTGACGGTGAATCCGACCGGATACACCGCCTTGATCATGGCCGGAACGGGCCGGACCAAGATGAAATCCGATGGCAAGCCCGATTACACGCAGATGTTCCAATCCGCCCTAGCGCGTTCTTGGACCGAGCCACGCTACGTCATGCAGATCGACTCATTGATGACAGGCGATTTTCTCGTGTCCGATCCTGAGGGTCGGCTAGATCCGACTCTACCACCCGAGCTCAAGGCCTACGCCATGGGTGAGAAGCCTCAGCCGCTTGCCCGTGTTGCAACATCCGTGCCCGAGGAAACTCTGCAGGCGATTCAAGACTGCTTCGTTGCACCGCCGCTTCGCTATCGCATGAGTCCTGCCGAGTCGCGCACCAATTATACAAAAGCCGTCGAGCTTTGCCGTAAGGCCATCAAAGACCACGCGACTGCTCCGGATCTATGGATCGTCCGCAACCGCCTTATCATCGCTCTAATGGGATTATGGAAAACCGAGGCCGACCTCGGAAAACGGGAAGAGGCTGTCGCCGAGGCGAAGACAGCACTCGCCGCAAGCTACCCAACAGGTTGTGATGTCGTCGCCCGTTTTTGTATCGCCCGTGAGGCGCTTCGCGACACCGCCGCAAATCCGCAATCCGTCATCAGCCAATTCGTATCCGAAAACGGCGGCGACAAAGCACCCGGCGCAGTTCTGTCGGTGGCGGCTCTGCTTTCGCTCGATGTTGCTGACCGCAAGGGCTTCGAGGATTACCGGAAGGCGATTCTCAAGAGCCACACTGAATACTCGATGATGTGGACTTTTACGTCCTTCTTGCTGGATCGTCATCACAACTATTGGTTGTTCCAAGTGCCCTTTGCTGCAGGTTGGTCCTATGGCCGCCGGGAGGACTACTTTCTGGGCAAGGGCGATGCTGAGAATGCTCATCGCATCCTGCACACCGAGCTGAGCACAGACCAAGGTAAGCCATTGCGCATCCCCGAGGATCTCGACAGTCAATGGACGGCAATCGTATTCGCTAAGGGCGCTCCTTGGAGCAGCAAGCGTGAAGACGGACTTTCAGCTTCACCCAAGAGGACTCTGCAATCATTTTCTAATTTTGCAGCAACGCGACCCGCAAGTGATGTAAAGGTTATGCTCGCCATAATGGATGGGGATGTTGCGTCCGCTCGCGCGGCATTGGATGATCCAAAGAATCCAAAGAATAATGTGGAATGTCCCATCGTCACTCTTCCCGGAGGCATGAACAACCCATTGATTCGCAGGCTCGGAATTCTTTCCGAAGATATTCAGCTCAACTCCGTGTTGGTGAATAAGGATGGCCGCATTGCAGTGATGCTGTCGGGGATCGACCATCGCGAAGGTGTCATCATCAACGTCATCATGCGCGAAGATGAAAAAGCCATTTCCGCCTTGCTAGAGCGCGGCGACATTCAGTCAGTCAAGGATAAGATCTTTGCGCTCGCACCACCGTTCGATCCGAATGCAGTTGACGCGAAAGGCCGCAAACTTATCAAGCCGACCATCAGCCTTGCTCATCTCCGCGCCCGCGCAAAAGTTTACATGGCATTGAAGGATTATGACGCAGCGCTCGTAGACGCGGAAGAAGTTGTCCAGCTTCAGCTTGGCACCGATGGCGGCATGAGCCTGCGTACCGATGAACTGGATGAATCCGAGGCGCTCCGCGACGAGGTGATCAAGCAGCGCGATCTCACTGGTGAAAAGAATAAGTGATTGGGATATTAGACTGGTTATTAGGGGTGCTTTCGCGCCTAACCTTAATATCGAATAACCTATAACTAATAACTCTCCATTTACTTAAACAGCGTATCCACTCCCATGGCGGACTTCCTGAGTAACTTCGGCATTTTTTTAGGATCACGAGGTTTGAAAATTCGATAGGCGAAGCCGAGGAGGTGGAGGGTGAAGAGGTGATCAATGATACGGTAGCCGCGTTGTTTCCTTAGGAGAATCGATGATGCCCATGACAAAGTGCGGCGTTTGATATGAAAGGGTTCGAATGAGACTTTGATCTTGTAGCGATTACGTTCGGTGGAGGGATAGCGAGTTTTATAGGTTTTTTTAGCGATACGGATTTGTTCTGCTAGAGATTCATCGAAGGGAAGAAAGTAGTAACGCCGCGCGAGCAGGATGATTCCGAAAAAGTCGCGCATGTGTTCGATGTCGTCGACGGGCAGATCAGCTTTGCGCGCGAGGGAGATCATTTTGGGGAATAAAAGATAAGCTGACTCAGCTGCGCGCATTGAGGACTCAGGATCTGGAATGAAATGATTCAGGATTTTTGAGACGGCGTGATTGATGAAAAGTCCGTCCCAGTAAAGATGGAGGAGTGGAGGAATACGCACCCGGCGAAAGAAGATTTTTTGACGTGCGAATTCCTCGATATAGAAAATTTGTTGAATGACGGTGTCGGCGTGGCGCAGGAGTTCCAAAGCGGCAGGTGCTCGTTGTGAACCCAGGCTTTGTTCGATGGATTGCTCAATGCTGCGTTTGTAGCGAAATACATGGATAGCAACTGCAACATTGAGACGAATCCAGATATCCGGATGACGGTTTCCGCTCAGATAGCTAAGACGGCGAAAACGATGCCAACCACCCGTTTGACACCAGACAGACATTCCGACGACGTTTTCTGCATTTTTCAGTTCACGAGCGAAATGTTCACAATCGGCTCCGATGAAGGAGGGGAATTCTCCCGCGCCCTCGTACTCACGGCGGGCTTGAAGCTCGATTATTTTGGCTTGTTTGACGTGGAAGAAGGCCTTGTTGAGCGGGATGTGGCGGAAGAAATCACTCTCGCCATGTTTCATGGAGACGATGAAATTTGGAGAATCGATACCCGCCAGTGTTTCTGATAGAGTTCCGCGATGCCAGATGAGATCGCCTATGCGATGAGCGCCTACCGTCCAAGTGCGGAGGATGAGTTTTTTGTTACGCTTCTCAAACTCAGGGAGAAGCTTGCGGATAAGCTGATTGGTTTCCCGCGGGTTACGAAGATGGAGGCGGGTGCGGATGGGATCTTTGACATCGAGACCATCGCTCTCACCGATGCGTAGGATGATCCCTGAAATTTGAGGAAAATCATCGAGCGTGTTTTGGACGAGTGTGAGATAGTAATTTTCCAACTCGGATTTATTATGTGAGATCGATTCTTCGATTGCTGCGGTGAGGGGAATGACATCGCTAGTAAGGAAAACTTTAAGTCCGAATTCTTCGGTAAGTATATCGAAGAGAGACGAAAATTGTTTTCGGAAAAACGCTATATTAGCAGCGATTTCTGGTTCGTGAAGTGGATGGGTCGCGAGGTGGGCAAGGTCGTCGAGAGTGACGGCATTGTAACCGAGTGAGGAAACCTCGCTTGCGAAATCACGCATGTCTTGCTGAATGCGTTGCCATTGTTGGGTGGCTTCTGGTCCCGAGGTAAGAAGATGAGAAAATGGAATTTTCGACCAGTTGATGCGGCTTTTCTTATAATTCCTAAAAAACGGGCCGATGGCATCAATGAGGAATAGTTCCATGAAATCTACATGGATAAAGCGTTCATTTGCGGCAGTATGCTAGCGGGTCAGTGTGACGGGATTGTCACAAGGGGATTGGAGGGAATAGTCGAACCCACGAATTGGATCTGCATCACAAAATCATCCTAAGTGTCAGGCTTAGTCTCACTTACGCTCCCTAACCTCTCCCTCATTTAGGTTCACACCACGCCTACCCTTGTGGAAGCGGGCGCAAGTTCAAGAAGTGCTGCGGCGGATAATCCCATTTAGGTTCACACTACTGCCGTAACTGTCCCGATTACTCCCTCTCATCCTCAAGAGGGTTGTTGTCACTCGGGGATGATAGTTTGTCTGTCCCTTGGTGATTACTTTTCCACACCGATCGTTTAATATACGCATTATTTATCCGAATTATCCATATAGTGTTTATAACAAGATATACTAATAAAATCCCCCAATAGGCTATGCAAATGTTTACACTAGATGTAGTGATTTTTATATCACCAAACTTAGGAAACCATGTCATGGATGAATCTTTAGTATCAAATATACGCCTCAGATGATACGCCCTTTTATAACTTGAAAAGCCATCTTCTCCAATAAACAGGTTAATGGAACCCGATGAC
This sequence comes from Akkermansiaceae bacterium, assembly GCA_031431855.1. GTDB lineage: Bacteria > Verrucomicrobiota > Verrucomicrobiia > Verrucomicrobiales > Akkermansiaceae > Luteolibacter. Next base: position 7,195 of record JANPEG010000064.1, on the reverse strand, counting down.
TGACTAATCTGAACCACCCGCTGACCTGTTTTTCCTGGGCCTATTGCCCAAGCGTAAAGATCGATTCGCCGCATAGATATTGTCCAACAATAAAGCAATGCGATTATCAGTATCAAGCTAATCCATAATAATTTCTTGAAATATATTGAACAAGACATGAACTAACTTTTAATAATTACCTAACAAATAAATTTTAAAAATTAATATTAAAATTAAATTCTTTCGGATTTAGTGCTTCACATGTTTTCATTTCTAATATGACCTGATTCAATGTGTTAGCGTAAACCAGTTTACTCTGAGCTAACTTATTTCTAGTTCCTAACGCTGCCAATACCGCGTCAGAATAAGGTGATATTTTTTTGCCATTTCTAGTTCCACCATTAACATGTAGTTCATCACCAATAATTTTGCCTTTCAAGAAAGCTAAAAAACCGATTTGTGGCGTAATCCTATTATAGCAACGAGCTGCTTCTTCGCACATACATCTGTTAAAATAAGTCTTCTCCGCACTCGCTAGATGAGAATTCCATGACGAGGTAAATGCATCTACATGATGTCCTTCATGATTTTTTGTAGCTTCATCAATTCCAAGAAATCCAACAATTTTACCAACTGTTTTATCTGACCAAACAACTTGGGCTAAACCAGCTTTGCATGGCGTAACTTTAACCTCAGAAATTGTATTTCTTAGTAATGTTACTTCTCCGTCTAATCCATTAGAAGGTCGACCATCTTTTGTAAGATCTTGGACTTGAGGATACATTCCCAAAACATCCCACTCATTCACCCCATCATTCCCGACGAACCCATACAGGTTGATTCCGCCTTCTTCCTCAATCGGATCTCTAGATGGCCATCTTCCGGTTTCCGGGTCGTAGAACCTGTAACCGTAATACATGACTACCCCCTCAAAAGCCTTTGTTTTCAGGCTTCTTGCTAGCTGCGCAGCGGCTGAATTTGTGCCATATGCTCGGTTTGGCGTCTCGACAATCATGGATTCCAAGCTTTCTAATCCCTCAAACCCATCACGGAAAGCTAAAACCGCACCGCCCACGAGTCGCAACCAACCCTGCCCTTGTGGAAGCGGGCGCAAGTTCAAAAAGTGCTGCGGCGGCTGATCCCATTTACGTTCACACCACTGCCGTAACTGTCCGAGTTACTCCCCCTCAAGATCAAGGGGGTTGTTGTCGCTCGGGGTGGGTAGTTTATCTGTCCCTTGGTGGTTAAAGGGTCTGTGTCTTAACGACAGATTTATAATGAAACTTTTCGTATGATTAGTTTTGAAAGCAATCTTAACTCCTCTGGAGATGATTCGTTTTTGACCTCTATATTATAAATTTTTAAATTTTGGTTAAATAGCTTTTTAACATCATCATCAATTACAAAATTTAAAGCCTTATCTTCACAAATTAGTATTGCCATTGCGAACTTGCGTAGGAACGCTGATTTTTGGATTTCAGTTAGCTCACTGAATCGAGCATTTTCTACTATTGTTTTTACGGGTGTATTTTTTTCCAAGGCATCAAATATCATAGCTAATTCAGGTAAGTCAATTTTGTACATTATAGGATCAAGTCGTAAAAATTTACCCTCTGCATCTGTAATAATTTTAATACCAGTAATTTTTTGCATCGAATATGAATCAATATCTCTAGGTATTACCTTGTAAGACCTAGAGAATCCGCCAGAATCTAAATTACTGGCAGATATAGAAATACCAGGCTTGTTCATATTGATGTTATCAAAATCAAATTCTTGAGCAACTAAAGAAGTAATGAATCCGATAAATAATAAAAGGAAATTAGTAATTTTCATATTCGGTTATAATTGTTGCAGTCGCCTCGTTAGCTTGTGGTGTATAGACTAGTTTTGGTAGAGGACGAAGCTTATGTTTTCTGTTATACTCTTCCGTTTGTCGTGCTCAGCAGTTGTGTGTCCCTTTTGGCGCTTCGCTACAATACGTTTACGTAAATCTTCACTCAATGGCTTGCTCATCCCGCCAGTGTTGGTATCGAAATCAAAAAGTACAGCGTTTTATGCCGTCTTTTGCGCAAAATGCTCTAGTTGGCGCATCTCTGCGAGTAGGAGTGCGCGCATTTCCGCGAGCTTGGCGGCATGCTTTGGTTCATTGGCGAGATTGGTCTGTTGTTCTGTCGGGGAGATTTTGGAGACAGCAGTTACTTCAGTATGATGATGTTCGGCTAGAAACTCGTGAGGATTTCATCGGTGTTTGAGGATCAGAAAAGATCAGAGTGTGTTCCCGTGCGGCCTAAAACGAGTTCCTCCAGCGACATCTTGTAGATCAACAGCCAGTCCGGCTCGATGTGGCAATCCCGCCAGCCTTTCCAGTTCCCCGTGAGAGTGTGATCTCTGAGGCTTGCAGGCAGATCCTTGGCAGAAGTTAGCAGATCAATGACATCGAACAGCTTGTCTAGGTCTTTGCCCCTTTTTTGCTGCCGTTTTGCGTCCTTTTTGAACTGGGTCGTTTGAGTGATCTTCATTTCCACGAAGCACGTAGATCCTTGATGGAGGAGAAGGATTCCAGATCCTCCCCACGGTCAGCTTTTGTAAGAGTTTCAGCGGTCAGTGCATTGGGCACTTTGAGCTCCAATGGGAACTCTCCCCTGAGAGCAATTTGCTTATAAAGAAGCCGGATTGCTTCAGTTGGCGTCAGCCCGAGAGAGCCAAGCACTAGCTCTGTGGCAGCCTTGGTATCAGGGTCGATTCTTGCGTGAATTACTGCAGTTTGAGACATGCGATAAATGTATCACATGCGTGACACATCGCAAGTTAATTTATTGTCCAAGCTAGGCGCCCGTTGCCCTTCAACATCAAGGGACAGACAAACGACACACCCCAAGTGACAACAACCCTCTTGAGGTTGAGGGGGAATGATAGTGACAGTTACGGCAGTATTGTGAACCTAAACCGCCGCAGCACTTCTTGAACTTCCTCCCGCTTCCAAAGGGTAGGGTTGGTTTCACATTCCTAGACAAACTACCCAGGAGGTGGGATTATCGGAAGTATGACGAAGTGGTTTTTGCGCCGCTCTGGACAGGCTCAGTAAGCGGAATGGTCGAAAATTACGCGCGACAAATCAGCGCTAATACGATAAAGTTGCCATATGACAAGTATCGCATATCAAACGGTAGTCGGTGAAAACGGAAAACCCGCAGCTGCGCTTATCCCTTGGGAAGTGTTCGTTGAGTTGCAGGAGCTGATCAGCGAGCAACAGCCGAACGAAACCACGCGTGCTGCCATGAACGAAGCCACCGAGCACTTGCCGCGCTTTGGCTCAGTTGCGGATTTGATGGCCGACCTCAACGCCTAAAATGCGCGAAATCATTTACAAAAAGCAGTTTAAGAAGGACTTTCAGGCCATCTTAAAGACAGGACGCAATCTGGAACGGTTCGCCGAAGCTGTCACCATGCTCCAGCAGGGCGACAGCTTGCCCGCCCACTTCCGCGATCATTCGTTGATTGGAAACTTGAAGAGCTTCAGGGAATGTCACCTAGCGGGGGATTTGCTGCTCATTTACCAAACCACCGACACGGAGCTGATCCTTGTTAGGATGGGCAACCATTCCGTGCTTTTTGGGTGAACCTCCGAAAATTGTATTTCCTTTCATCGAGTCAGATGAGAGTGGCAACATTTTCCGCGCAAAGACCATCGGTGAATCGGTCTAGTAGGGCAGTGATCGTTGCGGGCGAGCGCGCTGACACTTTTCGCTTTTAGTGCTGTTTCAGATGGCTTAGAAAGCAATGATTCCATGCTCGTTGAGACGTCAAAACGTGCGCATGCGGCAAATCCAGCCGCAGCATCGCCACCAAAAAGCCCGAAAACAAAGGCTTTTGAGGGGGTAGTCATGTATTACGGTTACCGTTTCTACGACCCAGAAACAGGCAGATGGCCATCTAGAGATCCGATTGAGGAAATGGGAGGATTGAATCTGTATGGGTTTACCATCAATGACGGAGTGAATTGGGTGGATATACTCGGCTTGCTACAGCTTAATCCATTGCCAAATTCACCAGGTTATCCGAATTTGCCGCCGAACGTAGTTCCTGGCCCATGGCAACCAAAAGTTCTTCCTAACCCTGGTCCGGGACTTTGGCCTAGAGTTGGGGCCGCGGCAGCTGCTGCTCTAGAGGCACTCGGTTCAGCAGCACTCTTACCGATTGCTTTACTTATAGGAACAACCACAACAGTAAGTGCCCCTGGAATTGAAGATCCGTATTTTGGACCTGAGCCAGAGCCATTGCCACAGAACGATCCTGACGCTGACCCTCAACCTAATCCGTCTCCTAAACCTGATTCTGATGATGATGGGAATTGTAAAACATGCAAATTCACATTAATCCCAAGGAGAGGAGGCTATGTTCCACATGATCAATTCGCTTCTTCGATTGGAACAGGCGACTGGCTTGTTACTACCCCTGAAGGGTTATCTGTCTCTTATGACGCTCGTAAAGGTGATGCCTTTATTGAAGCTAAAACGGGTCATCGTAGTTGGATTAGGAATGATATACCACCACAATGGATATCAAGTCGTGTGCGCCAATTTACTTTGCAACAAGCTGTCGCCATAAGATGTAAATTTACATATTTTGTAGCAGTGGATACTTTTACTGGGGCTGCAGGTCTTCGTAAACATATCGGGCTGGCCGCCGTCAGAAAAAGTGGTCCATGTTGAGTGAGAGGATTTGTTACAACCAAATCCTACAAAAATGAACCGACAAAAAAGACACAAGCCCGAAGAAATCATCCTCCTCCTGCGTGAATGTGACGCGAGTCACCTGAGCCAAGAACAGTTCTGCCAGCAGAAGCAAATCTCGGTAGCCACGCTGCACCGCTGGCGCAAGAAATTCGGGATGATGGACGTGGAAGACGCCAAGCGACTCAAAGCGCTTGAGAAGGAAAACGGCGAGCTCAAAAAGATGTATGCCGATGCGATGCTGGGAATTAAGGTACTCAAGGAGGCTCTCGAAAAAAAGCTGTAAGCGCGGCGCACCGCCGTCAACTGGCATGGCACGCTGTAGCTCAAAAAAGCTGCAGCGAGCGTCAGGCATCCAGCCATTTTAGCCTTCACCGATCCACACTGCGATACCGTCCGAAGTTTCCCTGCGTCAGAAAGCAGGAAATCGACAAGGCCATCGTGGAGTTGAGCATTGAACATGCTGAGCTCGGTTCGGACAAGGTGGGTAGGTTGGTGCGCAACCGCGGGCTGCGAGTTAGCAGTGAGCGAGTGCGTAAGGTGCGTCGCGAGGAGAGTTTGCAAGTGCCTCCGCCCAAAAAGAAACAAAGCCGACGAGGTATATCCACCGGAGGTTTTCCAAAGAAAGCGGTTTATCGCGGCCATGTCTGGACCTGGGACTTCATTCATGACACCACGATCAAGGGAGGTTCTTACCGAGTGCTGAGCGTGGTAGATGAATACACCCGTGAGGTTCACGCCCTGCATGTAGCCCGCAACATTGGTTCGGGCAAGGTGCTGGAGGTGATGAGGGAACTCATCAAGCTCCATGGTGCCCCCGGCTACATACGCAGTGATAACGGTCCCGAATTTGTAGCTAAGTCCCTTCAGTCGTGGCTGGCTGAAGCGGGTATCAAAACCCTCTACATCGATCCGGGCTGCCCGTGGCAGAACGGCTATGTCGAGAGCTTCCATGACAAGTTCCGCAGAGAGTGCCTTGCTCGCGAGCTGTTTTATACGCTGAGCGAGGCGCGGGTGGTGATCGCGGCCTGGCGTATGAAGTTCAATCAAGTTAGGCCGCATCGCAGTCTCGGCATGAAGACGCCCGAGGAGTTCGCCTTTGGACTCGCTCCCGCAAGAGGGCAAACGGCTCAATCTGCTTCCTACGCTGCGGCCTCCGGCCTTCGCTCCGGAAGCAGATTGACAAGCAGGTGGCAGCCACTATTAATGAACCCGAATCCTCTCACTTTGAGCGGACCATAAACTGGAAGGGTGCCAGGGCATATTCCGCCAATAATACATTGGTCACCAAATCCATTACTTGAAGGCGGTTCTTCTATGTCTAGTGGTAACTAATTATAAGTATTCGATTATGATTACTGATGAACGCCTAACCAAACTCAAAGATGAACTCCATAAAGTATCTGGTTTGATAGTCAACGATAGTGTAGTTGGAGATTTATTGGTTTCTACTCCGACTGAGGCTCAAGGCGAACAGTTAAGGCGTATGTTTTTTCGGAACGTAGATAAAAACGGATCAATTTTCGGTATTGTAGCTATGACTAAGCCAATGTCGTTAGACGAAATTATCATCCATATTAGTTTTAATTCTCAGATGAGTAATCTTGATTATTCATGCTATTACTCGATTGTTTGGTCAGAATCTGCCCTTCCGTCACAAGTTGCATCATATGTAGGTGTCAAACTAAATTGTAATATTGAGAGATATATCGGTTCTTTGTTTGATTTATTTAAATGCTCTTATAAGTATATTGATAAAAATTGCATCCTGCTAGAAGTTGAATGTGATGACACTTGTCAAATGACTGAAATGGCTCATAAAATCGTTGCATTAAATTTAGAAGCTTATGGGTGGAATTTGGGAGGTGAACGTCAAGTTATGAGAAGCCTTAATTCAGGTGAAATCTACTTTGGTTTGAAATAATTTAATCAAAAAAAACTGCCAGAATCGATCGGTGTGGAAAAGCTCATGTTTTTCGGAGACTCCAGACGCGGACTAACATGGCAATAGCCTCTACTAAGGAGCATTGTTTATAAAGCGCGGACTGGAGCCAGCGGATAAAACGTGCGGTTCTGTGTGTGGCTCTTTTGATGGCTTCACCGATGAAATTGTTGTGAGGTCCTAACGTTTTACCGTCACGATTTTTCCGGCTTTTCTCCCGTCCTTTGGCTTTCGTTTCCTCAACTTCATCTTTGAGTCCCTCGCTTTTCATTCGCTCTTCCACCAGAAGGCAAAGGTTGTGCGCGAGGCATTCAAATGTAGCTTGATGACTCTTGGCAGTTGGCGAGCTTGCCCAGGATTTGCGCTCCTCCATTTTACTTTTGAGTTGGTAAAATACTTTTTCAATATCCCAGCGATGCTTGTAGATCATAACAAGCTGGTAGGCAGGTATCGTCATTTCGTTGGTGATGTAGATGTAAGTGGTGCCATCGCGCGGATCGGTATAGATGATGCGTCGCATAGCCTCGCCATTGTTATT
>JANPEG010000063.1:0-31547 GCA_031431855.1 Akkermansiaceae bacterium | reverse complement strand
TTGGTCGCGGCGCGTGGTGGTTATGTCCGCATGGAAGACGGCTCATGGATGCGTCTGGAAATCAAACTGGATGCAGATCAACGCGAAGCCGTCACCCGTCTCGGCCTCGATCCCTTCGATCTTTCGGGTGAAACTCACCGGATGCACGCGCTCCAACTTGCGGATCCAAAGGCCTCCGAGGTCTTCGATCCGAAAGCATGGGAACGCATCAAAAACCGTGCTGGCGACATCCAGCTTGAGGTCAATCCTGATTTGCCAGAAGGTCTGAACGCCACGCTCCGCCCTTATCAGGTGGATGGCTTCAAGTTCCTCGCATACCTCAGTGTCAACAACTTCGGTGGAATTCTCGCCGACGACATGGGTCTTGGAAAAACGATTCAATCGCTCACGTATCTGCTCTGGCTCTTCGAGGAGCACCGGAAAACAGGCGGCATGAAAAAACCGGCGTTGGTCGTCTGTCCGAAGTCCGTTCTCGATGTTTGGTTCAGCGAAGCCGGGAAATTCACTCCTCAATTGAAGGTGAAAATTCTCAAAAACCGCGACGATATCGATGTTGAACATATCCAGAATAACATCGACATCCTCGTTCTTAACTACGCTCAACTCCGCGTCTGTGGTGAGGAACTCAATGGCATTAAATGGCTCACGACGATCCTTGATGAAGGCCAGCAAATTAAGAACCCAGATTCCAAGGCCGCCAAGTGCGCTCGTGAATTAGATTCCCAAAACCGCTTGGTTCTTACCGGAACTCCGATCGAGAACCGCCTGCTCGACATGTGGTCGCTCATGGCCTTCGCCATGCCCGGCGTCCTCGGTAGCCGCGCATATTTCAAGAAACGCTTCGACAAGCGGAAAGATCCGCTCAGTCAGATGCGCCTCGCCTCGCGTCTTCGCCCGTTCTTGCTGCGCCGCACCAAGTTACAGGTGGCGCAAGACTTGCCACCACGGACGGAAGAGGAAGTCTACTCGAAAATGGAGGGCATCCAAGTCGAGCTCTATAAAAACGAACTCAAGCGTATCCAGAAAGCCTTGCTCGGACTTGATTCCGATGAGGCCGTCAAAAAGAACTCCTTCGCGATCCTTCAAGGCCTCATGCGCTTGCGCCAGATCTGCTGCCACCCCGGCCTCATCGATCCGAAATACCTCAAAGAAGAATCCGCCAAAATGGAATCTCTCTTCTACCTTCTCGACCAACTTCACGACGAAGGTCACAAGGTTCTCGTCTTCTCGCAGTTTGTTTCGATGCTCGACCTCATCAAGGCCCGCCTCGAACTCGAAGCACGTCCGTTCCATTACCTCACCGGCCAGACCAAGGACCGCAAAGGCGAAATTGAGCGTTTCCAAACCACCAAAGATCCTTCGGTCTTCATGCTTTCACTCAAAGCCGGTGGTGCTGGTCTGAACCTCACTTCCGCCTCTTACGTCATCCTTTACGACCCATGGTGGAACCCCGCCGTCGAAAACCAAGCCATCGACCGAACCCACCGCATCGGCCAGAAAAACAAGGTGATCGCCTATCGATTGCTCACCCGTGACACGGTTGAAGAAAAAATCCGTGTCCTCCAGCATCAGAAAACCCAGCTCGTTACCAACGTGCTCGGTGATGAAGGCTTCGCTTCCAACCTCGGCATTGACGACCTCCAGTTCATCCTTACCCACAGCATCGATGAGGATGAAATCGAAGAGGAAAAAGCCAAGGCCGCAAAAGCCGAGAAACCTGCGAAAAAGGCCGCCAAAAAAGCAGCCTCCAGGAAAAACGCGCAGGATAATCTCTAATTGATTGCTTAGATTTCCGCAAAAAATAGGTCCTATAAGTATTATAGGACCTATTTTCTTTTCAAAACAGCGCTCCATTTCACCAAATCCCCCACTTTGTGAAAAATTTCACAAAGCACACTTGCCCCGCCGCTCTCACGCCTACATAGTCCGCGCAGGTTTTTTCCACCCTTTTCAATCTGCTTTTCCATCACGACTCATGAGCGACACTGCATCGTCCACCGCGGAACTAAAATTACCCAAAGACCTCGCTGCCGAAAAAGGCATGGTCAACGTCCAGATCGACGGTGTCTGGCATCAATTTCCAAAAGGCACTCGAATGATCGAAGCCTGCCGGTCTGTGAAAAAGGATGTTCCCTATTATTGTTATCATCCAAAACTCAGCGTACCCGGAAACTGTCGGATGTGCATGGTGCAGATGGGAATGCCACCTCGCCCCGCTCCCGGACAAGAACCTACTCGTGATGAAAACGGCTACGAGCCTATTGGTTGGATACCGCGTCCTGCCATTTCCTGCGCGAACACGGTTGCCGAAAACATGGGCATCCGCACTTCTGGCGAACTCGTCGAAAAATGCCGCGAAGGCGTGATGGAATTTCTTCTCATTAATCACCCACTCGATTGCCCAATCTGCGACCAAGCTGGCGAATGCCGACTCCAGGAACAATCCGTTGGCTTCGGTCGTGGCGTTTCTCGCTTCATCGACATGAAAGTGAAGAAACCGAAAAACGTCGATATCGGTCCGCGCATCCGTCTCGATGACGAGCGTTGTATCATGTGCTCGCGTTGTATTCGTTTCATGGATGAAGTTGCGGGCGATGCGGTGTTAGGTTTCACCCAACGCGGCACGCACACCACTCTAACGGTTCATCCGGGTCGTTTGCTGGATTCCAACTACTCGCTCAACACCGCCGATATCTGCCCAGTCGGCGCGCTGACCTCAAACGATTTTCGCTTCCAGATGCGTGTGTGGTTCCTCAAAGAAACCCCATCGATCGACGTCAACTGCGGTACCGGCACGAACATTGTTATCCACACCCGCGGCAACACAATCCACCGCATCACTCCACGTCAAAACGATGCCGTGAACTCCAACTGGATGCCGGATTCACATCGTTTGAATTTTCATTACATCGATAGTGAAGCTCGTCTCACCGAACCTTTGGTTAGTGAAAACACCCAACACGTCGGCACCACATGGACGAAAGCGTTGGAAACCTTTGCCACGAAAATCAAAAATTTCGCCGCAGATGAAATCGCCATCGTCGGCTCCGCGCGAATGACCAACGAAGAGCTATTCCTGTTAGAAGAACTCCGCAATAAGCTCGGTGTGAATAACTTTTCTCTCGTCGCCCGCACCGGCGAGGCTGATGCGCTTCTCATCGCGGCAGATCGCAATCCAAATACCACCGGCGCGAAACTCGTCCTGAAACAAAACGATCCTTATCAATCCCTCGCAGCCATCCGCAGCGGCGTTCAATCCGGAAAAATCAAAGCTCTGCTTTCTTTCAGCGAAGACCTCATCACCGACGCCAGCTTCACTGCGGAAGATCTCAGCAAACTCGATTTCTTCGTCCAATCATCTCTGCTCGCCAATCCATCCGCAGCCTACGCCGATCTTGTTCTATCAGGCGCGGCTTTCGCCGAAAAACGCGGATCAATGGTCAATCTCAGCGGACGCTTGCAACGCCTCAACCGCGCGATCGAGCCACCCACCAACGCACACGACGATTGGGAAATGCTCCGCGATCTGATCTCTGCCGTCACTGGAGAAAAATCAGCCCTCCACAGCATCGAGGACGTTTTCAAAAAACTCGCCGCAGCCGTCCCTGCATTCGATGGCCTGACGCTTTCCAAAATCGGAGCCCAAGGTGTCGTCATCCAGGAAACCGAATACAAAATCGCCCTCCTCGAAAACGAACGCGCCCGCAAAGCAGCGGGAATTATCAATGGATAATTCAGTTAAAAGTTATTAGTTAAAAGTTTTCTACCATGCCAGAAATTCTCATCACTCTCGCAATCATCGTCATCAAGGTTGTGACGTTTACCTTCTTGGTCGTTCTGCCTTTGGTTCCGCTCTCGGTGTATTTCGAGCGTCGTTTCTCTGCGATCATTCAGGATCGGGTTGGCCCGAACCGCGTGGGAATTCCCCTCACTCTCTTCGGAGCGAAGAAAGATTTTCACTTCTTCGGTCTAATCCAACCCATCGCCGATGGTCTCAAACTTTTCCTCAAAGAAGATTTCACCCCCAACCATGTTCGCAAAGCTTTCTACTGGCTCGCTCCCGCGCTCACGGTGGTGCCAGCGCTCATCACAGTTTGCGTGGTTCCTTTCGGTCCGGATGTGACTTTGTTTGGTTATACCGAAAAACTCGTGATCGCCGATATCGATGTCGGCCCACTGTTCATCTTCGCGATTTCCTCTCTAACGGTTTACGGAATCACCCTCGCCGGTTGGGCATCGAATTCCAAATTCCCTTTCATCGGTGGCGTCCGCTCGACCGCACAGATGATCTCTTACGAAATCTGCCTCGGCCTCTCGATCATTCCCGTGCTGCTCTATTTCGGCGAACTGAACCTCAGCAACATCGTCGAAGAACAAGCGAAAAACGGTTGGCTTTTGTTGCCGCTCTGGAATGAAGCCGGTAATATTTTATCTGCCGGATACTGGGCGACCTGCGGCCCTCAATGGCTATTCTTTATACCTGCCTTAATCGCTTTCCTGATTTTCACGATTTCGATTTTCGCAGAAACCAACCGCATGCCCTTCGATCTTCCGGAGTGCGAAACCGAACTCGTCGGTGGTTATCACACGGAATATTCATCGATGAAATTCGCCATGTTCTTCATGGGAGAATATGCGGCGATGGTCATCGGCTCCGCCCTCATCATCACCCTCTTCCTCGGCGGATGGTCATTCGGCTTCGGTCTCGATGACGCGATCGCAAACTTCGCCATCGGTGATTTTAAAATCGGCGGCCTGCTCCACGTTGGAATTTTCCTCGGTAAACTTCTCGCCTTCATTCTGTTCTTCATCCTCGTCCGCTGGACCGTTCCGCGTTTCCGTTACGACCAACTCATGAAACTCGGCTGGGTGATCTTTTTCGAAGCCGCACTCATCAACGTCTTCCTCGCCGCACTCATCATCGCCGCACCCGAATTCAAAACGACCATCATCGCCTCCGGCTCCGTGCTACTAGTCATCGTCACCGCCGCCGTCATCTGGGTCGCAAAAGTCTCCGAACCCCCAGCCAAAATCCTCCGCGCCTAAGTCTTCCACTGATCACTTACCACTTCATAAAATGCCTACCATCAAGCTCACTCGCCCGAAACTCGACGCCGGAGAAAAAATTTATCTCGGTGCCATCTTCAAAGGCTTTTTCCTTACCATGACCCACGCGATCAAATCGTTGCGTGGAAAATCCGCTGGTGCGGAGGGACTCGCATCTTCAGGACTCGGAATAACCATGCAGTTTCCCGAGCAACGTTGGGACGATCACATGCCGGAATACTACCGCGGTGCACCGACCCTCGTGACCGACGAACAAGGCCGTGAACGTTGCGTTTCCTGCCAACTCTGCGAATTCATCTGCCCGCCGAAAGCGATTAAGATCACTCCTTCCGAAATCCCATCCGACGACCCATGGGCGAAAGTGGAGAAACGTCCGTTGGAATTCGATATCGATATGATCCGCTGCATCTACTGCGGCATGTGCGAAGAAGTCTGCCCGGAACAAGCCATCTACCTCCGCAAAGACTACCTCATCACCGGCACTTCTCGCGATCAAATGGTTCACAACAAAAAGAAACTCTACGAAATCGGCGGCGTCCGTGTCGGACTCGTCAATAAATGGAACGAACTAAAGTAGTTCGTGTTTCGAATTTAAAATTTAGAATTTAAAGTTTATGCCCTCTTACCTCTTCTGGCTCTTCGCAACCATTATGCTAATCGGCGCATGCGCCGTGATCGCATTTCGTAATCCTGTATCGAGCGCTATGGCGATGGTCACTTCCTTCGTCGGACTTGCCGCTCTGTTTATCGGACTCAGTGCTTTCTTCGTCGGCATCATCCAAATCCTCGTCTACTCCGGAGCGATCATGGTGCTGTTCCTTTTCATCATTATGTTGCTCGATCTGAAAGATGAGAAAAAACGCGCTTCTAACGGAGCTCCGCTCTTTGCCGGACTCGCTTTGGTAGTCGTGTTTTTCATCCAACTCATCGGAGTCCTCGGTCACAAACTTCCGAATCAAACCGCACCGCCACTCACCGCTGAAACCCTCGCCGCAGCTTCTAGTAATTTTCCGGAAAAAACCAAAATCGCGACCGCACTCAACGAAGGTAAACTCCCTGATGTTCATCTCATCGGCCACACGCTCTTCACTGAATACAACCTGCCCCTGCAAATCCTCGGCGTGCTTCTTCTCGTCGCCACAGTTGGCGTGGTGGTTCTTTCTAAAAAATCCACCTCGTCCGATAACACTCCATCTTGAGAGTTGAAATTTGAATTTTGAATTTTATGCCTTCCCTTAACGACTACCTTCTTGTCTCCGGACTGCTCTTCTCCATCGGCCTTGCTGGTGTAGTGCTCCGCCGCAACATCATCATCGTGTTCATGTGCCTTGAACTCATGCTCAGCGCGGCAAACCTCACCTTGGTCGCGTTCTCCCGTTTCAACACCGTCGAGGGTCTACCTGACTACAACGGACAGATGCTGGTGTTCTTCGTCATCACCGTCGCAGCCGCTGAAGTCGCCGTTGGTCTTGCGATCATTGTCGCCCTTTATCGCGCCAGACAAACCATCCACACCGATGAGTTGGTGACTCTGAAAGGCTGATCGTTCTTCACTCCGCTCTTGTGCGGAGATGGTTCAGTCTACAAGATCCCACTGAAGTATGTGTGCAATGGCTTTCCGATGGGTTTTACGTGGTAAGCCTCTAGAATCTTCTCATGACAATCCGTCCGGATATCCGGAGATTGTTAGAAATCTCGTGACACAACGCGGGATTCCCGAGGATCAGATCGAATCGTTTCTTCATCCGAAATTACGTGATCTCGCCGATCCCTTTCTCATCCCAGAAATGCAGCTCGCAGTGACGCGAATCCTGGAAGCGGTCGACCAAAACCAAACGGTCTGTATCTATGGCGACTACGATGTCGACGGCATTTCCTCCATTACTCTGCTATCGAAAATTCTGAACGCTTACGGAATCCAACCACGTACATTCATCCCCAAACGTGGCAACGAGGGCTACGGCTTGAGCTTTGCTGCTTTGGAGCGCTGCATTTCCGAAGGTGCAAAACCTGACCTGCTCATCTCCGTCGATTGCGGAACGGTATCCATCGATGAAATCGCCCATCTCCGCACGCAGGGAATCGATGTGGTTGTCGTGGATCACCACGAGCCAAACCCGTCTGGTAGACCTGATTGCTGCGCCTTGGTGAATCCCAAATGCGGCGACGATTTCACCTATCTCTGCGCAGCGGGTGTGGTTTTCAAACTCGGCCATGCGTTGTTGAAAACACGCCCCACCGATCTTGAACTCAAAGACCTGCTCGAACTCACCGCCGTCGCCACGATTGCCGACATCGTTCCGATGATAGGAGAAAACCGAATCTTGGTCCGCCACGGACTGAAGCGTTTAGCCGCATCTAACAATCCAGGACTTCACGCGTTGAAAGAAATTGCTGGAGTGAAAGATTTACCTACCTCGATGGATGTCGGTTTCAGAATCGGCCCACGGATCAATGCCGCAGGCAGAATGGATTTTCCCGAAGACGCGCTCGCGACCCTGAACACGAATTGCCAGATCGAAGCAGGCAAGCTCGCGCTTAAACTCGATGATTACAACCGCCAGCGCCAAGCGTTTGAGAAGCACATTCGCGATGATGCGATGAAACAACTCAGCGAGGATTTCGATCCCAGCAATGATCCGGTCATTGTGATCGGTTCCAGAACGTGGCACCACGGCGTAGTCGGCATCGTCGCTTCTCGCCTCATGCGGCAGTATTACAAACCCACATTTGTGATTGCGATCGATGAAGATGGAATCGGCAAAGGTTCGGGACGCAGCATCGAAGGCGTTTCTTTGGTCGATGCGATCCGTGCCTGCGAAGACGAACTAATCGCAGGTGGTGGACACGCGATGGCCGCTGGACTTTCGATTCATGAAGATTCGTTGGAACGCTTCCGTGAAAAATTCGCGTCATTCGTGATCGAAAACTCCACCGAAGAAGAGCGCATGCCGCGTCTGGTGTACGATGCGGAAATTGATTTTTCCGAGCTCTCGTTAGATTTCCTAGCCAGCTACGAGCTATTGCAGCCATTCGGAAACAGCAATCCACAACCCGTGTTTGTCAGCCGACATGTGGAATTCAGCTCCCCGCCTTTCAAGATGAAGAACCATCACCTGCGCCTGAGTTTGCACCAGGGCCACCACGAGAAATTCGCCGTCTTTTTCGGCGGCGGCGAGCGTGACTTACCCACACCACCTTGGGACATCGCCTTTACGATTGATCGTAATACGTTCCGAGGAAACACCTCACTACAGATCACGATCCAAGATGTGATGGCTTCTAGCCAAGTATAAGTCGTAATTGCACCATCGACAAAGTAACGCTGAGAGATTTCAATCCAGCCATGCAATCGATGACCGGTTTTGGCCGAGGAACACACAGCACAGAACTTTGGCAAGCCACCGTTGAGGCATCATCCATCAACCGCAAGCAGGTGGAAATTGTCACGAATCTGCCTCGAGCTTTGCAATGCCTCGAATCGAATGTGCGCCAACTCACATTGCCGCTGGTTTCCCGGGGTCGAGTTCAGTTGACCATTCGGTTGGAAAAATCTGGTGCGGAAGACAGCTCGCAAATTCGCATCAACCATGCTCTCGCAAAATCTTTGGAAGCGGCGTTCAGCGAACTTTCGAAAACCATCGCCCGCGAAGTCCGTCCTTCGGCTAACGATTTCGCGAAATACCCCGGGATTCTTGAAACCAATGATCTCGATCAAATCGATCCTGACATAGCATGGAAAACGATTGAACCTGCATTGCACCAAGCCCTCCAAAGCATGAACGAAATGCGCGGCGCGGAAGGAAATCATTTGAAACAAGATTTCATCCAACGCCTTCAAACTCTCGCCGAGCTCACGAAATCGATTTCCCAACAAGCGCCCTGCCGTCCGCAACGCCAGCGCGAGCTGCTTGAGAAACGGCTTTCTGAAATCGGCATCAAACTTGAGGAGAACGATGATCGACTCAGCAAGGAACTGGCCTTGTTCGCGGATCGCTGTGACATCTCCGAAGAACTCACCCGCCTTGATTCGCATTTTGCAAAGTTTCACGAATACCTGAACTCCACGGAAGCGACCGGACGCCAACTCGATTTTCTCTGCCAAGAACTTTTCCGAGAGTTCAACACGATAGGCTCAAAAGCCAACGACGCGCAGATCGCGCAAACCGTGGTTGAAGCAAAAACCGAAATCGAAAAAATCCGCGAACAAGTCCAGAACATCGAATGATGAAACCTTAAACTTAAAACTCTAAACCTCAAAGAACCAAGAACCAAGAACCAAGAACCAAGAACCAAGAATCCCCCTCCCCCCATGCCCCCCCTACTCAACGACAGCCCAGCACGCGATTTGCCCCGCGAAAAAATTGATAAATACGGCCCCGGTGCTTTAAGCAATGCGGAGCTGATGGCCTTGTTCCTCAGCTCGGGCACGGTCGGACGTAACGTCATCGAGGTCGCAGATGACCTATTGAAAAAATATGGCAGCCTACAGGAATTGGGTCGCCTGCCTGTTTCCGAATACATGAACAACAAAGGCATCGGCCTAGCAAAAGCCTGCAAGCTCGCCGCCGCATTCGAGCTTGGAACTCGCCTCTCCAAAGAACGCCTGCCCAGCATTCCGCTCGATGCGCCACAGCTCATTTTCGACCATTTCGCGCATCAGCTGAATAATTTGCCACATGAATCCGCCTTAGTGGTCACTTTGGACACACGCCTATGCCATACCTCGACCACCACGATATCGGCGGGAACCGTGAATGAAACCAACGCCCATCCCCGGGAAATCCTGCGCCCAGTCATCACCCGCAACGCTTACGCTTTCATCCTCATCCACAATCATCCTTCCGGAGACCCCTCACCCAGCAAAGCGGATTTCCGCATCACAGAAAACCTAGTCAAAGCCGCGGAAATCATGCAGATCCGTTTTATCGACCACGTCATCATCGGTCGACCCTCCGTGGGAAGAGATCCATATTTTTCCTTTCGTTCTGCTGGAACAATACCATCTTAGCGTCGTTCTATGTTTCGCCTCAAACTCATCCGCAATCTCAGAACCGCCATCTGGCTGTTCTTTTTCGCGCTGATTCCCCTCACGCTTTTGGGATTGTATTGGGCGAACCAAACCGGACTTCCCAGCACATGGCGCACAGCGATTGAACAGGAAATTTCGAAACGCGGAATTTATGTTGAAATCGGTTCACTCAGCTACATTCCGCTCAAAGGCTTCGTCGCATCCAAAGTCCGCGTCTTCGCTGAAGAAGAACGAGTTAACGAAATTTCAAAACTCGAACGCGTCCAGCTCGTTCTCGATTACGCAAGCATCGCTAACGGTAATTTCCGACTGAGAAAAATCGAACTCCGTAATGCAGAACTTACCATCGCAGTCGATCCAAATGAACCAGCTGGCGATGCATTAAAATTCACAAAAATTTTCGGCACGGTCTTAATCCCAAATGAGAAGTCAATTGAGATAAGAAACACCCGTGGCAATGTCGGAGGGATCGATGTAACAATGAACGCTAGGCTCCAGACGAAAAATCAAGGCGAAGGGAGCAAGAATGATTTTAAGAACGATGGGAAACGTCGTGAGATGATTGCGGTTATACTTAAAGAATTGGATCATTGGAAATTCAATCCCGAATCCGCACCTAGAATACAGATCGATCTAGAAGGTCACATTTCCAAGAAAGAAACCCTCAAGGGTCAGTTTTATATTCAGGCAGCTTCGGCTGAAAAGAATGATTTCGAACTCAGTCATATAACCGGCACCGGCAATCTCGCGCTAAACTTGATCACGATTACCGAATTTTCAGCAGAAGATTCTCGCGGCAAGATCACAGCTAATGTCGATTATCTCATTACCAACGAGGAAGGAAGATTTAATATCGAATCATCCGTCGATATCACACGTTTGCTCGATGCATGGTTTTCCACTCCCTTTCAAATTAATGTTCTCAGTGGCGGAAGCCAGAAGCTCTCATTAAATGGCGATTTTAATCTATCAAACCCTACCAAGCCTGATGTTAACCTGACAGGAAAGGCAGTATGTGAATCCATCATGTTTCGAGGTATTACCTTCGACACTCTTGAAACTTGGTTTTCCTTCCAGGAGGGAAAACTTTTTTTACGAGATATCAAACTCACACGCCCGGATGGTCAAGCAGTCGGTAAAGCACTCAAAGAAGGCAACTTGGTCCGCCTCAAACTGAATTCGACATTACCCGTCAGCCTCTACAAACCATTTTTCAAAGGCCAGCCGCTTGAGAAGATCATTGGTGATTTCAAAGAAAACCCAAAGGCGATGTGTGAGTTATCTATCGAGGGAACGTTCGATACGAAGAACAGGTTTGCGTGGGCATATACGGGTAGCGGAAAACTCACGAACGTAGCTTACCGCGGCATTCCATTTCATTCCGCCGCCTGCTCGTTTAAGTTAAACACACACGAATTTGATTTCTTCGATGGTAAGGTGGATTTCGATTACACGAATTACGAGCTACGAAAAAGGTATGACGGTCCGACATCTGGCAAAGCTTCGATTCAACGAATCCGTTATGATAGCAAGTCCAAGTTGGTCGCTATCGAAAAAATATCAGGTGTATTTTGGGCTGCGCCGCTGGTTCGAATGTTCGCACCAAAAATAGCCGACAACATTGAATCCTATCGCTTCCATCGTCCCCATACGATCAGTGGATCAGGGCAAGTAGATGTAACGCCCCAGGGGCGCACCGATCTGACCGTAAATTTTAGCACAGATAATAAAGCGGATTATAAATTTCTTGGCAAAGACCTCACTCTCACGAAGCCATCGGCGACGGTTCATGTTCGAAATAATGAAGTTGATGTTACTAATTTATCCTCGGAAGTCGTAGGCGGGAAAATTCAAGGGAAGTTTTCAAATCAATCAGGATCAAAATTATCTGGTGAACTTAGTTGGACGAAGCTCGATGTTCTAGAAATATCAAACGTTTATGCCCTCAATATGAAGACCGGAGGAAATCTCACCGGACGCATCGAATTCACTATTACAGGTGGTGATATTTCAACGATGAACGGCGAGGGATTGATCGCCATGGAAGACGGTGAACTTTTCTCTGTTCCACTCTTTGGACCGCTGTCGACCGTGGCTTCAAAAGTTGTAAATGATAAGCGACTCGGTTACGAAAGAGCCAAAGATGCATTTTGTAATTTCACGATCCAAAAAGGCATCGCGCAGATACAAGATTTCGAAACATCCACCACTTCTGTGAGATTCATGGGTGATGGCAGTATCGATCTTTCAGCACAAACGATTAATTTTACCATTCGACTCAATGCCCGGGGATTACTCAGATTGGCAACCATCCCGTTGATGCCATTTTATGGTCTATTCCAATTCAGAGGGACGGGTCCTCTGAAAGAACCTGTATGGGAAAATGTGCATTTTACTTCACCATCGGATAAAGAAAATGCGATTTTATTAAGCCCACCGAAGGCTAAAGCCGTCCGTGAATAATTACTCAACGTAGATAGCTGTTAGTCAATTTTTCATGTCCAATCGTCGTCTCAGGCCCATGTCCCGATAGCACTCGCGTATCATCAGGTAGAATCAACAGCTTATCTTTGATTCCAGAAATCAA
Organism: Akkermansiaceae bacterium; assembly: GCA_031431855.1. Classification (GTDB taxonomy): domain Bacteria; phylum Verrucomicrobiota; class Verrucomicrobiia; order Verrucomicrobiales; family Akkermansiaceae; genus Luteolibacter. Next base: position 18,861 of record JANPEG010000063.1, on the reverse strand, counting down.
CTGATCGAAATCCCCTCCCGGTAAATCACATCTCCCGATTGAACCTGCAAACAACGCATCTCCCACGAACACCACGCCCGCATCACGTAGATAAAAAGCAATACTGTCCAGTGAGTGACCAGGCACATGGCTCACTTGGGTCGGCACATGAAAATATTCGCTTTTGCCCTCTGGGATCAATTCATCCACTTGATAAGAGTCAACCTCAGGCATCCCCCAGCTCGCTCCATACGTTTCCAATGTCAGATCTTTCGAGTAATTCGCCCATGCAAAAACTTTCACCCCAAACTTCTGTAATACCGACACATTCTCTACATGATCGTAATGCTGATGCGTCAAATACAAGGCATCAATCCTCACCCCTTTCTTTTCCAACCACTCACAAATCCCTTCCGGCGCATCCACCAGATAGTTTCCATTCACGGACTCTACCAAATAACCATTTGTCTGCACCATGCCGCCGGTGTATGTGGAAATTTTCATATCCCATTATCCATCAAATTGTTGGTTATTGCAAACTGTGACTTGTTCCAATTTCATCTAATCTCCTGCCATGCGCAAACTCACTCCTGAACTCCTCGACCACCTTCCGTACGACGACCCGGGCGCGCGACGCTCTCGCAACGATCTGCTACGCATCAATCGCTTCATGGGAAACGAAGCCTGGATCATGCGTCATCACGATCCCAAAACTTCATCGATCAGCGAACTCGGTGCTGGCGATGGTGCCCTGCTTTCTAAAATCCATGCAAAGCATCCCGAGCTTGCGATCCATGCTTACGATCTCGCACCAAAACCGCTCGGAATGTCAGAATCGATTCAATGGCATCAGGGCGACTTCCTCGAATCACCCCTCGCACAAACCGGCGGAACTTTGATCGCCAATCTCATTCTGCATCATTTCACCGATGCACAACTCATCGCCCTTGGGGAGAAATTCAAAGAGTTCGACCGAGTCATCATCAATGAACCCTTACGCGCCAGCATCCCTGCATTTCTAGCAAAACTCGCCACTCCCTTTGTTCATGCTATCACTCGCCACGATATGCGGGTGAGCATCGAAGCTGGATTTGTAAGTGATGAAATCCCAAAACTGCTAGCTTTTGAAAAACATGGATTTCATTTTCAAGAAACTTACACATGGCGCGGCTCCCAACGCGTGCTAGCTTGGCGCGCTTGAATCGAACAATCACCATCATCGGCGGCGGACTCACGGGGCTTTCCCTAGCGATTGCCCTGCGTAAACATGGGATTCCCGTGGAACTGCACGAAGCAGGAAGCTATCCGCGTCATCGCGTGTGTGGTGAGTTCATCTCAGGCGTTTCGAGCGAAACTTTGGAAAATCTCGGTATCAGCACCGCGCTTTCAGACGCTCTAACCCACCAAAGCGTCTGCTGGTTTTCAGGCGATCAGAAACTCCGCCAGACCAAACTTCAAACACCCGCTTTGGCGATTTCACGATTTCTCCTCGATCAACGCCTCTACGATATAGCGATCGCTAACGGCGCGGTCATCTACACCCAATCCCGCCATGCCACCGAAACCGATGCGCCCGGCACGATTCGAGCCAGCGGCCGCATTCCCAGTCCGGGCTCATGGATTGGACTCAAAGCACACATCAAAGGACTGATAACTTCCGCCAATCTGGAAATGCACAGCGGGCCGAACGGTTACCTCGGCATCACGCAAGTGGAAGAGGGTTGGCACAATGCCTGCGGACTTTTCCGCATCGATCGATCCATCAAAGCCAAGCAAGCAGATCTACTTCCTGCATATTTGAGGAAAAATGGAAATCATCTTCTTGCCGATCAATTGCAGATTACGGAATGGCGCGATGATTCGTTTTCTGCGGTCGCAGGGTTCTCGCTCGGCAACCAACCCTCCACTACGGGAATGATGTGCTTGGGCGACTCACATGCGATCATTCCCCCGTTCACAGGAAACGGCATGACCATGGCATTCGAGTCAGCAGAAATCGCCCTGCCGCATTTGATCGCTTACGCATCAGATCAAATTTCATGGGAGCAAGCTTGTTCCCTAACAGATAAACATCTTCACAAACATTTCCGCAAACGCCTCACCGCCTCACGTTTCATCCATCCTCTGCTTTTTCACAGTGCTTCACGACACCTCATCAAGCACGCTCCCATCACTCCTATTCTAAGCCTTCTTCGCTAACACACCCATGTATCTCAACAGCATCTGCACCGCTCAAGCGGCTCACCCATTCACTCAGTTAGAAACTTGGGACACTCTTCAGAATCATCCTGAAATCGATCAACTCCAACCACGCTCACTGTCGATTTTAGAAAAAATTCTCACCCATACGAATTCCGGAATTCATACCCGCCAGTTCAGTTCGAACGATTTACAGTCAGTATTCGCTAAAGATGCGCAGGCCCTGAATCAAGCTTTTGAAAAGCACGCGCCCGAACTCGCAAGCCAAGCTCTGAAAAAAGCAATTCAGCAAGCCGGACTTGAGCCCGATCAAATCGATGCGCTATTTCTCTGCACCTGCACTGGCTACCTCTGCCCCGGTCCATCGAGCTATGTTGCAGAAATCGTCGGGCTCAGATCTAACACCTACCTCGTAGATCTAGTTGGACTGGGTTGCGGGGCCGCTATCCCCGCACTCCGAGCCGCGCACGGTTACCTCGCTGCGAACCCCACTCATCGGGTCGCCGTGATCGCCGTGGAAATTTCCTCTGCTGCCTTCTACATAGATAACGATCCCGGAGTCCTGATCTCTCTATGCTTGTTTGGCGATGGCGCGGCGGCGGCAATTTTAAGCGGACAACCCACCTCCGAAACCGATTTAAAATTTCATGACTTCGATACCCATCACGTTCCCACTGAACGCGAAAAAATCCGCTTCACAAACTCCAAGGGAAAACTCAAAAACCAACTCCACCGCACCGTTCCCAGCCTCGCGGCGCAAGCCGTCTCAACTCTCTATCAACGCAGAAAATTTGATCCCGAACAAATCCTCGCGCATTCCGGAGGTCGCGATGTGATCGATGCGATTGAGGCCGTCATCCCGGCATACGAACTCACCGAAACCCGCGAAATCCTCAGCCGACATGGCAACCTCTCCAGCCCATCGGTTTTGTTCGCTTTAGAGCAACGCTTGAAAACGCATCCCGAAACCCATTCACTTTGGCTCACCGCATTCGGAGCGGGATTCGCCGCCCATTCCTGCCACCTGACTCGCAACTCATTTTGATCGAGCCTATAAGTCCAGGCTTCAAACTGAAAACTTGAAACTAGCAAACTCATCAATATGCTCACCTCATCACAACGCCTCGCCCAACAGCAAAAGCCTGACGGTTTTCCCGTGATGAAACAACGCTGGGCGGAACTCGGATTTTTTCACTGGGCCGTCTCGCCCGATCTCATCTCTCCACGCTTACCAAAAGGCCTGCATGTCGATACATTCGATGGCAATGCATGGCTTGGCGTCGTCCCCTTCCTCATGCAGCGGATTCGTCCCATCGGTCTGCCACCACTGCCCTACCTTTCGTGGTTTCATGAACTCAATCTCCGCACCTACGTTTATGACGACGCCGGAAATCCCGGGGTTTGGTTTTTCTCTCTCGATTGCAATCAACCCCTCGCCGTGGAAATCGCGCGACGTATGTTTCATCTCCCGTATCAGCACGCGAAGATGCACTCGAATATTTCTAACAGTTCTGTGGAATATTTCAGCCAAAGGAGAAATCATCCATCCGGCGAGGCGACATTCAAATACCCGCGACCCGTCTCTCCACAACCCGCCGTTTTTGGATCACTCGAATGGTTTCTGGTCGAGCGCTACACGCTTTTTTCAACCGATCCCAAAGGCAAGATCTACAGCGGACGCGTTTACCATGATCCGTATGAAATCGAGCCCATAGCCCATGGCGAATGCTCGACACTGCCCTTTTCCCTGAATGGTTTTCCCGAGCCAGAATCGCCACCCGACTCCATGATTTCAGCAACCCCCGTGGATGTGACCGTTTATCCCTTGAAATTACGGGGATAAATCTTTGTTCGCAAAGCTTCGCATTCTGCACGAATCGTGCTACCCATCTCCCACATCGCTTTCATGACTCAAGAGCAAATCAGACTTTCCGAAGAAGAAAACCGCGCCAAAAACTGGAAACGCTGGGGACCCTACCTCAGTGAACGCCAGTGGGGCACGGTGCGAGAGGACTATTCAGATCACGGAAATTCATGGGCGGCCTTCCCTCATGATCAAGCCCGCCGCCGCGCCTACCGCTGGGGCGAAGATGGCTTGCAGGGCTGGTCGGATCGGAGTTGTAGGCTCTGTTTTGCTCCCGCTCTCTGGAACGGCAACGATACGATTTTGAAAGAACGGCTCTTCGGCCTTGGCGGAAACGAAGGCAACCACGGCGAGGACGTGAAAGAGTGCTATTACTACCTCGATTCCACACCCACACATTCCTACACCAAAGCGCTCTACAAATATCCGCAGAGAAAATTCCCCTACATCGATATCCGCGTCGAAAACGAAAGGCTCGGCAGACTGGGTCCGGAACTCGAGCTCGCCGATATGGGGATGTTCAATAACAGCGAATACTTCGATGTCGTCCAAGAAGTCGCCAAACGCAGTCCCCAAGACATCCTCTGGCGCATCACGATTACCAACCGCGCCTCCGTCGCTGCGCCCATCCATCTCTTGCCTACCGTGTGGTTCAGAAACACATGGACTTGGGGAATCGATCCTGAGTCACCCATCCACAAGCCTAACATTTCCCAAGAAGGCAATACCCTGCTCATCGAACACGAAGGTCTTGGAAAATTTCGTTTTCACATGGGTGTAGCAGATACTCCGACGAAAACCGTCAAATGGTTGTTTACCGAAAACGAGACGAACCATGAATCGCTGGGCGACACCAAAAACGCCACGCCTTACACCAAGGATGCGTTCCACCGATACATCATTCACCAAGAACCCTCTGCCGTTTCACCAAATCACTCGGGCACCAAAGCCGCAGCTCACTACACCTTCCGCATTCCTCCTGGACAGAGCGTAACACTGATGGGAAGGCTTCATGATCTAGAGGAACACAACGATATTCACGGACTCGATAAGTTCGATGATATTTTCGCCGAACGGATCAAAGAATCCGATGAATTCTATCAGGAAATCATACCATCTGGCATTTCCGAGCAAGAGCGCATGATATGCCGACAAGGCTACGCTGGCTTGCTGTGGAGCAAACAGTTCTACCATTATGTCATCGCCGATTGGTTAAAGGGCGATAAAGAAATCCTTCATCCACCAACGAGCCGACTCACCGGACGAAACCACGATTGGCACCATTTCCACGCCAAAGACATCCTCTCTATGCCGGATAAGTGGGAGTATCCATGGTTCGCCGCATGGGACACCGCATTTCACATGCTGCCCTTCTGCACGGTCGATTCCGCATTCACCAAACACCAACTGCTCCTCCTGCTGCGTGAGTGGTACATGCACCCGAATGGCCAAATGCCAGCCTACGAATGGAACTTTTCCGACGTCAATCCACCCGTCCATGCATGGGCAGTTTGGCGCGTTTATAAAATCGCCGATAAAAAAGGCGAACGCGACATCCTCTTCCTCGAAAAAGCCTTCCAAAAGCTTCTGCTAAATTTCACATGGTGGGTGAATCGTAAAGACCTCGATGGTCGACATGTCTTCGGCGGCGGATTCCTCGGTCTGGATAACATCGGAGTTTTCGATCGCTCGCACGCGCTACCGGGTGGAGGACATTTGCATCAAGCCGACGGCACCGCATGGATGGGATTTTACTGCCTCACCATGCTCTCAATGGCGTTAGAACTCGCTCTAACAAAACCGGCATACGAAGACATCGCCTCCAAGTTTTTCGAACACTTCGTCAACATCTCGGATGCGATCAACAGCCTCGGCGGCACAGGCCTTTGGGATGAACAGGACAGCTTTTATTACGATCAGCTCATCATCAACCACGAGGCGCCCATCCCACTGCGGATCCGCTCGTTGGTTGGCCTGCTGCCACTTTGTGCGGTCACCGTTCTCAAACAGAAAACCATCGATGCCTTGCCTGGTTTCCGGAAACGCATGGATTGGTTTCTCGTCAACAAACCCGGCCTGCTCAAATACGTCACCGCCAACCGCGTCCCCGGCCAAAAATCATCCGGCAGAGTCCTGCTCGCCATCCCTTCCAAACAACGCTTGCGCAAGAGCCTCGCCTACATGCTCGACCCCAAAGAATTCCTCTCGAACTTCGGGATTCGCTCTCTTTCCAAAGCTCACGAGGAAAAACCTTTCATCTTCAACTACGCAGGCGCGACTCACCAAGTCCAATACACCCCCGGCGAAGCCACCACCGATATGTTCGGCGGAAATTCCAACTGGCGCGGACCCATCTGGTTCCCCACCAATTTCATCCTCATCGAGGCACTTGAGCGTTATTACTATTTCTACGGAAACTCCTTCAAAATCGAATACCCAACCGGCTCCGGAAAAGAATTCACCCTGCGCGAAATCGCCATCGATCTCTGTGACCGACTCATCTCCTTGTTCAGCAAAAATAAAAAGGGTTACCGCCCCTGCTACGGCAACAGCGAGATCTCAAAACGTTACTCCGACGATCCAAATTGGCAGGATCTCATCCTCTTCCACGAATACTTCCATGGCGAAACCGGCGAAGGCCTCGGCGCCTCTCACCAAACCGGCTGGACCGCACTCGTCGTGCGATTGGTAAGAGAAAGACGTGATAAATTGATGGATGGAAAATTCTAGAAGCTTGTCAGCTATAGAACTATTTCGGCTTTCTTAAAAAACTTTCATGTTTTCCCTAAAATGGGCTTGCAAAGTTCAGCCGCCGTCCACTACTTTGCCGCCCCGCCGTCGAAAGACAGCACAACCAAATCCAACGCGCAGGTAGCTCAGTTGGTAGAGCAGTTGGCTTTTAACCAATTGGTCCTGGGTTCGAATCCCAGCCTGCGTACTTTTTCCCCACCCGCACCGCCAATCCAGTGGTGCGTTTTTCATTCCCACTCCGCAAACCAAACGACAGCAGGCTGGGATGAGAACCCCTTGAGCTGCGCCCCGACGAGTCGGGGCGCAGCGAAACCGGGTTTGACTGCAGATTTCGCTCGTAGCGAAAATTTATCTCATACGCGAAGCGCAAACCGCAGGGACGGAACGAAGTGTAGTCAATCCCAGCCGTCCCCGCACAACAAGCGAGCTCTCTAATGACGCCAAATTGCATTTGAAAGTGAATTAAGCCAAGGAAAGCACTGAAAACTCAGAATGGGAAAAGTATCTAATCTCCCAATCCTCCGTTCTCTAAACTACCAGAACAGCCGGTCAAAGACACGTCTCTCCTCAATTCATCCTCCACAAAGTATAATTCAGCACCATCGCAAAACTCACCCACACCAGATAAGGCACCATCAACCACCCCGCCGCTTTACTCACACGGAAAAACGCGACCATTGTGACCCCAATCGCCAGCCACATCGCGATGATATTCACCAACGCCCACCCAGGTTGTTGCGCTCCAAAAAAGATCGGTGTCCATGCCGCATTCAGCGCGAGCTGAACCCCATAAAAGCCCAACGCCTTACCCCACCCACAGCGCTTCCAAACCAACCAAGCCGCCGTCGCCATCATCAGATAAAGCATCATCCAAACCGGCCCAAATAACCAGCCAGGCGGATTCCACGAAGGCTTGTTCAAAGACGCATACCAATCCCCCGGCGGAGAGATCGCCCCAAACAACGGCGCGATAAACGTAACGACGATAAAACCGATCAAAACCAGTGAATTAAGGCTGCGTATGGGTGCTTGCATACCCAGACACTCGGCTAGCTACAGGAAATCACAAACCAGTAATCAAGGAGGGCTGCATTGTGTTTTGGGGTCGACTAAGCGAGGCGACCCTACCCCAACAAATTTCTAGAATCTTTCTACTTCCCAGCCCCAAAACCTCGCTTAGTAGTATGCCAGATGAAAAACATCACCCTCTCGGACATCGAAGCCATGGAAAAACTGGCGCGTGTGCAGTTCGCCAACACCCTACCCGGCCCGAAACCCATTTCCCTAATCGGATCAGTCAATCGCTCCGGACAAATCAACCTCGCTCCCTTTTCCACTGTCACCCACCTCGGCTCGAATCCGGCACTGATTGGCTTAGTCTCGCGTCCGGATCTCGTAGATCGACATACTTTATCCAATATCCTCGAAACCCGCTCCTACACGATCAATCACGTCCACTCCGGCATCCTCGAACAAGCCCATCATTGCTCGGCACGCTACCCACGCGACTTCTCGGAATTCACCGCCACCGGTCTGACGCCTCACTTCGAACCTGGGATCGCTGCACCCTTCGTTGCGGAATCGCGCTTTCGCTTCGCGCTCGACCTCATCGAAACCATTCCGATCACCGCAAATGACACCATCCTCATCATCGGTAAAGTTCGCTTGGTGCAACTCCCCGAAGAACATCTCGCCGCCGATGGCGCGATTGATCTAACAGCTATCGGTTCGCTAGCCTCCACAGCTCTCGATACCTATTTCCAACTCAGTCAGCCAATTCGTTTACCTTACGCGAAAGCCAAATCATCCATCTAAACCGCCTGTCCGATGTTATCCGCCACGCTCGTTTTTCCTCACCAGCTTTTCGAAAACCATCCCGGCTTCGCGAAAGGTCGCCCTATCTATCTCGCCGAAGATCCATTGATTTTCGGAAACGATCCCAAATATCCGGTCGCGTTTCACAAACAAAAACTCGTCCTCCACCGCGCTTCGATGCAGGCCTACGCGGAAGAGCTTCGGGCACATGGACGTGAAGTGATCGTCATTCCTCACACTCAGGATTTCCGAGACAAGCTTCCCAAAAAACTCACAGAAATCCATCTCGCCGATACTCACGATTTCATCCTCGAAAAGCGATTGTATGCCTTTGCGAACACTCACGGCATCTCACTCCACATTCATCCATCCCCCGCGTTTCTCTCTCCACCGGAGTTTCTGGAAGAACACATCGCCCGTCGCAAAAAACCGTTTATGGCGATGTTTTACCAAGCCCAACGCAAACGCATGCGCATCCTAGTCGATACCGATGGTAACCCAACCGGCGGGCAATGGTCGTTTGATGAGGACAATCGCAAAAAACTACCCAAAGCATTCACCCCACCCTTTGCGCCGAAAACTCCTCACAACGCCCACGTCAAAGCCGCGATCTCACACATCGAAACCCATTTCCCTAACAACCCGGGAAACACCAAAACCTTCCGCTACCCCGTCACCCGTGCGGATGCGAAAGCTTGGCTAATAACCTTCATCAACGAACGCTTTCGAGACTTCGGCATCTACGAAGATGCGATCTCGACCGAACACGCCTTTATCAATCACTCCGTCCTGACCCCGATGCTCAACATCGGCTTGCTGACGCCTCAGGAAATTGTCGATGCCGCGCTTGCGCATCAAGATCGTGTTCCACTAAATTCACTGGAAGGATTCATCCGCCAAGTCATCGGCTGGCGCGAGTTCATGCATGGCGTTTACCGCCACCGCGGCACAGAGATCCGCAACCTCAACTTCTTCCAACACGCCCGCCCCATCCCGAAATCCTTCTACGACGCCACAACCGGCATCCCTCCCATCGACCGCATCATCCGCCAGCTTCACGAAGAAGCCTACTGCCATCATATCGAGAGACTCATGGTGCTCGGAAATTTCATGCTACTCTGCCGCTTCGATCCCAACGAAGTTTACCGCTGGTTCATGGAACTTTTCATCGATGCCTATGATTGGGTCATGGTTCCCAATGTTTACGGCATGTCGCAGTTCGCCGATGGCGGAACCTTCACCACCAAACCCTACATCTCTGGATCAAACTACGTCCTAAAAATGTCCGACGAAACCAAAGGCCCATGGACCGAAGTCTGGGACGCCCTGTTCTGGACCTTCGTCGGCGATCATCAAGAACTCTTCCTGAAAAATCCCCGCTCATCCATGATGGCCAGAAACTGGCAGAAATTTTCGGAGCTGAAGAGACAAGAGATGTATCGAACCGCGGAGGGATTTCTGATATGGACGCGTTTTCGCGTAAAGAGCTTTGCCCCACGCGACGATGAATAGGTTAAGATGAGTGAATTCTAGGTTTTTTCCCACAAAGCAAATGGGGACAGATCTTTTTTGCACTGTCCATTTCATGCGGCGGTCTTATCAAAACCGCCAAACCGTATATTCCCAATTTCCTATCCTCTCTGCGTTCTATGCGATTTTTGACTACACTGCGTTCCGTCCAAACGAATTGGCTTCGCTAAACCTCTCGGTTCGCTAGTGCTCACAGGGTTTTGCGTTTAACTTCTTTATTTTCTGCTCCATCGACACACCGCTTCGAACGGCTGCATCCCCCGACTTTGTCGGGGCTACCCAATCTCTTCCTTGGAATTTGAACTTTGAACTTTGAAGTTTAACGATCATCGTCGCCCCATGACTCGCCCTGACGCCCGTGCCAATGACCAACTCCGCCCAATTTCCTTTCATCCCAATGTCGCCCCAAATGCCACCGGCTCCGTGCTCGTCTGTTTCGGAGACACCCGCGTGATCTGCTCTGCAACGGTTGAAGACAACATCCCAGGCTGGATGCGTTATCAAAAAGTCACCGGTGGCTGGCTCACCGCTGAGTATTCCATGCTTCCCTACTCCACTCACGAGCGCAAAGCCCGCGACATCTCACGCGGTAAACTCGATGGCCGATCCTCTGAAATCCAACGCCTCATTGGCCGATCCATCCGTGCCGTGGTCGATCTCCAAAAAATCGGTCAACGTACGATCTGGATCGATTGCGATGTCCTCCAAGCCGACGGCGGAACCCGCACCGCATCGGTCACTGGTGCCTGCGTCGCAGTCGCCATCGCGTTCAACCGCATGATGGCGGAGGGAAAAATCAAAGATTTCCCGCTCAAAAAACTCGTCGCCGCGGTCTCTGCCGGGATTTTTGAGGAAACCGCCGTGTTGGATCTCAATTACCTCGAAGACAAGGCCGCCACGGTCGATTTCAACATCGTCATGACCGAGTCGCTGGAATTTGTGGAAGTCCAAGGCTCCGGCGAAGAAGCCGTCTTCACCGCCCCGCAAATGACCGATATGATAGCCCTCGCCCAAAAAGGCATTTCGGAAATTTTCGCCCTCCAGAAACTCGCCATCCTCATCGCCGATAAGGCCGAGCCGCTGGATTTCGCTTCCCTGATTGGAAAGTTCTCCCAAAAATCCCAGTAACTCACCGCAAGTTTCACCTACATCCAACGTATTCCCAGCCATGAAATGCCAACTCCTTCTCATCCCTCTGCTCTCCAGCCTCGCCTTCGCCGCAGAGGAACTCCCGAATCCCCAACTCCTCCCCACCACCAAAGCGATCTACGAAAAAATCATCGCCAAACAAAAAGCCGAGGCCGCGAAGCTCGAAGCCTACACCCAAGAAATTCCTCTCGCCGTAGGCTCAAAAATCGACCTCATTCCTATTCCTGCGGGAAAATTTAAAATCGGTTCCGATCCTAAATCGCCCAACCACAAACCCGACGAAGCCCCGCAAAAGGAAATTGCTATCCCGGCTTTCTTCATGGCGAAACTTGAAACCACTTGGGACATCTACCGTCCTTACATGGAAAACGGAAAAGCCCGCAACAAAGACGGCACCTTGAATCGCGATGCCGACATGTCGACTTCTGAAGCTCCTGATGTCAAAAGCGACGAAACTTTAATCGATACCGTAACCCAACCCACACCTCCTTACATCCCCATGCACTTCTCCATGGGCGATGGTTATTCCAAAGATTACCCCGCTGTCGGAATCACCCACCACGCCGCAAATAAATTCTGCGAATGGCTCTCCGCCCAAACTGGTAATTTCTACCGCCTCCCCACCGAAGCCGAATGGGAATACGCCTGCCGCGCCGGCACCACGACCGCATACTCCTTCGGCGATGATGCATCCAAACTCGGCGAGTACGCATGGTTCGCCGATAACTCAGAGTTTCAGTATCAAAAAGTAGGGACGAAAAAACCCAATCCATGGGGCCTCCACGACATGCACGGCAACGCCGCCGAGCTCACTCTCGATCAATACGTCGCTGACGCTTACGCCAACATCAAAGACGGAGCGACCAACCCATGGGTAGCTGCACCTAACCGCTACCCGACCATCCATCGTGGCGGCCACTGGGACACCGAAGCCGCCATGCTCCGCACCGCCGCCCGCGGCAAAACCGATGCTGAACTCAAAGCCATCGACCCACAAATTCCAAAATCCCTATGGTATTTCACCAACGCCTCATGGCTCGGCTTCCGAGTTGTTAGACCTTTAGAAGTCCCAACCCTCGAAGAAATGCACAAAGCCTGGAACCAAGGCCCAGGCCCCACGGAGTAAACTCTAAATTTTAAACTCTAAACTTCAAAACAAAAAGCCCACCTCGATCACTCGGGGTGGGCTTTTTAATTTTAAAAAACCAAGAACTATGAACCAAGAACCAAGAACCTTCCCATTACTTCTGCTTGGTAGGTGGCGGTGGATTGGTTCCTGGCATTGGCATATTCAAGAGGAATGCGGGTCCTCCGGATGAGGAATTGGAATCACCACCCATCATAAAATTAGGATACTGACCGTTCCACTTATTGACCATGTCAGATACTGCTTCGAGTTGCTTGAGTTGTAAGAAAAGAGGTTCTTCACCAGCCTTTTGCGCCGCTTCCGCAACCAAGGCAATCGCTTTGGCACGTCCCTCCGCTTCAATCACAGCCGCATCACGCTGACCTTCTGCAGTCTTACGAACTTTATTTGCCATCCCTTCACCCTCCATTTCAAGACGCTTGTTCTTATCATTTTGGGCAGATAATTGAGCACCAGCTACCTGCTTCTCTTGTTGTGCAATGAATACCTCATCGATCGCATCCTGGATCTTTTTATTCTCATAAGTGAATCCTCCAAATTGACCGATTGTGGTAATCGTAATTCCTTTGGCAGCGAAAAATGGAATCACGTCAGCTCGAATTGCTGCGATCATCTCACCTTTCTTGTCCCGCAGCAGATCCATGGAATACTTACCCGCAAATTCAGCCGTGCCAGCTTGAATGCGTGCGCGGATTTCCGAATCCATCATATCAGCCAGAGACTGCCCACTGTAGGAATAGAGAAATAACGCAGTGTCTTTTTCATTAACCAATGCGGTGCATGAAAATCCGGTGGAAAATCCCACACTATCACTGCTTTCCGCCCAAATGGCTTGGTCTTTATTGGATGTCCCACGGTTTGCCTCAGCTGCCCACTCCCTTGTGACTGGAGTTCGACTCACCTTAATCACACGAATATTTTTAATCCACTGCCCTTCATGATCTCTCCGACCCGTCTGGCTCCAACGATGCGTGATTTGTATCCGCTTGGATGCAACTTTACTTTTAGCAAGCGCTTCTGCGGATTCGAACTGAACTTGCTTATCCGCTGAACCCTCCAAGGGAATCACGAACGCGGTTTCATTGGTATCGACTTCAACATACTCAGGGGAGTCATAAGGACGTCGGCAGCTACTCATCGTAATCACCACCAAGCAGCCCAACAGGAGCGGAGCGGAACGCATCGCTTTTCTGATGAGAAATTTAATCTCACTCCAAAAAGTAGTGACGATCACCACGAGGCAAACAAGCATCACAGCGAACTCAAAAAGACCTTTTTGACTCTGCCATCCGCGCAGCTTGGCCGCGGCGACATCATCTCCGTTCACTTGCTCCAACGCCAGATCCGTGCTGACTTCTGTAAAAATCGACTGTGAGACGAGGCTGGCGGCATAACCTATCACTGTGCATACAACGACGGTTACCAGTAATTTGATCGCGATCTTTTTCATTATATATGGGTGTTATACCTTCTTGAAATCCTGATGGATACACTCCCTAAGGCAGTGGAATAAAATAGACAGGTTTCTAACCAACAATAAAGGATTAATCCTCTGCCAAAATTCCCAGCAATCTCAGGCTTTAATCGACCAGATAAGGATAAAACTCTAAATTTCAAACTTTAAACTCCAAAGAAGAAGCCCACCTCGATCACTCGGGGTGGGCTTTAAAATAACTAGGAACTAGGAACGTATCAAAACACCTTCGTCACCGCCGGGATCGGAGCTGGATAGAGACCATCCGCACCCATCTTCGGACCTGGATCGGCGTCCCATGCGAGAACTTTTGGCATGGTGTCCAAATCAGAATTCAATGCCTGTTCCCATGTGACTTCCTGACCGGAATACGACGCCATGCGTCCCATGATAGATGATAGAGTCGCTTCGGCGGTGTAGTGCGCGTTGTTGATCGGCTTATTCTCGATGATGTGTTTCACCAACACATCGTGCTCAGTTTGATACGGATTGTTATTCTGCCCACTGAAACGCCAGATAATTTTCCCAGTAAGATCTTTGATCACACCCGCTGTGGCCGTGCCTTTGGTGCCAATGATGGTCTCTGAAACTTTCGACCATGTACCATTCCAATGCTTGCACTGGCTGTTCATGATTGCACCGTTCGCGTAAGTATACTCGACGTAGTGGTGATCATAAATTTCACCCCAATCTTTACCCACTCGCTTAGTACGACCTCCCATACCGACTGCTTTTACCGGATGTTGACCCATAAACCAGTTACTGACGTCGATGTTGTGAATGTGTTGCTCACAAATATGATCGCCGCAAAGCCAGTTGAAATAATACCAGTTGCGCATTTGATACTGCATTTCGGTCATCCCCTCCTTACGTTCACGCGTCCAAACGCCGCCGCCTGACCAGTAAACCTGCGAATTAACGATCTCGCCAATCATGCCCTCTTTGATTTTCTCAAGTGTCTCAAGGTAGGTATTTTGATAATGACGCTGAAGGCCGCAAACCACTTTGAGATTTTTCTGATCTGCAGCCTTCGCTGCCTCGATCACCTTGCGAATCCCTGGTCCATCGACGGCAACAGGTTTTTCCATGAACACGTGCTTCCCTTGCTGCACCGCATATTCAAAATGCATCGGGCGGAAACCCGGTGAAGAACACAACAATACCAAGTCCGCTGCATCGATCGCTTTTTTATAAGCATCAAATCCCACAAAGCGACGCTCAGCCGGCACATCCACCCGCTCTTTAAACTGCTTCTGCAAAGCATCGTGCGCTTTGATGAGATTATCCTCAAACGCATCCGCCATCGCAACCAACTTGGTTCCTGGGACGTTCAGCGATTGACTCGCCGCACCGGTTCCGCGTCCGCCGCAACCGATCAAGGCCACTTTGATTTCTTTGCCCGCCGCATCCTGTGCGCTGGCGATTCCTGGCAGCAAGGTCGCAGCAGTGACCAGTGCTCCGGCTTTCATAAATTCACGACGATCCGATTGAGGTATATTAGGATTTTGCATTTCGGACTCTACGAGACACTATCCACACGTCTTTCGTAAATAGATATTTTCTCAAATTCCACCCAGAAAGAACCCGCGATTTGAAATCGCGGCTACAACAAACGCGGAATTCCATAGAAAATGGGGTATTAATAAGCAGTGGAGGCGGGCGAAGCTTACGGATGCGTGTCGAGCACCTTGATGTTATAGGACTTGATTCATTTGAAACTGAAGACATTTTGAGGCGCGCTTCTCAAGCCCAATATAATGAAGGGAATCATCTTAGCAGGCGGGGCGGGGTCACGGCTTTATCCGTTGACCCTCGTAACCAGTAAACAACTCCAGCCGGTTTACGACAAACCGATGGTATACTATCCATTGACCACCTTGATCGAGGCGGGCATCAAGGAATTGTGCCTCATTTCCACGCCGCACGATCTGCCTCGCTACAAGCAATTGCTAGGCGATGGTTCACGCTTCGGGTTAACGATCGATTATCGTGAACAGGCAAAACCAGCGGGCATTGCTCAGGCATTTTTAATCGCGGAATCATTTATCGGCAGTGACAGTGTAGCGCTTATATTGGGCGACAACATTTTTTATGGCGGCGACGCGTTCGGGAAGGCGTTCACTGAATTCAAGAGTGGTGCGACGATTTTTGGCTATCACGTCCAAGATCCAGAGCGTTACGGCGTCGTCGAGTTTGATGTGAATGGCCAGGCAATATCCATCGAGGAAAAACCAAAGCAACCGAAGAGTCATTACGCTGTGCCCGGATTATACATTTATGACAACGAGGTGTTAAACATCGTAAAAAACCAAAAACCTTCCGCGCGCGGAGAACTGGAAATCACCGACGTAAATGTTACCTATCTCAAGCGCGGCACATTGCGCGTGTCGCGCTTGAGCCGCGGCTTTGCTTGGCTGGATGCGGGAACGAGCAGCAGCCTGCACGAAGCCAGCGCCTACGTACAAACCATCGAAAAGCGCGCCGGCATCAAAATCGGCTGTCCGGAAGAAGCCGCGTTTCGCGCCGGGTTTTTGAATCTCGAACAATTCACGGAGCTTGCGGCCCTAATGCCCAACTGTGAATATCGCGAATATCTTAGCTTAATCATCGCTGAGTCCAACCGACTAAAAAACGAAAAATGATTCTACTTCTTGGCGGCACGGGTTACATCGGACAAGCATTTGTAGCAGAACTTGAACGACGTAAACACCCGTTTGTCTCGCTCTCGCGGCGAGAGCTGGATTATAATCGCTTTGATTTGTTGCTCGATTACCTCAAATCGAAGCGACCGGATTTTGTCGTTAACGCAGCGGGTTACACGGGCAAACCAAACGTGGATGCGTGTGAGGCGGCCAAAGCCGACACGCTAGTAGGAAATACGCTTCTGCCGCAAACCCTTGCCCTAGCTTGCGCCGCAATGGGCATTCCATTGGGACATGTCTCCTCCGGCTGCATTTATTCCGGGGCGAAAATCAAAACCGAAAATCAGGTCATTACTGAAAAAAACATGAACAAGCCTGAGGTGCGCAAACTGATCTCCACGGCGCCGGAAAATATTTTAGGCTTCACCGAAACGGATACGCCGAATTTCTCCTTTCGCGACGGACCTTGCAGTTTTTACAGCGGCACCAAAGCACTGGGTGAAGAAGCGATGGCGGGCATCGGTCAAAACTACATCTGGCGCTTGCGAATTCCGTTCGATGAAGTGGATAGCATGCGTAATTTTCTCAGCAAGTTGCAGCGCTATGCCAAGGCGTGTGACAATGTGAATTCGATTTCGCATCGCGGTGATTACGCCGCAGCCTGTCTGGACCTGTGGGAAAAGCGCGCCGCATTCGGGATATACAATGTGGCCAATCCTGATTTCATCACCACACGAGAAGTGATTGAGCTTATGCAGAAAATTCTCAAACCGAACCGCACCTTCGAGTTCTGGGCCAATGACGAGGAATTTTACAATTTTGCAGCCAAGACCCCGCGCTCCAATTGCGTCTTGGACGTGACAAAATTACTGGCGACGGGCGTGAAAATCCGCCCCGTGCGGGAAGCGCTACAACACTCCTTGCGCAATTGGAAACCCGAAACAATTTAATCTAACCACATGAACTTGCTTATTACCGGAGGTGCTGGATTCATCGGCTCAAATCTGATCCGGCACATCATTGCTAAGCCTGAGATCCATAAACTCATCAATCTGGATTGCCTCACTTACGCCGGGCATCTGGCCAATCTAGAAACTGTTTCAGCCCATCCAAAATACGTTTTCGAGAGAGTAGATATTCGAGACAAAGCAGGAGTGATACGAGTCTTCGAACAGCATGAGGTTACGCATGTCATGCATCTGGCTGCCGAATCGCATGTGGACCGCTCCATAACAGGGCCGGACGATTTCATCAGCACGAATATCATTGGCACATTTAATTTACTCGAAGCCTGCCGCAACTTTTGGAACGGAAAGCTTGATGACAAAAGGTTTCATCATATTTCAACAGATGAGGTTTACGGTTCGCTCGGCGCTACAGGTTATTTCACCGAGACCACACCCTATGCACCGAACTCTCCCTATTCAGCCAGCAAAGCCTCAAGCGACATGATCGTGCGTGCATACCATCATACATATGGCCTGAACACAGTGATTACCAACTGCTCGAATAACTATGGGCCGTTCCAATTTCCCGAGAAACTTATTCCGATGGTGATTCAAAACTGTCTTTCGCGAAAAAGCATACCAGTTTATGGCGATGGTATGCATGTGCGCGACTGGTTATACGTGCTCGACCATACCGAGGCCTTGTGGCAAGTGTTGAATCGTGGCAAAACAGCCGAGACCTATAACATTGGCGGGAATAATGAATGGGCTAACATCGATACCGTGAAATTGATTTGCGAATTAATTGATGAAATGGTGCCGCAACTCGGCGGTAACACACAAAAGCTAATCACCCACGTTAAAGATCGTGCTGGGCACGACCGTCGCTATGCGATTGACGCCAGCAAGTTGCAACAGGAACTCGGTTGGGTGCCTACTTACACTTTTGAAAACGGTATACGCGAAACCGTTCGTTGGTATCTTAACCAGCAAGACTGGTTGCAAGCTCTAATGAAAAATAGCGCTCATCGTGATGATGAACGCTTTCATGAAAAATGATGGTGGGCAGGGCTGGATTGGCGATTGCTTCGCAATCCCCCGACTTCGCTTCGCTACGGCTCAACCCTTTTGCCTCACCGCGATTGCGGATTCGGCAGTGGTTCGAACCCAGCCCTGCCAGAACAAAAAAGCGCTCATCATGATGATGAACGCTTTCTTTAAATTGATGGTGGGCAGGGCTGGATTCGAACCAGCGTACACTTGCGTGAGCAGATTTACAGTCTGCCGCCTTTAACCACTCGACCACCTACCCATAGGCGCTTTCGCGGGGCGGGATGTTTGTTTTCGATACGGGGTGCTGACAA
>JANPEG010000062.1:0-20384 GCA_031431855.1 Akkermansiaceae bacterium | reverse complement strand
TGATTGAACGAAGCGCGGCGGAACCCGCGTGACCTCTCTGCTTTAAAGCCGGCTTTTAGAGCTGGCGGCGTTGTTACGGCTGGAAATTCTTCACAGATGTCTGATGGCTCGGCTATGTGCCTAGTCGTTTCGGAAGAGTTTGTAAAAAAATATAAACTCCAGCCCATTGGTCGATTTGTAAGTTTTGCAGTTGCTGGAGTGCCGCCACGCGTCATGGGCATCGGACCTATCGAGGCTATTCCTCGCGCCCTAAAACTCGCTGGACTCAGCATAAAAGATATTGAGCGTGTAGAACTCAACGAAGCTGTCGCCGCTCAGGCCTTAGCTGTACAAAGAACACTCGAAATCAATCCCGAAATCATTAATCCTACGGGTGGCGCCATCGCCATGGGTCATCCTCTAGGTGCTACCGGAGCGAAGCTTAGCGCGAGTCTTTTACACGGCATGCGGCGGGACAAGCAAAAATATGGCCTTGTTTCGATGTGCATCGGAACATGGATGGCGGCTTGCGGAGGATTGACGATGGCGTCGAAGGAATCGATGCCCCATGCACCGAGGTTAGAAACCGTGATCGTGCCGCCGTCGAATTCATCGGGCTTGAGTTTTTTATCCTTAGCGCGGACGGCGAAGTCTTTTACGGCGCGGGAAATGGCGAGCAGGGATTTCGACTCCGCTTCTTTAATCACTGGAGTGACCAAGCCATCTTCAACAGCTATCGCGACCGAGAGGCCGACGTGGTTGAATTTCACGATGTGGTCACCAGCGAATGAGGCGTTTACGGCTGGCACGGCCTCGGCGGCGTTGATGGTCGCTTTGAGGATGAAATCGTTGACCGAATATTTGTTGCCGTGGGTTTTCTCGGCTTGTTCGTTGACCTGTTTGCGCATCGCCATCAAAGGCTCGGCATCGACTTCCATGTGCAGGTAGAAATGCGGGATGGTGGTTTTCGAGGTCAACAAGCGCGAGGCGATGATTTTGCGCATAGAAGAAAGCTCGATGCGCTCGTCGCCTTCTTTCGCGGTAGGTAGAAGCGCTTGTGGCGCGGCGGCCGGAGCTGAAACAGGAGAGGAAGGTGCAGTGACGCGCGCTTTCACGGCCTCGGTGAGTTTCGCTGCGGCGGATGCGGCTTTCGAAGGGGATTTAGCGGATTTCTCGACATCCTCGCGGACGATGCGCCCGCCAGGGCCGGTGCCGGAAAGGTTCGAGATGTCGACGCCGAGTTCGGCTGCGATTTTTCGGGCAAGGGGAGAGACTTTGATGCGTTCGCCGTCGCCGCAAGATGGAGTTGCGCAAGCAGCGGCGGGTTGGCTTGCTGCCACTTGTTGAGCAGGAGCTGCTACGGCAGGAGCTGCGCTGGCGGGTGTGGCCGAACCTTCATCGCTATCGCCATCAAGTACAGCAAGAACCGATCCGATTACGGCTTTTTCACCTTCTTGCACCAAAATCTCTGTCAGGGTGCCTTCATCGAATGCTTCCATTTCCATGGTCGCTTTGTCGGTTTCAACTTCGGCAAGGACATCGCCAATTTCGACGAAATCGCCGACTTGCTTGTGCCATTTGATGAGGGTGCCTTCGGTCATGGTGTCCGAGAGCTTGGGCATTTCAATTTTTGCAGACATGTGATTTTAGGAAAGGAGTGAGAGGTGCGTAGAATGAGAGTTGCGCCAAGTATTTCCAGCCCTTTTTGTGATATGTCTAAACAAAGAAGCGCGGAGGGCATCTGCCGCTCCGCGCTTTCTGGAAAAATGAGGGTATTTGGAGGCTTATTCGGCCAGTTTTTTCATCGTCGGGATGAGTCCAATGTTCGGGCTGCCGGTTGGTCCCTGGGCGGTGGCCATCTTGATGGTGCTTTCAGAAGTTGTGCCACAGCAATCCTTTTTCGGGCAGTAGAAGCGCGTGCAGCGTTGGCAAGGAATGCGGACTTTTTTGGTCACGGTCTTGTAGCGCGGAACTTGCTTTTCGACGATTTGAACCATGCCACCTTTGCCGCCGGTGTGGATTTCTTCGGTGACGGTGTCAAAATGACGGGTTTTCACTTGGCTAGTCTCGGTGCGATAGCCGGCGGTTTGACTGCCAATCCCAAACATGGAACAGCATGAGGAAAAGCCGAGTGAAATGGCAACTAGAGTCAGGAGGCTGAGGAATTTTTTCATGAAATGGATGAAGTTGGATTTCGATTAGAATAAGCAGCAGCAAGATGCGAGTGCAAGCGAGGCGATGGCCACTAGAGCGAATGTGTAAATACGGCTGAACATAATGAGAGCTTATGAAACCGCTCCAACTTGGCAACAGTAATTTATCGGGTTAGTACCGCATATTCCAAGTTACGGGCTGGACGCGGCTGGGAGCTTGCGACATTTTCCGAAAAGAATGACGGATGCCGAATGGATGCAGAGCGCCTTGCAAGAGGCGTGCAAGGGAGTGGGAAAAACCGCTCCTAATCCTCCCGTCGGTGCCGTGATCGTGAAAAATGGTGAGTGGTTAGGCCTTGGTTGGCACCGCAAAGCGGGCGCGCCGCATGCCGAGGTCGAAGCAATCCGCGCGGCCACAACCGCTCACGGCGCGGATGCCCTCAAAGGTGCCACCGCATATATAACTCTTGAACCTTGTTCGACGACAGGCCGCACTCCGGCGTGCACTGCTGGACTGATCCAAGCGGGAATTTCAAGAGTTGTTTACGCCTGCCAAGATCCCAATCCGCATCATGCAGGAGCCGCCGACGACATGCTGCGCCAAGCTGGAATCGAAGTGGTCTCCGGCGTGCTCAACGAAGCTTGTGAGAAAATTCTCCGGCCATTTTTCAAAGTCCAACGCACCGGCCTGCCGTGGGTGATCTGGAAATGCGCGATGTCGCTCGATGGAAAAATCACCCGCCCTCCCGGTGAAGGCCAATGGCTCAGCGGCGAAGCATCTCGCGAGGATGTGCAAAAACTCCGCAGCGAGGTCGATGCCATCCTGACCAGCGGCGAAACCGTGCGACGCGATCTGCCTGCTCTAACCATACGCATACAGGAGTTATTAGAAGGTCGCGAACAACCTTGGCGTATCGTCTGCACAAACCATCCCGATACGCTGCCTGTAGATGCGCCGCTTTTCTGCGATGACTCGAAACATCGGACCTTGGTGAAGTCTCCAGAAAATTTGGAAACGATGTTGGCAGACCTTGTTCGTGAACAAGGTATACTTTCTATCATGATCGAAGCGGGCGGAAAATTCTCCGCCGCCATGATGCGCGCGGGTTTGGTAGATGAAGTCGTGATTTATTACGCGCCAATTCTTTGTGGCAATACGGTTCCAGCCCTCGCGGGTGAGCAGTTTCCACACGCTCTGAAATTAGTAAATGTGCATTCTGAAAAGTTCGGCGATGATCTCAAGTTGCGTGGATTGTTAGAAAAATAAGCGCGATGAAAAACCCTTTTTTCGAAATCCGTAACGCCAATGTCTGGCGTGGCGATGTGCTTGCGTTGCGCGATCTTAGTCTTTCTCTAACTGAAAATGAAAACGTTGCTATTCTCGGTGCGAATGGAGCGGGTAAGAGTAGTTTGCTCAAACTCATGACTGGCGAGTTGCGGGCAGAGGCGAAACCTAACAGCTCATGCAAGCTTTTCGGCGAAGAGCTCTGGTGCTTGGAGGAGTTAAGGCATCGGATCGGCATCGTCATGCCGGAAGAGGTCAGCCGCTTCGATGATGATGAAATCGCTTGCGACGTGGTGTTATCGGTGTTTCGAGGCGCTTACGGTCGCACGCGCGAGATGCGTTTCCGCGCGATCGAAAAGCAACTTGCCCTCGAAGCGATGACCACCACCGGCGTGGCCGAGCTAAAACAACGCTTTTTCGGACAGCTTTCATCTGGAGAGAAGCGCCGCCTCCTCATTGCCAGAGCGATGGTGCATGCGCCGGAAATTCTTGTTCTCGATGAACCCTCTACCTCCTTGGATTTCGCCGCACGCTTGGCGATGCTTGGGCAATTGAGGATCATCGCAAATGCTACCGGAAATATCGTGCTCGTGACCCACGATCCCAGTGAAATCATTCCAGAGATCGACCGCGTCATCCTCCTTCAATCCGGACGCATCATTGCAGACGGACCAAAGCGCCAAGTCTTAACCGCCAAGGCTTTGACCAAGCTATATCAAATACCTCTCAAGCTCCACTGGGACCATGGTTGGCCAGTTGTAAGACCTTAAACCAGATCCCTCAGGCTTAGCTGAAATATTTTTGTGATGAAAAACAGAGATTCGCTTGGCAAAGGTGCATTCCCTCATTTAAGCCCGTACAAGATGTTTTCTCAAGAACCTATTGCATGGCCTGATAAAATTGAAATTCTCATCGATGATCTGGAGAATGAAGCGATCTCGCGCGACCTTGGTCGTGAAGAGCGGGCTTTGATGGATGTTTACGAAACCGTGCCGATTCTTGAGAGTCGGGACTGCTTGCATGAATTCTGGCAATCCAGTATCGATCACCAACGCGTGATCAGTTCTTTCGATCTGATCGGTGCGTCGACGATCGTTGATGCGTTGAACGCGAGCCGCTGGTGCCAGACTCACAAGCAAGACCGCGAAGACTACAGCGAAACCGAAACGGACTACCTCGCAACTATCGAAGAAGAACTTCCTGCCGGCATGGACGAACTCGTTGACTTAGTGCTGGAGTTCATTGCGGATGAGTTGAGGTCAAAAGCAATTTCCTAGGATCCAATCGTTCTTATAAGAAAATCCTATTATGACTTTTTTGTCATCAATTTAGAGTGTAAGATAGGCTAATTTTTTTTAAAATCTAATAAAGTGATGATAAAAAATGACATGCTAAAAGATATTCAACTTCAACTAACTGAACTTGAAAAAAAGATGTTATTGGAAGTAAAAAATAGAGCTGTCGATTTAAAGAATATTCATCCACTACAACTCTCTGCAGCAAAAAATCTGCTTCATTATTTAGTATTGAGAAGTGAAGATATTCGTTTGTTGCAGGATGCTCTTCATATTTATGGATTGTCGTCATTAACGAGTTCGGAAAGTCATATACGTAGTCAGTTACAATCTATACTTAACAGATTGGGTAAAAGTTATCCGCCTGCCGAAATAGAAAAGTGCACTTACGCATATAATCGCTCACAAATGATCGAAAAAAGTAAAATTCTTTTTGGGGAAAGAAGTGATGTTGCTACCCCTCACATCATGGTAACATTCGATAGTTCATTTGCCGATAATTATGCCTTGATAAAAAACTTATTGCAAAATGGAATGAATGTAGCGCGCATCAATTGCGCTCATGATGATGAGGCCACTTGGTCACGCATGATTCATCACCTCAAAAGAGCCTGCCGTTATACAGGCATTACCTGCAAAATATATATGGATCTGGCAGGACCAAAAATTAGAACCAGATTGTTAAGCAAGGGTAAAGATGAGGGGAAAGTAAAAGTAAAAGAAGGCGAAATAATTTGGCTTACTTATAAAAACAAAGGATTTAAAGAAGATGATATCGTAATAAGTCCAAATGAGCAGGGTATCGTGGAAATGCTGAAAAAGGGCGATCGAGTATACATAGATGACGGGATAATTAAAGGATATATTGAATCAACCAAGAAGAACAAGGCGGCTATGCGTATTGTTAGAATTTCTTCTGAAAAGCAGCAAATAAAAGAAGGAAAGGGCATTAATTTTCCTGATTCTGCCATCACTACATCGTCGCTTACAGAATTTGATAAAGCCTGTTTGCCATTTATTTGTGAGCATGCCGATATGGTTGGATATTCTTTCGTGCGCAATACTTACGATTTTATGAATTTAAAGGACATACTTAAAAAAGTATCTGTAACCACACCCCATATAATTATTAAAATTGAAACCAACGAAGCAGTGAAAAATCTGCCCGCACTTTTACTTTGCGGTATGCAGCAAAAAGCATTTGGCGTAATGATTGCACGTGGCGATCTCGCAGTTGAAATTGGATTTGAAAGAATGGGAGAAATTCAGGAAGAAATTCTATGGATTTGTGAAGCCGCTCACGTTCCGGTAATTTGGGCAACACAAGTATTGGAAACATTAAATAAATCAGGCATGGCCACCCGCTCCGAAATTACCGACGCAGGTCATGCCGCCATGGCCGAATGTGTAATGATTAACAAAGGTGATTACACGATAGAAGTTATTGAAAGCCTTCGCGACATTCTTTATCGCACAGGCCTACATCACTGCAAAAAAAGATTCATTTTCCGTCCGTTAGGCATTGCAAAAAGTTTTATTGATGAAAAAAGAAATAAATCGTGAGACTTCGGCGCGTAAGGTGAAAAAGCAATTTTCTAGGATTGGATGAAGAAATCTGCTGCATCCTTGTGGCTGGCCAGCTGTGATGAGCCGCACTGTGACAATATTGTCATCCACTCAGTATATTTTGTAATTGGGTTCCTGATCGTTGGCTAGTGCAATACCCTCGTTATGACAGTTCCCACTACGCATGCTGGACTCTTGAAATGGGTCGGCGAAATGACCGAACTTTGCAGCCCCGATGCAGTCCAATGGTGCAACGGATCGCAGGAAGAATGGAATACCCTCACCGAGTTACTCGTGAAACAAGGTACGTTCCTCCGTTTGAATCCAGAAAAGCGCCCGAATTCGTTTCTTGCCCGCTCAAAACCATCGGACGTCGCGCGCGTCGAGGACCGCACTTACATTTGCGTAAAACGACCTGACGAGGCCGGACCGACCAACAACTGGGCCGACCCTGCGGAAATGAAAGCACTACTTAGGGAAAAATTCCGTGGCTCGATGAAAGGGCGCACGATGTATGTGATTCCTTTTTGCATGGGGCCACTCGACTCTCCGCTTGCAAAGATCGGCGTGGAAATTTCCGATAGTGCTTACGTGGTGGTGAATATGCGCATCATGTGCCACATGGGCTCGCATGTCCTCAAACGTCTGGAAGACGAGGCTAGTGATGTGATTGTGAAAAAGCGCGATGGCCACGGTCACTTCATCCCCTGCGCCCATACCGTCGGCGTGCCCTTGGCACCAGGAGATGTCGATTCTTCGTGGCCCTGCAACGATGACAAATACATCTGCCATTTTCCCGACACGCGCGAGATCTGGTCCTATGGCTCCGGATACGGCGGCAATGCCTTGTTAGGAAAAAAATGTCTCGCTCTGCGTATCGCCTCGAACATCGCACGCGAACACAAGTGGATGGCGGAGCACATGCTCATCACCGGTCTGCATTCGCCTGATGGCACGGTCACCTATGTCGCCGCTGCGTTTCCTTCGGCCTGTGGAAAGACCAACATGGCCATGCTCGTACCGCCGCCACAATATGTTGAAGCGGGTTGGAAAACGTCCGTCGTAGGCGATGACATTGCATGGTTGTGGCCGCACGAAGATGGAAAACTCCACGCGATCAATCCGGAAACGGGCTTCTTCGGTGTGGCTCCTGGTACCTCGTATGATACGAATCAGATTGCGATGGATTCGATGCAAGCGAATAGCATTTTTACTAACGTCGCGCTCACAGATGACGGCGATGTTTGGTGGGAGGGAATGACCAAAGAGCCGCCCGCGCACTTGATTGACTGGACTGGACAAGATTGGACGCCCGATTGCGGACGTGCTTCCTCCCATGCGAATTCACGCTTCACCGCACCAGCTTCTCAGTGTCCGACGATTGACCCGAACTGGCAAAATCCTGATGGCGTACCGATCGACGCAATTATTTTCGGCGGCCGTCGCGCTACTACTATGCCTTTAGTATTTCAGGCATTCAACTGGGGCCACGGTGTCTATCTCGGCGCCACCATGGGCTCTGAAATGACCGCTGCCGCTGCAGGCACGATTGGCAAAGTGCGCCGCGATCCGATGGCGATGTTGCCCTTCTGTGGCTACAACATGGGGGCTTACTTCGCGCATTGGTTGGAAATGCGGCGCGATCTCACTCACTTGCCGCGCTTTTTCCATGTCAATTGGTTCCGTAAGAGCGACGAAGGAGAATTCCTCTGGCCCGGCTTCGGTGACAACATGCGCGTACTCGAATGGATTGTGCGTCGATGCAAAGGTGAAGCCGCCGGACACGAAACGCAGATCGGTTGGACGCCATCATTTGAGGATTTCAATGTTGAAGGGCTCGAGGGATTCACAAAGAAAAATTTTGATGCCTGCATGGCCTTTGATCGCAAGGAATGGAAAGCCGAGTTGGTGAGTCAAGCTGAGTTCTTCATTGAGCTTTACGATCATCTACCCAAGGAGCTGCTTTTTCAACGAGAACTGTTAGCCGCAAGGTTGGTATAACGAGACGAACAGAGCTTGCCAGAATAGTGCAATTTCTATCACTGGGAAAGATTTGGTCTGATTTGCAAAAGTTACAATTTCGTTTCACGAACTGACTTGGTAAGTTCCATAGACGTAATCATTCGTGATCACTACCTTTATCCCCTTCCACAGAAGGCCCTTCAGTTCATTCACCGCGCAAGTTGAGAAGCACCAGAAATAACGCAAACTCTGATCATGTCTAATTTCAATCCATACAACGTACCCTTCTCAGTTGACCCTAGATATAAAACCAAGACGGCATACTTCTCTATGGAGTTTGCCGTTGACCAGGCGTTGAAAATATACAGCGGCGGCCTCGGGTTTTTGGCCGGTTCGCATCTTAGAAGCGCGTTTCAGTTGAAGCAAAACCTGATCGGCATAGGCATTCTCTGGAAGTATGGATATTACGATCAGGGTCGGAACCAGGATCAGACCCTTAATGTTCAATGGAATGAAAAGATTTATAATTTTCTACAAGATACCGGCATCAAGTTTCAGATCCATATACACAATGCTCCCGTTTGGGTAAAAGTATGGTACCTGCATCCGGATACGTTTTGCAGCGCGCCTCTGTTTTTGATGAGCACAGATGTTCCGGAAAACGACTATGTTTCTCAAACAATAACCCACAGGCTTTACGATGCCAACGTGGCCACCAAGGTGGCGCAGTTTATTTTGTTGGGCAGGGGCGGAGCGAAATTGCTAGATGCGATCAACTACAATCCTGATGTGTACCATTTGAATGAGGCCCACGGCGTTTCTTGTGTGTTCCACTTGCTGAAGAAATTCGGAAGCAAGGAAGAAGTTAGGAAAAGACTGGTATTTACCACCCATACTCCTGAAGAAGCCGGCAACGAAAAACATGATATCCATTTATGCCTGAAAATGAGCTACTTCAACGGGTTTTCATTAGATGAAGTCAGGCAGCTGACAGGCATTACGGATGATCAATTCAATCACTCGCTTGTGGCGCTTCGTTTCGCCAGATTGTCCAACGCGGTATCTGATTTGCATGGTCATGTCAGTAGAAAGATGTGGGGTAAGTATCCAGACATTGCCAACATCATACATATCACCAACTCCCAGAACTGGAGCTATTGGGCCGATAAGCAATTGTATTTAGCGATGGATGAGCAGAGCGAAGAAGGGTTTATTGATCGCAAAAGGTACCTCAAGAAAAGAGCTTTTGGTCTTGTTGCAGACCAAACCGGTAAACTGATGGACCCAGATGTGTTTACGATCGTTTGGGCCAGGAGATTTGCAGGCTACAAGCGCGCAGATCTGATCACGCGCGACAAGGCTCGGTTTGAAGAACTATTGCATAACAAAAAATATCCCGTGCAGATCATTTGGGCGGGTAAGCCTTATCCAGTAGATTATCCTGCTATCAGCGATTTCAACTATCTCGTTCACCTCAGTAAAGGCTATGATAATGTGGCCGTCTGCACAGGGTATGAATTATTCCTTACTAAACGTCTTAAGCAGGCGTCTGATCTGTGGCTGAATAATCCAAGGGTTCCACGCGAAGCATCAGGTACGAGTGGCATGTCAGCGGCCATGAATGGTGCCGTTAATTTTTCTACCAATGACGGATGGATCGTGGAGTTCATGGACCATGGCCGCAACGGATTTGTAGTGCCGCCGGTAGACTACGAAATGATGAATGTGCACGATCAGGATCAATATGATCTGGACCAGATCTATGAGATCCTGAACAACCAGATACTTCCGTTGTATTATGATACTCCCGATATCTGGAGGCAGGTAGTTAAGAATAGCATGCGTGATGTGAGGTTTGATTTCGATTCGAACCGCATGGCTCACCAATACTACGAACTATTATATAATGCGCCGAACGGAGCATAGGAAACGCATTGAAATCCGCTGGCTAACCCATTTTTCCCATCGACGGCGCATTGAGATTTTGCCAGTGTGCTAGCTTATGAATCCTTTCCAGAATTCCGATCATTCGCATCTAACAACTCGACGTTCGTTTCTTCAACAAGCCGGTCTCACCGCGGCAGCAATAGGAGCCGGCGGAATTATTCCCTGTTATGCCAATGGAGAACCGAAGGCGAAGCCGACTTCTGATACGCTCGTTAAAACTCTCTACGATAGCTTGAGCGAAGAGCAGAAAGCGAAAATCTGTTTTGCTTATGACAACAAGTTGCGCCTGGAGGTTGATAACAACTGGCTCATCACCAAGACCTTGGTAAAGGACTACACCAAGGATCAGCAGGCGATGATCAAAGACATTTTCATGGGTCTTCACAGCGAGGAATACGCCCAGAAGGTTTATGACCAAGTGGTTTCCGACAGTGGAAAAGATGGGTTCGATGGCGGATCGTCTATCGCGATTTTCGGAGAGCCGGGTACCGGAAAATTTGAATTTGTTCTAACAGGTCGCCACTGTACCCGCCGTTGTGATGGGGATTCGATGGAAGGCGCTGCCTTTGGTGGGCCGCTCTTCTACGGTCATGCGGCAGGTGGCTTCCGAGAAGGGCCGAAGCATGAAGGGAATGCTTATTGGTATCAGGCGGCAAGAGCGAATGAAGTTTATCAGATGCTTGATGGTAAACAGCGTGAGATTGCCTTGCTCAACGAAAGCCGCGGCGAGAACGGGCTTGAGACGGTTGCCCTGACAGGCAAGAAAGAGGGGCTTGCCGGGATTCGCGTTGCCGATCTCTCACATGATCAGAAAGATCACCTGAAAAAAGTCATCACCGATATCCTCGCCCCATTCCGTAAAGCGGATACAGATGAAGCGTTGAAGCACATCGAGGCCGGCGGCATGGACAATCTCCATCTCTCGTTCTACAAAGGCGAGAACATCGGTGATGATGAAGTCTGGGACGTCTGGCAAATCGAAGGGCCTAATATGGTTTCCTATTTCCGCGGCAAGCCACACGTTCATGCGTGGCTACACATCCGCGAGCCACAGAAAGCCTAGTTATCAATTGGGTTTCCCTAACAGTTCCAACATACCCTTGCCCATGGCTTCGCCGATCTGCATGTAGGTGCCAGCGTTTTGGTGGTAGTGGAAACCTTGTTCTTTGGGTGAGTCTTCGACTTTTGGAAAGAAGTCGCGGGTGTCGACGGTTTTGACGTTGCCCTTGAACTCGGGGTATTTGCCGGTGGCTCCATCGACGGCGAGTTGAGCGTTGGCGATGGTGAGGCCTGTGCCTTCGCGACCTTCATTTCCGCAACCGACCGCGACGACGAAGGGGGCGTTGGGTGCGTTGAAATCTTTGCGTAGGGCTTTGATGAGATTGACGAGGTTTTGCTCGTAGCGGTTCGCGGTGACATCGCTGCCAGTGTCTTTGTGACCTTGGAACCAGACGAAGCCCGCGATTTCATAGCTGCGGCCTTTCCAGTGCGGAAAGGACTCATCGAATTTTTCGAGCACGGCTTTGGCGGAGTTGACGCAATCGTCGTATTGTTTGCCCGCATACCAATCGATGGGTTTGCCGTTTTTATCGAGCCACTCGGCTGGAGGTGGAGTGGCGAGACCTTTGGCCGGATCTGCGTCCCAGGAGTCGGGTTTGTCTTTGTATCCGGCCATGACCTTTTGGGTTTTGTTGCCGTCCTTATCGGCGACTTCGGCGAGGTAGCGTTCGCTGCCGGGAGGGAGAAAATCCCACGCGAGAGAGCGGTTGCCTTGGGAGGCTTTGAGGATCAGGACGGGTTCGCCGTGATGCTCGCCCATCATCCAGCCGAAGCCGAGTTCGGGGCCGATTTGGCCATCGCTGGCACCGCAACCGATGCTGAGCCATTTGTTTCCTGTAGCGGTGACGACGCCTTTGTACCAGACATCATCGCGTGAAGCCCAGTTGCGGTCTTTATCAATGAGGTAGGGGAATTTTCCCTGTTCTTTTACTAAGGTTGTGAGCGTGCCGGGAATGTCGAGTCGGGATGTCCAACCGAGGCCGCCGGCGGTTTCTGTTAGATAGGTGATTTTGAAAGGAACTTTTTTCCCTGCCTCCAGCTTGATGGATTTTTTCACGGCTTTGCCGCCGGGTTCCTGGCGGTGGGCCTCGATGCCATCGACCACCATGATGTTGTTTTCCGAGTCGCCATGACCGGGGCGGAATTCGAACACGCCGGTGATTTTGGATTGGATGAAACCGCGCACGATTTGCACACCGCCGCCGGGAAATGGGGTTGGGCTGGTGCCGCCGAAGCTTTCGAGCGCGAGGGTTTTGGTGGGAGTGATTTTATCGTAGTCAGCCGCAGCATTGTAAGCGCCTTCGTAAACGTTGAGGGTGGGCTCGAGAAACTCATCCCCCCAGCGCGTGCCTCCGCCATCCACTTGCCCGATTCCGACCATGTTAGATTGGCCGGAGAGAATATAGACTTTGACAGGTTTTTCAGCAGCTGTCGCAAAGCTGATTGCGGCAAGGGTGGATAGGATTGCGAGTTTTGGGATCATAAGTGATGGGTATATATTGCATATTGGGAGAGAAGCTCAAGAAATCTAGCGTTTCTCTAAAGTTTATTTCTTCTTCGGTACGGGATCATAGCCATGGGTGCCCCAAGGGTGACAGCGTAGTAAACGCCGCAAGGTCAGCCACGAACCCTTGATTGGTCCGTGCACTTTCAGTGCCTCGATGCCGTAATGGCTGCACGTAGGATCGTGCCGGCACACACCATTCCCACCGCTCATAAACCTCAACCACGGTGAGATGGCGAGCTGGTAGAAGCGAATGAAAAGGATGAGAATTTTGGACAAGATAAGGAACTTTAAGTTCCAAATCTCAAAAGACAAATTTCAAAATGAAGAAAGGCTTATTGAGAAAGCGTATTGCCAAGCCGCCGCTGATGGGTGGAAATGCGGCACGACATGGAAGGTTCGCAGAACGATGATGAGGAAATCAAGCCGCAGCCAGCGGAGCCACAGAAGCGTGGTTGGTTGCGGGATTATTTTTCGTGGTTGTTGGCAAAAGGCAGATCACGCCGAATGGCGAAGCGCTCGGAGGCGCAAGTGGGTGCGCTTGTCGATGCGTTTGCTGCGTTTGCTACGCTGGATGATGTGCTCAGTGCGGTTGAAGCCGATCTGATTCTTGATATGTTGCGTAGTGCGTTTCCCGATGTGGATCACGCATGGTTGGCAAGGAGGTTGAGGCGCGCGGTGCACAGTCCGCAGCCATTGCAAGCTCTCGCCAGCGAATTGCGCCAAAGTCTCGATGAGACGGATAAGGTCGCGATCGGCCTGCAACTTTTCACTTTGGTGGATGCATCGGGTCGCTCTGAGCGGAGTCGTGCGAGTTTTGAAGTTTTCATGCGCAGACTTGGTAGGCCGGAAGTGGGCTCTGCGATTTTGCATGAAATGCATGCAACCGATGAGCCACTGGCCAGTGGCGAATCATTACCGTTTGAGCGCCTGATCTTTGGTGGAAAACAACCGGATGTTAAATTGCCTCCAGCGGCCGTTGATCATGAATTCCGGCTTTATCGTGCGGGCAATCTCATCCTCCTGCGAAATATTGGTCCAACGGCGCTATGGGTTCGCGGAAAATCTCTGCCGCCGGGCGCTTTCCTGCGCATACGTGAGCGCCAAGAACTCGTCATTCCAGGTTGGACGATAGGTTACGATGGTCTCCGTTTCTTTCTTGATACTGGAAAAATGGAAAACCGCCCCGCGATATATCTTGCCGCTGGTGAGGGGGGTATCATCGCCGAACGAACACGATCACGCAGCAGTGAACTTTGCGTTCGTTTCGGATTAGAGGCGGAAGTCGAAGTGCTTGCGGAAACGGAACTAGAGGTAGGCGAACATGGTGTTTTACGAAAAGGTAGTATCGTTAGTTGCTGCTATCACGACCTCGTCGGTAACAGCACTGGCTACAGCCTAACCATAAATGATCTTCGTAAACGTGCGCTGCAATCGGGTAGGCGTTTTCGCTTGGTGGCAGAACGACAAGAATATCTCGTTTCGAATGATGCTACCGCGCTGAGCAGTGGAGATCTTTTACTCGGTGGAAAACTTGCGCCACGCACCGTGCTTTTCATTCGCTTCAATAGCGATGGCACATCAGGCGAACTCGAAATCCGCGAATCCAACGGCCCGATCTTGGTCGATGGACTTCCAGTCCGCCAATATGCCAACTTACGTGATGGATCGCTGATACGGCTCTCCGGCAGCCAAGCCGTGCGTTGCCGTTTTTCTGAAGGTTTTCTCGATGAGGAAAGAACCCAAATCGAATCGCTAGAGGTCGATGGCCTAAGCCATGACTTTGGAAAAGATTTCCGGGCGCTTGATGAAATCAACTTCACTGTGCAGCGGGGTGAAATGATGTGCATCATTGGCCCCAGCGGTAGCGGAAAGAGTACTTTATTAGCGGCCCTTTCTGGGCAACGTGAGCCGACGCGTGGAAAGGTTAAAATCAACGGGCTATCGCTTTACGACCATCGAGATAGCCTTGTTCCATTCGTAGCCCACATGCCACAGGAAGAGGCGATCAATCCGCAACTCACCGTTCGCGAGCACCTGCGCCATGCCTTGATGATACGCCGTCCGGGGCTAGCAAAGCTTGAGCATAGCCGGCGGGTTGATAGTATGTTGGCAGAACTTGGCTTGCAGGGAATAGCACATCGCAGGGTCGGTTCTCCCGGAGAAAAAACGATTTCCGGAGGTGAACGCAGCAGGTTGAATCTCGGCCTCGATCTCGGAAGTCGGGCTGAGGTTTTCTTATTTGATGAGCCGATTTCCGGGTTGTCTTCCAAAGACTCGGAACACGTCGCAGAAACCCTGCGTTCACTCGCCAGAGAAAAAATTGTCATCGCTTCTCTTCATCGTCCAGGAGCCAGTGTGCTGCGCTTGTTTGATAAAGTTCTTCTTTTAGATAACGGTGGAAAAGTCGCGTATTTCGGTACACCTGCACAGATGGTAGCCTATTTCCGTGAGGCGTGTGAGGATTATGGCGTTTCTCACGCGTCCATGGTCGCAAAAACCCCGCTAGGGGCTGATTTTGTTTTTGATATTTTGGAAACCCCGCTCAGCGTGATCGGTGAAGTAGGAAGCACGGGCGTAGCGCGGCGGTTCTCGCCAAACTTCTGGCAGGAGCGTTTTGAAAGCCAATCTCTACTAACCTCACTGGAGGGTGATGCGGCGCCTGCTTCGCTCCTTGGTGAGATCAGTTCGCGTGACCGATTGCCAGTGCCTCCGACTCCTCCTCGACGTTTGCGCGCAGTAATAAGAGTATTTTTAACGCATTTTCTGCGCTCGTTTCTATCCAAAATCCGCAATCGTGGCACAATATACAGCACTTTTTTGGAGGCGCCTATCCTTGCCACATTAATTGCCATCACCCTGCGTTCATCGCCAACCGGCGCGTATCAGTTTTCAACGGCACTCCACATTCCCGCCTACCTTTTTCTCAGCGTTACGGTTGCGATGTTTCTTGGATTGACCAACTCTGCCACAGAAATCCTGCGCGATCGCGCCGTGCTGCGCCGCGAACGCAACTGCCAGCCAGGCGGCCTGTCTTACGTGATCTCAAAGTTCCTTGCCTTGGGCATCGTCGCCGCTGTGCAATGTTTCTTCTATCTTATTGTTGGAAATCACTTTTTAGAAATCGAAGGGGTGCTGCTGTATCACTGGATATGGATGACTCTTACTGCGCTTACTGGCACGGGCATGGCGTTGTTGATCTCCTCCCTTGTCCGTAGCGAACGCGCCGCTCTAACAGCTGTTCCACTCCTGCTCGTTCCGCAAATGTTACTAGCCGGCGCTCTCGTCCCTTACAAAGAAATGAACCGTGGATTGTTCGAAGAAGTGAAAGTCGAACGCGAACATGGCGGAGTCCCGGTGCCTGCGAAAATCATGCCCCTGCGCTACGCTTTCGAGGGCATGCTTATCGGACAAGCTACCCGCAACCCGTTTGAAATCGAACGTATCCGCTTGCAACGGAAAATCGATCGTTTTCGTGAAAATGAAGAGGAACCGACACCCGAACAAATCGAAAGCTTTGAGATGGCGAAAGAAGGCTTGCGACGCCTGCTTGCTTCCGGCGCACGCGATACCAAAGAAGCCCATGAGCTCGTTTCCAGAATTCGGCGCATGGTTTACACCGGAATCCCCATCGAAGTTTCGACCATGAAAGTTTGGCCAGAAGGCGAAGATGTCCGCCCGACTTACAAATGGTTTGTAAACGATCGCATCGAGCTCCTCGTTCGCGAGGCTGAAACATTCCGCAACGACTACCGCAACAAAAAACCTCGTCATGTTTTCTTCGCGCTGGAAAAGCCCATTCCGTTTTACGATTGGGTTGTTCCGGATCCAAATGATCCGAAGAATCGTTATAACCCTATGATTTCAAAGCCCGATAGCAATGAAATCTCCAAAAACAGCCAAATCGAAACCATGAAATTTTGTGGCTTCGTTCTCCTTATCGTCAGCTTCAGCTGTTGTTTCTTGGCTGCATGGATCATCCGTCTGCAAAACCGCAAGGTGACTTGATTATTCAAGCTGCAAACAATCATGTGGGGGATCCAAGAAAGCCTCTTATTTGGAAAGTGAAATCTGTGTTCGACTGACGCGCCAAACGTTTTCACAATGTATTCATGCCACGTATTCTTTTAGTTGAGGATGAGCCTGCGATCGCAGACACGCTGATCTACGCTTTGAAAAGCGAGTGTTATGAGGTCGTGCACGTGATGACGGGCGCGGAGGCGTTGAAATTGGAACGCCAATCCAAGCATGATCTCGCGATCCTAGATGTCGGTTTGCCGGACATGACGGGATTCGATCTTTGTCGTCAACTCCGTGAAATATGGCGCATGCCAGTGCTTTTTCTAACAGCAAGAAGCGAAGAAATTGATCGTGTGCTCGGTTTGGAGATCGGTGGTGATGATTATGTCACCAAACCTTTTTCCCCACGCGAGGTCGCAGCTAGGGTGAAAGCCATTTTAAGAAGATCCGGCAACGCAAATGTCGTGGCTCAATCTTTTACGCACGCAACGGGAAAAGGACTTAAGATCGATGATCATGCAAAGCGAATTTTTTTAAATGGATCCGCATTGGATCTGACTGCTCATGAGTTTCGTCTAGCATCAGTATTGATCAGTCATCCGGGACAGGTTTTTTCCAGAGAACAACTTTTGGAACACGCATGGGACGATCCTGGTGCGGTGACGGATCGCACAGTGGATGCTCACGTCAAAAGCCTGCGTGCAAAACTCAAAGCTGCGCAGTTAGGCGCTGAGGAAATGATCGAAACTCGCAGGGGTCTTGGATATTCATACTCTTTGTTAAACCCATGCGCCTGACCCGAATCACCCTCTGCATCATCGCGCTAATCATTTTGGCGGGATTCAATCTATTAGTGAAAAAGCAACTCGCAGATGTTGAACCGCAGTTATTTCAGGCAACCGAGGAATCGATGGTTGATTCAGCCAATGTGTTGGCCGCTTTCGCTGAGAAAGAATTCACCGCGGATGGTTTTGACGTCCGACATTTTCAAGAAGTCATGGAAGCTGCCGGAGCGAGAAAAATTGATGCAAGGATCTATAGTCATTCCAAAGTCAGTATTGGCTTGGATTTATATGTCACCGACGCAGTTGGGAAAGTGCTTTTTGATTCAGGATATCCAGATCGCGTGGGAGCAGATTACTCGCAGTTTCGAGATGTGTATTTAACGCTTCATGGGAAATACGGAGCTCGTAGTACTCGGCTCATAGAGAGTGATGAGACGAGCTCGGTGCTCCACGTTGCTGCGCCTATCGGCGATCCTATGAAGCCTCTCGGAGTGCTCACGGTTTACAAAAAACAATCTGATGCGTTTCCTATTATTCGTAGGCGAGTTTCGGAAATCTGGTGGGGAACTGGTCTAGTTGGCGGGGGAATTTTGTTTTGCGTCATAGTGATTTTCGTTTGGCAATACCAACCTATTTCCAGACTCACCGAATACGCCCGCGATATTGAACAAGGGAAGCGCAGGCCGCTACCAAATCTGGGACTGGGCAAAGAAGTGAATACCTTGGCGCGTGCGCTTGAATCCATGCGTGAGTCGCTTGAAGGGCGTCGCTTCGCAGAGCGTTATGTGCAAACCCTGACGCATGAAATGAAAAGTCCGCTGGCAGGGATTCGAGGTGCCGCGGAACTTCTTCATCAAGACGGCAAGGTCATGTCGGAGGAGGATCGTCATCGTTTTTTAGACAATATTTCCGCAGAAACTCTACGGGCTGATCGCCTGCTCGGAAGGTTGCTCGAGCTTTCGGTGATGGAAGGCAAGACGAAGTTGGATGCAACCGAAGTGATCGACTTGCGAATCCTCGTCACAAGGGTCATCGAAGAACTTAATGCCATGGCCGAGCTCGCCGGAGTCAGGCTCGAGGTTCAGGAATCCCAGACGCAGATGATGGTCTGTGGTGACGCGTTCATGCTGAAAGCGGCGCTGACGAACTTGTTAGAAAATGCCATCGACTATTCCCCCGCCGGTGAAGCAGTTCGGGTGAGTTTGAACAGCGAGGGCGATAATCACTGTGTAATTATCGAGGATCACGGCGAGGGCATTCCGGAATACGCGAAAGACAAGGTCTTTGATCGATTTTTCTCGCTGCGTCATTTACGTACCGGCCGTAAAGGAACGGGACTCGGCCTGACTCTGGTGCGCGAGGCAGCCGAGTTGCATCTCGGGAGTGTTGCGTTGGAGGCGGTGGATCCAGCTGGAACCCGAGCGCTTTTATCGATCCCAGGCTGTTGATTATTTTTCGCTGATTTTTCACGCGAACTTCATAAAACTCTCACAGGGTGGAATCGTGATCGTGGCATCTGATGAGAGAGCTACTCACACCTACCGCGCAACAACTCAGGGAACCTGCGCCAGGAGCGATCCTGCGAGCCGGGCTGATCGCGGCGGCTGGCTTTGGGATTTACGGATTCACGGTGGGTTACTGGCGATCACCGGTTATGGGCTGTTATGTCGCGATGAAAATGCCTTTGTTAATTGCGCTGACTCTCGCTTGCAATGGACTGCTCAACGGTTTGCTCGGTTTGCTGCTCGGTAGCGGGCTAAGTTTCAAGCAATCCCTTCACGCCCTACTCAATGGATTTGCAATTACCGCACTGATTCTCGGATCGGTCGCTCCCGTCACATTTTTCCTAGCGATCAATGTACCAGCCCATGATTCAGCGCAGGCGATCACTTCTCATTCTGCCTATCTTCTGACACATGTTTCGCTCATCGCCATCGCTGGCCTCGTGGGAGTGATACGCCTGGCCAACTTATTAGAATCTTACACCCAGTCCCGCACTATTGCTCGTGCGACCCTCGGGGCGTGGATCGCAGGCAATGCCTTTCTCGGTTGCCAGTTTTCATGGGTATTGCGCCCTTTCTTCGGATCACCAGGGCTCAAGGTCGCCTTCATTCGCGAAAATCCTATGGAGGGAAACTTTTACGAAACCGTCTGGAGAGCGATACGCCGATTGCTCGAAAAATGCGATTTTGAATCCCTCGGGCTGATGGGAATCAGCATTGGGGTGGTGATTTTTATCATTCTCCAAATTAGAAACCAACAAACCAAACCAAAGCCATGAACGAAGAACATCCATTACCAACACCTACTCTAACACCTCCACCGTTGAACCCAACACCTCCACCCCTCAATCCCTCACAATACGTACCGATCCCCAAAAATCCGAACATTCGGGATCTTTTCGAAATCCTGCTCCGGAGGCCCGCACAACTCGCAGGACATCAGGTCTGCGAGGAGAAACCCACGCTGTTGCGCTTCGGTCTGATCGCATTGTTGTCGATCCTTGTCTTCGGCTTTGTGTTAGGAACTTTTGCTTACGAGGATCAACTCTGGGCTGCTCCAGTGAAAATGGGCGGCGGGATGTTGTTTGCGGGGATCATCTGTTTTCCGAGCCTGTATATATTTTCCATTCTTGCGGGTTCAAACGCATCGGCTGCACGTATGGGTGGATTGCTCAGCGGCATGCTGGCGATGGCTGGATTGCTGCTGATGGGATTTGCGCCAGCGCTTTGGATATTTGCGCAAGGCACCAGCTCGTTCGGATTCATGGGTGGTCTAGCGCTGTTGTCGTGGCTGGTCGCCTTGATCTTTGCCTTTAGATTCTTGCGC
>JANPEG010000061.1:0-2538 GCA_031431855.1 Akkermansiaceae bacterium | reverse complement strand
TGCTGACATCTGCCTCTTTGCTTTGAGCTGTCAATGGATTGGCAAGCAATCCAAGCGCGGCAAGACCGAGGGCGGTTTGGTTGAATAACGGATTTTTTAATTTCATAAGCATGGTTTAGTTCGGAATCGGATGAGTTTGGTGAAAAACTCGTGCGGGAGTTACGGGATACACGAAGACGATATTTCTGAAAATGATAAGTTTCGGCTATTTCATCACAAATCCGGCCGATTTTGGCGGGTGCGGGCGATAGCTTGTTGAGCTCTCCACTCGGCGATTTTGGCGTGGTTACCGGAAAGGAGGATTTCGGGGACTTTCATGCCCCAAAAATCAATCGGGCGGGTATAGCATGGCGCTTCTAGCAGATTAGGATCGGAAAATGATTCTTCGATCGCTGACTGAGCATCGCCGAGTGCGCCGGGGATGAGGCGGATGACGGCGTCGCAAAGCACGGCGGCAGCGATCGCGCCGTTGGTGAGGACGTAGTCGCCGATGGAGATTTCCTCGTCGATCAGGGATTCGATGATGCGATGGTCAACTCCTTCGTAGTGACCGCAGACGATGAGCAGGTGAGTTTCGCCAGAAAGCTCGCGTACGCGGGCTTGTTTTAAAGGAGCGCCCTGAGGAGTCATGAGAATCACGCGGGTGTTTTCCTTTTTCAGCTCGGTGATCGCAGCGTGCAAAGGCCCGGGCTGCAAGACCATTCCAGGGCCACCACCGCAGGGTGAGTCATCGACCCGCTTGTGTTTGTCATCCGACCAATCCCGAAGATTGTGGCCGAAAATTTCCACCAAACCCGCATCGCGCGCACGCTGGATAATAGAATCGCTCAACGGCGCGAGAGCGATTTCAGGAAAAAGGGTAAGGATGTCGATTTTCATGAAGGATGTTGCTGGGAGCGCCAGTGTTCGAGGCGTTCTTTGATGCGATTTTCCAGTCCCTGGGTTCCGGGTTGATAGTAGGTTCGGCCTTCTGGGAGGTAAGCCTGCGGGATGTAGGCGCCTTCGTAATCGTGGGAATAAAGGTATTTCATCGCCTCTTCGGAAACGCCGGTGGTGCTGGTGAGTTTTTTCGAGGTCGGGGTACGGAGATGAGGCGGGACGGCGAGGGTGCGGCCGGATTCGACATCTTGAATCGCGGCTCCGAGGGCGGCGTATGCGGTGTTCGATTTCGGCGAGGTGGCTAGATAAACCGTTGCGTGAGCAAGCGGGATACGCCCTTCCGGCATACCGACAAATTCGAGGGCGTGATGGGCGTCGAGCGCGACGCGGAGTGCTCCAGAATCGGCGAGCCCGATGTCTTCGGAGGCCGCGATGACGAGTCGACGTGAAATGAAACGCGGGTCCTCGCCGGCATGGAGCATTTTCGCTAACCAATAGAGCGCGGCATCGGGATCGGAGCCGCGGATGGATTTGATGAAAGCTGAAATCGTATCGTAATGACCGTCGTCGCCATAATGCACCGCCTTGCGTTGGATGGATTCCTCTGCATCGGCGAGAGTGATGTGTGCATCGCCGCAAGTGGCGAGCTCGAGAGCTGTTAGAGCCTTACGCACATCGCCATCGGAAAGCTTCGCGAGGTGCTCGAGTGCATCGGAATCGGCAGTGATGCTTTGCGCGCCGAGTCCGCGATCAGGATCGGCGAGTGCGCGTTTGAGAAGATCTACGATGTTTGCAGTAGAAACGGGTTCGAGTTGGAAAATTTGTGAGCGCGAAACCAGCGGCGAGTTGACGTAATAGTAAGGATTGTGAGTCGTAGCACCAATGAAACGGACTGTGCCACGCTCGATGTGAGGGAGTAGAACGTCTTGTTGAGCTTTGTTGAAGCGATGGATTTCATCGATGAACAAAATGGTCGTGTCGCCTCGCAGATCGCGGTGGATTTTGGCTTGATCGATTTTTGCGCGGATCTCCGCGACGTTGGATTCCACTCCGTTCAGCGACTCGAAGCGAGAGCCGGTCGTTTTCGCGATGACATTGGCGAGAGAGGTTTTTCCCGTTCCGGGTGGTCCGTAAAAAATAAGTGACGCGAAGCGATCCGACTCGATCGCACGGCGCAGCAGTTTTCCTTCGGCAAGGATGTGATCTTGGCCGAGGACCTCATCGAGCGTGCGCGGGCGCATCCTAGCCGCGAGAGGTTCGCGGATTTCGGGTTTGTCGGCTTTTGCCTGAGGGCTGTTGAAAAGATCGGACACGCTGCGGAAACCTTAAATTTTAAACTCTAAACTCCAAGGGAAGAAATCACTTCAGTTTCCGCAGTTTGATTTTACTCCAAAATTTGCGGTCACGCGCATCGGCGAACACGTTTTCATAAGTGGCCAACTGCGCTGCGCTGGCGACATTTTCACCGGCGACGAGCACTTCATTCATGCTGTCCGGTGTGCGAAGGGAGCGGATCGTTGGGAAATATTTCGCGAGATCGGCACGGGTGGCGATTTGTTTGGCACGGTGGCCGGGGCCGATGACCAGATTCAGCGCGAGGATTCCATCAGGCGCCAGAGAGCGGCGAACAAGATAGAGCCAAGCCTGATCACAAGTCTC
>JANPEG010000060.1:0-12814 GCA_031431855.1 Akkermansiaceae bacterium | reverse complement strand
TGGCGAAGGAATTGGCGGTGAGTCCGAAGACGATTGTCGCGGCTGTGGCGCAATTGGAGCATGAGGGTTTGTTGCGCGGGCAGGGTGAGCGGCGGCGGTGTAAGGTCACGCCGCCAGCGGAAAAAGCCCAAACCATTCTGCGGGTGGGGATTTTTCTCTATGAGGCCAGTGATCGGAATATGCCCATTCATGTAGATTTGCTGCATCGGCTGCAAGAGGCCGGACACTCTTCGTTTTTTTCGGAAAAATCACTTCATGATCTAGGTATGGATGTGGCGCGGGTTGCGGATTTTGTGAAAAAATCAAGAGTCGATGCATGGATCGTTTCCTCTGGATCAAGGGAGATATTGGAGTGGTTTTCGAGCCAACCCGTTCCGGTTTTTGCACAATTTGGTAGGCCTAGTGGGCTACCGATTGCTGCGATGAGAGTCCATAAAACCCCGGCGATGATAGAATCTGTTAGAAAAATGATTGCGCTGGGTCACAGGAGAATTGTGATGATTGTCCGAGAAGAACGCCGTAAGCCGAAGCCAGCGATTTTTGAACAAGCATTTCTGGATGAGTTGGAAGAGCACGGGATTAAAACCGGACCCTATCACCTGCCAGAATGGGAGGAGAACATCGCTGGATTGCATCGCTGCTTGGATTCACTTTTCAAACATACTCCTCCGACGGCTCTGTTTGTCTCCGAGCCTCCTTTGTTTATCTCGGTAAAGGATTATCTCGCCCAGATAGGAATCATCGCGCCGCGTGATGTTTCTATGGTCTGTGATGATCCAGATCTTGCTTTTTCATGGTGCGATCCGGCGATCTCACACATTCGTTGGGATAGTGAAC
This sequence comes from Akkermansiaceae bacterium, assembly GCA_031431855.1. GTDB lineage: Bacteria > Verrucomicrobiota > Verrucomicrobiia > Verrucomicrobiales > Akkermansiaceae > Luteolibacter. The sequence goes on along the minus strand of JANPEG010000060.1, from coordinate 11,977 downwards.
CAGTTGTTAGGCGTATGGTGAGTTGGGCGGATAAAGTTGCCCGCGGGGTAGTAGAGAAGCGCCAAGGCTACACGCTGGCGGAGTTTGTAGAGGGAGGAACGATTGGACCTGTGCCCAGGTAATTTTCAAATTTTAAATTCCAAACTTCAAGGAAGATGCAGGAGTGTAGCGCTCTTCTCTCTCCTTGAAAATTGAGATTTGGAAATTGAAACTTAATCTGGAAATACGATCGCGCGATTGCCGTCGATGAGTGTCCGATCGTGGACGTGATAGCGGATGCCCTTGGCTAGTGCGATACGTTCGCATTGCCGGCCTAGGCGGGAGAGATCGTTGGGTGAGTGGAAATGATTCACGCGCTCGACTTCTTGTTCGATGATGGGTCCGGCATCGAGATCGTTGGTGACGTAGTGGCACGTTGCGCCGATGAGTTTCACGCCGCGATCGTAGGCTTGGCGATAAGGGTTTGCGCCGATGAAGGCTGGTAAAAAGGAATGATGGATGTTGATGATTTTTCCGGAAAATTCATCGCAGAAACTCGCTGGCAGAATCTGCATAAAACGCGCGAGAACGATGAGTTCAACATCTTGTTCAATGAGGAGTTCGCGGATGGTTGCGAAACCTTGTTCACGGTTTTCACCACTCATTTCGACATAGTGAAACGGTAGCTCGGATCGCTCAGCGATGGCGCGGCAGTTTTCACGATTGCCGATGACTGAAGTGATTTCGATGGGGAGTTCGTTGAGCTCGGAACGCCAGATGATTTCGTTGAGGCAGTGATCGGTTTTGGTCACCAAAACAGCGGTGCGCATTTTGTAAGGGAGGTTTCGGAAATGCCATGTGGCATGGAGCTCTTGGGCCAACGGGTTGAAATTCGTTTTGAATTGTTCGACATCGATGTTCAGCTCCGTGGTATCGATCTCAAGACGGGCGAAGAATTTTTTCCCGATCTGGTCGGAAAACTGGCTGAATTCGATCAAGTTGCCGTGATGCGTCGCGACGTAAGAAGCGATTTTCGCCACAATACCCGGTTGGTCAGGAGAGGAAAGTTTAAGGATGAGGCCAGAACGCATAGGGGTGTTTAAGCTTCAAGTTTCAAAATTCAACTTTCAAATTCAGGTAGGGTCGCCACGCCGCTGGCGACCCAAATCAAAAATATCAACGCGGGATAGTTCTGACGGGCGTGAGACCTTCCTACAGCGCCAACTTTTTTAATTCTACGGTCAACACGGCGTGTTGCCCCTACCTTAAATTCATAGATTGAACTTTTACTGCGCGCCATTCAGCTTGGGTTTGTGAAAGTCATTGCGATTGCGATTGTTATTGGTTTGGTGGCGGGATTGTTAGGGGCGCTTTGTGGCGTGGGTGGGGGTATCGTGATGGTTCCGGCTTTTGTGTTGGCTCTGGGATTAAAGCAGCAAGAGGCGATTGCAACTTCGCTTGCTATCATTATTGTCACATCTCTGGTTTCCACTGCTAACAACGCAACGAAGGCAGGACATCTCATCGATTGGAAAATCGTCGCCATAGTCGGTGCGGCATCGGCTGTCGCGGCATGGTTCGGCACAGATCTCATGCGTTCACTTTCGAATCCGACACTGACCCGGATTTTCGGCGTGGTGTTGGTTCTCTTCGGCGCGAGAATGCTGATTAAGGGGTAGGGTCAACACGCCGTGTTGACCGTGATTCTCTTCAATAGGGAATACAAAGAAGATGATCTAGAAGGGTCTCATTTCTTTTAGGGTAATCGTGAGTTTCCGATTTTGATTTGGGTCGCCGACGGCCCCGACATATCGGGGTGTACGCGGCGACCCTACCTTATTTAATCGCAGCTAACACATCCGAAACTTGCAACTCGTTCTGACAGCGGTTGTCCATCTGGCATTTTTGGGAAAGGCACGGGGCGCATTCGACGTGGTGCCTGACGACAACGTGTTGCTTGCCGAGCGGACGTTTCCAGTTTGGGTCGTTGGGCCCGAAGAGGGTGATGCATGTGCCTCCGCTGTAGGCGGCAAGGTGGGGGAGTGAACCATCCGCAGAGATGACTAAATGAAATGTCGCAAGCGTCGATAAAGCGGCACCGAGCGGTGAGGCGTGGAAAAATTCGGCATCGTCGCCCAAGCGGGCTGATAGAATTTTTCCGAGATCGCGACCTCCCACTGAGCACGCGACCGTCAGGTGATAGCCTTTTTCTAACAAAGAACTCGCTAACATCTGCCAGCGATCCAACGGCCATTCGTGGCTGATTCCAAAATCCGATCCCGGGCAGAGCAGGACGGTTTTGGGTTTCGCTGGAATTCCCAAAGAGGCGGGGACAAAAAACTCGGGTTGGGTGACGGATACGCCCATTTCCTCAACAGAATTGAGGTAGAACCGCACGCGGTGCTCGGTTGGTGATTCGAGGGCTTGGAGCGGATGAGTGAGAAGTTTTTTGAGGCGAACATCGGAAGGACCGAGTCGACGCGGAATTTTCGCTTTAACAAAGGCTTTTGCAGCTATCCCTTCCTCCCACACAAGGGACGCCTCCCAATCATTTCCCATGATTTTAGATAGCTCACTTACGCTGGTTCTAAGGGAAAACGTAAAGCACGGGAGATTACAAACTGTCTTCCAAAAGCTTTCTTGTCCATCTTGGCAAACCAGTGAGCTAACGATACCGCTGCGCACCAGCGCACGCACCGCGGGAACCGCGAAACACGCCTCGTCCCAGCGCTCGGGCAATGCCACGAGCATTCCTTTGCCCTGACTCATTTCTTGCGGGGCGTTTTCGGATCGAGATTTGCCGCCATGTCCTCTTCGGTCAACTTGGACTCGACTCCTTTTTCCGGAACTTCAATTTTCGTAATCCAAAGCAACGCATTGAGCACGACTTTGCGCATGTTGTCGTCCGCCCAGTTTTTATGGAAATGTCCACCAGTAAAGCCGACACCGCGTCCGCCGTCTGGGCGTTCGATGCACCACATCATGGTTTCTTCTTCGCCTTTTCTTTCTTGGATGTGCGGGTAAGGACCTTTCGGGTGAACATATGGACCGTCGCGGGTTTCATCGGTGGGTGTTGCGAGGAGGATCGACTTCACGCCCTTCATGCCCTCAGGGAAACGGATAGAGAAATACCATTCGTCGCGGATTTTGAATGGACTCACACCGCGGGAAATTGGGTGTTCGGGAAATTTTTTGTAATCGGCTTCCCACATCGGGTTGCAAGAGAAATTGGTTTCGTAAGCTCCACCGATCCATTCGCGGAACAGATCGCCGGTGGCCGGTTCGCTATGAGAGCACTCGACTGCGTAATGCATCATCATGATCCCGCCACCACGCTTCGCGACTTTTTGAAGCAATTCACTATGGTTACCTTGAAGCGCTGGATGGCCTTTTCCTCCGTCTGAGTAGATGACCACGGCATCCGCTGTTTCAAGCACCGCATCGTCTTTCACCCAATGATTGTTATGCACTTCCACATCAAGACCCGGAATGTCTTTGAGGCACTTTTGGAAAAGCATGCAGCCAGCATTGAATTCATGGTCGCCCGGCCCGTGGCTTTGCTTGCCTGCGATGAGGATGAGCTTTTTATTAGCGGGTTTTTCTGCAAAAGCAGCTGTCGGTAAAACCAACGCGCTTAAACAAACACCCATGAACAGATGACGGAGATTGGATAGCTTCATATTTCTAAAATGCATCACGTCCCTACGTTCTGGGCAACTTCCAAATTACAAACATGAAAGGTAGGGTCAACACGCCGTTGTTGACCGTAGAATCTAAAAAGATGCGCATTAAGGAATATCTCACTCCCGTCAGAACGATCCCGCGTTGAGAATTTTGATTTGGGTCGCCGGCGGCCCCGACATATCGGGGTGTACGCGGCGACCCTACCTTTTTAGAAGTTGAATTTTGAAACTTGAAGCTTAGAAACCCTGCATGTCAGCAGCATCTTCAGTACTCATCGGTGGCTCCATTGCCATAGACCACATCAAAACTCCTGTCGCAGAAGGGAAAAACCTTCTTGGTGGCTCTGCTTCTTTCACTGGGATTGCGGCCTCCTATTTCACCTCGCCGGTGCATCTCATTGGCATCATCGGAAAAGATTTCCCACAGGAACACCTGGATCTATTCGCCTCCAAAAACATCTCCACCCACGGCCTCGAGCGCTCGGATGGCGATACCTTTTCATGGTCCGGCGAATACCACGAAAACATGAATGATCGCGATACCCTCTCCGTCGCCATCAACGTTTTGGAAAACTGGACCCCGAAAATCCCTTTGGAAATGACCTGCGCCCCGGTCGTCGTGCTTGCCAACATGCACCCGATCAACCAGCTCCAGATGATAGAGCAACTCACCTGCGCGAAACCTTTCATCGCGGCCGATACCATGGATCTCTGGATCACCATCGCGAACGACGATCTCCATGAAGTCCTCAAAAAAATCAACCTCCTCGTCATCAACGAGTCCGAGGCCAGCGATTTCTGCAAAACCTCCAACCTCATCGTCGCCGGACAAACCCTTCTGGATAAAGGTCCCACCAACGTCATCATCAAACTCGGCGAATTCGGTGCCATCCTCTTTTCCAAGCATCCCGATGGCTCTCCAGCCACCGAATTCACCCTCCCAGGCACGAAATTCGACCTCTTCCGCTGCGCCGCCTTCCCCCTCCAAGAAGTCGCCGATCCCACCGGCGCAGGCGATTCCTTCCTCGGCGCCCTCGCCGGTCACCTCGCCTCCACGGGAAAAACTGAGTTCTCCTTCGACGACATCCGCCAAGCCGTGGTCTACGGCTCAGTCGTCGCCTCCTTCACCTGTGAGGCCTTTTCCGCCAACCGCCTCGCCCATATCACTAGGGAAGACATCGAAAATCGCCTGAAACTCCTCAAAAACCTCACCCATTGGCCGTAGATGAAACGGTAGGGTCGCCGCGTACACCCCGATATGTCGGGGCCGCCGCCGACCCAAAAATCTCAACGCTGGATCGTTATGGTGGGCGTGAAACCTTCCTCAACGCCCACCTTTTTAGAAATCACGGTCGAGCGAGGCCGCTCGACCCTACCCGTGTTGACCCTACCCTTCACATGAGATCAACTATCCCGTGAAAATTCCCGATTATCTAGGTATTTGCCCGCATAGCCCACTTTTATATTGTTTTACTGTAACCTTGCTTTAAATTTTGCCAATCGCATGGTTGATCAAATCGTCATCGAAAAATCCAAACCAAAAACCACCTAATCATTATGAGAACGATTACTATTTTCGCACTCGCTTGCCTAACGGCACCTCAAGCTCTGTTAGCGCAGACGGTTTATACGGCGCCTTCGGGATATGTAACCGTTACTTGTCAGTCTAACTCGGATACAATTATTTCAGTGCCGCTCGCTCTTCCTAGTGTGTACGTTGGAACTACAACAACACCTGTCGACAATGGCAATGGTACTCATTCGCTGACCTTGTCCCAAAATCCAACATTAGGTCAAACCACCGCAGATTCATATTATGTTAAATTTTTGGGCGGTACCCACGACGGGGAGTACTATGAGATTGTGAATAAATCACTTGGTGCCGTCATTGTTGTAGACGACCGAGATGTTGATCTGACGAATGTGGCAAATGGTGCGTCCGTCGAAGTCGTTCCATTCTGGACGTTTGTAAAATTATTTCCTATAGGTAACTCCACCATAGTTTCGTCATTAAATAACTTCCCTAACAATCGTAAAACCTCTGTTTTATTGCCTACCACTGTTCCGGGCTCCATAAACTTGGCGCCCCAGGAGACTTATTTTATCAACAGCACGACCGCTAACTGGCGGAGCACTGCGTCTGGTTTCCCAGTCAGCAATGATGTCATTCTCTGGCCAGATTCTTATATCGTTGTTCGTCATGACTCCACTAGTGGACCAACAAGTTATATTAACAATGGCCAAGTTACTGGATCCAATTCCGAAATGCCTCTTTTCACCCATTCCACCAATCAAACTGACAACTTTGTATCCATACCGAGACCCGTAGATGTCACAATTGACAAATTAGGCTTAGGTAGTTCAGCTGGTCCTTCATCTGCTTTTGTAGCGAGTACCGGTAACTTTCCTAACCAGCGTGGCGATACGCTTCTAGTTTACAACAACTTGGAACAATTAGTAAATAAAGTCCCAGTTTCCACCTACTTTTTTAGAAGCACGGATAATACTTGGAGGAGCACGGCGTCAGGATTTCCCTTGGCTAATTCGGATACAATATCAGGAGCTGTTGGCTTTATCATCCGCAAAAATGCGACCGTTGGAGGTGTAACTGCTTTTTGGTCTAATCCGCCATCTTGGTAAGGATATTAGCCGTTATAATATAATCTATATTGCTAAGATGAATAATTTTTGGACAAAAGTGCTGCTCATAGCAGCTCTCAGCGTGTCGCTTTCCAGAGGCGCATCTGTTTTAAACTGGGATTTTGGAAAGATCTACGTTGATAGCGTTGGTCCTGGAAACACTCTAGCTGATGGGATGGCGGTATACTTGTTTGTAAGTAAGGGCGGCATCGTTACCGATATGCCCGGTTTGACCACATCTCTTGTCGGCAATGATCTTAACGTTGGGTCGACCTTTGATTTTGGCGATAAAGTTATTCTGGGTGTATCTACGCCCAATATTTTATCATTTGGCGAGGCTGGTACGGGGAATGCCGTGACTCCCAGTATTACTTATGGTTCAGGTATCGATGCGGGGGATTCTTTAGGCATACTATTCATCAATCAAGCTGATGGAGTAATTACAACCGGTAGTAAATTTGGCGTATACGTATCTCCTACTTTAACTTTGCCATCAGATCCTTCAAATGTGTCCAGATCGTTTTTGGAGACTAATTTTGGCGGTCCCGTAGTAAACGGCAGCCTAGTAACTACACACATTACGGTCATCCCCGAGCCCTCGACATTTCTCTTATCCTCGTTGGGAGTGTTAGCGCTTCTGCGTCGTCGGCGGTAAGAGTGTTAGATTTTTGAAAGAGAAAATGCGAGCCGTTGAGGTTCGCTTTTTTTGTGTGGTAGGGTCAACACGCCGTTGTTGACCGTAATTCTGAAAGGGTTGGCGTTGAGGAAGGTTACACGTCTTTTAAGACGATCGCGCGGTAAGCGCCCAACAGAACCCCTCTATTCAAGGACAGCATAGATGCCATAGATTTGGATTCTATGACATCTATACAAGAGACAACATTAGGCGTGTTAGTGAAGAGCGATCGCGTAGGGCGCACGCGATACACGAAGACCTACAAAGTGGAGGTGATTGCGGCCTACGAACAAAGTGGCATGAGTGCGGCGGCATTTGCCGAGCATTGCGGAGTAAAATATCCGACTTTTGCTTCGTGGATTGCCAAAGCGAACCGCTCCGCATCACGCGACCCTCACTGCGAAAGCGATGATACGCAGCAATTTATCATCGCCGAGTTCGGTGCGCCTCGCACGGACGCTTCCCTCAAGCTTGAATTACCCAGCGGCGTCATTGTTCACGTATCCTCGTCGAGCCAACTAGGTCTGCTCGCCGATTTACTCAAAACCCTCAGCTAATCCTCGCACGTTATGCTTACTTTTAACGGCAGTCTCAAAGTCTACGTCGCGCTCAAGCCCTGTGATATGCGCAAGTCCTTCGATGGATTAGCCGCAGCAGCACGCAACACGATCCAAGTAGATCCCAGCAGCGGCGCAGCATTCTTGTTTACCAACCGCTGTCGTAACCTGATTAAAATCCTCTACTTCGATGGCAGCGGTTATTGGGTGGTGGCGAAGCGACTTGAAAAAGGCACCTTTAGATGGCCACAAGACATCCAAGGAGGGCGTGAAAAAATCACCATCAATCCCACCGCACTAGCCATGCTCACGGATGGAGTTGATCTGCGCGATGGCATGAAGCGACCGTGGTATGAACCACGATAAATTTCGTATTTTATCTGTTGAAATGGCACGCCTATTGCTTGTTAGAAAATCATCAAAACGCAGGAACAACAAATTGCTGAGCTCGTTGAGTTGAATCAAAAACTCATCGAGCAAAACCGTTTGCTTGTTGAAAAAGTTACTTCGTTAGAAACCGAACTCGCACAGCAAAAAGCCCTCGTCGCAGAGTTGCTCAAGCGGCTCTACGGACCGAAGAGTGAGCAGATGGATACCAACCAGCTCTTGCTGGCCTTGCTGGAGGATGATGCAAAAAAGCCCGTCGCCACCGCACCCGCAGAAGACCTCGGAGCGGTGGTTGAACCTGAAGCAAAACCGGCCCGCGCCCGACGTGTGAGCAAGCTATCCGACTCACTCAAAAGCCTGCCAACTATCGAGCGCATCGTGACAGCTTCGGAAGTTCTCGCCGCACCGGAACAATACCGGCTCCTTGGCGAGGAAGTCAGTGAACGTCTTCACATCCATCCACAAAGCTTCATCCGTGAAATCATCCGCCGACAAACCCATGTCAAACGTGGTGATCTGGATGGAGCGCCCATAACCCCTCCGCTCGAACCCTGCCTGCTGCCCGGTAGCGTGCTCACCCCATCGCTCGGCGCCTATTTGCTTACCGAAAAGTTTTGCTACCACCAACCCTTCTACCGCTTGGAGTGGAGATTGCGCGCCACCCACGGCATTGAGTTGCGCCGAGATTTGATGTGTTCGTGGCACAACCACCTCGCCGAAATGATGCGACCACTTCACGAACGAATCGCCGAACTCATGCGTGCGAGCAAGTATTTGAAAGTGGATGAAACACCCATCCGCTGTCTCGATCCTGGCAAAGGCAAAACCACCCAAGGTTATCTCTGGGCATACCATCACCCCGAGCACGGAGTCCTTTTCGATTGGCACAACAGCCGCGCGCACGATTGCCTTGAAAATATCCTCATCGACACACGTGAACCACTCCATGGATCATTTAACGGTCACTTACAAAGTGATGGGTTTAGCGCCTATCAGACCTTCGTTACAAAATACCCAAAACTAAAAATCACCCCAGTGAGCTGCCTGGCTCACATCCGCAGAAAATTCGTAGAAGCCAAAGACGACCAACCTCGCATCAGCGCATGGGTGCTTTTACAAATCGGAAAAATCTATCGGCTTGAAGCTAAGCTGCGGGAACGCAACGCAACGCCAGAACTCCGAGAACGAGTGCGGCGACGATGGTCGCTTCGCATTTACCAACATCTCATTCGAGTCACCCAACACCTCATCCTGCGCCGCCGCATCACCCCCAAGAGCCCCTTGGGCAAGGCGCTCCATTATGCTCAGAACGAGTGGCCGCAGCTCGCCGCGTGTTTTGAAAACGGACAACTCGAATTTGACAACAACGCCGTGGAAAACGCGATACGTCCCACCAAGCTCGGACACAAGAACTGGATGTTTGTTGGCGGCAAAGACACCGGTTGGCGCAGTGCTGTCATTTACACCTTCGTTGAACAAATCCGGAGCCGTAGCGCAGATCCCTACGCCTACTTCGAGTGGGTCTTTGAGAAACTCATGCACCAACCATCCCCAAGTGCGGAGCAAATCGATCAACTCCTGCCATCTGCATGGCTGCAACAAATGCGCCAGAGCAAAATAGCATAACCACCAGAGATACACTAATCTCTGGCATCTCTACAAGAGCGGTTCTGTTGGGCGCTTACGGTTGAATGAGATCCATGATTTAAAATCCCGGATGACTTGTTTCATGGGTTTGGATCCGGGGAACGAGAACAGGCCATGAAGATGATCGGGCATGGCGAGAATGAGTCGGATATGAATTTCGCCATGGGCTTCGCGAAGCAGCAAGGTTTCAAGAATGGATGACCAGACGGGATCGGTGGTGGGTTGGATGGTTCCACGCTCCGCGCAGCCGATGGTGATGTAGAAGACCTCGCCCTCCGGATTAGGCGTGACGTGTGCAGGGATCTCATGAGGACGATATTTTCTTCCGATGGGTTTGTTCATAGGGGGGGATTGGGGGGTAGGTCAACACGGGTAGGGTCAAAACACGCCGTGTTGACCGTGATTCTGAAGAGGGTTGGCGTTGAGGAAGGTTTTACGTCCGTTAGAAAAATCGCGCGTTGATATTTTTAATTTGGGTCGCGGGCGGCGCCGCGACCCTACCTTACCAAAAAGGTAGGGTCAACACGCCGTGTTGACCGTAGAATTGAAGATGGAAGGCGTTTAGGAAGGTCACGATTCCGCTAGATAAAACGCGCGTTGATATTTCTAATTTGGGTCGCCGGCGGCGCGGCGACCCTACCTTTTTATGGGATCGAATGATAAATCTCCTCAAGCGCCATCACCGTATAAGCTGTCACCAGCACGGGGTTGGATTCCATCCAGCGGCCGTTGTCGTTGACCCATGAGCCGTTTTCGCGTTGTGAGGAGAGGAGTTTGCCAGCGAGGTCTTTGCGCCAGTCGGCTTCTTTGCCATCGGCGAGTTTGAGTTTATCGATGCCGGCGGCGTTGAGGGCCTTGGCCATGGCTTGATAGTAGTAGTAAAGGCCTTCGGCACCCATGTTAGGGTTTTCGTTTACTGTATAATTTTTACCGAGCCATTCTTTCACAGCGACGACGCGTGGGTCGTTGGGTTCAAGTTTCGCGTAGATCAGTGAAAGCAATCCGGCGTAGGAGATCGACCCGTAGGAGCGGAGGGCGACTTTACCATCGGCTGTGACGTCTTCACCAGCTTTCGAGCTGCCTGGGGTGTAGACGAAACCACCTTTGTTTTTCGCATCGTCCGACGCCCATTTTTGATCATTGGTAGCGGTGAGGTTTTGGCTGCGGGAAAGGAAAGTCAGGGCTGCGTCCCAGTTGAGTTTGGGTTCATCAGCGTAATTGCCGTCCTCGATGATTTTATCAGTAAGGGAAATGGCCTCGATGGCGAGGTAGGTGTTGGACATATCGGTGTGATCGTCTTTTGAACCGTAACCGATACCGCCGTCGTTGGTATTATCGGTTTTTCCTTTTTCGCCGATGTCCCACTGGCTGCCAATGAGCTGGCGGCGGGCTTTGACGATGGCAGCTTCGAATTCTTTACGTCCAGTCGCACTGAGCGCGGTGACGGAGGTGGCGGTGTTGTAAACTTTCAAGCCACGGTTGTAGATTCCGCCATCTTCTTTTTGTTGAGCAAGAAGCCAATCGAAACCTTTTTTCAAGTTATCGGGAAGTTTGCCATCGGCAGGAAGCTCAAGACTCGGATCGCGCACAGCGGCGGTGAGTGCAAGGGCGGTGAAAGCAGGGATACCGCCGTCGTCCCAAAAACCTTTTTCTTTCTGTTGCGCAGCAAGCCAAGCATTGCCGCGCGCAATCGATTGGCGGACTTCGTTTTTGATCGAGATATACTCATTGTTCTGGGCGTGGGAAATACCAGCGGTGAGAGCGAGAGCTAGAATGATGTTTTTCATGGTGTGAAAAGGTGGGTTCAGGTTGGTGGACTAAGTTAACGCATAGAAATGCGTGTTTCTTTACTTAAAGAGAACCTAAGCCAGAAATTTGTTTCTGAAACTCTAAATTTTCAGTCAACATGGCTCAGTTGGGCTATTTTTGCCCAAGTTCGGAAATTCCATGGGCGATTTTTGACCATGTTTCAAAAAGGGTAGGGTCAACCCCGACAAGTCGGGGTTGACCGTGGATTCAAGAGGATGGTCGTTGAAGGGAGGTCTCACGCCCGCTAGATGGATAGCGCGTTAAGATTTTTGATTTGGGTCGCCAGCGGCGTGGCGACCCTACCATTACAAAATCCCGCGTGCTTTCAGGTTGTTCAACCTGTGCGCCACCTCGACCAGTCCATCGACGATTACTTGCGTGTAGCTGCGGCCGTCGGTGGTGTCGACTCCGTGGCCGGGTTCTAGATCGCGGAGCGGCTGCAGGGCGGGATCATCATGGCGGAAGGCCTCGACAAAGACGGTTTCGAGTTTCCCGGTTTTGGCAGCGGCCAAGAGGGTTGCTCCGACCCAACCATCGTCGGTGCTGAGGCAGCCGCGGGTGGTTTTGGCTGAGGCATGGAAAATGCCCATGTGATTGGC
>JANPEG010000059.1:0-37860 GCA_031431855.1 Akkermansiaceae bacterium | reverse complement strand
GTGCCGGGGAGGGTGGGGACATTGAACTTATGGGCGAGTGCACGGGCGGCGGTTTTATCGCCCATGTTTTCTAACAACTCAGGTGATGGGCCGATGAACGTGATGCCTTCGCGGGCGCAGGCGCGGGCGAAATTTGGGTTTTCGGAAAGGAAGCCGTAACCTGGATGGATCATGGTGACGCCTTTGGATTTCGCGAGTTTGACGATGCCTTCGTAATCCAAATAAGCGCCGACCGGGCCTTTCGAGGAATCGAGTTGGTAAGCTTCGTCTGCTTTGAAGCGATGGATGGAGAAGCGATCTTCCTCGGCGAAAATCGAAACCGTGCGGAGGCCGAGTTCGGTGGCGGCACGGAAAATACGGATGGCGATTTCACCACGGTTCGCGGCGAGGAGTTTTCCGGGTTGGGTTGGGTTTGAAGGCATGCGGGGGGATTAGAAACTCTAAGTTTTAAACTTTAAACATCAAAATGAGGGAGATTCATTTGGAGTAATAGGTCATATAGGTCCTATGGGACCTATGTTGATTACTTTCCAATACAGAAGCTTGAGAAGATCACGCCCAGCAGATCTTCCGTATCCACTTTGCCGGGGATTTCGCCGAGGGCGTCTAGGGCTTCTCTTAGGTCGATGGCGGCTAGTTCGGGGTTGGTGGCGTGTTCGGTGAGGAGGTTGAGGGCGGCGTGGAGGCTGGTGTGGGCGAGTTTGAGGGAAGCTTGGTGGCGGGCGTTGATAGCGACCGCGTGTTCGCCGAAATCGGCTTCGGTGAAATGGAGGGCGGTGCGGATTTTTTCGGAGAGTTGGTTGAAGCCGTCGTCTTTCAAACAGGAGATGCGGATGGCATCGAGGTTTTTCCATGAAGGATGTTCGCCGAGATCGGATTTGTTGAGGACGAGGAGGTGGGTGGCATGGTTGGAAGGATAAACGGCGCGTTCGGGGCGGGGTTGTGAGGCATCGGCGACTTCTAACAGGAGATCGGCGGATTCGATCTGGCGGACGGTGCGTTGGATGCCTTGGGTTTCGATGAGGTCATCGGATTCGCGCACGCCGGCGGTATCGACGAGGCGGAGCGGGATGTCGTGGAGGTTGATGATTTCCTCGATCGTATCGCGCGTGGTTCCGGCGATGTCGGAAACGATGGCGCGTTCAAATCCTAGCAAGCGATTGAGCAGGGAAGATTTGCCGACATTGGGTTCGCCGAAAATGACCGTGCGGACGCCTTCGCGAAGGACACGACCTTGATCGGCGGTGGCGAGGAGGGAATCGATGGTGGCGAGGATGGTTTCGATTCTTGCGCGGATTTGGAGGGTGGTTTGTGGGTCGATGTCTTCGTCTGGAAAGTCGATCCATGCTTCGAGGTGGGCGAGGACATCTAACAGTTCGTCGCGGGCGGCGGTGGTGCGCTTCCCGAGAGTGCCTTCGAGTTGGGAATGGGCGGCGCGGATCGCGAGGCGGGTTTGTGCGGAAATGAGATCCATGATCCCCTCGGCTTGGGTGAGGTCGAGTTTTCCGTTGAGGAAGGCGCGTTGAGAAAATTCTCCCGGTGACGCGTGGGTGGCACCGCATTCGAGGAAACGTGCGAGCACTTCGCGGGTGACGAGAATGCCGCCGTGACCTGCGAATTCTACTGTGTCCTCGCCAGTGAAAGAGTTTGGTCCGAGAAAAACGGTTAGTAATCCATCATCGATGACGGCACCTGCGGCATCGCGAATTTTACAGCGACGTGCGAGACGTGGCATGGTGGACGAAGCTATTCCGCCCGAGCAAACATCTGCGATCCGAAAAGCTTCAGGGCCGGAGATACGGATGAGAGAAATTGCGCCCACACCCATCGGGGAGGCGATGGCGGCAATCGTGGAAGGATTCTGCGAAATCATAATTTGATTTCGAAATGCCTATTTTGATGGCGGGATTTCAGCAATTTCTTTTCCGCCGAGGCCTAGGAATTCCCAACAGATAAAGCGTTTGATTTGGAGCTGAGGTTTTTTGGGATCGCCTGCCCAGGTAAGTTCGATGGTGGCGGAGTATTTCGCTGGGCCAGAACTGCGGACGCTATCCAAGAGTAAGCTATCGAGTTCTTGCCTAGCGCGTGATTTCGGATCGGGAGTAATTTGGACGGAGTCAGTTTGATGGGCTGGATCCGAGAATAGGTAACCAGGAGTTTTGGTGGTTGAGTCTTTCGTGACGATCACGCGAAACACTTCGGATTTTCCTGCGATTGGATTTTTGATGAAATTGCTGAACGTGCGGTATCTGGTTTGGGCAAAAACTTCCCAATCAAGTTTCACGCCTTGTTCGGTTTCTCTCAGGAACGCTAGGATTCTGGTTTGTTGACCAGTTGTGTTAGGAGTAGCCTGATTGTAGTTCAGTAGGATGAAGCCTTTTTTGCTTTCGTTCTCAGGAAGTGGCACCATGGAAAATGCGCTAGCCAGAGTATCCCCTTCGTTGATGGAGTTATCTTTATAAAAAGCTTCTATTTTTGGTCGAAGCTGTTCGGCGTTGTGAACATAATTTAATTTTTCATCCAAGCTGGTGGCAGTGAGATATTTCTCGAGCGTTGGATTGGCGATTGGTTTAGCAGGTTGTTTTACGATCGGTTTGGTAGGTTTATTGCCTACTCCAGTTCCAGTGGAATCATTTTTGGGTTTCAGCATATCCATCACAAAATATCCTCCTCCACCCAAAGCTCCTATGATCAATAATAATACAAGAATGAGACCAACAGGATTGGATTTTTTTCCTGATTTAACCTGTTCCACAGCAGCCTCTTTGTTTTTGAGTTCCTCGGGCGCTTCATAGGTGGCCAAAGGTACGGTGGGAGCTGGTACTGGACGCTCAGGCAGAGGAGCAGGAGCAGGAACGGGAACGGGAGCGGGAGCGGGAACTGCAACGGGAGTGGGAGCAGGAGGGATTTCCACTATCGGTTCGAGATCTACGTCGAGAACTGTCGTATTAATGGCAGTATCTGGCGAAGTGATTGTGGTTTGGCAGTGTGGGCAAGGTCCTGTGGTGGGAGGGAGATTGAATGGTATGACGATGCGTCCATTGCATTTTGGGCAATGGAAGGCGAATTCTTGGGAGTTTTGAGAAGATTCAGACATGGTCAGGGCTGAGGAAGCAGGAATGTAGACAAGAGATGTAAGTTGTCAACGAAGCTGCTGGGTTAGTTTAAAGAAATAAAGGTGGAGTGGTCTTCTGCCTTGCGCCCGCTGAATGTGAGGTCTAGCCTGCGCGCCCCGCAGCAGCTATATGAAACCTGTTTACATCTACGACACGACTTTGCGCGATGGAACCCAAGGTGAGGGCTTCCAGCTTTCCGGATTGGATAAACTCCGTATTGCCAGGCATTTGGATCATTTCGGTGTGGACTATATAGAAGGCGGCTGGCCGGGCTCGAATCCGAAAGACGTCGAGTTTTTCCAAGAGGCGAAGAAGTTGGATTTGAAGCATGCGAAGCTTGCGGCGTTCGGATCGACCCGACGCGCGAATGTCAAAGTGGAGGAAGATGCGCAGGTGAGGTTGTTGATTGAGGCAGAAACGCCTGTGGTCACGATTTTTGGAAAGAGCTGGGAGATGCAAGTCACGGAAATTTTGCGGACGACCGTGGAAGAGAACCAAGCGATGATTCGCGAGACGGTTGCGTTTCTCGTGAAGAATGGTCGCGAGGTGATTTATGATGCGGAGCATTTTTTCGATGGATACAAAGATTCTCCCGCGCATGCGTTGGCGACATTGAAGGCGGCGGCTGAAGGCGGTGCGGCGTGTTTGGTGTTGTGTGATACTAACGGCGGGACTTTGCCGAAGGAGGTTATGGAAATTTGCGCAGCAGTCCGCGCGTTTTTGCCGGAAACGCCGATAGGGATTCACACCCACAATGACTGCGAACTCGCTGTGGCGAATGCGATTGCTGCGGTGGATGCCGGTGCGATCCAAGTGCAGGGCACGATCAACGGCTACGGTGAGCGCACGGGAAATTGTAACCTCACATCGGTCATTCCTATCCTTCAGTTAAAAATGGGAATCGAGGTCGTGCCGCGTTTGGAAGAATTGCGTGATCTCTCGTTTTTCGTAGATGACGTATCGAATAATCCTCATTTCGTCAGAGCTCCGTTTGTAGGTCGGACCGCCTTCGCGCACAAAGGTGGGATGCACGTGAACGCTGTGCAGAAACTCGCGCGCAGCTATGAGCACATTGTTCCGGCGAGTGTAGGAAATGAACAGACGATTCTGGTTTCCGAGCTAAGCGGGCAATCGAACATTCTTCTTAAAGCCGAGCAAATGGGCATGCCGATTGAAAAGGGTGCGAAGGAGGCGTCGGCGATTCTTACCAAGGTGAAAGAACTGGAGCACGAGGGATATTCCTTTGAAGCGGCGGGTGGATCGCTTGAGCTGCTGATTCGCCGGGAGCTTGGAAAATATCAGAAACATTTCCAAGCCAACGAGTATCACGTCAGTTTCCGTCAGTATCGCGATGGTCATGCGCCGGTTTGCGAAGCGACGGTGAAACTCAGCGTGAACGGCGAGAAAGAGCTGACAGTTGCCGAGGGCAATGGTGTGGTGAACGCGCTCGACCTGGCCTTGCGCAAAGCTTTGCTGCCGTTTTATCCGGAAATCGCAGAGGTTTCCTTGATCGATTACAAGGTCCGCATCCTCGACAGCCAAGACACCACCGCCGCGAAAACCCGCGTGCTCATCGTTTCCTCCCACGGAGATCAAACCTGGGGCACCGTCGGTGTTTCCGGCAGCGTGATCGAAGCGAGTTGGATCGCTCTCGTTGATGGGATCGATCTTTTCCTGCAGCGGAAAAGAGAGGCGATTTAAAAGTTTTTCACATTTTACGAAATAGCTGCAAGATCCACAGAGTAGACCTACTGCCATGTTTTCCATCAAACGCGCGTTCTTTTGGCTCTCTGGAGCCGGGACTGAAACCCTCGAACGTTGCCCGAATTGGGAGCAACGCAAATACGTCGCCTTTGGTGCCACTGTTTTGGTGCCTTGCGCTTTCGCCTTCATCGCCTGTGCCTATGCGCTCTCGACGATCTCAAATGACCCGAAAGTGATATATCCTGTGGCTGGAGTTTGGGCATTCATCATTCTCACGATCGACCGCGCCTTGCTTGCGGGATACCGACCTTACCTTTCCATTTTCCGAAAACTCACGCAGTTCTCTCTTCGTCTGGTCGTCGCGGTGCTGATGGGTATCACCATTGCGCACCCACTCGTACTGCTGCTTTTCCGCGATACGATTTCATCGGTGATCGAAAAAGATCGTGCGGCTGAGATCGAAGTCGTGCGTTCGGGTTTTGATGGGGAAAAACAAAAAGTCCGCTCGCGCATCACTACTCTCGAAGCGGCGCTCACCGCGCAACGCGAGCGTTGGAATGAATCGTTCCAAGCGAAATTCATCCTTCAGGAAAATCAGGATGCGGGATCGGCCATCCCGGGCCTGACATCCGCGCAGCAAACCGAACTCAAAGCTGCGACCGAGGAAGCCACCGCGCCTTTCACCACCCGCTTGGTTGCGATTGATCAACAAATCACCGAGCTCACCCCTCAATACGCCACGCTTCAGGCCGAGCTGACATTTTGGCAATCGGAGTTCGAACGTGAACTCAGTGGTGAGCGCTCCGGGCTTTCCGGTGAAGGTCCGCGGGCTCGTTCGATTCGTGCGGATCAGCTTGAACCGCGTCGTGTGGAAACCAAACGCGTCGGTAGTCTGTTAGAACATTTAACCGCAGAGAAAGCGTCGCTGCAAACTCAAGCCCGCCAAGCTGAAGCGAGTGCGATTACGTTATTTGAAACCCGTATCGCGGAAATTAAACTCGCGAACCAAGCGGAAGCCGATCGTGTGGCAACGCTCAAAAAGAAAGTGGAAGAAGATCAAGCTGGACAGTTTGTTGGTCAGCAAAATTCATTGCGTGATACGATCAAAAAACAAATTGACTCACAGCTTGTTGAACTTGAAGGCACTCAGGGCGAGCTCTCTGCGGTCGTGAAAGAAGAGTTGGATCGCCTCGGTGCAATGCGCGCTGAACCGCGGAAAGACATCCTCACTCAGTCACTTGCGCTGGATGAACTATTCCAGGCAGGCAACGAAGGTGGAAAGTTTGCTTTCTACACTTGGATTGTTTTGACCATGTTGTTCATGTTGGTGGATACAATTCCGCTCATCGTAAAATTTTTCACCAAACCGGGTCCATACGATACCTTGGTGGATCGCGATGAAATCACTTTTGACTCCGAGCATAAAGCTTTCCGCCAAACGCGCGGACGTTATATGGAGCAACTGACTTCCGGAAATCTCATTGCGGTGACGCGGAATCCTCAACTCGAACACGCCCTCGTCGATGGCGTTGAGCACACTCGTGCGGCGCGTGAGTTTCTTGATTCACTCATCGAGATGGAGCGCTCATTTGCAGAGAAAATGCGTTTGGAAGAAGAGCACATCAAGCATAACGAAACCGATAAGCGCGCGGCGTTGGAGAATATCAAAAAACGTTTCTATGATGATTTGAATCATCGGATGGAGCAGTTTTTTACGACGCGCCATGCGTAAGGGATTGAATATTCTCAACCCAACGTCGCATGCGCTCGGAAGGAGAATTTCCTTGGGTGGCGATGCCGAGTCGGCCGTTGAAGGAGACGCAGCCCGCACCGAGTCGTTGTCCGGTGACGATGGGTGGGCAGAAGATCCATCCATCTTCATCGGTTATTTTCTTATCGAGATTCCAAACACCGAGGTTGGAGAATGATCCGATGTTGCCGGCGGGTTTCGCTCGGTCTTTGGTTAGGAAATTAATTTTGGCTTGGTGGCTGAGAATGCCGCCGATCGTAAGGAGTAGAAAATTAGCGCGATGTTCGCCTCGTTTCAAACGTAGGTGGATTTGGTGTTGGATGCTTTGGGGTGTGTCGGTTGCCGCGATATATACTTCCACGCAACTGACGTGGTTCTGGGTGTCATCGGCGTAACGGATATCGCCACGAAGATTCACCGGAACGACCCACGTGATTTTTTTCTCAGGACGGCTGATCTCGGCGCGTATTGATTGATCGAGACAATGCAGCAGTTGGCTGTTTACGGTGACGTTTTGGCTGCGGCAATTTTTGAGGATAGATTGGGTCTCGTCTTTCGTGAAAAGATGCCAGGCGATTTCTTCAGCAGTGTTTTTGTCAGTTGGAGATGCAGGTAGCCAATCGCTGCGCATAGCCAAGTCAACGTTATCGCGGTTGCGCAGAAGATTCCATAGAGGAAGAAAAATGCCACGACAGGGATGTAGGGATTCGGGGAGTTTAGGGATTGCCTTGCCTTGTTCGCGCAGCAGGCTTGCGAAGCCGCCGATTCCGTCACATTCGCAGTGTGAGATATTAAACCATTGCACATCTCCATTGGTTATTCGTCCGTAGCGAATTTCCATGATATCGCCAATGGCCTCCGATGCGCGGAACCATGCTTCTGAGGCGGTAATTGTGGATGGTTGGGACAAGTTTAGTGGCTGATAGATTTTTAGTTTCGGTCGACTCGGCCCCGACATATCGGGGTGTACGAGTCGACCCTACCTTTTGAATACTACTTTTTAAAAACCAAGAAATGTTGCCAAGGGAGGTCGGGTTTGTTTTCGACGAAGGTGAAGCCGAGGGCTTCGAATTCTTTGGTGGCTTGAGCGGCGGACATTTTGTGGAGTCGCTTGATAGGGACTCGGGTGTCCTCGGCGCGGAATTCGAGGAGGTAGATTTTTCCGCCGAGTTTGAGGGCGGTGTGGATAGATTGGAGCATTTCAGCGGGGTGGGAGAACTCGTGGTAGGCATCGACGAAGAGGACTGCATCGATGGAGTTTTCGGGGAGCTTGATTGAATCAATAGTTCCGAGGTGGGGTTGGACGTTGGTGATTTCACGTTTGGCGGCCTCGGTTTTGAGGTAATCGAGCATTTCTTGTTGGATATCGACGGCGATGACTTTGCCTTTGGGGATGAGAGGGGCGATGCGGAAGCTGTAGTATCCGGAGCCTGCGCCGATATCGGCGATGATTGCATCGGGAGCGAGATCGAGGAGGGCAATGGCTTTGGATGGGCCTTCTTCTTTTTCGCGATCGGTTCGTTCGAGCCAGCCGATTCCCGGATGTCCCATGACTTGTGCAATTTCCCGGCCCATGAAGATTTTACCGATTCCGTCGGGTGAAGCTGGGGCGGTGGTGTAGGCGGGTGCGGGTTCCGGCTGAAGGCTGGTTGGAGGCTGAGCTTGCTCGTTCTGCGGATTTTTTGGGCTATCTGAGAGGATTTTTGCGGTCTTGTTGCGGACGATCATCATGGGGATGAGGAGTATCGCGAGCAGGATAAGGGGAATTAGGATGAGGTAGCGGGATTTCATGAGATTTGGACGGATTGTATTTTTAAGAAATCTTATGTGACGGAATAGTTTGACCGTTTGGAAAGCCATCATTAAGTTTTCGCCAATGGCCGTTGAACATCGGCACTGAGTTTGTGTCTAAAGATTCATCAATAAAAGTCGGAAAATTTGAGGGATTCAGCTGGATACGCTGTGAAGGCAAGGGTTCCTTTCTGAACAGTTTGGCTGTGAAAGAGTTTGGCGACGCGAGGATTCGGGCCGGAGTGGTGCGGTTGGTGATTGATTTGGAAGAGTGTTCCGGAATGGACTCGACTTTCATGGGGACTCTGGCGGGGATGGCTGCGAGGATTACAGAATACGGTGGAAAGCTGCAAGTGACAGCTGCAAGTGAGAAGAGTTGCAATTCGTTGGAGGATTTGGGATTGGATTTTTTAATGGAGATCAATCCGCAAGATGCGGAGTGGAATGGCTTGGAAAGCAAAGTGCGAGATTTGCTGAAGCTGAAAGTGGCGGGAACGAAGGCTGGGACCGTGATGCATACCAAACATGTGTTGGAGGCACACGAGATTTTATCACGGGCGAACGCTAGTAATGAGAAGAAATTTTCCGGGGTGGTGAAGTTGTTAGAGGATGAGCTGACGGAGAAAACCGGGCAATCTAGCTAATGGATATCATCCACTATTTGTGCCTGGCATTGGTGGGGGTTTCTTCTTTGCTGGCGGTTGCGTTGGTGTTGGCTTTGATTAACCAACGCAGTCGTGCGAAACGTCTCAAACAGGTTTTAAAAGCACTCTCAGGTGAGGAGGAGCGGATGTTTCATTTCCTGCATGATCTGGGGATTGCAATTGGTGAGGAACCGACCGATGGTGCTTTGTCGCGAACCATTGTGGAAGGCATAGTGGACGTGGTCGGTGCGACAGGTGGGGCGATTTACTATCCCACAGGCGATGCGAATTTTTTGGTTCCAGCTTATGTTTCAGAAGAATGCCCGCCGTTGATTCGTTTGTCAGAAAAGATTTTGGCCGATGCCAAAGTGGATGGGCGGGTGGTGGCGAGTCATTTGAATTTGGATAGAATTAAAATGGGGGATGGCCTGCTAGGTCGGGCGTTTGGAGCGGCTGAAGCGATGCATATCGAGGATTTGTGTGCGCATGGGGTGTTGGGGATGTATGTGCGGCAAGAGGTGCCGAATGTGGCGGTGATGATTTCACCATTGCGCTACGCGGGGCAGGAGATTGGGGTGTTGGCGATTGCGAAGCTGAAAAGCGAAGGGGATTTTACGGTGAATGATTTTGCGGTGTTCCGTTCAATTTCTGAGCAATCGGCTTTTGCGATTGGGAATGCGCGGATTCATCGGGATGCGAATGCGAAGAAGGCGATCGAGGGTGAGTTGCACAATGCGCGTGAAGTGCAGCGGGTGTTATTGCCGCAGGATGATCCGAAGGTGAAAGGGTTTCGGATTCACGGGGTGAATGTGGCAGCGCGGATTATCAGTGGAGACTACTACGATTACATTGAACTGATTGATGGGAAACTCGGTGTGGTGGTGGCGGATGTTTCAGGTAAAGGTGTGGCGGCGGGTTTGTTGATGGCGATGTGCCGGAGTTTGTTGAGAGCGGTGGCATTGAGTCATGAATCGCCAAGTAAAGTACTGGCTACGGTGAACCGATATCTGTTTCCCGATATCCGTGAGGACATGTTTATCAGTATGAACTACGGAGTGTTAGATCCGGAAACGGGGCGGATGGTTTTTGCCAGAGCGGGACATGATCCGGCTCTGGTTTTCCGTAAAGCGACGGGAACGGTAGAGGTGCTTCGCCCACGAGGCTTGGCACTTGGGATTGATCAAGGAGAAGTTTTTGAACGTGTGACCGAGGACTGCATAGTGGAAATGGAATCTGGCGATTGCGTATTATTTTTTACCGATGGTGTGAAGGAGGCAATGAATGCAGATGAAGAGGAATTTGGCATGGAACGCTTGGCAGATGCATTCAGTGCATCGGCAATACTCGGTGCTGAGGTGGTGGTGAAACGCGTGCAGGAAGCGGTTGAAAAATTTACAGGTGAGGGTGCACAGATGGACGATGTGACGATCGTGGCGATTGAGAAGCGGTGAGGGGAGGAAATTACGATGAATAAAAATATAAAAATGGGAGAGTTGATGGCGGAGATGCCTGGGGCGCGGCGGGCGTTGTTTGCGAAATATCATCTCGGGGGTTGTCAGAGTTGTGCGTTTGATGAGGGGGAGACTTTGGCGGAACTTTGTAAGCGCGCCGATTTGGATGCTGATGAGGTGTTGGCACATTTGCTCAGCAGTCATGAACATGATTTAGCGATGCTGATCTCGCCGTCCGATGTGGCGCAGAGAAAAGATGAAGTCACTTTTGTGGATGTCCGCACGCGCGAGGAGTTCGAAGCTGTGAAGATCGAAGGTGCGGAATTCTTCACGCAGGATCTTCAGGAAAAACTTTTCAGAGAAAAACCATCCGGCTTGGTGGTGCTTTACGATCACACGGGCAAATATGTGTTAGATCAGGTTGCATGGTTCAGGGGACACGGGATGCCTAACACTTTTGGAATGAAAGGTGGGATCGATGCGTGGAGTCTGGAGGTCGATCCGAAGGTGATGAGGTATCGGGTGGAGGTTTGAAAATTTAAATTCTAAACTTTAAACTTCAATGAGTTGGTGAATTCGAGTAGGATCAGAAAGAATGCAGGCTCAAAAACCCGTAGCGACATCTGAAAGGTCTAAGTCTAAGCTTAGTGTAGATCGTAATTCAAGTGTCCTTGCCTTGTGGTTAACAGTTTTAATTGCATTCATTTGGATACAACTTACGTCGTGTATGTGCAGGTATACTTCATTAACGACTAGCATAGTTATTATACCCGCATTTTGTTACGCGTTATACGCTTTCATGTTCAAACGTCGCAGTGGTATTGTGGAGCGTATGTTCGGTGCCGTTGCATTCGCATTAGTGACTTTGATGCTTATCAAAAATGTTACGGACATTCTTTGGTTTAGACATGGTGCCTTCTTGAACTAGCAGGTTTGAATTTTTAGGATTTTCACACCTCTGAAAAAGCCAAAAGAGCAGAGGGCGGAACATCCTAAGAACGGCGACCGAAGATCGCCGCTACATGGGTGGAAACGGCTGTTCGGAGATGATCCAGTCTTCGTTTTTTTCGATGAAGGTTTTCATCGCCCAATCGTGAGGGAAGAGGGCTACGAGCCAGCCGTTGGAATCTCGGGAGAGGACGGTGCCGAGGGACAGGGCGGGACGAGCTTCAGGGGCGAGGGGATCGCCTTCTTTGGGCTTGAGCCAGCGGGCGATTGACCAGTCTGCGGATTCGATGCGGGTTTCGGCGGCGTACTCGCCTTCGAGGCGGTGTTGCAAAACTTCGAATTGGAGTGGCCCGACCGCGCCGAGCAGGACGCTGGAGGAGTTGGTGGCGGCATCTAGCAAAGTGAACTCGGAGGCGACGCCTTCTTTGAGAAGTTGTTCAAGGCCGCTTTGGAAGCGTTTGTATTTCGCGGTGGATTTATTGGTGAGGTAGGAAAAGCACTCGGGAGCGAAGCGTGGGATTTCGTCGAATTTGACTTCGGGGCAGGAGGCTAGGGTATCGCCGATGAGGAGATCGTAGTTTCCGACGAGTCCTACGACATCGCCGGCGTAGGCGTCATCGACGGTTTCGCGATCGCGGGCGAAGAGGCGTTGGGAGTTTGCGAGACGGATGGTTTCTCCGGTGCGGGTGTTGATGACGTTCATGTCTCGCTCGAACTGGCCGGAAACGATGCGGATGAAGGCGATTCGATCCCGGTGTTTCGGATTCATGTTTGCCTGGATTTTAAAAACGAAGGCGGAGAATTCCTTGGAGGCGGGATGGACGGTTTGGTTTTCGCTGACGCGTGGCAGGGGTGGTGGGGAGAGTTCAAGGAAACGGTCTAACAGGAGTTGGACGCCGAAGTTGTTTGCTGCCGATCCGAAAAACACGGGAGTGAGGTTTCCGGCGAGGACTTCGTTGATGTCGAAGTCGGCTCCCGCGCCTTCGAGGAGTTCGAGTTCGTCGCAGACTTGGTTGTAGGTGATTTCGTCGACCGTGTTTTTCACGGATTCATCATCGATGCCGGTGACGTTCACGGGCGCGCGGAACGCACCGTGCGCAGTGCGCTCGAAGAGGTGGACGATTTTATTTTCCCTGTCGTAAACGCCCTTGAAGCGGGGACCATCGCCGAGTGGCCAGTTGATGGGAAAGGCGTGGATACCGAGGACGTTTTCGAGTTCGTCGAGCAAGTCAAGGGTAGGCCGCGCGGGGCGGTCGAGCTTGTTCATGAAGGTGAAGATTGGGACGCCGCGGCGGCGGCAGACTTCGAAGAGTTTGCGGGTTTGGGATTCGATGCCCTTACCGGCGTCGATGACCATGACGGCGGCATCGACGGCGGTGAGGACTCGGTAGGTGTCCTCGGAGAAGTCTTTGTGACCGGGTGTGTCGAGGATGTTGACGACGCAGTCCTTGTATTCGAATTGGAGGACCGTAGAGGAAACCGAGATACCGCGTTGTTTTTCGAGCTCCATCCAGTCGGAGGTGGTGGCGCGTTGGTTTTTCTTGGCGGTGACCGAACCGGCGAGGTGGAGGGCGCCGCCGTACAGGAGGAATTTTTCCGTCAGGGTGGTTTTGCCAGCGTCAGGGTGGGAAATGATGGCGAACGAGCGGCGGCGCGAGACTTCTTTCTGGAGAGCTGGGGAAGCGGTGGCGTAAGAGGAAAGGGACATGAAGTGGTGGAACTTCAGATGATCAGCCTGAAACATCAACCATAATGAAGGCATAGAAATCCTTAAAATAAGGAAATTCCCCGAAAATGATCAAAAATCTGCCTCGGAAATCTAGATTGCCAATGGCGCCATTTCTGGCTAGTTTTCGCGCCCGCCGACGATTTCCGAGTGAGACGAGGTCGGAATAACAAAAAACAACATTTTGGGATTTCTTGATAGCATCAAGCGCTGGCAGCTCGCCAAAAAAGGTTTTTCCCTCGGGAAAAAGCGGAGGGTGCATAGTGAGAACGCGGCACTCCAAGTGTTGGATACTAGCTTGTTAATTAAACTCGCGCTGTATTCAATTTTTGCGATCGGCACGGCGGTCATGGTGCTGAATGCATCGCCTGACTCTACGTTCGCGGCGGCTCCGTTTAAAGGGATGGTTTACGGCTTTGTTTTGGCGCTGACCGCGCTGGCGATGTTTCACGTTGGGGCGCCGAGTATTTGTCGGAATAACAGCCGGGTGATTTTGGTTTTTGGCGGGATCATGTGCCATCTGTTACTGGTGCGTCTGGTGATGAGTTTGGCGGATGTAGGGACGATTCCTGAAGATTACCGATATTTATTTGTTCCGTGCGCCTTGGCGCCGATGTTGCACGGGATTCTTTTGGGTCGCACGGCGGGAAGTTTCAGTGCGATTTATGTGAGTTTGATTGGCAGCATGCTTGTGCCAGCAAATGATGTGATCAATTACCTGATCGTCAGTTTGGTAGCGGGAATGACCGCGGTGCTGTGCGTATATCAGGTGAGAAAACGGATTCAGTTGCTTCGTGCGGGGATTTACGTGGGGGCGGTGATGGTGCTTTTGGCACTGGTGTTGGGACGACTCGATTTGATGTCGGTTTTCGGCATGGAATCAATGAATCGCCTGCAGATTTTAGGCACGGGAAGCGCGATTGCATTCGCGACAGCATTGGCAGTGGCGATGGTTGTTAGCGGACTATTGCCGATATTTGAGTTGTTTTTTGAACTAACGACCGACATCAGCTGGTTGGAGTTGAGTGATTTGAATCACAAGCTACTGAAGCAGATGCAGCTTGAGGCTCCGGGCACGTTTCATCATAGCTTAGTTGTAGCAGCGTTGGCGGAGGCGGCAGCGGAAAAGATAGGAGCGAACGCTCCGATGTGTCGGGTGTGCGCTTATTTTCACGATGTCGGCAAACTGAATAAACCGAGCTATTTCATTGAGAATCAGCACGATGAGGCGGGAAATCCGCATGACTCACTGACTCCGACGATGAGTGGTTTAATTATCATCGCACATGTGAAGGATGGGATTGATCTGGCTGTGAAGCATAAGCTCAACCCGCGTATCATTCAGGTGATCCAAGAACATCACGGCGATTCCTTGGTCTATTATTTCTACCGCAAGGCGCAGGAGCAGAAGAAGGAAGAGGAGGAGAAAGTCGATAAGCGTTTGGGTAATGCGGAGGACCTACCGAAAGTTGAGGAAAAAAATTTCCGTTATTCCGGGCCGCGTCCTAGCACCAAGGAGAGCGGCATCATTTGTTTGGCAGATACAATTGAAAGTGCGTCACGCACTTTGCGTAAGCCGACACCTGCGAAAATCCGCGCGTTGGTAGATGACCTCGTTCGTGCGAAAATCAATGACGGGCAATTGGATTCATGTCCTCTAACCATGGGTGAACTTGCTCTGGTTAAAGAGAGTTTCGCAAACACTCTGCGGAGTATGTTGCACAGTCGCATCGATTATCAGAAACCTGCGGAGGATCGCAGTAAGGTGATCAATTGGCCTGATAGTTCAATAAAGGAGAGTGATTTTGTGGATGGTCGTGCGAGTAAAATGACTGAGCGAGTGAACTGAAATTATTTTCAAATATGGTATTGGAAATCATCATAGGAAATCATCAAGAAGCGATCGATATTCCGGTTTCGTGGGTGACTGCGTTGGAGGATGTAGGAATTGAAGCTGCGGCTATGGCTTTGCTAGTATCAATGGAAGAAGGAAACTCCCTAGAGCATCTCGCTACTTTGGAAGTGGCTTTGGTGGATGATGAGACGAGCGAACGTGTTCACATGGATTTCATGGATATCGAAGGCCCAACCGATGTGATCACCTTTCATCATGGAGAAATCGTGATCGGCACCGAAGTTGCAAAGCGCCAAGCCGAAGAATACGGTGAGCCGTTTGGGCGGGAGATTTTACGCTACTTTATCCATGGCTTACTGCACTTGGCTGGTCACGAGGATACGGAAGATTCCGAGCGAAAAGCGATGGAAACCGCGCAGGAACGAATCGTTGAGACGCTGTGGAACGGCGGGTTGAGTGAGAAGTTGGTTCTTTGAAATTTGAGATTTAAAGTTTAAAACTTAGAGTTTCTAAAAAGGTAATGGGAAACGATCCATTCGTGGCCGCGGCGGTAGCCCCAGAGTTCGGCGCAAGCCATGTAGAAGACGCGCCAGTAGGTCCACCATCTGACGGCCTGTTCCGCACCGTAGGTTTCAGTGATGAGCGGGAACAGTTCGTCTTTATGGTCGTCCATGTTCTTTAGCCAGGCTTCCGAAGTTTTTTGGTAATGCTGGCCGTTGACTTGCCAGTGTTGCTCAATGCGCAGGTGTTCTTGGAAATAAAGCAAAAGATCATCGGATGGCATTTGGCCGCCGGTGAAGAAATATTTCGCCATCCAATCATCTTCGCTTTCGACGACGTAGTGATAGGCGTTTTCACAATGGGTGAAGATGTGCACGAAGAGTTTACCATCGGGCTTGAGCCATTTGGAAATGCGCTCGAGTAGGATTTGGTAGTTTTTCATGTGCTCGAACATTTCGACGGAGACACAGCGATCGAAAACCGATTCACCGACACCTTCGAAGGTGATCATGTTTGCGGTGATGACTTCGACGTTGTGGAGGTTGCGTTTAGCCGCTTCTGCAAGGATGTGCTCGCGTTGGGTGCGGGAGTTAGAGACCGCTGTGATTTTTGCGTCGGGATAATGTTTCGCCATCCAAAGCGTAAGCGAGCCCCAGCCGCAACCGAGTTCGAGGATGCGCTGACCATTGGCAAGTTCTGCGCGCTGGCAGGTGATTTCTAACATGCGTGACTCGGACTCAGCGATGTCGACGACACCTTTTTCCCAGTAACCCGATGAGTATTTCATGTGCGGGCCGAGGCAGCGTTTGAAAAAGGCGGTGGGGAGCTCATAGTGTTGCTCGTTCGCTTCGTCGGTAGCGATGGCGACTGGCATGGTTTTCAGCTCGGCGATGTGAGCCATGAGCTTTGCTTGACGATCCTCGGGATCGAGTTTTTCGAACGGAGCAATCGTGTTCGCAAGGCGATGACGGATGCCGAGACGGATGACGGAATCGGGAAGTTTACCGGAGGCGAGGAGGTCGTTGGTGTTCATAAAAATTTCAAATTTGCCTTGCGGCTATGAGGATAGACTACGTTGGTTTGGGAGTACGCTATAGCTCACAGGTCATTCAAATCTCAAGGAAGAGAGGAGACTTAGGTCATAGTGATTCATTTTTGGAAATTGGACTTTGATAGTTGAATCTTGGAATGAAGGGTGAGGTGGTGCGTTGGTATTCGCGGTAGGCTTCGCCTTTGCGGAGGAGGGCGGAGGCTTCGGTGGGTGGGATGCCGGTGACTTTGAGTAAGAGGTAAGTGATGATGGCGGGTGCGTAAATGGTGGTCCAGCCCCAAGGCGATCCGAGGGCGAAGACGAAGAAGCCGATCCAGATGATGGATTCGAAAAAGTAGTTTGGGTGGCGAGAGAATTTCCATAGGCCGATTTGGCATATGGATTTCGGATCGGGGTTGGATGCTTTGAAGGCGGACATTTGTCGATCGGCGATGGTTTCACCGATGAGTCCGATGCATGCGATCACTGTGCCAAGGATGGGGAAAAGATCGTAGGCAGGGTATGGATCGGCGGCGATGAGATAGAACGGTAAGGCGAGGAGAAAGACGGAGAGTGCTTGGCCTAGGAAAAATAGGAGAAACATGAAATTCACTTTTCCGTTCCAGATCTCGCGGAGTTTTTGGTAGCGGGAATCTTCTGATGGATGATGCTTCGCGATGCGGTGGCTGAGGTGGTAGCCAAGTCTAACTGACCATGCGGTGATAAGGATGCCGGCGATGAGCGGTTGGGTGCTGGGGTTTTCAGTGAGGAGAAAAAACACGGCGGTCAGGCCGATGCAGAATGCCCAGAATGCATCGACTGGAGAAAAGTTTTTAATCTTCACGCAGAACGCCCATGCAGCGGTGAAGATGATTAAGTTAGTGATGAGGGCGAAGAAGAGCATGCGGTGGTCTTGAAATTTGCGTGATAGAATCCGCTGGTTTTATCGGGTCGCAACTGATTTTTTAGCGAGTCCTAGGAGGCAAGGTGATGCACTCTACACCGTACAAGCAGGACGCTCACAACAATAGACCCCGCAGCAGGCAGAAAACCGCAGCAGGGCGGGGGAATTATGTCAAAAGGGCTGAGGTGAGTGGTGATCCGACTTCGCCACCTCCGTCGCCAAGGCTTTGGAGGTCGAGAAGGCTACGACGGACAAGTTGACGATTTTTAGTGTTTGTAGAAGTAAATTTCCGGCGAGCTTCGACTTCCTTGCCCGATGTGTCGGGGTAGGCATTCAGACCTCCGACATATTCCGCCCCCTTCTGCCCTTCCCAGACCGGCTCTTCAGTGTATTCTCCTCGCTAGGCGAAAAAGCAAATTCCTAGCATTCATACATTCATTCATTAATCCCGATTGCCAAATACAACCGGAGTCCTAATCATCACCATCGATGAGAATATTGTCTGTTCCACTCAGTCACTGGCAGAGTCTGCCGCTTTATGTCAGGACTCTGGTCGGCATGGTGCTGGGCGCACTGATGGGCGTGTTCTGGCCTCATGCTGCTGAAGTTTTCAAAGGACCATCCAAGGCACTGATGGGCCTCGTCCAAATGCTCGCCGCTCCGATCGCATTCTTCGCCATCACCCACGCCTTGGCCGGTGCCAAGATCGAAAAAGGTAAAACCCCACGCCTCATCATCCTGCTCATCACCAACACCTGCGTCGCCATCTTCATCGGTATGACCGTGGCTAACACGCTACAACCCGGAACCCGCCGTACCGTCACCGCCGAACAGCGACAACAGGTGAACCAGGAAAAGACCCGCCACGCCGCCGAACTTGAACAGGCGGGAAATGCAGCCAAGTCCACGACCACAGTCGACAGCGTGGGTCAGATCCTCGGCAAACTGCCGAAAAGCTTACTGGGACCCTTCACCGACGGGGGTAGCGTGATCGGAGTGATCGTGCTTGCGCTATTGTTAGGCCTGGCACTGCGTCAGGTCTCGCCTGATCCTGAGGCGACGGTCAGAGTGCTAAAGACATTCATGGATGCCTTCATCATGATCCTCCATTGGGTGGTACAATTCGTTCCGCTCATCGTCATGGGCGTGGTCGCTGAGGAGGTTGCGACCAACGGATTCAGCTCGTTTTTCAGCCTTATCTGGTTGATTGTGGCGGTGTTGTTGGCACTTACACTGCAATTCTGCTATTACATGATCCGCGTGAGACTCGGCTCGTGGGTGAGGCCGCGCGATTTGGTGAGAGGCTGCCGTGATGCGCTGGCAATGGCGTTTTCCACGGCAAGTTCCACCGCAACCATGCCGGTCACTTATGAATGTTTGGTCGCTAATGTGAAAGTCCGCGAATCCTCGGCTAACTTGGGCGCGCTGGTCGGCGCGAATTTCAACAACGACGGCACCGCGCTCTATGAAGCTATGGCGGCGCTGTTTGTCGCCCAGCTGTTAGGATATCATCTGTCGTGGGACAGCCAGCTGGTGATAGTCCTCTGTGCCGTGGCGGCCTCCGTCGGTGCCGCAGGCATTCCTTCCGCCGGACTCATCACGATGACGCTGGTGTTCACGGCGGTGGGCCTGCCGCTCGAATATAGCCTGCTGTTGATTCCTATCGATTGGTTCCTCGACCGTTTCCGCACCATGATCAACGTCTGCGGGGACCTCTGTGTTTCCTGCGTGCTGGACGGACGGAAGAGCGGTTGAAAAATTAAGTCTGGGGGACGAAAATAGTCCGTCATCATCGGACCGGTCTTCCGCTTTCTTACCGATGCGTCCAGCAAGCCGCCCGCCCGCGACGATCTGGTCGTTACCTCACCATCCAGCCCGCAGCCGGACTCGCTCGACCAGAGCCATGTGCGGAACGGTGACTGCAGCAAGGCCTACAAAGACCAACTGAATAATCGCCCCGTTAATGGGCATCCCATCAAGGAAGTGCCAGGCCGTAGCCGATGCCAACAGAGCGCCGAGCATGGGTAACGATATAGCCCTAAGGATGAGTCTTAGAGAGGAGCTGCCCGAGTAGTTGATCGTTCGCAAAATGTGTCTGGCGCTGTGCATGGCACAAAAGAATACCGTGAAAGAAATCAGTGCTCAACCAATTCTCAAATCTCCAAGCACTGCAAACCGAAGAAAGATACGAAGAGCAAGTAATTCCCCGTAAAATGCTAGACTTGTAATTTGTGCCACGTCGGAAAGGTGAAGGCGTCGCTGAGGCCTGCCGTAGGAAAGTAAAACGCCGCCGGGGAGCGCTCCCCTGCGGCATTTGCTGAAACGGATTTTTCCGAGCTAAGCGCGTCGGCGGCGCGACAACGCGAGAGCTCCGAGCACGATGCTAATGCAGGCAGTCGTGGGCTCGGGGATGGCGGTGAAATTGAGTTGGAGGTTGTTGCCAGTCTGCGCGATGGAGAAAGTTCCTCCGCCTAGGGAATGCAGATCGTCGAATGCGCTGCTGCTCAGCAGGAAGTCAGACGCGTCGAACCCAGTGATGCCGCCGGAGGCTGTGGCGATATTAAAGGTGTAGTTCTGAGTGTTATCCCAAGACGTCAGAAGGGCTAGCGAGTCGAGAGTGATGTTGAATCGGTTCCCGGAGTTCGCAGTGATATCGAGCGTCCCATCGATGTTGCCGAAGTCCCAACCGGGGTCGCTGCCTTGCAAGCCACCGTCCGCGAAGAGGCGGTTGATTTCCCACAAGTAGGTGCCGCCGCCGGCCCATGTCTGGCTGCCAGAGGACAGCGTGCCAGGGCTGTTGCCCGGTGAGAGCGTCACGTTTGCGCCGATGGTTAGTGCAACGCCGGAGAGATTCGTGCCGCTCACAGTGCCGGAATTGACGGTGACGGTGCCGCCGTTGCTTTTGAAGACGCCACCATCCACGGTAATGTTGCCGCCGAGCGCCGCAGCACCTGTGTAGTTGAACGTGCCGCTCTGCACGCTGGTGTTGAAGTTCGAGACAGTGCCCGCATAGGTGAAGGTGTTCCCCGCGCCGGCGGCGATATTCATCGTGTTGGTGCCGACGCCACCGTCGATGCTGCCCGTGATACTCGCCGTGCCGCCTTGGATGTTCAGGGTGTCATTGCCGCCCTCCATGTTAATGGCGCGGCCGGTGTTGCCGGTGATCGTGCCGGTGTTGGTCAGGACATCGTTGCCCTCGCCCGTTTGAATGGCGGAGCCGTCGCCGCGGATGAAGCGGGCCGAGCCGGTGCCGGTATAAGCGACGCCATTGAGCGTGCCGGTGGAGTTTGGGTCAAACAAGCCATCCTGGCGGAGGACGGTCCCGGAGGGGTTGGGGATGGTGCCGCCGCCAATGATCGTGCCATTGTTGGTGATGGTGTCGTTGTCGCGAGTGTCGCCGAGCTTGTTCTCCAGGCGGATGGCGTAGCCGTTCTGGCCTTCGATGGTGCCGCCCACATTGTTGGTGATCGTGGTGGCGGCGACGCCGCTGCGGCTGGCGGAGGTGTCGTTGTTGACCACGATGCCGACGCCGGCACCCTGGATAAGGCCGGAGTTGTTGATGATACCACCGCCGATCGCGATGCCGTCGGCGGTGTTGGCGCGGCCGCCGGTGTCGAAGCCGTTGGCGCCCGTGCCCTTGATCTCGCCGCCGGCGAAGTTGTTGACGGTGCCCGCGCCGTCGATGTCCACACCGTCACCGTCGCCGTCCTGTGTGAAGCTGGCAGCGCCGGTGCGGTCGATGATGTTGCCGACCCCGGCGAATTCCCCGCGGATGAGGCCGGAGTTGTTGACGGTGATGTTGGCGGCGGTGGCGCTGGTGGCGTCGGAGCCGAAGCCCGAGCCGTTGCGACCGATGATCTGGCCGCCGACCTGGTTGGTGAGGACGATGTTGGTGGCGCTGACATCGGTCTCGGTGCCGTGGCGGCTGCCGGTGATGAGTCCGGAGTTGGTGAGGGAGGAGTTGGCTCCGTTCTCGAAGGAAACGCCGTCGTTGGCGGAGAAGGTCTGAACCACGCTGTTGTTGGGCGAGGTGTTGAAGACGTTGTTGGCGGAGTTGTCGTTGACCACGCCGTTGGTGCGCACGGTGCCGGTGTTGGTCATGTTCATATTGCTGCCGAGGCGGACGGCGTCGTGGCCGTCGGCGCGGATTAGGCCGTTGTTGATGACGGTGCCGCCGACCGTGATGTTGGCGAAGTCGAGGGCCTGGCCGGTGACGATGGCGGTGACCGGCGAGGACAGGATGTTGGTACCGGAATAGATGGTGCCGTTGTTGGTGACGTTGAACGTTCCGGCGCGGCCCTGAATGGCGTCATCCCCGAAGGCCTGGATGAGACCGGAAGCGCCGACGGTGACGTTGTAGGTGACGACGTTGGTGGCGCCGCGGACGCCGCGGCTGGCGGCGGCGTTGGCGATGAGTGAGCCGTCGATCGTGAGGTTGAAGGGGCCGGTGGTGCCGCCCAAGGTGACGGCCTCGGTTGTGTTCGTGAAGGTGCGGGTGTCACCCGTATTCAGGATCCAACTGCCGCCACCCGGAGTGGTTGCGGCAAAGGCGGTGCCGGTGGTGCCGGAAGGGATGGTTGTCTGCGCGGTGGCGACCTGCGGGATGAGAAGTGCGGCGATGAGGCCGGTTAGAATGAAGTGTTTAAAGGATGGTTTCATAGTTGCGAGCGTTGGATGGTAGTTGCATGTAGCTGAGATGCGCCGACCGAAATGAGAATAAGGGGGGCGAAATAGTCTTTTTATGTGTTGTGTGTAGTAATTGGTAACCGTCAGGCAAGATTGAGCTGCGGGATACACCCCAGTGGACTCTTTTTATGTGACAATTTCGCACCCTAACGGCGAAACGTCATCCGTCAGACTCCTGCTAAACAGCCGTTGAGTTACTTAAATTTTGCGGGGAATTCTGGCTAAGTCTAACGAGCTACCCTCAGAGGCAAGAATTCCATCCGCCAAAAACTGCCTCCAGAAGAAATCTTGGAAGAGCAGTCAACTCCCATTTACCCTTCCCAGACCGGCTCCCCTGTGTATTCTCCTCGGTAGTTGAAAAAGCAAATTCTTAGCATTCATTCATTAACCACCAACCATCATCATGACACCTTCCCTCACAACAGATGTTTGCCGTATTGATACCAATCAGAATCTTAGTTTTGACTCTATGGATCTGACTCTGTTGGAAAATGGAATTAAGGATGTCGGCATCGTCCAAATCAGGGGATATGATCTCGACTTGCTCGGTTTTGAAAAATTAACGAGAGTTTTTTGTAAGGAGTTTCACATGGTTGCGGCCCGCCACGATTTCAAAGCCAAGGAGGGAGATAGTTATAGCACGGAAGTCGTACCCTATAATTTCACCCTTATGAGTCATACGGAAGGCACGTTTCAGCCTCTCGCAAAGGGAATACCCGATTTGTGTTTTTTTTACTGCATAGTGCCACCATCCGAAAAAGGAGGCGAGACAACCTTGGTGGATGGAAAGTTGTTTTTGGAACATTTGCCCTCCGATATTCTGGATAAGTTCCTGAAACACGGCATCACTTATGAAATGACATGGGATAAAAAGCGTTGGCAAAACGAATTTGGATTCGAAACGATTGAGGAATTGAGAAGCTATCTATCGAGTATCGATAATGTGAGATACCGACTGGATGGCGATTCGCTCAATCTTTTCTACACCACGAAGGCCATCACCCGATCGAGGGATGGTTCGGATGTGTTTGCCACAGGCATGCTGGCCCACCTTCCCGAATTCAATCATCCGAATTATGAGGGCGTCTTTGTTTACAGCAACCCAACCAACCGTGTTTATTTCGGCAATGGAGAGGAAATCTCCAGTGAGATAATCAATATGTTGGTGGATATACAGGACCAGATAAAGCTGAAACACAGGTGGCAGCCGAAAGATGTCATCATCATCGACAATACAAGGTTTTTGCACGGTAGAACCAGCACGGAAAGGGACTGCGAAAGAAGATTGGTAAGCCGTTTCGGTAGATTTTAGATATGAAATAATCTGCCAGGTATACAATTGATTCCGTGAAGAAATTAGGAGGACGAAAACTTGGGCGTGGCTGGATTAAAACCAAGATAAACAGAGAGATTTGTTGCGAGATTAGTTCACTTTTTGGAGGTGAAGGTGGAGATGAAATCGGGGCAGGTTTTTTGAATCGTCGCTCCAACTAAATGGGCAGGATTGGTTGCGACACGCCGTCCTGCACCGAGACGGTGCAGCTACGCTCAATGAGTTGCGAGCTCCCACATGGCTCTGAGTTGCTCGATGCTTTCTTCTAGAAGAGTGAGATCGAATTCATGGACGTCCACTCCTTTGCCTAGATCTGAAAGTAATAGCACTGTCAGTTCACCACCGAGGTGCTCACGGAATTCGTCCAAGCCGGTCAAGACGCGTCGATTTCCTTTTGCATCGGTCCAGTCGAGTGCCGGATGATAGGTTTTCAGGCCCAGGTTCATTAGGACGTGTAGAATTCGTTCGGCTTTTACTTTTTCAAGAAAACCAATTTTCTCAGAATAAATGGTATCAAGCGCAAGGCCTACCGATACTGCTTCGGCGTGGGAGAGTTGATAGTTGGTGAGGGCCTCCATTTTGTGGGCCGCCCAGTGGCCAAAGTCGAGAGGTCTGCTAGAGCCGGTTTCGAAAGGATCGCCGCCTAATGCGATGTGGCGGGCGTGAAGCAAAGCGGAGCGTTTGACGCATTCTTCGAAAGGTTCGCGTTCGAGTTGGGAGAGATCGGTGACGTTTGCTTCGATCCATTGAAAAAACTCACCATCTTTAACGAGGGCTACTTTCACAGCTTCTATCAGACCTGCGACGCTGGATTCATGATCTTGGCTTTCGAGAAATTTAAAATCGTTGATCACAGCGAACGGCACAGAGAACGAGCCTATCCAGTTTTTTTTGCCAAATGCATTAATTGCGCTTTTTACACCTACTCCGCTGTCGTCTTGGGAGAGGGTGGTGGTGGGGAAGCGGACGAGTCGCACGCCACGGTGGGCGGTTGAGACGGCATAGCCGACCGCATCCAAAAACGCGCCGCCGCCGATGGCGAGCACGTAGGAATGGCGATCGATGTGGCTCATATCGATTTCACGCCAAACTTCACGGACGAGGGTTTCATCTGCTTTGCAGGCTTCGCCGCCGGCAAAAATTCTGACGCCGCGGAAATCGAGATCGGTTTTTTGAAAGTATCCGTGGATCTGATCGGACAGGCCTTTCCATGCAGCGGCGACAGAGTCTTCGAGGAAAACTAGAACCCGGCGACCACCGCCTTCTGCGAGCGCATCAGCTAGAGCGGAATTGGCCACAGCAAAAGCGTCCCGAGTGAAAATCACGCGGTGTTTGAAGGTGATGGGGATATCGAAGTCGTGGCGATCCATGAAGTGAAATCAGGCGGAAGGCGTAAGTAATCCCATTTACCGCCTCTAGCCAACCTTTCTTTCCCAAAAGTGGCATCCGCAGGGATGGTTTTGTACAAAGAAGTAGGGATTTTAGCTTTTGAAGCTGCAACGGTATGGCTCATTCTGCATGCATGTCTGATGAAATCACTCTCTTTGAAAGCCAATGGCTCGGTCTGTATCGCAAGGGACATTGGGACTATGTGCGCAGACCCAACTCCGATGCCTGTGTCGGGATTCTCGCGATTACGGATCAGGAGGAGATTATATTGATCGAGCAATTACGTATCCCGATTGGAAAAAGGGTGGTTGAGATCCCTGCGGGTTTGGTGGGTGATGAGACGGAATTTCGTGGTGAGAGTATAGCGGAGACGGCGGGTCGGGAGTTGATGGAAGAAACGGGGTATAGGGCGGGAAGCATGGAGCTCCTCATTTCATCCCCTACATCTGCGGGCATGACTCCTGAAATCACTCATTTATTTTACGCAACCCATTTGGTTCAGGAAAACCCAGGAGGTGGAACTGCAAGTGAAGATATTGCCGTTTATAAAATGCCTCTAACAGAGCTCCGCGGTTTTCTCTCTAAGAAGCAATCCGAAGGCTTGTTGGTGGATTTTAAAATCCATGCGGCGCTCGCAGCGGCGGGGCTTGTGTTTTAGAGGATCTTCTGATTTTTTGTTATTTATGAATGATTCACCACCACCATTACCGCCATCTGGAAAACCAATAGGGTCGGATCCAGGAATGAGATTGTTATTTCCTGTGGGGAGATCGGTTTGGGCAATTATAGCAGGTTACCTTGGATTGCTTTCGGTTACGTTGGTCATTGCTCCGTTAGCGGTGATTTGCAGTGTGGTTGCAATTGTAGATATACAAAAATCGAAATTAGGCACCAAGCGCAAATATGGCATGGGAAGAGCGATCTTTGGAATTTTGATGGGATTGATCGGAACAGTTATCCTAGGCTTGGTGGTGTATGATAATTACTAGGCTTGAGGCTTTGGATCAGCTTTAGGAAAATGAAGGTTGATAAAATTTTCGTATCTCTCTCCCGGTAGAAGGATGCTGTTGGGGAAGTGGGGCTTGTTGGGAGAATCGGGAAATTTTTGGGGTTCGAGGCAGAAGGCGGAGTTCTCGTAGCCAAAGGGCGAGGCGAGATAAAGCTGGATGCCGGGTTGGTTGGTGGTGAGTTCCATGGTGCGACCTGACGCGGGATCATGACAACTGGCATTGGGTTGACCGAGCGGTGAATCGAGAACGAATGTGTGGTCGAAGCTGACGCCAGCTTTTGTTAGGCTATCACCGATAGGAGTCGGATTTCGAAAATCGAAGCCGGAATTTCTAACTGAGCGGAGTTCTCCAGTCGGGATTAGTGTGGGGTCGACCGGAAGATAGGTTTCTGCTCCAATTTGTAGTTCGTGGTGGAGGATGGATTGCTGAGGGTTTCCAGTGAGATTGAAATAAGGATGGTAGGTGAGATTGACGGGAGTCGCTTGATCGCTAATTGCGCTGGCTTTCCAAGTGAGGAAATTTTCACCTAGGATGTAATCGACGGTGACTTCGAGGTTTCCTGGGAATCCTTCTGCGCCTGAAGGGGAATAGTAAGAAAAGCGAACGGCGTGATCGGACAGGATTTCGGTTTCCCAGATAACCTTGCTGAAAGACTTGAAGCCTCCATGCAAGTGATGATTGCCTTGGTTTTGGGAGAGTTGATGAACTGTGCCATCGAGGGTGAATTGTCCGTTTGCGATGCGGTTTGCGTAGCGTCCGATCGTGCAGCCGAAGTGTGGATCGTTTTTTGACCAGCTCTGTTCATTGTCGAAACCAACGAGGATATTTTTTATCCTATCCTCACGATCCGGCACGCAAAGGCTGCGGAGCGTGGCGCCTAGGGGGTGGACAATGGCGGTAATTCCAGATGGGTGACTTAGCGTGATGGATTTCGATAACGACATGAAGCGGTGGATGAGTGATAACATTCTAGGCTTTTGGGGAAAGCTGGAATGTTGAGTGATGTGGAGATGAAGGAAAATTTTCACCAAAGAGACACGGAGAGCACAGAGATTTCTCAATTAAATGAAGGGAAACTGACGGGCGTCTCTTCATTGAGGCTTAGAGTTTAAAATTTAGAATTTCTGATTTCTTCTCTGCTCTTGCGGTGTGGGCGAACTTGGGCAACATTCATTTCATGCAAGCGGTGACCGATAGATTAAAGAATTTCCTACAGTTTGTGGCTGTAAAATTGATTGATAAGCCAGAGCAGGCGCAGTTGAAAGTGGCTGAGTTGGGGCCGAAACGCCTCAGATTCAAGCTGGTGCTGGGTCGGGAGGACGTGGCGATGCTAATCGGCCGGAATGGTTTCACGGCTTCGGCGATTCGCAGTGTTTTGAAAGCAGCAGCTGAGAAAGAGGGCGTGCAAGTGACCTTGCAGATCCATTCCCATGAGGAAGAGGCTGAGTTGATGGCGAGGGAGGCTTGATATTTTCACTAGCGCGACTGGAGTCACGCGGTCCGAGAGATTTGAAATTTAAAACATCGAGGATGTTTTTTGCTGTAATTCCTCTGGTTTCGTGCAATCCATCCCGCGCGCGTGGGTCTTTCCGGACGAATCCAAAACCCCGCGATCTAGATTTTACCTTCCATGTCTGTTGAACTGACCCGAAATTTCTCCATTATCGCCCATATTGATCATGGGAAAACGACGCTTTCCGATCGTTTGATGGAAATGACTAGCACGGTGACGATGCGTGAAAGTTCTGCCCAACAACTTGACTCCATGGATCTGGAGCGGGAAAAGGGGATTACGATCAAATCCCACCCCGTGGCGATGGAATACAAGGCTAAGGACGGGAAAACCTACAAACTCAACCTGCTGGACACGCCGGGTCACGTCGATTTCTCGTATGAGGTTTCACGGGCGCTAGCCGCATGTGAGGGAGCAATCCTGATGGTGGATGCAGCACAGGGCGTAGAAGCCCAAACCGTTGCGAACCTTCACCTCGCAGAGCAGCAGAATCTTAAAATCATTCCCGTCCTCAACAAAATCGATCTCCCTGCCGCGGATGTAGCGAAGTGCAAAAAGCAGCTTGAGGATATTCTCTGCATTCCCTCAGAAGACTGCATTCCAGCATCGGCAAAGGCTGGGATAGGGATTGAAGAAATTTTGGAAGCCATCGTCGCCCGCGTTCCTGCGCCGGTGGAAAATCCCGACAAGCTTCTGCGGGCGACGGTTTTCGATTCGCTCTACGACACTTACCGCGGCGTGGTTTCCTACGTGCGGGTGTTTTCCGGAACCGTCAAACGCGGTCAGCGGGTAAAACTTTTCGCGACAGATAAAACATACGAGATCAAAGAGGTCGGCGTGTTCACTCCGAAAATGAGTGCACGAGATATCCTGCGGGCAGGCGATGTCGGATACGTCATCGCGAACATGAAATCCGCCAGCGAGGTAAAGATCGGCGATACGATGACCGATTCCACTCACCCTTGCCCGGAAGCGTTGCCTGGTTACAAAGAAATTCAGCCTATGGTTTTCTCTGGTATCTATCCGGTGGATTCATCGGATTACGAGGCCTTGAAAATGGGAATGGGCAAACTACAGATCAACGATCCCGCATTCACCTTTTCTCAAGAGAGTTCGACCGCGCTCGGCTTCGGTTTCCGCTGCGGATTCCTCGGGCTGCTGCACATGGAAATTATTCAGGAAAGGCTTCGCCGCGAGTTCGATATGGATGTGATCTCGACCTATCCATCAGTCATTTACCACGTCGATCTAACCGATGGGACAAAAGTGATCGTCGACAACCCTACCTTGTTTCCAGATACCCAAGTTATTCAGGAAATCCGCGAACCTATCGTGAATGTCTATATCATGGTTCCCGGTGAATACATCGGCGATATGATGCAGCTTGTGTTAGAAAAGCGTGGTGAAGTGACCAATACCGAAACCATCGATGACATGCGCGTGATGCTATCATGCGTGTTGCCGCTTTCAGAAATTCTCGTCGACTTCAACGATCGTCTGAAATCCCAAACCAAAGGTTACGG
Source organism: Akkermansiaceae bacterium (assembly GCA_031431855.1). Classification (GTDB taxonomy): domain Bacteria; phylum Verrucomicrobiota; class Verrucomicrobiia; order Verrucomicrobiales; family Akkermansiaceae; genus Luteolibacter. The sequence goes on along the minus strand of JANPEG010000059.1, from coordinate 8,986 downwards.
ATCGATGGATTACGAGCACGCCGGCTATCGCGAAGCGAAAATGGTCAAAATGGACATGCTCATCGCCGGCGATCCTGTTGAGGCATTTTCCACGATTGTCCATCGCGATAAAGCGGAAGGCTATGGTCGGAAACTCGCTGAGCGCTTGAAGGAAGTTATTCCTTCGCACCTTTTCGTCGTCGCCATTCAAGCTGCAGTCGGCGGAAAAATCGTCGCGCGAGAATCCATCTCCGCGATGCGTAAAAACGTGACCGCTAAGTGTTACGGAGGTGATATCTCCCGTAAGCGTAAACTGTTAGAGAAACAGAAAGAAGGTAAGAAGAAGATGAAGATGTTTGGTAAGGTGAACATCCCGCAAGACGCATTCATCAAAGTTCTGAAGAGCGGAGATTGAATTATCGATCCCAACGGGATCAAAGAAAATAGCGCGGGGTCGAGGAGCAACGCGACGAATACCCCGGGGACGACGGGATGGGAAATTCGACCCCGGTCTAAGGTCTGTTATCCTTTCAGAATGAAGAGTGAATCAAACGGCGAACGAAGATCGCCGTTACTTTAACCAGTCGTACGCAATCCGGAGGCGATGGCGTTGATGGAGAGGAGAAGTTTTGGAAGGAGGGCGTCGGCTGCGGTTTGGTGATCGCTGTTGATGTGGCCGCGCCATTCTTTTAGGAGGGCGATTTGCTGGTGGTGCAGAACTTTGAGAGGAGCTTCGCGAATTTCCAGGGTTTTCGCCATGCGGGGACGGCGATCTTCCATGGCACCATCGAAAAGTTCTGTTAGAAGTTTGCTGGTGAGATCAAACTCAGCGGTGATTTTTTCCGTGAACAACGCGCGGATTTTTTTATCAGTGACCAACTCGGCATAGGCGTGCATGAGTTCGAGATTGGCGGAGGCCAGGTTGGTCTCGACGTTGGTCAGGACGTAAGCGAGAAAGGTGGAATGTTTGAGTGCTTCTTTGAGTTCGAGGAAATCCTTTTCGGAAGATTGTTTGAGCTCGGCGAGTGCGCTTCCAACCCCAAACCAACCTGGAAGATAATACCTTGCTTGGGTCCATGAGAAGACCCATGGGATGGCGCGGAGATCGGAGATGGAATGGGATTTTTTCCCGGTGCGCCGCGCGGGGCGCGAGCCGATGCGGGCGTTTTCGAGGGCATCGATGGGAGTGGCTTGGCGATAGAAATCGATAAAACCGTCCGAACGCAGGAGGGCTTGGTAGGCCTTCTGCGAGGAGGAGGATAGGGTTGCGAGGAAACGATCGGCAGGATCCGGGGATTCGGGGAGGTGTTTGTGGCGTGCTGTATTGATTGCGGCACCGGCGAGCAGGAGTTCTAGGTTATACGTCGCGTTCGCGAGGTTGGCGTATTTTTGGGCGATGGTTTCGCCTTGTTCGGTCATGCGGAAACCGCCGGACATCGCGCCGTGGGGTAGGGCGGCCATGAACCAATGGGTGGGGCCTGCGCCACGGGAAATCGTGCCGCCACGGCCGTGGAAGAAACAAAGTTTCACGCCTTTTGATTGGCCGACTTTAGTGAGTTCCGACTGTGCGTGGTGCAAGGCGACTTGGGCGGCGAGGATGCCGCAGTCTTTGTTAGAATCCGAGTAGCCAAGCATGACTTGCTGCTGCGGCTGCGCCATTGCATGGATGGAACGCGAGGTGAGTGGGTGTTCGAGAAATGCTTTCAGAATGCCTGCGGAGTTCGCGAGGTCATCCATCGTTTCAAAAAGCGGAACAACCTCAAGTGGGCAGATCATACCTTGGTCGCTGTGTTTCATCAGGCCGGCTTCGCGGGCGAGGAGGTAAACGGATAGAAGGTCGGAGAGTTTGCGGGTCATCGAAATGATGAGCGAGCCAAGGCCATCTTTGCCCCATGCCGCCATGTGGCGAACCAAGACCCTATATGTATCGAGGACGTTGTCTGCGGAATCGCCTATCCTCGAGCCATCATGAAGGAACGGGCGGGTGGAGTTGAGTTCGTTGTTGAGATACTCAATCCGTTTTGTTTCCGGCCATGTGGCAAAATTCTTCCCGTCTTCGACTCCTGCGGCTGCTAGAATTTCCGAGATTGCTTGATCGTGGAATTCCGAGTTCTGGCGGACATCGAGTTTAGCGAGATGGAAGCCGAACATTTCGATTTTGTGGCGCACCGGACGGATGGCTTGTTCTTCTAACAAATTACATCCTGAGTTTTTCAGTGTGCTGGAAATGATATCGAGATCGGCGATTAATTGAGCAGAGCAAACATAGCCGAGTTTTCCGTTGATTTGTTCACGCAGGCGCAGAGCCATTAGATTGGCGAGTTGGCGCCAAGGTTCTTCGGTTTGGTGATCGAGGATTTCTTTAACCGCTTTATCGTTATCGATAACGAAGCTCAGTTCATCGATGCGATCTTGGAGTTCATCAGGAACATGGACGAGTTGTTGGGAAACGGTGAGCTGTGAAGCGAGGTCGCGCAGTTCGTGTTCGAGTAGTTGGAACGCGGCGGTGCGCAGTTCGGAAAGGCTTTGTTCGGTGACGGTTGGCGTGACGAGTGGATGTCCATCGCGATCACCGCCTATCCATGAACCGAAGGATAAACGCGGAATATTTCCGGCTGAACGTAGCAGATCTAGCGGAAGTCCGGCATCGCGCCATGCTTCGGTGAAATGGAGATCAAGTCGGTTGAGGGCGGCGGGAAAAAGATCGCGGAGGTAATGGATCGCGTTGCGCAATTCTGAGTTGATATCTGGGCGGACCGTATGGATTTCTGCGGTCAGCCAGAGGGTTTGTAGAGTAGTGACGACCCGTTCGCGGATTCGGCGTTTTTCCCGTATCGTGTATTTCGGATATTCGTTGCGCACCATTTCCTCGTAAAGAACCCGTTGGCGGGCACGGACGGATTCGCGTTTGGCTTCGGTTGGATGAGCGGTGAGGACGGGTACGACGTGGACTTCTTTGAGGACTTCGAGAATCGTTTTCGGATCGAGACCGATTTTCAAAAGATCGCGTAAGGCTTGTGGCCAGAGACCGCGGATGGAATCGGCGCCTAGGGCTTTTTCGCGTTCGCGGCGGATTTCAGCGGCGACGCGTTCCTCGACCATGTTGAGGAGTTGGAAGCCGATGGAGTAGAGTTTTGGGAGTGCTTCAGGGAGGACGGTGTCGGAATCGATGACGTCGCCAGACCATGGCATGTGAGCGAGCAGTTCGGTTTCACCGGCACTCGCTAGAGCGTCTTTCAAGCATCCAAGGAGGTAGGTGAGGCGTTCGTCGATGAGATCGAAACCTGCGATGCGTAGTTCTTCGCGAGTAGAGTGAGGCATGGGAAAATGGAACGTAGCAATTTCAATGCCGCATTCAGACGGAGAATAGCGAGGTGACCGATTGGCCACCGTTAATACGTCTGATAGCCTCTCCAAGAAGGGGTGCAATGGTCACGACTTGGACTTTCGGTCCAAAAGCTTGCGGAACGGAATCGGTGGTGATGATTTCTTCGATGTGAGAATTCGCGAGGCGCTCATTAGCGAGTTCGCTGATGATGGCGTGGGAAACCCCTGCGAAGATGCGTTTCGCGCCGTGTTTGTGGAGAATTTCTGCGGCGGCGGTGAGCGTGCCGGCGGTTTCTGTCATGTCGTCGACGAGTAGGACATCGCGTCCGTTGACATCACCGATGACATTCATGGCTTCGACGCGGGTGGCTGAAATACGGTGTTTCGCGACGATGGCGAGTTCAGCACCGAGAGCATCGGCGTAGGCACGTGCCATTTTCACGCCGCCGACGTCAGGGGAAACGACTGTGAGGTTCGAGGTGTCCGGATGGCGCTCGCGGAGGTAGTTGATGAGAACGGGTTTGGCGTAGAGGTGATCCACGGGGATGTCGAAAAATCCTTGGATTTGAGGAGCGTGGAGATCCATGGTCAGCACGCGATTGACACCCGCGGAGGTGAGAAGGTTTGCGACGAGTTTAGCAGTGATTGGAACGCGGGGTTGGTCTTTCCTATCTTGTCTAGCGTAACCAAAAAACGGTATGACCGCGGTGATGCGTTCTGCGCTGGCGCGGCGGGCGGCATCGACCAAGATCAGCAACTCCATGATGTTGTGATTGGTAGGAGGGCAGGAGGGTTGGATGATGAAAACGTCTTCTCCACGGACGTTTTCATTGATTTTTACCGAGGTCTCGCCGTCCGGAAAGGCATCGACTTGGACATCGGCCAAAGGTTGTCCGAGTGTGTTTGCGATATTTCCGGCAAGTACGCGATGAGCTGTTCCGCTGATGATTTTCATGGGCGGGCTGATTGTTCACAGCGAGACGGGAACGGCAACACTTTGCGTTTTTAATTTTATCTTTTCGTGCCCTGTAACCAACAAAGTCAGGAGTTGATGGATAAAATCGACATTATTTGAAGCGGATTTCCTCGGAAGGGTGGTGTTGAGCTTGTTCGAGAGCTACGATTTTTTTTCTCAGTTCTTCTAGGATGACGTTGCGATCTTCAGGAGTGAGTATGGAGGATGTTGGTGTTTGCGTGATGCGTTTTTCCGCTTCGAGAAACAAACGCAAGGCATCTGCGGGTCGCTGATCCAAAAGCGCCATTTCTGCTATATTCATGAGCATGAATCCAGCGAAGTAGCTGGCATTAGGGTCTTGGTTGCTTCGAGCTGCGAGATCGTATGTTTCAAGAGCGAGCTGAAATTGTTTTTGCTCTTCATATGCCTTGGCTAGGTTTGTAGTGAGATTAATCCGTAGTGTGTAGCTGGAAGCACCATAGAAGTATTCCGGAAAGGTTTTGAGTAATTCAGAAGCTTGTTTGAAATGCTCAATCGCGACCGCTGCGCTGCCTGTGTATAATTCGTCTAGTCCGGCATCTGAAAGATGATTAGCAAAATAAAATCGTGAATTGTATCCAGCCTCCATGCCTCCTTGCAGTTGAATCGCTTTTTCGTAATAAGATGTCGCTTCATCGGTTTTCTTCAATAGGCTTAACGCATTGGCGGCGTTGCGTGGATGCAGTGGAGTGAATGGGTGAAGTGAGATAGCTTTTTTGAAATCCTTGATCGCCATTTCTAAAGATTGATGGATCTGTTGCTTGTTGGATTTGTCAGGAGATAAATTATAATAAAGAATCCCGCGTTGACTGTGTAGGGATTCGAGTTCCCAATGCGATAGGGCTCTTGTGTAAGCTTCAATTTTTCGCTCATTCGTAGTGGGTTTTTTTTCGAAAACCGTAGTCCATACATCTTTAGAGACCAAACTACCTTTCCATCCGTAAAATGCCATAAAGCACATGCCAATTAAGGAAATAGCGGTGAGCGAGATGCGGCGAAGCCAGAGAAATCTGACAGATTTGAAATATTCATGGATGCGATCATGGCTGGCTGCAGCTAAGCAGATGGCGAGTAAGATGGCACCGGGAGCGGTGCGGAGAATTCCTTCAAAGTTGGATTGGATAAAGATACCGATAAAGGCTGCGATGCCTCCTATCCTCCATGCATCGCCATGAGCGTATTTCGTCCATTCTCCCTGAGCGAGAGAACGGAAAGTGCACAAGACCCAAATGCCAACTACAAACGCGGTAAGCACAATGGCACCGATGATTCCATAGTCGGTGAAGACTTGGACAAATTCATTGTGCACATGTTCTGGATCTGCGCCAAAACCGCCGATTTCTTCCATATTCCAAAACTGATAATTTTCCCAACTGAAGCTGCGGCTTCCGCCACCCATGAAGGGATGTAGCATGATGCATGAGAGTGCGATTCCGTAGAGGTAAAGGCGGATGTTATTATCCATCATATCGATGAGATCGCTGCCAGCATTGCGAGTTTGTTGGACTGATTGAAGGGTGGAAAGGGCGATTGCAGCGATGCCTAACATTACAATCGGAGCGAGCACGAGCGCGACGCCGCTCCATTTGCGATCATCACGTTTGCTAGTAATTAGCCAGTATATGAGAATCGTGAAGACCCCGCCGCTAACGCCGAGCATACCGCTGCGGGATTTTGTGATGAACACAGCGGCAATACCATGTATGGCCAAGAGTAATAGGATGATTTTGGCGAATATGGGCCACGAGCTTTTTAGTGAAAATGCGCCTAACAATAATGAGCTTACGATTAAAAATGTAGCGCAGTGACTGTAGTGCCGGAAGAATCCCGCCGGCCAAGTACGCGAAACGTGTGGAATGAGAAAATTGTAAGTGATATCCTGCATCTGAACGGCCATGACCGCGAGATTGGCACCAAGCAACAACGCGATGCCGACGATGATAATGCTTTGTGCTGTGTTATTGCGAAAGGCGTTTTGAAAAACGATGAATGTGGAAACCGCCATGACCACGAGTGAGAGATCGATCAGTGCTAGTTCTTGAGCAGGGGAAAACCAAGCCCGCCCGCCGAACCATGCAACAGTGGCTAATCCGGTGGTGAGAACGTAGAGATTCAATTTTCCCAAACCGTCTCGCCAAATGTTAGGAAGAGCGAAAGCTATGGCAACGGCGAAGCAAAGCATGGTTGGTCCCCAAGTCCATATTTTCAGGGTTGGCCCCATGATCACGCTGAGGATTAGACCAGCGATCCAGAACATAGAAGAAGCGATCTGCATGGTTTGAAAAACGGAATGTTACTTCGCTCCTTTTCCAAATAGAACGGCTGGTATCGTTTTGAGTAGGATTTGTAAATCTAACCACAGCGACCAATTATCGATGTAGCGAAGATCCATTGCCACCCAATCTTCAAAGCGGGTGATTTTATTTCGTCCGCCGATTTGCCATTCGCAAGTGATACCGGGTTTCACACTTAATCTTCTGCGGTGAGAAATTTCACTGAACGCTTCAACTTCATACAGCGGCAAGGGCCTTGGCCCGACTAAGCTCATTTGACCCACGAATACATTCAAGAGCTGCGGTAGTTCGTCGATGCTGAGTTTTCTGAGTATAGCGCCAAAAGGAAAAATGCGTGGATCGCGATTCAGTTTGAAAACAGGGCCTTCCATCTCATTGCCGTGTTCTTCTTTGATCGTGTTCAGTAATTCCTCAGCGTTTGCCACCATGGTTCTGAATTTTAGCATTTTGAAGGGTTTGCCATAACGACCTGCGCGCATTTGTGTGAACATTACCGGAGCTCCCGGGCTGGTGATTTTGATCCCGATGAAAGCAAATACCCAGAGAGGTAAGGTTACAAAAATGATGAGTAACGAGAGAATCCGATCGATTAGTTCTTTGGCGAAAATTGACCATGAAAGGTCTGGGGTGGAGCGCAAGACCAACATCGGTTTTGAACCGACAGAATCGAATGTCGGGCGAGCGATCTGTGTACGGATGAACGATGCGGAGATCCATGCTTCAACGCCTTGCAGCTCGCAGATTTCAATCGCGCTCGCGACTTTTTCGAACTCCGCCGTCCGAGTGGTGAAGATTACCCGACTGATCGATCTCTTTTTCAGGATAATAAAGAGTTCATCGGTGGGGCGAGTTGAGAGGTTGAAGTGTTCCCCAATGTCCCAATCATCCAAGCTGTCTTGATCGATCTCGGAGAGAAAATGTGAAATCTCTTTTTCGTCGCCGACGATGACGACCTGTTCTTTTCCTATCCCGCTTTTCCTGCGGCGTCTCAGTAAGAGTGCAGAGCTGCGTTCTCTGATTAGCAAAAAGACGAAGATAAAAGTTGAAGCGGTTACGAGGGTAATACGGGGGGCCTCGGTTAATTTCGCAAAGACGGTTCCCATAGAGATGGCTAAACCGATGATGAAAATTCCCTGAATCAACTGCCAAGTCGCGACCTGAGTTTTTTTGTAACGTGATTTTTCATAGAAGCCAAATCGCTCCAATACGAGTGGAGTGAATGGCACGGCGATATAAAGCACCCATGCGATCGATGTTAGGTCCGATTGATCAATCGCTGGTCGGTATAATAACAAGCGGATTGGATCCCTCAGTAATCCCGCTAACCAAAACGAGAGCAAAACCAACAACGCGTCTACGATGAGATAAAATTGGGTGGTGAAAGAGTCTTTACGGGAAGTGGCCATGTAAATCGAACAGGAACTGGAATGAGTAGACTAGGACGTAAATAGCGAGCAATCAGAGCTATTTCTATAGCCCTCGATACTCCGCGGCAAGTCGTTTTGCAGTAGCGATGGTATTTCTATGGAGTTTGGCGGTGAACTCGGGTTGGCGATTGTAGCCTCCGCCGTAAAGAATGGCGATAGGGATGCGGTTTTTGATCATCGCACGCAGCAGGACTTCATCGCGACGTTGGATCTCTTTTAGCGAAAGGTGCATTTGCCCAAAGCGGTCGTTGCGATGGTTGTCCGCACCTGAAATCCAGATCACCAGATCCGGTGCGAATTTGTCGAGTGAGTCTGCGAGGGTTTGGAAAAGGGCATTGAGATACATTTCACCTTCCACGTAACGAACCGTCTCAACATCCAGCGAGGAGCTGACTTTCCGGGTGGGATAATTTTTTCCGACATGGATCGAGTAGGTAAACACTCGTGGGTCATCACCGAGCAGGGAGGCGGTGCCGTTGCCCTGATGCGCATCGGTATCGACCACCATGATTTTGATGTTAGGTTGTTTGTCTTGAAGGTCGCGGATTGCGATCGCGATGTCGTTGAAAACGCAGTAACCCTCACCGTGTTCGCGGAAGGCATGATGAGTTCCGCCAGCAAGGCAGACGCCGACGCCCTCAATCAGCGCCGCCTCGCAGGCGAGGCGGGTGGCTTCGACTTCCGTAGCTGAGCGCGAAAAGAGATTAGGAGAGGAGGGGAGTCCGAGCAGGAGTTGTTCTTTCCTATCCAGCGCCGCAGATTGAATTTTCTCAATATAAGCGCGATCGTGAACCCGGAGAATGCGGTGAAAATCCGTGGCTTGGACCTCAATGATTTCCTCGGGTCGGAGGATCTTTTCGTTCAACAGCATCTCTTTTGAAACCCGGAACTTATCCATCGGAAACGGATGTCCGTCCGGAAGTTCGAGCTCAAGTGCCTGTGAGTAAAAGCAACGCATCGCGGCG
>JANPEG010000058.1:0-5329 GCA_031431855.1 Akkermansiaceae bacterium | reverse complement strand
GCTGTCGGATTTGTAACCGATCAACACATCGCCGATGGCGAGGGTGGTGGGATCAATGAGATCTTCTTTCTCTGCGCAGCCGATGCAGAAGCCGGAGAGTTCGATGACATCAACTGGGACGATGCCTGGCATTTCTGCGGTTTCGCCGCCAGCGAGGATGCAGTTACAGGCTTCTAGGTAATCTGCCATGCCGCTGATCACGCGGGTAATTTTATCTTCATCGAGCGCGGCGATGCCGATGTAGTCGAGGAAGAGCAGGGGATCGCCGCCGGTAGTGAGAATATCGTTGACCGACATGGCGACGAGATCTTTGCCGGCGATTTCGAGGAGATCTTTTTCTAACAAAACTTCAAGTTTCGTTCCAACTCCATCACAGCCGGTGACGATGACCGGATGTTTGTATTCGGAAAGATCGTAACAAGCGGCGAAGAGACCGAATGCGCCGAGTAATTTCCGCTTTTGTTGGGTGCGTTTAACGTGAGTTTTGATGTCACCGACGAGTGCCGCGGCTTTCCGCGTATCGACTCCTGCTTGCTGGTATGTGAGCTTTCCTGCCATTGCTGTGCAGCGGTTCTAGGTGGGTGCGGCGCGGCGGTCACGCAGAAAAGATTTTTTCACCTTATTTCACCGGAATCTCCACCCGCACGGTGGTGTGTCCGCCGGGTGTGGATTCTATATGGAGAGAACCACCAACCATTTCTGCGCGTTCTTTCATGCTGATGAGGCCGAGTCGGCTTTTCTTTTTCGATCCAGCATTTCCGACGACTTGGAAACCTTGTCCATCGTCTTTGATGGTCAATCGTATGACCTTTTCCAGGCATATGATAGTGACCTTAACACGGCTGGCTTTGGAATGGCGGGCGACATTCGTGAGTGCTCCCTGGATAATGCGATACAGCGCCGTGCGCACCGCGGTTTTCGATTCGTCAATTTTTGCGGAGGCGGTGAGGCTCACACGTATGCCAGTGTCCACCATGAATTTATCCATATAAACCTGAAGCGCTGGGATGAGTCCAAGATCGTCGAGTGCAGTTGGGCGCAGTTCTCGGGCGAAGTCATGGACGATGAGCACCGCCTTTTTGACAAGCGCCTGCGTTTTGGAAAGCTGCCGCTTGAACATGACGGGATTGGCGACACACGCCTGGTTGAGGACGGCTATATGAACATTGATGCCAACCAATGTCTGAGTGATGACATCGTGCAACTCGTGGCTGATTTTTTTACGCTCCTCTTCTTGAACATTGAGGATGCGGTGGGAAAAATCGCGCAACTGTCTCTGCTGCAAGCGCGATTGTTTCAAGAGAACGCTTTGTTCCTTGCGCTGCTCACGCAGTGCTTCTTCGATCTTCTCCCTGCGGACGATTTCTTTTTTTAATTTCAAGTTCTGAGAGGACATTTCTTCCGCTTGTTTACGTATGGTGATATCACGAATGTTGCATTGGATGACTTGATGACCGTCTTCTTGATATAGATTGGCAACGACTTCGACATCCTTGTGCCGCCCCGTCTTGCTTTCGAGTGGCAGATTATCATAACGAACCTCGTGGTCTTTTTTTAGCTTACGGAACATTTCTTGGCTCGCCGCTTCGTCTTTGAGAAGTCCTATTTCAAAGAGTTCTTTACCGATCAATTGATCGCGCGAATAGCTCAGTAGACGGGTCATAAACGGGTTGGCATCGATGATGCGGTTGGTGGCCGGATCGACAATAAGGACACCGTCATGCGCTGCCTCGAAAAGACGGCGGTAGCGATTTTCTGAGACTCGCATTTGTTCTTGCGCTAGTGTGCGACTCGTAACGTCCACAACCATGGTGCTGCATTCCAATCCGTCCGGAGAGCGTCGGGCTTCGATGCAGACGATTCGTTTTTTGGTTGCATCGGCTAGTTCAAACTCTGCGCATTCTTTGTTTTCCGCAGAGAAAACTTTTTTCATAAAGATCCGGAACTCGTTGCGCTGTGCTGGGGCAACCAGCATAGCTAAGGAGCGCCCGATGAGGCTTGAGCGCCCGATACCGACCATGGTTGCACCTGTTAGATTTGCGAGGCGGATGATGCTATCTGCAGTTAGGGTGAAATAACCCACTAACGCGAAATCGTAGAGTTCGGTGTATTTATTTAGCAGTGCCTCGGACTCATCGCGGGCGGCGCGGAGTTCGGTATTCTGCAACTCCAGTTCGATTTGATAGACATCCAGTTCGTGAAGCATGCGGCGTGCTTCGCCATCAGCAAAGGCCTTGGCGGGTTTCGTGACTAGCTTTTCGGCACGGCTGCGCAATGTGGCGGCGCTTTGATCAATCTTGGGTTTTCTGGGCATGAGAATGGGATTAGGTTTTCTTTGGTTTCGCGGTGTTATCTCGCGTTATTTTACGCTCAGCCTTGAGTTCCGTTTTGGCTTTGGTGAGTTCCGTAGATTTTCCAGCGAGGCGGTTTTCCAATGCGACCTGCATTTCTTGCACTTTCGCTTCCAGAGCTTTAGCGACACTGATGTCCCAGTAAGAAATCACGACGCCATCGATGCGGTCGTCGTCAGTGCGATAGGGCATGATGCGTGCGCTGTACCAAGTCCCTTCGCTGGTGCAGATCGATTGCTCGATGAAACCGAGCTTACGCAGAACTTCGCGGGCATCTTCACACAGCTTGGGATAAAGGAGGTCGCACGCGATGTCGGAGATGGGTCGGCCTACATCTCCTGGGATCAGAGAGGTGATCTTCGCGGCCTGCGTGGTGAAACGCCGGATTTTGAGTTGCTTGTCGAGGAATACGGTAGCGACTTCCGTGCTGTTGAGCAGGTTCCGCATGTCGTTGTTGGTCAGTGAAAGCTCGTCGAGCCTGCCCTGTAGCTCGGCGTTGACGGTTTGCAATTCCTCGTTGAGCGATTGCATTTCTTCTTTCGAGGTCGTGAGCTCCTCGTTGGTGGATTGCATCTCTTCGTTGGTGGACTGCATCTCTTCGTTAGAAGATCTGAGTTCCTCTTGGGTAGTTTGCATTTGCTCCCGAGTGTTGAGTAGTTCTTCGCGGATCTGGCGTAGTTCTAACTCGAGCTCCTCGAGGCGCGGATTTTTCGCGTTGTCCTTCGTTTTGCTGCCTTTGGTTTTTGGTTCAACCGGCGGTTCTGTATCGCAGAAAACGATCATCACCAGACCGGCGAGTGGTTCGGATGATTCAAGACGCTCAACAATCAGATCCACATGTTGGATGCCGCCGTTGGTGTCGATTTTCAATCCGCGCAGCGTCACAGGGCCGGTTTGGCGGAGGGCTTTTTGAAAGACGGATGCTAGTTCATGTCGCAGGCCATCGCGTGCCATCGCGAAAATATTGAGGTTCGCTTTTCCAGCCGCGGGTTCGAGATATTTACCGGTTTTGCCGCTGATGTGGATGATGTTGCCTAAATCATTGACCAAAACCGATGGTGGCGCATAACGCCGAAGTATCAACTGGTCGGCTTGTGTCTGGAGATTTAGAATTGGTTTGCGACCATCCTGCGCATCGGGATCCGCAGTCATGGCGGGTGCGAAGGAAGATGGAAACTCGATGGGATCCGGCCGCACGGCGGAGACGAGTCGTTGGTAAATCCGAGCTTTTCCGCTGATGGTGGAAAAGAGTCCGGTGAACTGCCCGATGGTTTCGGCGTTTCCTAAGATCATGATGCCGCCGGGATTCAGGCTGTAATGGAACAGCGGAAAAAGTTTCTTCTGCATTTCCGGTGCAAGATAGATCAGCAGGTTGCGGCAGCTCAGAATGTCTAGTTTGGTGAAAGGAGGATCCATGATCACGCTGTGTGGCGAGAAGATCACCATCTCGCGAATCTCCGCTCGCACGCGGTAGCCGTTTTCTTCATGAGTGAAGTAACGACGCAACTGCTCAGGTGTTAGATCATCGGAAATTTTGTCCGAAAATACTCCTAGTCTCGCCTTGTCGATGGCATCCGGATCGAGATCTGTGGCAAAGATCTGGAGCTTGAAATTTTTCCCTGGTTTCAACGCCTCCACCACATCTCTGAATACGATGGCAAGTGTGTAGGCTTCCTCACCGGTTGAGCATCCGGCAATCCATGCTCGCAGCAGACGCGTGGGATGGTTGGCGAGTAGTTCGGGTAGGGTTTTATCGCGCAAAAGCTTCCATACATCCGGATCTCGGAAAAATCCTGTCACGCCGATGAGGAGTTCTTTGAAGAGCAAATCTAACTCTTCTGGATTCTCGCTGAGAAAACGCACATAGGCTGGGATTTTATCAATCTGGTGAATGCCCATGCGGCGTTCAATCCGCCGATACAAAGTGTTTTTCTTATAGTAGGAAAAATCGTGAGTCGTGCGACTGCGCATCAGGATCAGAATTTTTTCAACCGCACTGCGCATGCTGGCTTCGCTACCTGATGTGGTCGCTGCCGCATGGGGCGCACCTTTTATGTAGGAGATGATTTGGCCGGGTAATTCTTCCGCCGTAGCCACGATGTCTGCTAATCCGGCATCGATCACGCTGCGCGGCATGCTGTCGAATTTTGCGTTGGTGGGTTCTTGTGCGACCGCGAGACCGCCTTGTTGTTTGATATCACTCAAGCCCGAAGTGCCATCTGAGCCCATGCCTGATAGAATAATTCCAATGGCTTTATGCCGTTGATCTTGAGCGAGGGAGCTGAGGAAAAAATCAATGGGCAGACGATGTCCGCGTTTTGCTGATGGCGCAAACAAGTGCAGCACTCCATGCAAGATGGACATGTTTTTGTTAGATGGAATGACGTAGACGCAGTTTGGTCTAACCACCGTTTGGTCTCTCACTTGCATCACTTTCATCTTGGTGGAGCGTTGGAGAAGTTCCGCCATGATCCCTTTGCGAGTGGGATCGAGATGTTGCACGATCACAAACGCCATTCCGCAATTTTCCGGAACGTTCGCCATGAACTGTTCCAGCGCCTCAAAACCTCCAGCAGATGCGCCGATGCCGATGATGGGAAATGCCACTGCTGCTTCTGCATCGAGTGATTTCTCCTTAGGCGCCGCAACGGGCTTCTTGGCCTGCTTGGCAGGTGATGGTTTCTTTTTCATGACTTACTTTCCAATCGGATCGACGAAGCAGTCACGGTGCGACCGCGCGAAATCTTCATCCATCACAACTCGGAGGGTAAGTAGGTGGGGGTGAGGTCACAACTGAATAATTGGAGGTAATTAGGTTGGTTATATACCTCCGTGCGCCCCGTTGGGGCGCTGATGTTTTCCGGGTTTGTTACCAGGGTGAAATTTCTAGCGAAATTTCACCCTTCGCTTTCACCGTTCACGCCGTTGGCGTGCTTGTTGGTGATCCCAACGGGATCTACGGCGAAAGCGAAGGGTGC
>JANPEG010000057.1:0-30074 GCA_031431855.1 Akkermansiaceae bacterium | reverse complement strand
GGTTCGATCCCTACCGCCGGAGCCATTTGGGGAATACGATCTTGAGACCTTCATCGACTCATTACTGCTAAGCCACAATTTTGGTGAGCAATTTTCAAAAATCTAAGAGCTCAACCTCAAAGATAAGTGTGCTATAGGGTTGAATCGTACCACCTGCAGCTTTCGGTCCGTATGCCAGATTATAGGGTATAAAAAATTTGTATTTCGCACCTTTAGACATCAAGGCAACTCCCTCAGTCCATCCAGAAATGACTTGATTGAGAACAAATGAAGCAGGTTCACCACGTTCCACACTGCTGTCGAAAACCGTACCGTCAATCAAAGTGCCATGATAATGGACCGTCACTTTATCGGCACTCTTGGGCTTGGGACCATCTCCAGGACGGATCACTTCATATTGAAGCCCACTCGCGGTGATCTCAATCCCTTGCTTCTTGCCATTCTCAGCAAGAAAAGCCTCACCTTTCTCCTTATTCGTTTTTTCTATCTTCGCACCCTGCCTCTCCACCATCGCCAGTTCCGCTTCCTTGATGGTTTCATCAACTTCCTGATCGCTCATTAACGATTCTTCACCCATTGCCGTCGTTTTTAAACCCGCCATGAAATAATCAACACTGAAGGGATGACCCATCTCTTTGAGCTGACGGTATGCCACCACACCATAAGCATAACTAATCCGCTCGGCCTCAGTAACTGGCTTCTTGACATCGGAAAGAATGGATCGAACTTCAGATATCTTATCGCTTCTTTCACGCAGCAACATCACCAAAAGAAGCACCGAAATCACAAACAGTACACAGGAAACCGTGAACGACGAAAATCTTTTCATATCTGCAAAATGAAACGTAACCCGCTCAGGGGCAAGAAATGATTGAGGTGCTCATTTAAACTTTCCATGCCAATACTCTTCACATTGAGTATTGGTATGGAAATTTTCATCCAACATCAGGGTCAGCAGACAGGACCCTTTTCTCTCCAACAAATCCAATCAGGATTCCTAAGTGGGCTTTACCAACATTCCGATCTCATCTGGCATCAAGGAATCGAAGGATGGATTCCACTTTCCACACTTCTCAATAACAACGCCGCCGCGACAGTATCCCCACAAACTGTAATGCCTCTTAGTTCAGGATTAGCCCTTACCAGCATGATCCTCGGTGTTTCATCATTTGCCTGCTTACTCACTTCTATTCCCGCAATCATCTGCGGACACATCGCAAGTAGCCAAATCAAGAATTCCAATGGCCGCATCACCGGAAAAGGATTCGTATTAGCCGGACTCATCACCGGCTATGTAGGGCTCGGCTTAGTTCTGATCGCCGTGATCGCGGGGCTCACAATGCCTATGATCATGAGTCAGGTGAAAGTAGCCAATCGATCTGAAGCCCTCAGAAATGCCAAATCCTTCGGTATCGCTCTCTACACATTTCATGATGAATACGGAAGCTATCCCAATGCAGAAACCGCTTCTCGTGTCTCAACAAAAACCAGCACTCCGGCAGAAATTGGAGAATCCTCAAATGCCCGTTTTCGCCAACTCATACGTGCTGGAATCGTTTCAGGCGAAGAAACTTTCTACGCAAAAGTCTCCGGCGGTCAAAAGCCAGATGGCGACATCAGTGGAAGCAACGCCATCGCGCCTGGCGAATGCGGATTCGCATACATCGATAACATTCCCAGCAATCCAAGTCACCCACGTCCCATCGCTATCGCTCCTTTAAAAGCCGGCACCGATGAGTTCGATCGGCTGCCTTTCGATAACAAAGCCATCATCCTCTGGACGGACAACTCCGCGACAACACTTCCTATCGATCCTTCCGGCCAGGTTTTGCACAACGGCCAACACATACTCGATCCTAAACACCCCATCTGGGAAGGCACTCCACCCGTCTTACTCCTTCCGGAATAGAGAGATCTTACTCATATCCACACCTCCTCTTACTTTATCTAGATTAGCGGTCCCTTAGAACGAACTCACCCTGCGCCGCAGGCTATGAATTCAGATTATCTGTCCTTATTCTGAATATTTCTTGCTCTTTCGATATCGCTATTTGAGAGCGGCGCGATTCCTTGCTCATTTGATTCATGGCTTACTGGTTTTGGTTGCAGATAGGCATTGATGTAGTCGCTAGCGGTCAGGTGTGTGACGTTTGGAGCACCAGGATAGACGAGTTCGCATTTCACTTGATTGGCGTCGCAATGCTCTTTGAGCTTCACACCGAAGTTTGCCGAGTGCGTCGGGTCTATTTCATTCTGACCGAGATTTGGCGTGGTGCTGTAGAAAAGGCCCACCGGCGGATCGTCGCGGGTGACAAGTTCGTAAGGCGAGTATTCTTTGATCCAAGGTAGGATGCGCTCCCGTGCGTCGTAGAACATCTGGAAAGAGGAGATATTCTTCTTCGCGTCCCAGGCAATACCAAATGCGTGAGCACCGTATTTGCTGTTAGGAATCCATTCGCGCATCTGGTGGGGGTCGAGTGTGGTCTGAGCACCAGAGACGGCGGCACAGAGCACTCGTGTGGACTCGCGCGAAATGGGATCGGGACTATTGAGGTCGGCCATCTCGTCGTGAAAGGCCAGCCAGAGACTTGTGCAGGCACCAGCAGATCCTCCGGACAGCGCGACCTTAGCCTTGTCGAGATTCCATTCCTTGGACTTGCTGCGGCAGAACTGGATAGCACGGGCGCAGTCAAGCATGGGGCCTTTCACCGGCGGCAATAACTTATCGGCGGTGGATTCCCTGATGGTGCGGTATTCCACGGATGCCACCGAAATGCCGGCGTCCAAGGCTGGAATCAGCATATCTCTAACAACCGAACGGTCCCCGCCGTTCCAGCCGCCACCGTGGATGTAAACGAGCAAAGGAGTGGGTCGGTCGGACTTCGCTCGCCAGAAGTAGATCATCTGCTTTTGGTGACTACCGTAGGCGACGTTATCGTCGGGCTGAATGGGCAACTCATACTTCAACCGCTCGCTATTGCCGTCGTGAACGATGGGCGCGGATGGCTCGGGCTTTTCGCTCCGAGCGGGCTCATCGGCCGCGAGGAGCGAAGTGAGTTGGGCAAGCAGCAGAGCATTGAGGAGCGTGATATTCATAGTAGCCATATGTGTTCCATTCTTGTCCAACGTCAAATCCCACCGGATCCCTGACTGAGGGCGAGGCTACGACTTGGGGTTAAGGTTGTCATCATCATAACGGCGAAACACGGAGCCGTCAGAGATTCGGCGCAGCGGCTTGTACGCCTTTACTTTTCCTGTTAGCATGATCAACCAAACAGCCAATGAAAGATCCGACTGCACATGATAAAAACAGAATTCCAGATGCCACTGCAGCGAAACCAATAACCCAAGGATGCGCCGCCTTCGTAAGGCTAGCAGGAACTTGCTCCATGTAGTCTTTAGGGCCGTACATCAGAAATAATATACCGCCTAGACAAAGAAGTAAGAGGCACGCAGTCACAACTCTCATCATGAGCGGATAACGTGGATAGAGAAAGTAAGCCAAGGGAGCGACTGCGAGAGAGATTGTAATTAATAGAATTTGCATCGTGGTTATTTGGTGAAGCGTGGCAATCGTGAAACTATTACTTTGGAGAACGTCGAGGATCAAGCGCAGCTATTTGCCGTCACCTGCATTCGGCTTATTATGTCCTGTCTCTTCTTTCTGGTAAACCCTGACGTAGTCCACATCCATGGATGTCCCGTCAATGGCATCTGTAACGGGTCCCCCCCACTTGATGATCGCGAGGCTGAGCCAGACACTGGATTCCCCGTGACAGATAGTGTTCTCCTCTCGTCGGATTTCCTTTCCGTCAAAAAACCAGATGAGTTCGTCCTTGTTCCACTCAAGCCCATATGTGTGAAAATCGTCGGCAAGATTGGCCCCCTCGACTGTCCTTTTCTTACTCTTGCTCCAGTGTTCTCCGGACCAGTTGTGGATGTTCATATTGATAATGTCGGGATAATGTCCCTCATTAATGTCGATCTCAAACCTGCCCGGACCATCTTTAGGTATTCCCTGAGTCATCAACCAGAACGAGTTGTTCGTGGCTTTAGCCTTAGCATACTTGTAACGACATTCAAAATAGCCATACTTGAACTTTTGCTTCGTCCACATGCTTGCGGCAGTCCATTCTTGTCCACCACGCGTCTCTTTCTTCGCATTTAGCTTCAGGATTCCATCACTTGTAATTGCATTCTCACGCCAGCGACTACACAGAATGTGCCCGCTGGGACCGTTCTGAAAATCCCAAGTCTTATCAATATCCTTGTCTGTTCCTGTGAACTTATCCTCGAAGACAAGCTCCCATTTCCCGCTAGGTAACACGGACTGCTGCTCTTCAGCCCGGACAACAAATCCAACGAACAGGAATACGACAACCAGCAGAGCTATTGTGTGTTTGACTAGATTACGCATCATTTCTCCCCTTTTTTAAGACATAACGTCAAAGGCCTGCCACCCGCTACCGGGGGCGCACCTTCGATTCAGGTTGAGGTTTATCTTTAGCCTCCGACTTCAACTCGGGAGCGGTAGCGGGTTGGTCAGCGCCGCCTTGTTCTGCTTCTTTATCTGGTTCAATTCGCGTTGCTCGGATCAATGTAACGTTTTGTTCTAACTGATCAAAACTCATAGGACGATCTTTAGATAAGGATAAGAAGCGCCAGACGATTTGAAGCTGTCCGTCAACAAATCGATAGATTCCCTTTTGCTCGAATTTATCTTCACCTTTTCCCGATAACGTTATCCACATCGGAGATTTAGTTATATCGACTTCATAGTGAATAGGGCCATCCTCTTTCATCTCCCGCCCATATATACCTGATCTGTAAATTAGCTCTGACGTTGTAAACTTCATTATTGAAATATGTGCGCCACTTGCAGGGCTTGGAGTATCTCTGAGAACTTCCCATGAGCCGATGAGTCGTTTGTGATCGGATGAAATCTGATCCTCAACTCCAACCAACGAGGTCGAGGCTAATGCCGTAATAAAAAACGTTAGGCAGACAAGGAATTTCATAATTAGCAGAACGTCATAGCAATGGCGGCGCCGGCTTGCACGCCCAAAATTGATCAGACGGCTTCCTCGGCGTCGCCATCTGCGACTTGTTGAACTAAGCCGCTGCGCGGCAGACTGTTAGATGGGTTGTGGATAGGGAGTTTACAGGTAGGAGAGTGGTTGGTTGCGGGGTGAGCTGCCATTGTTGGTCGGATATGAAAAACAAAAACAACACCAGCCCCGACAACCAACCGAAACAAACCACCAAACGCGCCGCTCGCCAAGTCAAAAGACCTGACGAACGAACCGCCGATGCGCGTTACCAGAAGCTGCCCCGGCAATATCGTCCTATAGTCAGTCGCGATCAGCGCGATCCCATTGATTACGACACTCATTCCTATCCTTCGATGAAGCAGTTTGCGGAGTTTTTGGTGTTGCGCTATGACACCCCGCGCACACGTCATTCCTATTACCGCCAGATGCGGCTCGTTTATGAATATTGCGCTTGTGATCCATCGACCATTAACGTGGAGCTTTACCGCAACTACATCCTCTTTGTTAAAACCAAAAAACTCTGGAAGCCTAAAACCATTCGTCAAGCCGCTGCGGCCGCTCGCTTATTTTTCATCGAGATGCTCGGCCATGAGGCGTGGAAAGTCTTTTCCCAAATCCGCACTAAAGATCACGATATACTTCCCGCCGTGATTACGCGCGACGAGGTCAAACGGCTCCTCAAACACGTCCGTTTGCGGCGTTACCGCACACCGATCAAACTGATTTACTGCTGTGGCCTGCGCATTTCCGAGTGCCTTGCGCTGACTATTCACGACTTTGATTCGAAGGGCGGCAAGCTCTGGATTCGTAAAACTAAAAACAATAAAGGCCGCATGGTTCCGATCGCACAAAACATGATCGAAGATCTGCGCAAATACTGGGCATTTCATCGTCATCCTTTGCTGATTTTTCCAAGGATAGGACGAGGTGCGAGCGATTTGGAAAAAACTGCCGCACGTATGCACAAGGCAGATCGTCCCATTCCCGTGAGTTCATTAGAACGTCTTATGGTAGAGGCGCGTCAGGAGCTGGGCATTGATAAATGCACCACTCACACACTGCGTCATTCATTTGCAACGCACTTGGTGGAAGCCGGAGCAAGCCTACATACCATACAAGCTCTGTTAGGTCACAGTGACATCGATACCACCATGATCTATCTGCACCTCACTCACCGCACGGAGCAGGACAGCCGGGCCTTGGTGGAACAACTCTGCTGCGACCTTCCACGTTAGATCCACGGACAAGCTGGAACAAAAGCAAAGCAATCCATGGCAACCACTGTCATCGACGCGCTGCGCCGCTTCCTGCCCGTTCATTTGCGTGGGCATCATCACGCCATGAACCGTGCACAGCGCCGCGCTGTATGGGCTATCACTCACTGCCGTACTGCGGAAATGGGTGGGCAACTTCATGCCTGTGAATCGTGTCATAAGAAGGAATTTCACTTTCATTCGTGCAACCACCGCTCCTGCCCGCAGTGCGGTAAAGATGC
The DNA here is from genome assembly GCA_031431855.1 of Akkermansiaceae bacterium. Lineage (GTDB taxonomy): Bacteria > Verrucomicrobiota > Verrucomicrobiia > Verrucomicrobiales > Akkermansiaceae > Luteolibacter. The sequence goes on along the minus strand of JANPEG010000057.1, from coordinate 23,528 downwards.
CACCGCACAATGGGTCAAACGCGAGCTAGGTAAACGCGTCGGCGCTCCCTATTTCATGGTTACCTTTACCTTGCCCGAAGAACTGAGGCCGTTGTTCTTTTGCAAGCAAGCCAAGGAAATCTATCAGATCTTCTTCGCAGCGGCATCATCGGCACTTTCCGATACCCTTGCCAACCCGCGCTGGCTTAGAGCGAAGCAGAGCGGCTTCACCATGGTTCTCCATACGTGGAACCAAAGATTGCATTTTCACCCGCACATTCATTGCATCGTGCCGGGTGCGGGGATCGATAAAGACGGCCGCGTCGTCACCGTGAAGAATGAAAATTTCCTCATTCCACAACCCGCTCTAAGAAACATCTTTCGCGCCCGTTTCCGCGATGGTTTTGCCGCTCTTGCTAAAGAACATCCACTCATTGAAATCGATCCCGCTGTTTGGAAAAAGGACTGGGGAGTGGATCTCAAACCCTTTGGAAGTGGTGAAAGCATTATCAAATACCTCGGTCGTTACGTGTGCCGGACGGCCATTGGGGATTCACGTATTTTATCGGTGAGCGATACCCACGTCAGCTTCAGTTGGAAAAATCGCTCGAAGAATAACTCCATCTGCGTTGATAAAATTACAGGCGGAGAGTTCGTTGAGCGATACCTCCGCCACGTCTTGCCGCGCGGCCTGCGCGCGGTGCGCTACTTTGGGTTTTGTCATCCGGCTGCAAAAATCAAACACGAGCGCATCGCCTTCCATACCGGGATTCCTTTGCTGTGCGGTGCAGCGGCCACGCCACTGGAAAAACCTCCTCATGTTGTTTTATGCCCGTGCTGCGGTGAGCCGATGAAAAAGCTACTCCGGCTTCTCCCTGCATGGCGTTGCGCTCTCCCACCACCAATCAACAAACGTTCCTGCGCATGAATAGCAAATATTCTCAAAACCAAAAACGAGAAAGCTTTTTCCGCGTCACCGGACAAAGCGATGGCGAGCCATGCTTACGAATCAGAAATAAGGCGTGTGAATCACTCATTGGTGAGCTCGAGATGGTTGATACGCGGAGAAGTCATGGGGATTTGTTACAACCAATGACACTTTCGACGGACAAGATGATCAAATATGCATCATCGTTATCAGAGCTGTTAGAGCTATCGCAAACACAAGCGCCATAGAGCGGGACCCAACCTTCGCTCCGGGCTTGTTCAACTAGGGGCGCAGACGAAGGCTTCGTGCCTCAGCCTTCGCAGCACCCTTTATTGTTAGGCTTCTTGATTTTATGCATGTCCTTATGTTTGTGGATCGTTGTCACCACGGACATAACGAAAGCATCGTGAGGCAACATTCCAAACCGTCCAATATAGAATCCAAGAAACTGCTAGCATTGAAGCTAGGGTCAACGCCCAGCCCCAATTCTCGAATGCGTTACTGAACTGCCACGCCCGGTGGAGACGAGTATCAGGATGGTAGGACTGGCGATATTCTTTAGCCGCCTCTTGCCCCTTCTCTACGAGTATCCGATCATGCTCTCTGTCTGTAAGAATCTTGTGATCTTGTTGGGCGAAGAAGAGGCGGTATCTTAGAGAACTTCCAAGACTATCGTCCCATCTCTCATGGACACCCTGATACCCGAAAATCAGGAAAACGATTATTCCAGTCCCTGTAATCAGACGATAGAGCCTCTTTATCTGTTCAACGTTCATATCTCTATAGGTGCCAACCCCTCCGAGATGCGTCGCGGTAGAGTGCCTCTGCATAAGCACGGCGACTTATCCCATGGGAATTACTTTTGCGTATTACATCCCCGCGCTCCTCCGCGCCCATATATCCGACAACGACCTTCTCGCGATCACCGTGGTGGATCCGATACAGCTCTCTAAATTTATCGCGCTGCTTCATGGGTTTCTTGCCTAACAGTATTAGTAGTATCCCGACAGGTCATATCAGGCGGGATAACTTCTAAATGAAATCCAAAAAACTCAATAAGGACAAGGAATTTCCCAAATACAGCGGGTGATATCAGGCTACTTGGAGGTGCGCGTTAATGCTTAGCCTTCCCTTTCTGATATCACTGCATCTCAGCATGTGCCCCCCTTGTGAATCTGTATTTCCCTACTTGCTTTCGGGCATATAGAGGGTTCAATGAAAGTCTATGTTCCGGCTATGGTTTACATTTCTAGCAGTCATCACTTACGCCAATGCGGATTCTTCAGAAAAGCTCATTACAGCGGTCCGCAAACAAATTGGTGTGACGGTGCGTTATGATCCCGCATACGTTTCTCTCGAATACCCAAAAGGCGATCTCCCCCGCGAACGCGGCGTCTGCACCGATGTGGTGATACGGGCTTTTCGAGATGGGCTCGATAAAGACCTCCAAGAACTCGTCCACCTCGATATGAAGGCGAATTTCTCGAAATACCCAAAAATCTGGGGATTGAAATCGACGGATAAAAACATCGATCACCGCCGAGTTCCGAACCTGATGACGTTTTTCACCCGAAATCACATTTCCATCCCCCTCCCCAAAGGTGATGAGAAATCGAAGTTCCTCCCAGGCGACATCGTCACCTGCACTGTCCCACCAAACCTCCCCCACATCATGATTGTCAGTGATAAGAAAAGCTCTTCAGGCCACCCCCTCGTCATCCACAACATCGGCTCCGGCACCAAAGAAGAGGACAGAATCGACGAATTCCCCATCACAGGGCATTATCGGTGGAAGGAGTGAGCGGAGAACGACAACGCAAACCCCTCTAAACAAGCAATATTCCATGCTTGTTATTCTTGCAAAACCTGTGCAAGAGTCCGCGTCCCCGCGGAAAAGCCGCGGTATTTCTTGTATTATTTTCTATGGACACACCTCCTTTTTCCGAGCTCGGCCTTCCCGATGATCTCCTCGCAGCGATTGAAACTTTAGGCTACGAGCGGCCTTCTCCTATTCAGTGGAAAGCCATTCCACCTGCCTTGGCGGGAAAAGACATTCTTGGCCTTTCTGCAACTGGCTCCGGCAAAACCGCGGCTTTCGCTCTCCCTGCCTTGGCGTCGATCGATGTCAAAAAAGCTTACCCGCAAGTCTTGATTCTCTGCCCAACCCGTGAGCTTGCCGTTCAGGTTTGCGAAGAAGTTCATCGCCTCGGCGCGAAAAAGACCGGTCTTCAAGCCACTCCTGTTTACGGTGGTGCACCCATCGACCGCCAACTCCGCGCCCTCCGCAGCGGCGCTCAGCTTGTCGTCGGAACTCCCGGCCGCTTGCTCGATCACCTTCGCCGTGGCTCATTCGATGCCAGCCGGATCAAAATGGCCATCCTCGACGAAGCCGACCGTATGCTCGATATGGGTTTCAAAGAAGAAATGGACGAAGTCCTCGCCGCGCTTCCTAAAGAACGCCAGATCCTGTTCTTCTCTGCCACGATGAATCCGGGAGTTACCCGTTTCATCAAAAAATTCGGAAACAACCCGGAACTCATCGAGATCGAACAAAAAGCGATGACGGTTTCTACTGTCGATCAATCCTACTTCGAGGTTCGCCAACGCTCGAAAGTCGAAGTCCTTTCCCGCATCCTCGATATGAACCCACCACGTCTCGGGATCATTTTCTGTAACACGAAACGCTCAGTCGATGAATGCACGGAAGACCTCGTCAACCGTGGCTACGCTGCTGACCGCCTCCATGGCGACATCACCCAGCAAATGCGCGAACGCGTTCTCAAACGTTTCCGCGATGGCGCGGTCGAACTCCTCGTTGCAACAGACGTCGCAGCTCGCGGTCTCGACATCGATGAAATCGATATCGTCTTCAACTACGACCTCCCAACCGACCCCGAAGACTACGTTCACCGTATCGGACGCACCGGTCGTGCAGGTCGCTCAGGACGTGCTGTATCATTTGTCTTCGGTCGCGAAATCTATCGCCTCCAAGCGATCGAGCGCTACACCCGCCAAGTCATCAAACGCGATAAAATCCCATCCGTCGAACAAGTCGAGGGTCGCCGCGCAGACATCATTTTTGATTCACTTAAAGAACGCCTCGAAACCGGTGGCTTCGATTCCTATCAGGAAAACATCGACCGTTTGTTAGAACAAGGTCACACACCGACCGATATCGCCGGTGCCTTGATCACCATGCTCCGCGAATCCAACGGCCGCGAAGGCGAAGCCATCCAAGAGGATCGCGAGCCAGAAGGCGGCGCGAAGCGCGACAACAAAAAAGGCAAAAACGACAGCCGTGATTCCCGCGATTCCCGTGAACCGCGCGAGCAACGTCCTCGTTACGAATCCCCTGATCGCCCACCACGCGAATACGAACGCGGTGGTGCGAAACGCGACGCCGGCCCAGTCGAAGGCGGTATGTCACGTTTGTTCATCTCTCTTGGTAAAGGCGCAGGCATCATGCCCAAAGACATCGTCGGCATGATGTATCGTGAAGCAGGTCTTCCAGACGGTTGCCTGGGTCGCATCACCTTGTTTCCAAAACATTGCCTCGTCGATGTCCCGGAAGCTCTCGCCGACCAAGCCATCCAGAAAACCCGCAACGCCAAACTACGTGGAAAAGCCTTCCGTATGGATGTTGATCGCGGACCGAATCAATAAGGTTCGTTGCTATTTTCTGATGAGCTAAGAAGCTCTGTGATATGAATCGTGCCGAGTCAATCGAACGTAACCCCATGCGCTATGTGTGGTTTACGGCGCTTTACAATGCGCGCGCCTATTACCCCATCCTCGCGATTCTGTTTCTCGATCTCGGGTTAACTCTCGATCAATACGTCCTTCTCAATTTTGTCTGGGCGGCATCGATCTTTTTATTCGAAGTCCCATCAGGTGCTCTAGCCGACACACTTGGCCGGAAAAACCTGCTCGTCACCGCTTCAATCCTGATGATCGCGGAATTGTCATGCCTTCTTCTCGCACCCAAAGATGGAGGATGGCTACTTGTCGGACTCTGCATCGCTAACCGATTTCTCTCCGGTCTGTCTGAAGCAACTGCAAGCGGTGCCGATGAAGCACTTGCTTACGACTCCTTGCCAGAAGCTGAGCGCGAAACCGCATGGGATAAAATCCTCGCGACCTCGATGCGTTATCGCTCGGTCGGGTTTGTCGTCGCCATGATACTTGGCGGGCTTCTCTACGATCCCTCGTTCATCAATCAACTGCTGCCAGAAAAATTTCACCTCAGCGCAACTCTCGCTCACCGTTTACCCATCGGGCTTGTTTTAATACAAGCAATCGCCTGCTTGTGCATCACGCTTCGCATGGTCGAGCCAAATATCCATCATACCGAGGGGATTTCCAAAGCTTGCCGCAACGCCGTCAAACTCACCTTACAAACTGCCAAATGGGTTTTCACCAACCCGACCACACGCGTGATCATTATCATCGGTCTTTCGATCGATGCCGTCGTCCGGAATTTCGCAACGATCAACAGTAGCTACTACCGCATGATCCACTTACCCGAGTGGACCTATGGTTTCATCGGCGCAGCACTTGGACTGCTCGGCTATGTGGTTCCAACCATCGCGGAGAAACTCAATCAACGCTACAGCACACTTTCCAATCTTGGCATCATTTCCTGCATCGCTTTGATCGGATTGATCGGCATCGTCCCAGCAAATACGATATGGTGCCTGCTTCCTGCGATGCTTCTCATGACCACTCTTGGATATCTAAGCTTCACCATGAGTCGCGCTCTCAATCGTGCCACAGACTCATCAAAACGCGCCACGGTCCTCTCCGTAAAAGGCCTCGCCTTCAACCTCGCCTACGGTTCGTTTGGCCTCGGCTTTTCTTTACTGCTCGCCGCAAACCCTCCCACTCCTATCGGCAACAACGCCCTACAAAATGCGCTTTTCTGGCAAGTCCCCTTCTTCGCCTTGATCACCACGATCCTGATCCTTCGTGGAAAAGCCATAGTCATGAAGCACAATCACGGCACGAATCAATAAATAACGGTAGGGTCGCCTCGCCGAGTCGACCCAAATCAGAAATATCAACGCGCGTTTCATCTAACTGACGCAGTAAGTTTCCTTACTGCTCACTTAAAATACGGCATGTTGACCCTACCATTTATGGTTTCGGCATGATAGGCGAGTCCCAACCTGCGAGATCGGACGGTTTCACCTTTTTCGCGTGGCCGTTGAAAGAGAACTTACTCGGCTGAAATGGACCGACAAAGGAGATGTTCATATCAGCTTTGATGTTGGCTTCCATGCTCATGGCCCAGAAGGTACCGTTGACGATCATGCGGCGATAATTGTCGTCGAGGAAATCCTGTGATGCACCTTGAGTGCTGTGGAAGACGCGATGTTTGCTGCCGTCCTTGCCCGCATAACTGCGTGTCCAGGTGGAAGGCATGGGTGGCTTCTTGGTATCCGGCTCAGCGTTTGGATCCATAGATACGAGCGGTTGCGAGGTGGTAAGAACTGTGAAGTCCGGAGCGGTTTTTCCAACATAGGCACCAGCATGAGTGAATGCGGTCTCGCCAACACCTGTTAGAATCACGTTACCACGTTGTTCGGGAATCGTGGTGATGCGGGTGCCTTGCTTGTGGTTGGTTCCGTAGTGACCGACCCAAGTATTTCCCAGAACCTGGTGGCCGAAGCCGTTTTCGTAACCAGCGACTTTTGAGCGGTAATCATATTTCGCGTATTTCGAAGTAGCAGGGATTTGAAACGCGTGAGAAGAGGTGCGCAGGCCGACGACGGGGCCACCGCGTTCCAGATAGGCTTCGACGTGAGCCATTTCATCATCGGGTAGATTAAGGAAACGGGCGACGATGAAAAACAGATCCGCTTTTTCCAATGCCGCAAGTCCGGACACTGTCGACGAACCAGCCTCAATGAAGCCGTCTTTGTCCACGCCGAAGACGACAGTACATTTGAAACCGTAATGTTTCGCAAGGATGCGGGCGAGTGCGGGACAAGTTTCCTCGGCGCGGTATTCGTGATCGCTAGCGAGAAAGACGATGTGCTTGCCTTTACCGGGACCTGCCTCCCCTTCGTAAACGACAGGGTTGGCGTGGGAGACGGTCGCTGCTAGGAGAAAAGTCAGGATGTATTTCATAGAGGTAAGGGGGTTATTTTTCAAGGGGGTGATCTTTAAGTAGATCCTCGGGTTTCCAGAAAATCGAGCGATCCTTGGTTGCCTCTCTGACTTTTTTGACCGTCTCCGCGCTAACAGGATCGGCCTTGTTGCCCCATGAGTTGCGAACGTAAGTGAGCACGCCTGCCACTTCCTCATCTTTAAGGATGGCACCGAACGCAGTCATCGGCGGAACGCCTTTTTCCGGATCAAAAACTTTGCCGTTCACCTCGATTTTTCCGTGAAGACCGTGGAGCACGATTTTAGCAAGGCGCTCCTCACTGCCAGTCACCCATGGAGTGCCTACCAATGGTGGAAACGCTGGATCGAGTCCCATACCGCTCGGCTGATGGCAGGTCGCACAGTGGGCCTCGCGGTGAAAGACTTCGGAGCCGAGTTCATAAGCTTTCGCGGCTTTATCTTTGAGATGATCGGGAACTTTGACCACGACCTTTTTCTCTTTAACAATTTTGATCTCGGTAGGCATGCCAGCCTTCGCTGCATCTGCAGGACCCCAGAATTGTTTCACCATAGCGGCAGCATTACGGGCGTGAGGCTCCGGCGATTCGAGCAAAGCGGCGAGGAGCTTTTCATCGCGGATGTTGTGACGTTGATGCCACCACAGAGCTTCCAACAAAGGATGAGCGTGCTCAGCTTTTTTCGGATCGAACTGTTGCATCCACTTGAGCATCGCAGGTTCAACCTCGGCTTGGGCGCGCAAGTCCAGCTCAGCACGAGCGCGTTCGCGAACACCATCAATCGGATGCTTGAGCGCGCCTAACAAAGCGGAAACCGGCTGACCATGAATAGCGACGGGTTCTTGCAAAGGGCGATCCTTGAAAATCATGCGGTAGATGCGGCCATGTTTCTTGTCGCGCTTGGGATCACGGATGTTGTGTTGCATGTGACCGATGATGACGTTCTGCCAATCGGCAATGTAGAGCGCACCGTCAGCCCCGAACTTGGCGTCCGAGGGGCGGAAGTTTTTATCATCGCTGCGTAGGAAGTCGGGGGTCGGTTCACCCCAAACTTCGCCCTGTTTGAAAGTTTTATCCCCGGACGTGTGGCCGTCGCGTTTTAGATCATAGCGCTTGATGCCGAGGTAGCCGATTGCATTGCAGATCAGGAAATTCTGCTGGATATCTTCGGGGAAATTCGTGCTGGAAACAATCGTGCTCGCCGGCACTGGGCGAACTTCCTTCTTGAGAAGAGGAAACATTTTGAAACCGTTTCCGTCAGGTCGGACCTGGAAGGCGTTACCGCCCGTACCATCGGTAGCGAAGAGATAACCCCAGCGGTCGAAGCTCGTGCCATGCGGGTTCGGGTTGTTAGCGGCGATGAATTGGATGGTGTGGCGACGTGGGCAAAAACGATACATACCGGATGCACCCGTGGATAAAGAGGCTCCCCATGGATGTTCGTAGTTGTGGTGGAGGAAAATGCCGCTCTGCCAGTAAAGCCCGCCGTCCGGGCCGATGGTGAAATTGTTCGCCGCGTGGTGAGTGTCTGCTGATCCAGTGGCTTGCAACAACACGATGCGGACATCCGCTTTATCATCGCCGTCAATATCTTTGAGGAAAAGAATATCAGGCTGCGAAGCCACGATCACGCCACCGCCCCAGAAAGCGAAGCCGAGCGGATTGTGCACCTTGGCAAATTCGATCGCTTTGTCTGCCACACCGTCGCGGTTTTCGTCGGGAAAAATTAAGAGACTGTCGGTCATTTCCTTGAGTGGCTCCCATTTCGGATAGGTGCTCCAGCAAGCAGCCCAGAGTCGACCTTTCGTGTCCACCTGCATCTGCACAGGATTGGCGAGTGCGGGAAACTTCGATTCATCGGCGAAAAGATTCACCGCGTAACCTTCCGGGACGTTGATTTTTTTGAGGCTCTCTTCAGCACTCAGGTATTCGGCACTGCCTTCCTTTTCTGCGCTCGAACTCTTGCTGCCACCGCCGACGTTAGAGATGACTTCGATGGGTTTCGGCACGTTAGAGTCGTCTACCTTGAGTTCTTTCCCCTGCGCTAGGGCGTGGATTCTTGTGTCACGGTTCGCAGTCATTACGTCCAACATAGTCAGCTCATGCAGGAGAACCTCCGCATTGGTCTGCTTATTGACGAAACTCAATCCGGCGCGACTGCCCCACATGTCGTTCTCATCCGTCGCGCGGAAGCGATTGTGCCAATGCCAGTTTTTATCGAGCACCGCCTGACGCAGTGGCTCAAGGGTCTTTGAGGGAGAAACGGCTTTGCCTGTTAGAGCGGTGGCGATCACTTCACCGATCTGACGGTTGCCCTCCGGAAGCAGATGCACGCCGTTAAGAGTGAGCGGGGGTTTCGCTTTCGCGTAGAGTTGTTTCGAAGGATTAAAAAGATCGACGAACGCCACACCCTTTTCCGTAGCGACCTGCTGGATCGCCTCGGTGTAAAGGGCGAGGTTCACGTTGTTCGCCGCGCCATCGGGCAAGAGCGGATCTTTCAGGTCTTCATGGGCGATGGGTGAAAAGAGCACGATGCGCGGGGCCGATTCGCCGTTGTATTTAGCGGCTTGGTAATTCCCGACCATGGTTGCGAGGTCGGTTTTGAACTGAGGGAGTTTTGCTTGTCCGCCAAACGATTCGTTATAACCGAAGAACACGAAAATTACATCCGCCTTGCACGTAGCGAGGTAATCCTCCGGAGTCGGCACCCCTTTACTGCGGGGGCGGGAAGTCACGGTGTCACCCGAAACAGCGAGAGTGCGGAACGACAGGTTTTGGCCAGCCATCTTGCTTTGGATGACCGTTTCAACCCAGCCGTCATGCTGCATGCGATCCGCGAGGGCGTTGCCGATGATACCGACGGTATCGTCTTTCTGTAGAGGAAGTTGGGCGAAAACGGTCGACGTAAGAGCGAGACCTAAGCCGACGGCGAGGTGCCGGAGAGATGGCGTGTGGTGGTGGTTTTTTGGGAACATGGATTCCATAGAACGTTGATTATCGTCATATTATTACATGCTCAAAGGAAATATTCCAGTTTCGAGCCATTTTCCAGAAGGGACTTGGAAAGGAAATCAAACCCCCACCAAAACCGGCACGCCATAAGTCGTAAACCCGGTCGATTCCTTGATCTCAATATCCAAGATCTCACCAGTCAAACGCTCCACATCGCCTTCGAAGATGACGATCTTATTCTGCGGTGTCCGGCCTGATAGAGTGCTGGTATTATATTTCGAAGGACCTTCGCAAAGCACGGTTTGCACGGTGCCAACAATTGCCGCGTGTTTTTCCATCGCTAAACGATTGATCACATCCAGCAGACGTTGGTTGCGCTCTTCTTTCACGGTTTCAGAAACCTGATCTTCCATCTCTGCCGCAGGCGTGTCTTTACGCTTCGAGTAACGGAACACAAATGCGTTATCAAATTCGAGTCGCTCGACCGTATCAATAGTCGCTTGGAAATCTTCTTCCGTCTCACCAGGGAAACCCACGATGATATCTGTCGTGATCGCGATATCCGGCCTCGCGGCTTTCATCTTCTCACAGATCTCGATGAACTTTTCGGCTTTGTAAGGACGACGCATCGCTTTCAAAATCCGATCCGATCCACTCTGCATCGGGAAATGGATGTGCGACATCAGTTTTGGCAAATACGTAAACGCAGCCACCAGATCGTCGCGGTATCCAATAGGGTGTGGCGAGATAAAACGAATCCGCTCGATTCCATCTATTTCATGAACCGCTTCTAACAACTGCACAAATGGCGATTTGCCATCCACTTTCGGAAATTCTGTGCGACCGTAAAGATTCACAATCTGCCCGAGCAGAGTGACTTCTTTCACTCCTTGGCGCGCGAGAAACTCAACCTCTTTCACGATGTCAGCAATCGGCCGACCCCGTTCCTTTCCGCGAGTATCGGGAACGATGCAGAACGAACAACGCATATTGCAGCCCTGCATGATGGAAACAAAAGCCGATGCATTACGTGCCTTCGGCAGGTGATCGCGGATCGTGTTTTGAGAATCGGTTTCCTCCGCTATGTCGCACACGGAAGTCCCGCTGAGGGAAAGCGCAGGATCGTCCATCCGCGCTTCTAACCGCTGTTTCAAAATCCCATCAACATACTCAAATACCTTGTGATATTTCTGCGTGCCTACCACGACATCGAGATGGGGAATGCGTTCAAAAAGTTCCTGTCCACGCGATTGCGCCATGCAACCCATGAAACCATAAACCACATGCGAGCGCTCCCGCCGCTGCGCGCCCATGATGCCCATTTTTCCTAACGACTTCTGCTCCGCTTGATCTCTAACAGAGCAGGTGTTGATCAAGATCGCATCCGCATCCTTCTCGGTTGGCGTGAGCGTGTAACCGCCCTCAGTGAACATCCGCGCGACCTGCTCGGTATCGCGCTCGTTCATCTGACAACCGTAGGTCTTTAGGTAAACTTTGGGCATCTCTTCTTAAAAACGTTACGCCAATTTCAAGCGCTCGTCGGAAGTCAGCTTCTCAGTCAGCGCCGCATAACCACCTGCCACCTGCATATTAAAGCACAACAGATACAGAGTGAAAATTTTCGGATCAAAAATATCGACCAGCTTCTCGATCGTCTCATCGAGCATTTTCGGATCCAGCTCTTTTGGCAACGCACCGGAAACCGATCCCTTACCATCGTGCTCAATCCCCAAACCATCGCAAAACATCCCCAGCATTTTCTGCTGCGCCGCCATCAAATACGCCTGCATCAATTGATCGCCGATTGGATCGCACCCACGGAGTTGTAGCGTTTTCTGAACCCATGTGTATTGCTCGGGCAGCGATTTCTTCTGCACAAACACCGGGCGCAACTTGCGATCCGATGCCAGCGCCGAGATCACAGACTTGTAGACTTCTTTGTCATTGGCGCGGAACCAATCGAGCATTTCAGCAACAACGGCAGGATCAATAGTGGTAAAAATTTCGTGGGATTTCACAGGTATAAAAGTTGAATGGGCGGGAAGTCAAATCCCTACGCCGCAAGTTGGCAACCATATCTTCCGTATTCAACGTTTGAAGTTTGAATTTTGAAATTTGAGACTTAAATCACGTCATGCGAAACCCCGCCCCTATCATCGCCACCCTTTTCCTCGCTGCGCTTACGCTGTTCCTCATCCTGCGCCAGCCACCGAAACGGGTCGTGCCTCCAGTAGAAAAACCACCCCTACCCTCCGTGCTCTCCGTCCTCGGTGGAATTCCTGATTGGACCCAGCTCAACGCATTTCAACACACCATAACCCGCACCGATTTCGAAACCCTCCTCCGCGACATCTTTACTACCGACACCACTTGGCAAGAATTCATCACCATCCAAGACGAGTCGGCTGAAATCCTCACCTCCAGCGATCTCAACGAAGCACCTTTCATCCTCCATTTCGCCCAACCCGAGAAAACCCTCCCCACCCCCCGTCACTGGCAGACCACCGCAAACCTCCCTGCCAGACCCGCCGGAAAACCCCTCGCCAACCTCCACATCGCCATCGACCCCGGCCACATCGGCGGCGAATGGGCGAAAATCGAGGGTCGCTGGTTCCAGATCGGCGACACAAAACCGGTCACCGAAGGCGATATGACCCTCCACGTCGCCAAAATCCTCAAACCACAGCTCGAAGAAATGGGTGCCAAAGTCTCCCTCGTCAGGGAAAACTCAGATCCCATCACACCCTTCCGACCCGAGAACCTCGTCGAACTCGCCGCTAACGACGACTCCCTCACCAATCCCGTTTCCATCCGCTTGTTCACCGAAAAACTCTTCTACCGCACTGCGGAAATTCGCGCTCGCGCCGAACTCGTCAACCAAACCATCAAACCCGATCTCGTGCTCTGCCTGCATTTCAATGCCGATGCTTGGGGTGATCCTGCAAATCCAACGCTCGTCCCAAACAACCACTTTCACGTATTACTTAATGGAGGCTACACGTCGGAAGAAATCCGACTCCCTGACCAACGTTTTGAAATGTTGAAAAAACTGCTTCAACGCACTCATGAAGAAGAACTTATTGTTGGCAAAACTGTTGCAGAAACCTTTGCGGAAATCTCCGGATTACCACCTTTCATTTATTTTTCGGCTGGAACCAATTTTCGAGCTATCCCCAGCAGCCCTTACCTCTACGCCCGCAACCTTTTAGCGAACCGACTCTATGACTGCCCCGTCATTTTCATGGAACCCTACGTCATGAATTCCGTCCCCGACTACAACCGCATCCAAGCAGGCGACTACCTCGGCCTGCGTAAAATCGACGGAAAATTTCTCCCCTCCATTTTTCAAGAATACGCCAACGCCCTCGCTCAAGGACTCGCCCAACATTACGGAAACCAGCCTTGAAAGCAGACCGTGCATCCGGCGTCTCGCCGGATTCTTACCTATCTCCCCATCCCTCACTCTCTCACTCTTCTCCCCTCATTCTTCTTCCTTGGAGTTTGAAGTTTAAAACTTAGAGTTTCCCAATGATAACCCACCCGAACGTCATCCTACTCATCCTGATTGTGCCCATCTTGGGTTGGTCGGCGTGGGAGCCTTATGACAGCCTCACTTGGTGGTTAGAGGTTTGTCCGGTGTTTGCGGGATTCATCGCTCTTTTCATCGCTCAGGCAAAAAACTGGAGATTCTCTAACCTCTCCATGGTGTTGATCGCTCTGCATATGATTCTACTCATCGTCGGAGGTCACTACACCTATGCCCGCGTGCCGATTGGAGATTGGGCGAAGGAGGCCTTTGATCTTTCGCGAAATCACTACGATAGGCTTGGGCATATTTTCCAAGGACTCACCCCCGCCATCCTCATCCGAGAGGTATTCATGAGAAATCGCATCGTCGCTAAGCGCGGTTGGATGAGCGTATTAACCGTGTCTTTCTGCATGGCGGTCAGTGCGATTTATGAACTCATCGAATGGGCGGCAGCTCTCGTTTCCGCTGAGGCCGCAGAATCTTTCCTCGGGACACAAGGCGATCACTGGGATACTCAAACCGATATGTTTTGCGCACTCCTCGGCGCGACAGGCGCAGTTGTCTTGTTGCGTTTCGCCCACAATCGTTCGATGCGGAAACTGACGACTCTATGATTCCGAGGAAAGCCCGGCTCTTCGGAGTTTCTGCCTAAGCGTCGCACGGTTCATCCGCAGTGCGGCTGCAAGGCGGGTTGGACGTTGATCAAAACGTTCTAACAAATGCCTCAACATCGCGACTTCCATTTGATCCAATAACGCATCGTATTGCCATTCAGCTTCATCGGTGAGTTCGAGTTGCGAGTCCAACCAACGCGCCACCACTCGATCGAGTTCACCGGAAACGACTTTACCGCCGGACGTATGCAAAGCTTGTGAAACATGTGGCGGCAGATGCCCGGGCAAGATAGGTCCGCCATGGCTCATCGCCAACGCATGTTCGATCACGTGACGCAGTTCACGCACGTTACCCGGCCATTCGTATGCTTGAAGCGAGCAGAGCGTCGCAGCGGTCATCTCAAATTTCGACGACGCGGAGCTCTGCATCCCGTGGAAAAATCGGCACAACGCAGGAATATCCTCCGACCGCTCACGCAACGCAGGCATCTCGATGGATAACGCGCTGAACGCATAGAATAAATCGGATCTCAACAGTTGTTTCGACTCAGCTTCACGCGGTTCCATTTGCATGGTCGCGATCAATCTTGGAAGTTGAATTTTTTCCTGACCGATCACCTCAGCCAAACCTGCCTGCAACGCCGGATCGAGAGTATCTAATCCTTCCAACACCAGCGTGCCTGCGGAATTGGCCAGATAAGTTTGTAGCGAATCCAACTGATGAATCGTCGCGCATTCGACCATACGCAGAGCATCCTTACTACGATTGCTATTCGTATGAATGACCCGCGCTGCTAGCGTTTTTCCCGTGCCGCAAGGACCATGCAACATCACAGGCATATCACCACTGCAAGCACGGGCGATTCCTAAAAAGACGCGATGCATGCTCGTCGATGCGCCGATCAGAGAATTCGCTGCAGGCTCTTGTGGCTCGACGATTTGGATGCTTTTGGTCACCAAGGTTGAAATCACCTCTTCAAAGCGTTGCAAGTCGAGCGGCTTGATCAGGTAATCCGCGACACCTAATTTCTGCGACGTGATCGTATGATCCAAGGTCGCGTGTGCAGTAATGATCAGGATGGGGATTTTCGAACCCGATTTGCGAATCTTCTCCAAAATCTCCAGTCCACTAACATCGGGCAAACCGATATCTAACACAATCGCCTCAAACTTTTGACCTTTGATTTTTTCAAGCGCAGCCGCGCCACTCGCCGCCAGCACCGCCGAATGGCCCAAGCGATGGATCGCCAGCGACAAGGCGGTACCGAGTGCGTGTTCATCTTCAATAATCAAAATCGCTGCCATAATTCTCTATGCTAAATCCTGAGGCTTCGGCCATGTGATGCACACGCACGCGCCTTGTTCGGGTAGGTTTTCGACTGAAATTGTTCCGCCGTGTGATTCGATAATCTCTCTCGAAACCGCAACACCCAAGCCCATGCCGCCTTCCCGTTCTGAATGAAACGGCTCACCAAATTTTTCCAGTGCCTGGGAGCTGAAGCCGACTCCCTGATCCTCCACTTCTAACAAACCGCGCAGCACCCGTACTTTTACCTCTCCGCCTTTCGGCATGCTTTGGATGGCGTTTAGCAATAAATTACACAGCACCTGCCGCAATCGATCCCTGTCACCTTTCACCTCATGTTCGCGCCAGTTCGGAGCGATCTCTTGATGAATCACCACTCCGGCATGCTTCGCCTGCAAACTCAGGCCGTGACAAGCATCCGCAACCAACGCCACCAGATCCACCGGCATCATTTTCACGGGTTCGGGCTTGGCGTAACGCAGCCATTGATTCACCAGAAACTCGATGCGTTCCGCCTCGCTCACAATCAGCGCCGCCGACATCTTCTCATCCGTTCCGCAAACCCGTTCTAACAACTGCGCATGCAGTCGGATCGCAGCAACGGGATTTCTGACCTCATGCGCTAAACTCGTCGCCATCCTTCCCAGCAATGCCAGCCGCTCCGCATGCCTGCGCTTTTCTCTCTCCTCCACCAAAGACTCATGCGCTTCACTGAGCGCGTTTGCCAAACTCACGATTTCTCGCGGTCCGGAAATAGGTAAGCCACGCAGCGGTTGATCACCGCCTATCTCCGGGATCGCCGCAGCCAGTTTTGCTAGGGGGCGCGTAACCTTGCGGCCGATCCAAACCGAAAACAAAAGCGACAACGCCCAAAAACTTCCCAACGCCAATCGCGCATCCAAACGCTTCCAAAACGGAACCATTCCAGGTCGATCCGCTTTCCGAGAAAACCAAACTTCATGTTCATTTTTTAGTTTGAACCCAACTTCTAATAGATCGACCCCGCGCATCGCGTGACCATCGGCCGCTTTTGAACCGACCGAATCCCGAAACTCCACATCCGCTCCCATAACCCGACCCAACTGCTCGGCCATGTGTTTGCTCTGCGGAAAATTGCTCTGATCCAAAAATAACGCATTGGTCCGACCCAATGATTCCAGTGCAACCTCCTCTTCCACTTTCGTCAGATGCTGGAAAAACGCCATCAACGCAATCGACCCCACCAACACGAACGCCCCGAAACTTGCCACCAACCACATCGCGAGCGATCCAGACTTCGAGGAAATGGGACGATTTTTATCCATAAACGAGAACTTTAAAAAAGTGCTTATTTTATCTCAATTTGTCGATTTTTTAGTTCATCAAACCGATCATTTCATGATGATCGATGCATAAAATGGTTAATTTTCGTCCATCATTAATCATTGTTGAGGATCACCAAGAGTCTTACCAACGGGCGGTTTAAAGACATTTATGAAAAAACTCCTGATTCTCCTGCTTCCACTCAGCGCATCGCCAGCATTTGCCCAAGATTTCCTCGAACCCTTGGTGGTTACCGCGTCTCGCAATGCCACCGCGCTACGCGATCTTCCTTACTCTGGTTCATCTTTCTCAGCGGAGGACTTCCGTGAAAACAGCATCCGCACACTACCGGATGCCCTCCGCCTCACCCCCGGTGTCCTCGTCCAAAAAACCGCTCACGGCCATGGCTCCCCCTACATACGCGGCTTCACGGGTCGTCAGAATCTCCTTCTTGTCGATGGTGTACGTATCAACAACTCCACCTTCCGCGGCGGACCGGTTCAGTATTGGAACACGATTGATCCCTACTCGCTGGATCACTTCGAGCTGATTCGCTCCCAAGGTTCCGTGCTATACGGCTCGGATGCCGCAGGTGGCACTCTCAACGCGTTCACCAAATCATCAGGTTTCGCGGATGAAACAGAGGGCAAGCTTTTCTCACACGGCTCCTCTTACTACGAATACCGTAGCAATGGTCAAGGCAGTCACATCGGCCGCTTGGAAGCGCAAACGGGCATCGGCGGATTGTTCGGCCTTCATCTGGGCATATCGGAAAAGGAATTCGGCGATATCGAAGATTCCGCCGTCGGCCTGATGCGCGGCACCGGCTACCCAGAGCAAGCTTTCGATGCCCGCTTCGACTGGGCGATATCTCCGCAAACAACTCTAACCATAGCCCACCAAGACATCGAACAAGAAAACGTTTCCCGCTGGCACTCCACGATCAGCAACCCTGGCTGGACACACGGCAATCACGTCACCACCCCCGGCAAATTCGTGGCGCGTGATTACGACCAAGACCGCTCGTTGAGCTACATTCGCCTTGCCCATACCGACGACAGCGCGTCTGCGCCTGTCCGCCGAATCACGGCAACGCTCTCCTACCAGGATTCTTCCGAGAGGGAATTTCAGGATCGCACTACTACTCCTCCTCCTCTTTTTATACCTCTTGTAGACCGACGTCTTCAATATTATGAGGTTAATACCCTCGGTTATGATCTTGAGCTTGAATCGCCCGTGGCCGATGGATCGTTGGTCTATGGCCTCGACTACTACCGTGATTCCGTGGATTCCACTGCGTCTCGGGATACCACAAACAATAACGTAGACGATTTTGTCTTTCATCAGTCCAACCGTCCTGTTGGTGACGATTCCAGCTACGAACTCTTCGGCGTATACGCCCAATACATTCGTCCTATTGGAGAATCATTTGAAATCACGGCAGGTCTCCGCTACACGCATGCCACAACCGACATCGGAACATTCTTTAATCCCACTACAAGCACAGATATTTCCACAAAAGACTCTTGGGACGATCTATCCGCCTCCCTACGCGCAACCTATAGTATTGACGAACATAAGATGTTCTATGGAGGGATATCCCAAGCCTTCCGCGCCCCTAACTTAAACGATCTTACGGGCAACATCACCTCAGGTTCAGGTGTTCCCGCATCCGGGGCTCTCGGACTAGAACCGGAAAATTTTATAACCACAGAACTTGGCTACCGACAAGAGAGTGACAAAAGCGGCTTTGCGCTTGCGGTTTTCTACACGGACATCTCAGATCTCATCATCGCCATTCCTTCCAGCGCGTTACCAGGGGCTCCCACGATCAACGGCAATTCCGGTGACGGCCACATTTATGGGGTGGAGATGGAGGGTTTCTGGAAATTCGCTCCTCAGTGGACTCTCTCCGGCTTCGCATCATGGCAGGAATCCCAAATCGAACGCCTTGCTTCCGTTGGCGGTGCCACCGTCCAGGAACCATTATCCCGGGTCATGCCTCTCAACGGCTCCATTGCCCTCCGCTGGGATCACCCCTCCGCTCCATTCTGGGTGGAAGGACGCGTCCTCGCTTCCGCCACTGCTGATCGCCTAGCCGCAAGCGACATTGCCGACACCCAACGCTTCCCCTCGAATGGCACTCCAAGCTATGCCGTCGCATCTATTCAGGCGGGTTGGAATCCCACCGAAAATGTCCAGATCACAGCCGCTGTTGAAAATATCTTTGATGACGACTATCGCAACCACGGCTCCGGCCAGAACGAACCGGGCACCAATGCGATCCTCGGTGTGAAATATCTCTGGTGAGTTTTTAGTCTAAAAAGGTAGGGACGAGTGGCCTCGCTCGTCCGTGACTAAATTCCCAAATGCATGATCATTCTAACAGGTGCGAGACCTTCCTAAATCATTCTTCCTTCTATTCCCTTTTTACGAGAATCACGGTCAACCAGGCTGGTTGACCCTACCTTTCGTATATCACCTCACCTTCCGCGCCGCGGCGATCTCTGCGATCAGGCGATGCAAAATCATTCGATGATCCAGTCCCGTGGTCACCAATGCTTGGTCCGCGCGTTGGGTTTGCACCATGACATGCTGCAATCCATCTAGGTCGTAATTTTTCGCGTTATCTACAGCGAGGAAGATGGGATACACATTTACCCCGGAGCCATCTTTCTTCTGAGGCAACCAAGCACGATCCGCGGCTGGCAACCGATTAAGCGCGCCAGCAAACGCACCATAATTTCCAGATGGTGCTTTGAATTTTTCTAAAATCAATTTCGCCATGTAAAGATTGCGCACCACATTGATGATCGATGCGCGCATGATCCCGATCGCAGATTCCTCCGCCGCGAGTTGTTCATCGATGAGCTGAATCGCGCGCGCCACATTGCCTTTTTGGATCGCTTGACCAATCTCAAAAACAAGTGCCTCCCGACTCAGCGGCACCAACATTCGGACATCTTCTATCGTCACGACGCGGCGTTCTTTGCCGAGAAACAAATCGAGTTTCTCCAACTCATTCATGATCTGCTTCGATTGCTCACCTGCGAGCAGGATGAACAATTCCATCGCATCGTTTTCAAACTCCAACCCCAGCTCGCGCGCCCTGCCCTCAACCAAACGCCCGACTTCATCCTCCCAGCCATCTTTGCTGATATCGATCTTATCGTAGCTCTGCACAGCCGCGTTTTTCTCAAGAAATTTCCAAAACGATTTCCGCTTATCGATCTTGTCCGCCGAAATGAGAAACTTGATCCCATTCGGCAAACCCTTTTCCAAAATCCCCCGCAGCATCTCCACACCCGCCTCGGTCCGTTGCGAGCGACCCGTCACATCGTCTCCAAGAAAATTCACATTCCGTAGCCACACGACCTTGTCCCCGCCGAACATCGGCATAGTCATCAACGATTGCGATACGCTTGCGCAGATTTCATAGGCTCCCTCAGAATTATCCGCGTTGCCATCGATGGTCTCATGCGTGAATCCATCGTCATTACCGCCCGTCAGTTCATTGTAAAGCGCTAGCGCCTCTTCCCTGACCATGCCGTCATCGCTACCCACGATCACATGGAAATTTGCATTTTCGGAAATCTTCTTCTTTGTCGTCGCCACACCCGAGGTTTAGACGGAAATTCCAAACTTCAAAATTCAAATCTCAAGAATCAGTAAATCTCTTGCTCAATCTCGCCTTGCCCATCGGCGATTTAGCCGTTACAGCCCCTCGGCATGGGCAAAAAACCAGTAGTGCTAATCATTCGTGACGGTTGGGGAACCAACCCAGGTGGCAAAAAGACCGCTGTTAAAGACGGCAACGCCGTGATCCTCGCCAATACCCCTTTCACCGACGAAGTCCTTTCCCAATACCCCCACAGCTTCCTTTCCGCTTCCGGCATGGATGTCGGCCTCCCCGAAGGGCAAATGGGAAATTCCGAGGTCGGCCACCTCAATCTCGGCGCGGGTCGCATCGTTTACCAAGATTTCACCCGCATCAACAAAGCCATTTCCGATGGCACGATCGCTGACAACGAGATTTTCAAAAGAGCCTTGGAAAAAGCTAAATCCAGCCGACTCCATTTCATCGGCCTCGTTTCCGATGGCGGAGTCCATTCCCACCAGGATCAGCTCACCGCCATGACCAAGCTCGCCTCTCAAGCAGGTGTGAAAGATATCTTCATCCACGCGATCACTGATGGCCGCGACACCTCACCCACCGGCGGCGCGGGTTTCATTTCCAAAGTCGAAGACGAGACCGCTAAGTTCGGCGCAAAAATCGCCACGGTTGTGGGTCGCTACTTCGCCATGGATCGCGACAAACGTTGGGACCGCGTCAAACTCGCATGGGACGCCATCGTCCATGGCATCGGCGTGAAAAAAGAAATCCTCGCCTCCGAAGCGATCTCTGAAGTTTACGCCACTCAAAACAAAACCGATGAATTCATGCCCGCCATGATTTTCACAGAGGCCAATACCCAACGCATCCGCGATGGCGATGTGGTGCTCTGGTTCAACTTCCGCGCCGACCGCGCACGCGAACTTTGCCAAGCGTTTCTCAAACCTGAATTCGATGGTTTCGATCGCGGTGCAGTTCCCAAAGTTCACTTCGTCACTCTAACCGTTTATGACGAAACCTTTCCATGCGAAGCCATCTTCGCTCCGCAATCCCTCGACATGACCCTCGGCGAAACCGTTGCGGCTGTTGGCATGAAACAGATGCGCATCGCGGAAACGGAGAAATACCCGCACGTCACCTATTTCTTCAACGGCGGAGTCGAAGTCGAAAATCCCGGTGAGCAACGTTTCATCATCCCCTCGCCGAAAGATGTCGCGACCTACGACCTCAAGCCACAGATGTCGGCCGATGAAGTCACCCAAACCGTCGTCGATCACTTGAAAGATTTCGACCTCGTGATCCTCAACTTCGCCAACCCCGACATGGTCGGCCACACGGGTGTCGTCGAAGCCGCGAAAAAGGCTGTCGAAAAAATCGACGAATCCGTTAAAGCTATCGTCGAGCAAACCCTGCGTCTCGGTGGCAAACTCCTCATCACCGCGGACCACGGCAACTGCGAATACATGCGCAACCCCGACGGTTCACCCAACACCGCGCACACCACCAACCCAGTGGAAATCATCTACGTCGCCGATGATGCCGCTTCCAAAAAAATGCGCGATGGCATCTTGGCCGATGTCGCACCGACCCTTCTCGAAATGCTCAATGTAAAAAAACCTGAGCAGATGACCGGGAAATCGTTGCTGTCTTGAAAACATTCAAATGGTTTATCATCTTGATCTTGGTCGCAGCCGTCATCGGTTCTGCTGCGGCGTTTTTTCTGTGGTCTTTGGATGAGGTCACTAAAAACCGTTTTGAAAATCCTTGGTTGATTTGGCTACTGCCGCTGGCGGGTTGTTTGATGGGTTTTTATTACCGATTTCATGGTAAATCGGTGAGTTCTGCGAACGCGTTGATCCTCGATGATTTTCAAAACGAATCGACACAATTCCTATCCCGCCTCGCGCCAAGTATTTTGATTTCCACTCTCGTCACGCACCTCTTCGGTGGCTCCGCAGGTCGCGAAGGTACCGCGGTGCAAATGGGAGCCGGCATCGCTGCCACGTTTTCACGCTACGTCGCATCCACACGCGAAGCCACCCATCTCCTTATCCTGTGCGGCATCGCAGCAGGCTTCGGCGCCGTATTCGGAACCCCTTTCGCCGGTGCTGTATTTGCTTTAGAATTCACCCGCCATCAACGGATCAACCACAAGCTGATTCCCTGCTTATTCACCGCACTCGCCGCGCATTACATCTGCCTTGCATGGGGAACTTCACACACACCCTACCCCACTTTCCCTTTTCCATCTGATCTCTTTTCATTCCTTTGGAAAGGCATCGCCCTCGCCGCCACCCTCGCACTCGTCGGAAAGTTTTTCATTTCCGCATCCCATTTCACGACAAATAAACTTCAAACTTGGTTTCCCCACGAAGCCGTTCGCGGAACGGTTGGAGGCATACTCATAATTGGATTGTTTCTTTGGGCAGGAACCGGCGATTACCTCGGGCTCGGCGTCATGGCGGAAAATGAATCTTCGCTCACTCTAACAAAATTTTTCACCCCGGAAATCCAAGCACCCGCCAACGCATGGTTGTGGAAACTCGCATTCACCATCGTCACCCTCAGCGCGGGCTTCAGAGGCGGCGAAGTCACTCCCCTATTTTTCATAGGCGCCGCCCTCGGAAATTCCGTTGCCTGGTTTCTCGGCGCGCCGGTTCCATTATTCACTGGCATCGCTATGATCGCCCTCTTCGCAGCCACCACCAAAACCCCCTATGCTTCATGGATCATGGGAATAGAACTCCTCGGCTGGAAGATTTTTGCACCACTCGCCCTGATCATCTGGATCACCACCAAACTCAGCGGAAAGAAATCCATTTATCAACGGTAGGGTCGCGGTGCCATACGCGACCCAAATCAAAAATATCCAAAGCAGGATTTTTCTAACAGACGTGCGACTTCCCTTCAGCACCAACCTTTAAATTCTACGGTCAACCCCGACTTGTCGGGGTTGACCGTATCTCGCTTGACTTAACAATTTGGCCTACATGCTCTACGCCCCCTAAAAAAGTACAAAAAAGAGCCCCGTTGTAGGGTTAACTACAACGGGGCAAATACCTGGCAACGACCTACTCTCACAGGACCTATCGTCCCACTACCATCGGCGCTGCGTCGTTTCACTTCCGGGTTCGGAATGGGACCGGGTGGTTCCAACGCGCTCTGGTCACCAGAGGACAA
>JANPEG010000056.1:0-60349 GCA_031431855.1 Akkermansiaceae bacterium | reverse complement strand
GTGGGGTTGGCGGAGCCGGCGATGGTGGTGGCGATGCCGGGATGCTCGCAGGAGAACTGGATGGCGAGCTGGGCGATATCGACGCCGTTGTCGGCGCAGAGTTTGGCCGCGTCGCGGGCGGCTTGTTTTACGTTTTCGGGTTCCTTCAACCATCCGGGGAGCTCGGCGTTGGTGAGGAGGCGGGCGGAGAAGGGGCCGGCGTTCATGGCACCGATGTTTTTCGCTTCGAGGCGGGGCAGGAGTTCGGTGGCGAAGGAGGTGTTCTGGAGGGTGTAGCGGTTGTAGCTGAGCACGCAGTCGATCTCATCCTCGATGTGGTCGAGGACGGTGTGGAAGGTTTTCATGGGGTAGCAGGAGAAACCGATGGCGCGGACTTTGCCTTGCTCCTTGAGTTTGATCAGAGCGGGCAGGGTTTCCGTCCAGATCTGTTCGAGCGGGACGAACTCGACATCGTGGAGGAGCATGATGTCGAGGTAGTCGGTTTTCAAACGTTGCAAGGAGATGTGGGTGGATTCTTCGACGCGTTTCGCGGAGAAATCGAAGTGGATATCGGAGTAGCGGCCGAGCTTGGAGCCGAGGAGGTAGGAATCGCGGGGGATGCCGTTCAGGCCGAGGCCGAGCATGATTTCCGACATGCCGCGACCGTAGAACGGCGAGGTGTCGATGAAGTTCATGCCGAGATCGAGGGCGGTCTTGGTGGAGAGCATGGCTTCCTCCAAAGTGATGGAGCGGAACTCCGCGCCGAGGGACGATGCGCCGAAGGAGAGGATGGGGAGGTCGATGCCGGTTTGGCCGAGGGGGCGGGTGGGGATCATTTGGGTAAAAGCTGAAATTCTGAAAACTGAAATGCTGAAATCAAATCACGCTGCGGATGGATTTCATGGTTTGTTTGGCGGCGGTGAGGGGATCGGGGAGGGGGAATATTTCGGTGGAGAGGTGGCCGGTATAGCCGATTTCCTTGAGGGCGGCGACGATGGGTTTGGGGTCGGTGTGGCCTAGTCCCATGGCGCGGCGGTTGGAATCGGCGTAGTGGACGTGGCCGACGTGTTTGTGGACTGCGCGGATGGATGCGGCGAGATCGGCTTCCTCGATGTTCATGTGGAAGAGGTCGGCGAGCAGGACGATGTTTTCGAGGGAGTTCGCTTCGATGAAATCCGCACCGTCGGTGAGGCGGTTGATGAGGTTGGTTTCGTAGCGGTTCAGTGGCTCGTAAATGAAGGGAACCTTGTACTTCGCGGCGGCTTTTCCGGCGATGCGGAGGGCGTCGGCGAGCCATTCGAGGGCTTGGTCGCGGGAGACATCGCCACCCCATTTTCCCTGCATGGAGCCGAGGATGGCGGGGGCACCGAGCTGGCCGCCGAAGGCGATCATTTGTTCGAGGAAATCGAGGGCAGCAACGCGCTTTTCGAGGGAGGGATCGGTGAGCGAGAGTCCGTGCTTCACCATACCGGCTCCCGTGCCGACGGCGGCGATGCCGAGGCCGTGGGTTTGGGAGAGGGATTTGATCTCATCAATGGAAAAGGCGTCGGGGCCGGGGAGGAAAAGTTCGACATCATCGAAGCCGGTTTCCTTGGCGAGGGCGAAGCCTTGGGCGAGGGGTTCGTGAAAGACGAAGGGACCAGCGGCGGCTTCGGCAACTTGGCTGAGGGTGATGGCAGTGCGCATGAAACTTTAAATTTTAAACTTTAAACTCCAAGGAAGACTTGGGTTGTCGCGATTTCTAAATCGCGCTTCCTTTCTTAGACTGACTCCAAGATAACGTTGCCGTAGGCAGTGGTGTCGCCGGTGCGGATGAGGCCTATGGCGTTGGGGACGAGTTTTTTGAAATCGTTGTGCGGGAGGCGGGTGACTTCGACCTTTGGATAGAGTCCTTTGAAACCGTTGAACGAGGTTTCGTATTTTTGGACGATCTCGGTTGAGTTGGTGGTGAGGAATTCCTCGGCTTGCCAGATCTGGCCGACTTTGAAGTTATCGTGAAGAAGATCGAGGAGATCAGTAATCGTAGGGATGCCGCGGCAAAGGGTGAGATCGATGGTTTCGATTTCGTCCCAGTAAGGAAACGCCCAGTCGGCAATGACGATGGTGTTGGTGTGACGGATGCGAGCGAGGAGGTGGAGAACGTCGGGGTTGAGGATTCCTTTTTGGAGCATGGGTTCGGATGGTTGCTGGGGAGGTCTTAGCGTGGTTTTGGGGCTAAAAGGAATGACTTTTTTCTGAATCTTCGGGTCATTCGCCTATCTTGAGTTCGCGGACTTCCTTTAACCACGCCTTTTCGTCTTCTGTAAGTGTGGCTTCCTTGTATTCAGGGTCGGGGATATACCAAGGTTGTCCTTCAAAATACGCTTTGAGTTCTTTGTTCTTAAAGATGTAACCGCGCTGGGCATAAGGGATGTTTTCGAGGACTTTGCGGGTGAATTCGTCCTTGAGTTTTGCTTCATAGAAAAGGGGTCTTTCTTGAAGTGAAGTTTTCAGAGTTTTCGAATCGATGACACCTTCGAGGTAAATGATGCGGTTTGAATATAACGATAGCTCTCCGTTGGGCTTAAAGTTTTTTGCATGAAAAGTAACACTACCTTTCTGTTGCCATACCGTCATGACTCGTGATGTTTTCAGACTCATTTCATTTTTCACATCCTGCATTAATATTTTGACTCGGCCTTGGGTTGTCCATTGGTCGGTATTATCAAAAAATGTCGGGCTGATATGGTATTGTTGAAGCTCTCCCAAGTCGATGATGAGGGTGAAATCGTCGATCTGTTTGTTCGCCCAACGCAAAGCTGGCGTGAGTAGATACTCGATTTCTGTCTCGGTCAAAACCGATCCCGAAATAGCGTAATCGTAGGTGTGAATCACTCGACTATCACCAGTCGGAAATGTGGCAGGAAAATGGTAGACATAGTAAAAGTCCGTATCATTCGTATCTTCAACCTCTGGTATAGGATTTTGTTTTTTTAAATCTTCCAGCGTGTAAAGTTCCTTCTCCTTTTTATCATTCGGCACTAAAATGGAAACTTTGTGTGGAGTTTTCTTATCATTAAAACTCACACTAAAATTTTCGATGTAAGGATGATGTCCATCACGTGGAGTTCCATTTACATCACCTGTCGGAGAGTCAGCCTCAAATCCCATGAGTATGGTTTTCTCAGCACCAGGATTGTGAAATGTATAGTCTACCGTAACGCGCACTTTGTCGTCGTTAATCCGTTTGATTGTCAGGACTTCTTTTTTGACGGAGATATCCGTCTCTTGAAGAGGAATGATTTGATTGCCGCTGGCGTAATAGGCTCCGTCGTTGGCGGTTGCTGAGGTTGCTGAAAGGATTGCAAGTAACGCTAAGGTAAGGGGGAGATGGTAATAAGTCATGATGCCGAGAGTTTCTCGTTCCTTTTTGCGGTCGTCAATCACTGAGCGCTAGCGTGAAATATGCTATCGAGAAGTTACTTGTATTGGCATGGCGGATGCAATCCGCCGCCACGTTACAGTCCGTGCTTTGCTTTGACTTGCTCGATTTCCTCGGTGAGGGCGGACCAACGGGTGTAAGCTAAGTCTAGGGTTTTGGTGACTTTTTCGACGGCGTTGGTGGTGGCGCGGAGCTTTTCGGCATCGCCTGAAATATCATCGTTTGAAAGCGCAGCGGTGAGGGTGGCTTGAGCTGCCTCTTGCTCGGCGATCTTTTCTTCGAGTGTTTCCAGTTCCTTTTCGAGAGGGGTGAGGATTTTGGTGCGAGCTTCGCGAGCTAGGGCTTCCTGGCGGCGTTGATCCTTGCGATTTACTCCAGGAACAGATTCGACTTTCGGTGTTTCTTTTTTCACCTCCGCATCCGCTGTGGTCGCAGGTGGTTTGCGGGTGGGCGTGATGCCGGAGGATTTCTCTTCGGCTTTCTTATCGAGGTAGTAAGCGATGTTTCCGTGGAACAGGCGCGGTTCTTCGCCGGGACGGAATTCGAGGGTTTTGGTGACCAGGGTATCGAGGAAATCCCGGTTGTGGGAAACGATCATGACGCTGCCCGGATAATCTAACAACGCGCGCTGAAGAACGCCTTGCGATTGCATGTCGAGGTGGTTGGTCGGTTCGTCGAGGATGAGGAAGTTCGCAGGTTTGAGCAACATGCAGGTCAGTGCGACGCGTGAGCGTTCGCCGCCGGATAGGACCCCGATTTTTTTGAACACGTCGTCACCTGTGAAAAGGAAGCAACCGAGGATGTTACGAACCAGCGGCATGGCATCGCGGGAAGCGACGGCTTGCACGGTTTCAAGAATGGTAAGATCGGGATCGAGTTCGTCGGCGTGGTTCTGGGAGAAGAACGATGGCGAGACGTTGTGACCGAGAGTGACCTTGCCGGCATCAGGTTTTTCCTGAGCTGTGACGAGTCGGCAGAAAGTGGATTTACCTGCACCGTTCGGACCGACGATGGCGAATTTTTCGCCTTTGTTAATTTCGAAATCGAAGCCGTTGAAGATTTGAAGTGGGCCGTAGGCTTTTGCGACGTTTTCGATTTTTGCCACCGTGTGGCCGGAGTTCGGTGGCGGTGGGAATTTGAAATTCATCACCGCGTCATCGCGCTCGGGTTGCGGAATGCGGACGACTTTGGCGAGTAACTTGATCCGCGATTGAACGAGCGTGGCTTTGTTGGCGGAGGCGCGGAAGCGATCGATGAAACGTTGGGATTCGGCAATCTCGCGTTGTTGCGCGGTGTATTGCTTGAGTTGGATTTCTTTGCGTAAGACCGACTCTCTCTCGAAGTAAGAAAAGTTACCGGCGTATTCCTCGGCGCGGCCGTGGGCGAAAGCGATGGTGCGGGTGCACAGAGTATCTAACAGCGCGCGGTCGTGGGAGATGAGTAGAATCGCTCCGGGGTAGTTGACGAGGTATTGCTCGACCCAGATTTGCGTTTCGATATCGAGGTGGTTCGTCGGCTCGTCGAGGAGGAGGATTTCGGGTTGTTGAAGGAAAAGCTTCGCCATCGCGATCCGCATTTGCCAGCCACCGGAAAACTCCGAGCAATCCCGCGTGAAATCTTTATCTTGGAATCCGAGTCCTTTAAGGACCGATTCGATTTTCGGTTTCATGAGCGAGGGGTCGTTCGCATAAAGTTTCAGCTCGAGCTCGCCGATTTCTTCTAACAAATCTCCGTAAGGTGAAGAGCGTGGATCCATTTTCACCAACTCATCGGAAAGGCGATCGACCTTTTCCTTGAGAGCCATGATTTCGCCGAAAGCGGATTCGGTTTCTTGCCACAAGGTGCGGCCTTTGACGTGAATGCCTTCTTGCGGGAGGTAACCGATTTTGGTGCCTCTGGGTGCGCTGATGATTCCTCCGCTCGGCGGAATGATTCCGGCGATGCATTTCATCAACGTGGATTTCCCAGCTCCGTTGTGTCCGGCGAAGGCAATGCGTTCGCGCGGCTGGACGGAGAAAGAAAGGTTACTAAAGAGAATGCGTGGGCCGAATTCGACGCGAAGTGCTTGGACAGAAATCATGAACGCGGGGAGGTTGCACACCCTTGGCTATTGGTCAAGCCGTGGAACGCGTTCTAGGAGAATGTTCTGACCGAGGACAAACCTCCGTCTGGGTGGAGGATTTGACCGGTGATGAAGGATGAGGCGTCGGATAAGAGAAAAGCAGCGAGTTGAGCGATATGGTCGGGATTTCCGATGGTTTGGAGCGGATGGCGTTTTTCGGCGGCTTCGCGTTTGGCATCGTTGCCGAGAAGCGGGGAGGCGAGGGGAGTATCGGTGAGGGAAGGAGCGATCGCGTTGACGCGGATTTTCGGGGCTAGTTCGGCGGCGAGGGATTTGGTCAGGCCTTCAACCGCGGCTTTGGCGGAGGCTATGGAGGCGTGGAAGCTCATGCCTTGTGCGACGGCGACGGTTGAAAATAAGACAACTGAAGCACTGTCGGATTTTTTCAAAGCTGGTAGGGCAAATTGGATCGCTTGAGCGGCGCCAAGGCAGTTGATTTGAAAATCTCTGAGAAAATCTTCACGAGTTAAGCGATGGAAGGGCTTGAGGGTAATCGTGCCGGGGAAATAAATCAGGCCGTCGAGGGTTTCTGGTAATTCCAAGGCAGTAGGGTTTTCTGCATCAAATGGCTGAGTGGAAATCCCCAGACCGGAGAGCGCAGAGTCAGATCGAGAGGCTACGATGAGTTGATGACCTTTAGATTGGAGCAGTTTCGCGGTCGAGAGACCGATTCCTGAATTGCCGCCGATGAGTAGGATGTTGGACATATATTTTTAAGCGGTAGGATGGATCTTGGGATAGTCAAATTTCTATTTAAGGGTAGGGGATATATAGAGGAGTTTTGGGTGGGTCTCATTTTTTTAAGGTGATCTTGCCTTGGCGTTTTTGATTTGGGTCGCCAGCGGCGTGGCGACCCTACCCATCTTGGAAACTCTGCGCTTGCAGGTCGGGTTTCTTAATGCACATTAGTTGCGTGAGAGGCTCTCCGTTGATACGTACGGCATTGGTTTTATTGGCGATCCTTGCCTCGGGGTTGGTGTTTTCTTATCTCACAGCGGATCAGGGATCGAAGCTGGTGGCTGGGGGTGATACGACGGAGGTCAAATCCAAGCAATTGATTCGCGCTCGCTATATTCTGACTCTCTCCGAGCGGGCGGCTTATGTGGAAGTTAAGAGTGCGGGGGAGGTGTCAGCGACGAATCTATCTTCGGAGAGCGGGATCGAGCCACTTACGGGAGATATCAAAATCGACTTGGAAAAGCCCGTGGTGTTTCTGAAAGTGAATTGGTATGAGTTGGGGGAACGTCGTGGGTTTGCGAAATTAACGATCGAAGCAGCGGGGCAGGAGACTGTCACGCAGGTGTTCGATGCGACGGGAAACATCGATGAATTTTTGGAGTTAACGTTTTGAAAGAAGAAACCCATCACGACTGTTGCGCGCATCACAGCCATCACCACGAACTGGTGATCGAGGGGCTGACGGTGTCGTATCGGGATATTTTGGCGCTCGATAGCGTTTCGTTCGCGACCTCCTGTGGCAATCGCGTGGCATTGGTCGGGCCGAACGGAGCGGGGAAATCGACACTGCTGAAAGCGATCGCAGGCCTGGTGACGCGACAGTCGGGAAATATTTTGTGGCGTGGAACTTCCGTTCAGAAATGGTCGCGTGAATTCGCGTATCTGCCGCAACGTGAGGAAATCGATTGGTCATTTCCGATCACGGTTCGGGGTTTGGTGGAAATGGGCAGGTATCCGCAAACCGGTTGGTGGCGTAAGTTTTCAAACGAAGATCAAGCAGCGGTGGATAGAGCATTGAAATCACTGAACTTGATGGATTTACAGCACCGGCAGATCCGTGAGCTTTCCGGAGGACAGCAGCAGCGCGCGTTCCTTGCGAGAGCCTTGGCGCAGGAGGCGCATGTGCTTTTGTTAGACGAACCGTTCACCGGACTGGATCGCAACGCGTCGATTTTGTTAGGAGATCTATTGGCGAAACTCGCTGCGGAAGGACGGTTGATCATCGCCTCCCATCACGATCTCGGATCAGCGCCTTTGTTGTTTGACGAAGTCCTGGTGCTCAATACCCAACAGGTCGGCTTCGGCGATGTCGCATCGGTTTTAACCCCATCATTGATTGCGAAAACCTTCGCGGTCGAGGAAACCCAATGTCATGTTTGAAGAACTTTTAAACAGCCCATTTTACCAACGCACCTTGGCGGCGGCGGCATTCATCGGTTTCACCAATGGATTTTTCAGCGGCTTCGTGGTGTTGCGCAGAAATGCGTTATCGGTGTCCGCTTTGTCGCACACCATGTTGCCGGGAATTGCGGTGGGGATTTTGATCACAGGATATCTCTCACAGTGGAATGCGTTTATCGGCGCGCTGTTTGCGGCGTTGTTAGTAGGTTTGGGATCGGTCGCTGTGGCGCGCGGAAAACGGATCGCCGAGGGCACTTCTCTGGCCGTGCTTTACACCGCGGCTTTCGCGACGGGTGTGGCGATTCTGCCGAAATTAGAAACCCGCACCGAGCTCGAGCATTGGTTGTTCGGGGATATTCTGGCGATTGGAAACACCGACCTCTGGATCGTTTTCACGATGGGCGCTGTGATTTTGGTAGCAGGAAATTTGATGATGCGGCCCTTGCTGCTGACCTTGTTCGAACCCAACGTCGCGGCCGCGCAAGGCGTGCCGACCCGTGCCATGCAATATCTCGTGTTCATGATGCTCGTGCTCGCGTTGGTTTCGTCGCTGCAAGCGGTGGGTTGCGTGCTTTCTGTGGGCTTGCTCGTCACGCCAGCGGCGACCGTTTCCCTGCTCACTGATAAAACATCCGCCTTGTTCTGGGGCGGGGGACTGATTGGTGGGATCGGCTCGATCGTGGCGGTTTTGTTATCCGGCTACTTCGGGATTTCTCCTGGGCCGGCGATTGTGATCTTACTCGGAATTTTGTTCATTTTTGCCTATCTGTTCAGCCCGAAATACGGTCTTCTGGTTCCGAAATTTATTTTCAACCGAAGACCATGAACGACCTTTCTGAAACTCTATCCGCCGCCGTTACCTCTGGAAAACTCCTCGCATCCGCAAAAAACAACATCGACTCCCTGTTAGTGGGAGCGGCAAGTGACTTGCCGAAACGCACGGTCACCGAACTGTTAGCGGCGGAAAATTTCTCTGAACTGAACGATAGGTTTTTCAAAACCCTAGCCTTCGGCACAGGTGGACTTAGGGGACGGACCATCGGTCGCACCATCACCGCATCCGAGCAAGGCGCGGGCGGACCGAATGGCCGACCTGAGTTTCCATGCGTTGGCACGGCGACGATGAACTATTACAACCTCTCCCGCGCGATTCGCGGTTTAATTGCCTACATGAAATCGGTGGGCACGATAGGCGGTGGCAAAGTCACTTTTGTGTTCGCGCACGACACCCGGCATTTCTCGAAAGACTTTGCGGACTTCTGTGCAAAAGTTTGTGCCGAGCTTGGTTGCGATGCGTATGTGTTTGATGGCCCACGCTCGACTCCGCAGTTGTCGTTTGCGATCCGTCAGCTCCGTGCGGATTCCGGCGTGGTGATCACAGCGAGTCACAACCCTTCGCACGATTGCGGTTTCAAAGCGTATTTCAACGACGGCGCACAAATCGTCGAGCCACATGCGACCGCGATCATTCATGAGGTTAATGCCGTGATCAGCGAACGCTACGAGCCCTTGCCGTTGGATCAGCAGGGAACGATCAAAACTTTGGGTAAAGATTTCGATGTTGAATACATTAAGCTGCTTAAAACCTTGTTGTTGCAGCCGGAGTTATTGAAAACGACATCCACGAAAATCGTTTTCACCAACCTTCACGGCACAGGCGGACACATCAACGTGCCGATGTTGCGCGATCTTGGTTTTGAAGTTCTAACCGTTCCCGAACAAGATATTCAGGACGGACGTTTCCCAACCGTCGATTCACCTAATCCAGAAAACGGCCCCGCGCTGGCGATGGCGATCCAGCTCGCAGAATCCTCCGGCGCGGAT
The DNA here is from genome assembly GCA_031431855.1 of Akkermansiaceae bacterium. Lineage (GTDB taxonomy): Bacteria > Verrucomicrobiota > Verrucomicrobiia > Verrucomicrobiales > Akkermansiaceae > Luteolibacter. The sequence goes on along the minus strand of JANPEG010000056.1, from coordinate 50,864 downwards.
ATTGTGATCGGCACCGATCCGGATGCCGATCGTATGGGCGTCGCAGCACGTGATGATGCAGGAAAAATGGTGCTACTCACCGGAAACCAGATCGGTTCCTTGATGGCGTGGTATCGTTTGAAAACCATGTTCGAACTGGGTTGGGTCACCCACGCCAACCGCACGCGCGGGGTTCTGATCAAAACCTTCGTCACCACCGAACTGCAAACCGCCATCGCCGATTCGTTCGGTGTTTCCGTGGTTGATACTCTAACAGGTTTCAAATACATTTCCGCGAAGCTCAAGAAATACGAGGACGCGATCCCGGCAGATAAGAAGGGCGATTACCGCAGTCTTTCCGAAGCTCAAACTCGCGCCCTGCGTCTCGAATACTCGCGCTTCTTCGTCTTCGGTGGTGAGGAAAGCTACGGCTACCTCGGATCGGATGCCGTGCGCGATAAAGATGCCAACGGCGCGACACTGATGTTTGCGGAAGTAGCTGCTTACGCGAAGTCGGTCGGGAAAACCCTGCCTCATCTTCTCGATGAACTATACGAGCAGTTCGGCTATTTCTTAGAAGTCGGAAAATCCCTCACCATGGAAGGTGCGGACGGCGCAGCGAAAATTCAAACGCTAGCCAATTCCTACGCAAACCATCCGCCTGAAGTGATCGATGGATCTGAGGTGACTCGTTTCCGCGATTTCTCATCACAAGACATCTACGACCAAGAAGGCGATCTATTGCCGAAGGAGAAAATGCTATTCTTCGATCTCGCCGATGGTCGCTCGTTTGCGGTCCGTCCATCCGGCACCGAGCCTAAGATTAAATATTACATTTACGGTAAAGCGAAAGTCAGCGGCGATCTCGCAGCGACCAAAAAACAGGTTGCGAATGCGATTGAGGCGTTGTGGAAGTGGATTGAGATCGATGCAAAATCGCGTGGGTGAGATGAAGACCCATGCGACATCATTCCCAGGCAACTAAGTAATGGAACATTTGTACACATTTTTTTTCGAATATCGTGGTGGAATCACAATTAGGCAGGTTCTTGCGAGTTCGTTATCTACTGCCATAGAACTGGTACTGGAAATAATGCCTGATATAAAAGGCATCTCATGGTCTGATTTTTTGGATTCTAACCCTGTTCCGGTTAATGATATGAAAAATGTTTGGTGTATTACCGCCCTCATTGATAACGATGAAAACCTCTGTATGTGCCATATTACGATTACTGCACAGTAAGGTGTGCAAATAACGAAAGTCCCTATCGACAATGTTAAAATGAGAAACCCGACCCAGTAATGAAACTAATATGACTGGTATCCCCATACTGTTTTTTGTTCTATTCTTCGCTTTTGCGGTCGTGGCGATTGTCTACGGCATCATTGCGGCGAAGAAACGTCGGGAGGAAATGCTGCTGTTAGCGACTCGCCTGGGGCTGAGTTATTATCCTGATAAGGATCGAAATCTCGCCTCAGCTTATGGGTTTCTCAATCAACTCGCTCAGGGAGATAATCGATACGCATTTAATCTTCTACGGGGTAATTATCAGGGAGAAACCGTTCATGTATTTGACTATCATTATGAAACAGAATCGAGAGATTCTGAGGGGAAAACCACTACGCACAGTCATTATTTGTCGTCATTTCTGTTGCAGTTGCCGACTTCTTTTCCTGAGTTGACGATTGCTAGCGAAGGGTTTCTTTCTAAATTCGCACAAGCATTTGGTTACGATGATATTGATTTCGAGTCCGCTGAATTTTCCCGGGAATTTTGTGTGCGATCCAAGGATAAAAAGTTCGCATACGATGTGTGCCACACCCAGAAAATGGAATACTTGTTGGCTAATCCAGATCTGAATTTAGAGATCGATGGCGATACGCTGGCGCTGGTTTTTGGAGGACAAATATCCATTCCACAAATTGAATACAACTTGGGCAGGTTGTTGGAAATTCGCCGCATGATGCCTGAATATCTTTTTAATCAACGCTGATATGAATAGTATCGTTACTCTGCTTCCTGTGCTCCTGATTTTTCTTATCCCGTTGATTTGGGTGATTGTGCAATACAACTCACTCGTCGGCCTGCGGAATCACATTTCAGAATCTTGGAGTAACGTGGATACGGAGTTGAAGCGACGCTACGACCTCATCCCGAATCTAGTTTCGACCGTGAAAGGTTATGCGGCTCATGAGCGCGAAACCTTGGAGCGGGTGGTGGAGTTGCGGAATCGCTGTGTAGCAAGTCATGGTTCGGTGAGCGATCAAGAGAAGGACGAAACCCAATTGGTCGATGCTTTGAAGCAGATGTTCGTCATTGTTGAAAACTATCCGCAGCTCAAAGCGGATCAGCATTTCCTAAAAATACAAGTCGAGCTGACCAATACCGAAAACCGTATCCAAGCGGCGAGAAGATTCTACAATGGTAACGTCCGCGACTACCGGAATAAATGTGAGGTCTTTCCAAGTAATCTGGTGGCGAGTGCATTTAACTTTACCCCGCATGATTTTTTCAGCGTGCCACCAGCGGTTGCAGAAGTGCCGGAGTTGAAGTTTTGAGAATAATATGTTTCCTCCTGTGCAGGAATATTTTAACAGGAGGAAACGGAGATAATGGAGGGCTGGAACAGCTTAACTCTAACTATTCCTCTTATTTTTCTGCCCTCAATTTTTCTGTCCGAGGTCTAAACAAAATTTTAAAATCGAAAGCTATGCGCGCAGCTCCTCCGTTTCCTCTGTTACCTCCTGTTCAAAAAATATTTTTACAGAAGCAAACGGAGATAACGGAGGGCTAGTATATACACCTTTTCGTTACACTCTAAATGGATTCTTGGGGCAAGATTCCCCAAGAACGGCCTGGGGCTGGAATCCCCAGCTACGATTTAGCCAACCACTGACTTCGCGACGGAGTCTAACATGCCGTTGACGAAGCGATTTGAATCCGTGGTGCCAAAGCGTTTCGCGAGTTCGATGGCTTCGTTGATGATGACTTTGTGGGGCGTATCGGTTTTGGTGAGTTCGTAGGTGCCGAGTCTAAGCACTGCGCGGTCCACGGGGTCGATACGCTCTGGCGAGTAGTTCTCGACGAGGGCGGAAAGTTTTTCATCGATCTCCGGTTTGCAGGCTAGCACGGCGTCGACCAAAGCATCGGTCTGGGTGATGAGAGAGGAAATCTCGGATTTGGATTGGCGGATTTTCGCGAGGTCGGCCTGATCGGGGAAGCTCTCTGGAGTCTCGACCATGCGAATGCGATCGGAAATGCGCTGTAAGCGACGGATGGTTGCGTTGAGAGCTTCGAGCTGGGGTTTTAAATTCGGGAAATCCTCGCTGGATTTGAGAAATTTATCACGATTGAAAGCGAGGTCGCGATCCACTTCAAAGAAACGAGAGATTGCGGCATCGAGTTCATCGGCAACGTCTTGGTCATCGCCCGCTTTGGGAGTTTTTTCGAGTTGGGTGTAGGAAATGCTCCATGAAGACTCAAGTGCGAGTAGGCGATTCAGATCCGTGATCAACGTTTCAGCAGCGGGCAGGGCGGTGATGTGGGCTTTGGCGACTTCGGCGCGTTCGACAAATTCCACGAGTCGGGTTTGGCGACCGATGGCTAAATGTTGTACGGTTCGAAACGTGGCGATCGATAGATTTTTTCTATCCGTTTCCGTTAGAAACTGCCAGAACGGTTCGCGCAGATCTGCGGGTGAGGCGCCGCCTTCGATATCGGCGCAGTAGAGAAATTGAATGGCGGCTTCTCGGATTTGCCTACGGCTTGGCATATCTTTATTTAAACTTGTTCTGGGATGGTTTCGGGATCGATTTCTCGATTTCCGAGAATACGTCGATCATGCCAGCAGCTGCCCTAGCAGCTTCTCGGCCGCGATTCATGCTCGCCGCGATGCAGCGGGCGTGGGCTTGTTTTTCATCCTCGACGAGGAGAACTTCGTGAATGACGGGAAGGCAGTTGCTGACGGCGAGATTCTGAAGCGATTGTGTGACGGATGACGCGACGAGGTCGGCGTGATGCGTGTCTCCACGAATGATCAGGCCGAGAGCGATGATGCAGTTGATATCACTGCGTTGCATGAGTTTGGCGACCACGACCGGGATCTCAAAAGCACCTGGAACGCGGATGATGTCGATGCGGGCCATGGGCATGAGCTCGTCGAGCTCCGAAATGGCGTTTTCCACGAGTGCGTCTGTGAACTGCTCGTTGTATTTTGAGGCCACAATACAGATCTTAGCCTTGTGGCCGATGACTCGTGGTTTGGGTTGCAGCGCAGTGGACATGGGTTGGCTATGAAGGTAAGCGAAATAAAAGTCAACTGGCAGGGAAGGGCAATCGTGAGTTCTTTATTGGATCGAATCTCAAGAAGCTAGGCAACCCGGGCAGTTTTGAGCGAAGTGGTTGGGATGGATTTCGGAGAGTTCTGGATGGGAATCGATCAGGCAAAGCTCGGGGTTTCCGAGTAGATTGCGGGGTTGGAAGGCACAACCTTTGGGTGGGTTTGCGAGATTCGGCGGGAGGCCGGGGATGGTCATCAAGGGCTGACCTTTGGGTTGCGCCGATGGAATGGATTTCAACAATGACCGCGTGTAGGCGTGCAAGGGATTGCTGAAAAGATCTTTGCGCAGGGCGCTTTCCACGATGCGGCCGGCATACATCACGTTGATGTGGTCACAGACTTCTGAAACGACCGCGAGATCGTGGGTGATGAAAATGATAGCAGTGCCGAGTTTTTCCTGCCTGTCCTTGATCAGATCTAACACTTGTTTCTGCACGGTGACATCGAGCGCGGTGGTGGGTTCATCGCAAATGAGAAGTTCCGGCTTAGTTATCAACGCCATGGCGATCATCACGCGTTGGCGCATGCCGCCGGAAAACTCGTGAGGATAAGAATGAATGCGTTTTTCTGCATCAGGGATGCCAACTTCGGCAAGAGCATCAATCGCGCGGGTCAAAGCGGCTTTGCCTTTGATGTTTTCGTGTAGTTCCAGAGGCTCGGTGATCTGATCGCTGATCCGCATGTAGGGGTTGAGCGAGGTCATCGGGTCTTGGAAAATCATCGAGATCCGTTTTCCTCGAATCCCGCGAAGTTGATTCTCACTTGCGGTAAGAAGATCGATCCCATCGAACATCGCCGTGCCGCGCACGATGCGACCCGGAGGCGTCGGTATCAAACCGAGCAGGGAATAGCAGGTGACCGATTTTCCCGAACCCGACTCACCAACAATCCCCAGTGTCTGGCCGCGCTCGACTTGAAACGAGACGTCCTCGACCGCGTGAACCACGCCATTTCGCGTATGGAAACGGGTGGTCAGGTGGTTGACGTCGAGGAGCATGAGGTGGAAAGTTTTAAGCTCTAAGTTTTAAATTCTAAATGAAGAATTGAGCAGCATATTAAGCTTTGTCCAAGATGGAGTTCCAGTGCTCGATGTTGTCCTTTTGATCTGCGAATAAATCGGTGGTGTCGTCGTGGATCGTGACGGAAGTGATTTTATCGCCGACTCCGTTGAATTTGCAGCCGCGCTCGCCGGTGTTGGTTTTGCCGGTGATTTTTTCGACAACATCCAAACCGTTGGTGACTTGACCGAACACAGAGTGGCGGTTGTCGAGGAAAGGGGTGGGGGTGGTGGTAATGAAAAACTGGGAGCCGTTGGTTCCCGGACCGGCGTTGGCCATGGAGAAAACGCCTGGGCTGCGGTGACGGAGATCGGGGTGGAATTCATCAGCGAACTTGTAACCCGGCCCGCCACGGCCGCTTTCGGTTGGATCGCCACCTTGCAGCATGAAACCTTCGATCACGCGGTGAAAGGCAACGCCATTGTAATATCCGCGCTGGGAGAGATTGAGGAAGTTCGCGCAAGTGATGGGTGCTTTGGAGGCATAAAAGGTCGCGTCGATGTCGCCGGCGGTGGTGTGGAGTGTGATTTTAATATCGTTCATGATCGTGAAATAAGTCTGACGTCGGAATTCTGGGGAAATCTTGCCTTTCATCCAAGCCATATTTCAATCAAAGAATTCAACACACTATGAGTGCAACACCGCCACCACTACCTAAAGTCCCAGTAACGATTAAGCTTATCCGATTTGAAGGAGAGCATATTGGATTTCACAATGCAGAGCATGATCGCACTAGGCTCGACCGAGCCCAACTGCAGGCTAGGCAGTGGATTAACCAGAATCCGCTCAATGAAATCGTCTCTATCGATTCTTCATTCGGTCACTACATCGCCATCGTCACAGTCTGGTATCGATAGGTTTTGCTCGATAAAAAGTTCACAGAAATAAAATCACACCCATAAAACCATGAGCTGGACTTGTCCCAACTGTAGTGAAGTGCACGAAGCACAATTTGATTCCTGCTGGAAATGCGGGACGGAACAAAACGGAAGGAGACCCGAACCTCCTCCGCAACCTAGCGAGTATACTGAGGCTTATTCACCAAAGATCGAGTTGCCCTGTTCCACGACACCTTATCTCCCAGGAAGAGTCATTGATTCCGTGGTGGGGCTTGTCTTCGGGGAAGCCATCATGGGCGCGAATATCATCCGAGATTTTGCTGCCAGTGTGACAGATATCGTAGGAGGTCGCTCAGGAGCTTATGAAAATAATCTACGCAACGGACGTTCGATAGCGATGCAGGAGATGATAGTTGAAGCTAAAAAACTCGGCGCAGATGCTGTGGTCGGAGTTGATGTTGACTATGAAACGATTGGCGGATCGATGTTAATGGTTGGCTTATCTGGTACAGCGGTGAAGCTGGTTTCTGAATTGCCAATCGAAAGTAATAAGTCACCAGCTACTCCAAAAATCTAAGGTTGGTCGGCATCGTGCACCCCGATCTGTCGGGGCCAAGGCCGCCACATGGAATGAAGAATATTTGTTAGATTCACTATAACGATCTAACTCTACTTCTGCAAAATTACAAAACAGCCCTTCTTATTCGCGGAGATGATATCTGGTTTTTTGTCGCCGTTGACGTCTTTGGCCATGACTTGGCAGCCGACACCGCTGTCCGCATCGATGATTTCCGCAGTGAATGTTGCTTGGCCGGCTTTACGGGTGAGCATGAAAGCGTAGATGACGGGAGCCTGATCTGACTCGGGATCGCCTGTTGGGCCGTGTGCCCAGAAGCGTTTTCCGGTGATGATGTCGAGGGTGCCATCGCCATTGAGATCGACGAGGTCCAGCGCGTGCGGTTGGGTAAACGCGACTCCGGTGGAGCCTTTTTCCTTTTGCGTATCTGTTAAGAGATTTTGTTTCCATGTGCCATCCGCGTTTTGCTCAAACCAGCAGACACCGTAGCCATGGGCATCTAGTGAGGAGATGACATCTGTGCGGCTATCGCCATTCACATCGTATCCGAACATCTGTGCGCCGCCTTTATCGCCAAAGGTGGCTGGGTGAAAAGTCCATGGGGCGATGCCGTCCCAATTGGCGGGTTGTTCCCACCAACCTTTTTTCTCTAAAATGTCGGTGCGACCATCTGAGTTGATATCGCCGTGGCCGATGCCGTGAGTGTAGCGCTGGTAGGATTTGTTATCGGCCGGGGTGATGGCGTTCCATTTCCAGATTGCGGTTGGGTTGGCAGGATCGAAAGTTGAGTATCCGATTTTGCCGCCGGACATGCAGAGGAGGTCGGGTTGTTTATCTCCATTGATATCGACGAGCATGGGGGATTCGTTGTCGGTGGAGGCGATGGCAACGTGGCGTGGCCAATCGCCACCCTTAGCACCGGGGTTTTCATACCAGAACGTTTCTTTGTTAGGGAAACCGATCACGAGGTAGTCGGGTTTGCCATCGCCGTTGAAATCGTGGGAGTAGGAAAGAAAGTTTTCCGAGTAGGCGTTTTTACCGCTGAGTTCACCCTCGTAGCCTGGCACGACACTTTTGTCTGCGGCGTTGAACGATTTTGTATCGGGGTGAATCTTGTTTAAGGTTTTGAAATCCGGTCCCGCATACCAATACGGCCCGCTGAGAACATCCGTTTTTCCATCGCCATTCACGTCCGCCACACATGCGCCTTCTGCCCAGAAATAACGGCTGATTTGATGTTTCTCCCATTTTCCGGTTAGTGCAGGGGGAGTGGTGGAAACGACTGCGGTTACTGCGCCGACGGCGAGAAGTGGAAGAATAAGGGCTTTCATGGGGTAGTTACCTAACTTGCGTGATGGTTTTTGTCAGTTATAAAGAAATCGGGCGATCGAATATCTTTACGGCGACATGTAGCGGAATGTTCCAGTAAAGATTGTTTATGCGCAAAAATTCAGATAATTCGCAGAGTGTGGGAACTTGATTTTGGTTTGGTGTCGCTCATGTTACAGATATACAAAATTTCATATTTTATGGCATTTGATAAACTCACACAAAAACTTCAAGAATCCCTGCAAAGCGCGCAGGGATTAGCTTCGAAATCTTCCCATCCCGAGTTGCGCAGCACGCATGTATTGCTGGCGCTATTGCAACAGGAAGGCGGTATCGCCGTGCCGATTTTGCAGAAAGCAGGTGTCGACGCATCGATGTTGAAAGCTGCGGTTGCCTCTGCTCTGGCTAAGGAGGTCAGTGCGCAAGGTGCACCGACCCAACCTCAGATTAGCGCGGGGTTGCGGGCGACTTTGGATGATTCCGATGATGTCCGTCAGAAGATGGGCGATGATTATCTTTCCGTGGAGCATTTTCTGTTGGGGGCGTTGAAAGGGGATTCACCCGCTGGTAAGCTGCTGAAGGAGGCGGGTTTCGATGCGAAGAAAGCTGAGGCTGCGATCAAGGAAGTGCGTGGATCACAAAAAGTGACCGACTCCGATCCTGAAGGAAAATATCAGACATTGGAAAAATACGGAACCGACCTTACAGCTCGTGCGCGTGCGGGAAAAATCGATCCAGTGATTGGCCGAGATCATGAGATTAGACGGGTGTTGCAGGTGCTGTCGCGTCGTACCAAAAACAACCCTGTCCTCATCGGTGAGCCGGGAGTAGGTAAGACCGCCATCGTTGAAGGTCTAGCTCGACGCATTGTTTCCGGTGATGTTCCGGACTCGATGAAGAACAAGATGGTCATCTCGATGGATATTGGAGCTATGCTGGCGGGTGCGAAATTCCGCGGTGAGTTCGAGGAACGGCTCAAAGCATTTCTCAAAGAAGTCACCGATGCGGAAGGGCGTATCATTTTATTTATCGACGAGTTACATACCATCGTTGGTGCCGGAGCAGGTGAGGGAGCGGCCGATGCTTCGAATATGCTCAAACCTCAGTTGGCACGTGGAGAACTGCACGCGATTGGTGCGACCACTCTGGATGAATACCGGAAGTATATCGAAAAAGACGCAGCCTTAGAACGGCGCTTCCAACCAGTGATGGTTGGCGAACCTTCGGTTGAAGATACCATCGCCATCCTTCGTGGTTTGAAAGAACGCTACGAAGTTCACCACGGCGTTCGAATTCAAGACGGGGCAATCGTTGCAGCAGCCGTGCTTTCGGATCGATATATCTCGGATCGGTTCCTGCCTGATAAAGCAGTCGATCTCATCGACGAAGCTTCTTCACGTTTGAAGATCGAATTGGATTCCATGCCGACTGAAATCGACGTGCTTGAACGGCAGATTATGCAGTTGGAGATGGAGAAGAGGGCTTTAGAAAAAGAAACCGATAAAGCATCCGCTGCGCGTTTGGATAAAGTCAAAGAAGAGCAAGCCAATCTAAAAGAGCAGTCATCGGGAATGATGGCTCAATGGCGTAACGAAAAGGCGATCATTGATCAGGTCCGAGTTGCTCAGGAGAAAATCGATTCATTGAAAACTGAGATCGAGAAAGCACAACGGATCGGCGATCTAACACGTGCTTCGCAGATCACCTATGGGGATTTACCAGATGCTCAAAAGCAACTTGAAGAAGCTCAAGTGGATTTAGCAACTCTCCAAAAAAATGGCGCGATGCTGAAAGAAGAAGTGACGGAAGAAGATATCTCCCGCGTCGTTTCATCATGGACGGGTATTCCCGTGAGTCGTCTGCAAGAAGGGGAGAAACAGAAACTGGTATCAATGGAAGCGCGTTTGGGCGATCGAGTGGTGGGTCAGAAAAAAGCGATCACTGCCATTGCGAATGCGGTGCGTCGAGCGCGCGCGGGCTTGCAGGATGAGAATCGGCCGATTGGATCGTTCCTTTTCCTCGGGCCGACCGGTGTAGGTAAAACCGAGCTTTCAAAAGCACTGGCTGAGTTCCTCTTCGATGATGAAGGCGCGATGGTGCGGATTGATATGTCGGAGTATATGGAGAAACACAGCGTATCACGTCTAATCGGTGCACCTCCAGGTTACGTCGGTTACGATCAAGGCGGACAGCTTTCCGAACACGTTCGTAGAAAACCTTATTCGGTCGTGCTCTTCGATGAGGTCGAGAAAGCCCATCCCGATGTATTCAATGTGCTTTTACAGGTTCTAGACGACGGTCGGATCACCGACGGGCAGGGAAGGACGGTCGATTTCCGAAATACGGTTCTGATCATGACCTCGAACATCGGATCGCAATTCATCCTCGGTGAAACGAATACCGAGCAACGTGAAGCAGCGGTCATGGAAGCACTGCGTGGACATTTCAGGCCGGAGTTCCTCAATCGCATCGACGAAATCGTGATTTTCGATCGCTTGAATCGCGAAGACCTAACCACCATCGTCGATCTCCAACTGGACCGCGTTCGCAAGCGCCTTGCAAAACAAGGTCTCGGCCTCGCACTCACAGAAGAGACCAAAGAATTCGTCGGCAACCAAGGCTACGATCCGGTCTACGGTGCGCGTCCTTTGAAACGCGCCATTCAACATCATCTTCTAGACCCACTCAGTTTGGACGTGCTAGAAGGAAAATTCGTCGATGGAGACGTGATCAAAGGTGAGATGAGCGATGGGAAAGTCGTGTTTACGAAGTGAGAAGTCACTTATCGAAAATGTGAAGGAGGTCTTCCAAAGCGTTCTTTAAACGCGGATGTGAAGCTTTGAATACAAGCGAAGCCGACTTCTTTGGCGATGGTTTCGATTTTATCATTCGTGGTGGAAAGAAGATTCATCGCTCGTTGGAGTCGAATGAATGTCAGGTGCCGCATAGGGGAGCGTCCGATTTCTTTGATACACATCCGACGCAGATGTTCCGTGCTGACACATGCGAGATCGGCGAGTTCGTTGAGTGTCCAGTCGTGCTCTGGGTTCTTTTCGACGGCGATCCAGATACGCGATAGGCGTTCATCCAGATTTGAGGGCTGGGCAAAACGGATGACGTAATGGTGAACCAGTTCGCACCAATGATGAAGGGCTGTGGAATTATTTTCACCTATCGTTTCTAGATGAAGACCCCTAATCGCATCGGCTAGGCCGTTTGCATTGAATTGTCCTATGACTGGAGAGATCGATGAAACGATGGGTTTGCGTTCGGGTGATTCGTCATAGCGAACCCATGCGAAGTGCCATGTGGATTTGCCGATGCATTTCAGTGAGTTCGTCACAAACGGTGGAAGCAGGCAGGCCTGACCTGCGTGGATGGTCTTCCAAGAACCATCCACTAAAACAACTCCTTCGCCGCCAAGGCATGCCAGCATGAATGTTCCTGACTGGACGACGCGAACGATTTCATACGGGCTGCGAGCTTCTAGAATCCCGGTGTGGGCGATGTTGTGAGTGGCGAGTAAAGGACAATTCGGCATTCCGCGCAGCCAGCCTTTCGTGTCAGCTGCTGTTCCTAAAACCGCATTAAACCGAGAGCGACTACCGATAATCTCGATGTCAGCTAATGGGTTGGTGGGTTTCTTTTTCACTCAGAATGTGGATTTGGGTTAAATTCTGGTGGATGATTGAACCTTGGCTCAAGCTGAATTTTTGCGAATATGTGGATGATATAAAAAGTCAGCTATCATAGCGTAACCGCTTAAGTTGAATTTCCCTTCGATTTAACCCAACTCATCATGAAGTTCTTAACCCTATTCCTTTTCTGTGTGCAGATGGCCTATGCCGCAGAGCCTCTTCGTATATTCATTCGATCCGGAGAGAAAACGCATAGGCCTGGTTGTCATGATTATCCTGCCTTCTTAAAGGATTGGACAAAAATACTTAGCGACCGCGGCGCGAAGGTCAGCGGGGGAAATGAATTTCCAACCAAGCAACAACTAGCAGAAACCGATGTAGTTATCCTTCATTCATCGGAATCTGGAAACATCACGGGTGAGGAGCGGGAGAATTTTGAAGCGTATCTGAAACGTGGCGGCGGTGTGGTTGCTATTCATGGAGGCTCAGTGTCCAGAGATCCTGATTGGTATAAATCCGTGATCGGGGGTTCATGGAACTTCGATCATACCAAATTCAGCGAAGGGCACATGTCATTGTATTTCACTGACCGTGAGAACCCAATTACCAAGGGGATTTCGAATTTTGATCTCGATGATGAAATTTACTACGACATGGATATGTTGCCAGAGGCGAAAATTCTCGCCGCTGCTTATACGCCGAAACCCAAAGATGGGAAATATGCCCAGGGGCAGCCGGTGAACATTCATGATATCCAGCCGCAGATTTGGACTTATGAGACGGGTGATCGCCGAGCCTTCGTATGCATACCCGGTCACCAGTATGTGAATTTTTCCCATCAATCGATTGAAGCTCTGTTATTACGCGGGATCGCATGGGCTGGGAAAATGAAAGACACGGATTCATTGCTATCCAAACAAAAGGGTCTCGATGAAGCACTGCGCTATCCAGTCGGTGGTCCGACAAAACCTGAAGAGGCGGCTGCAAAAATCGAAGTGCATCCGGAGTTCGATCTTTCTCTGGTGGCTGCCGAACCGCTGATCAATAAAGCGATGAATCTCGATTGGGATGAAAAAGGTCGTATGTGGGTGGTGGAGTCGCCAGAATATCCGAACGGGCTGCGCAAGGCGAACACGGATGTCTGGAAAGACAGTGGTTCGGTGAAACCCGGTGAGTATGAGCGCGAACCTCTGGACCGCATCAGCATTCTAACAGACACCGATGGCGATGGGCGGATGGATAAGAAACACGTTTTCGCAGACAAGTTGGAGCTGGCCACGGGTTTAGTGTTTCATAAGAACGGAGTGATCGTCTCCGCTGCGCCGGACATCTGGTATCTCGAAGATACGGACGGCGACGAGGTGGCGGACAAACGCACCAAGCTCTACACAGGCCTCGGCAACGGCGATACCCACGCGGTGATCAACAACCTGCGCTGGGGTCTTGATGACTGGATCTACGCGACGCATGGCTACAGCGCGGGCGAGGTCACCGCGCTCGGCAAGCCGGAGAAAGGGAAAGTTCGCATTGGCTCTGGGGTGGTGCGTTTCAAGGCAGACGGGACAGAGATCGAAATGTTTTCCAGTAAAGGCGGCAACACATGGGGCTTGTGCATGACGAGTGATGGCCAGTGCTTCTGGACGCAGCCGACCAGCGGCACTTTGCTTTTTCACACCGTCCTGCCAGAGAGTATTCTCTCGAAGGGCAAGATCACGGGCACGAACAGCTTTCACGGGATGATCAGCGGGCAGAAGACCTTTCCGCTGATGGATTGGAAACAGGCGGCCTACAAGCAGATCGACTGGGTCGGATCCTACACGGCGGCGGCGGGTTGCGCGATTTACGAGGGCGGCGCATGGCCGGAGAAGTGGAACTACTCCTATTTCACCGGCGAGCCGACGATCAACATCGTCAGCCACTATTTCGTGAAACCCAACGGCGTGACCTACGCGTCGGAGAAGGAGAAGGGCCGCGAGGATACGGAGTTCATGCGCAGCAAGGATCTGTGGTTCCGACCTATCGAGACCCGGGTCGGCCCCGATGGCGCGTTGTATGTGATCGATTTCTACAACCAAGCGGTGATCCACAACGACACCCGCGGCCCGAAGCACGGCAACGCGAATGCCGCAGTGCGTCCGGATCGGGATCATTACTTTGGTCGTATTTGGAGAATACAGCACAAAGAAGCAAAGAAGATTGAAGTTCCTTCGATCAATAAAAATAAGCCGCATTCGGTTCAACCTGCATTTATGAGTTCCAATGCTCATACCCGAATGACCGCTATTCGCTTGCAGCGTGAGAGTGGAGAAATGTTAGAAGTAAAAAATGGCTCGGCAGCTATGGAGTCATACCGTCAATTTGAGAAAATCGGTTCTCCGGAAGATCGTCAAAAACTTTTTGCTGCATACGCTGAAGCCAAGGATGATTGGTCTCGGTCTGCGCTCATCGCAGCCGCAAGCAATCAGTCCATGGAAGTTATTCTCGACTGCCTTAAAGCACAGAAACCTGAGCCGCTCGCATCACTTGCTCAGAATCTCGTCCAAGTCGCACTCAGAGCTGATCTTAATCAAAATGCAGCTAAGCTGATCCATGCGGTGGCTAAAGCACCTTCTTCGGTTGATGGAGTTAGAACTTCAATTCTCAAAGAGATCATCGCAAATAATAAAGCTCAGCCTGATTTGAATAAGGAGCTGAGCGAATCATTGGTTGGCTTGCTATCAGATCCTAGCACTGGATCGCTCATCCTTCCGTTGATGACTCGCTGGGACAAACAGGGCACGTTAAAAGAGTCCGTTAACAAACAGATCGATTTGCTTTCAAGTAAACTTGCAGATTCCAAGGCAAACCTAGCCGAACGCATCGCTGCTGCCAGAGCACTGGTTTCCGTAGGGACCGATGTTTCAACTGATAAAGCATTGATGGTTTTACAGAACTCCTCTGAACCACTGGAGCTTCAATCCGTCATTGTCACCGCGGTGAGCGAGGCAAATTTAACTGTCAAACTGATCAAGTATTTCAACGGACTCAGTCCCGAAATACGGATTCAGGCATTTAATGAAATCATCAAGCGACCTGCTGCATCCATCGCATTTTTGGATGCGGTTGAAGCTGGAACTATCGATCCTAAACAAATCAGTCCCGTTGACGTGGCACGTCTCCGTAGTCATCCAGATAAAGGTGTTTCTGCGAAAGCAAATGCAGTCGTTGAAAAGCTTATGCCTGGTGTGAAGGCGAAAGAAGATATCATCGCGGCGTTTCTCCCTATTGTCAGTAAGCCTGGTAATGCAAAGAACGGTAAGCTCCTTTTCTCTGCTGCCTGCACGGTATGTCATAAGTTTGGTGAAACGGGCAAGGATGTAGGTCCGGCACTCACAGGTATGGGATCACATGGTCCAGCGGAACTGCTTGTCCATATCGTCGATCCGAATCGCGAGGTCGATCCGAGTTACTGGCAATGGAACATCACCACCAAAACGGGTGAAACCTTGGCAGGCGTCGTGACTAGCGAGAATAGGACTACCGTCAATCTCCGCAACCAAGGCGGTGATATGGAGATTCGCAAAGACAATATCGCAAGCCGCGTGAACACTCAACGCTCTCTCATGCCTGAAGGTCTGGATGCTATGGGCGCGGAAAATATTCGCGACATCCTTACTTACATGACCGATGCCTTTTCCGATCTGCCGCCAGACAGCACCTCTGCTACTGGACTGAGATTCAAAGAACCAAGAGCAGATGGTGTCTTACGTGTAATCATCGTAGGGGCGGGGAGTTCTCATAACTTTCCACGGGATTTCATCAAGGCCGATATGGAGACTCTATCCAAAGTCCCGAAGTCGGATGTGATTGCTACCATGAATCTCAAGGAGGCGTTAGATTCGATGCCTAATGCAGACGTTTTGGTCTTCTCTGGAAATCATGCACAGTGGGGGACTCCTGAATTTCAGAAAGCACTTCACGCATTTGCTGACGCGGGCAAGGGGATCGTTCTATTGCACGCAGCAACGTGGTCGCATCCTTGGGAGGGCTACAACAAACGCTTCGTTGCTGGAGAAACGAAAAGCCATGGAAAAGGTGACGTGGTGGCGGATTCTATCCGTTCAGTCAAACACCCTATCCTTAAAGATGTGCCAGAAAGTTTCACCATCGCCGACGAATCCTACCACTCCGTCTTTTTTGAAAAAGACGGCCACACCACTCTCATTGAAAACAAGCCCGACGGTAAAAAACCTGATCCATATCCCGCTCTTTGGATTGTAGCAGACCCGAAGACTCGCATCGTTGCATACACCCACGGCCACGACGATAAATCCCACGCTCATGAAGCCTACAAAACCATTCTCCGCAACGCTGTGAAGTGGGTTTCCGAAAAATAACTCAGACCCTTAGTAAAATGTTTATTACATCCGAGAACGCACCTCACGAAACCATCGATGGTCGTCATCACATCTGGCATTCCAGACCGGGTATGACTCCAACCGATGATTTGATCGTCGTTCACGCCACGATCAAACCCGGAGGCGGTCATCCTTTTCACACACATCCTAACAAAGAAGAAGTGATCTACATCATTGAAGGCGAAGCTGAGCAATGGATTGAACAGGAGAAACAGATCATCGGTCCGGGATCCTCTGCCTACATTCCTAAAAGCGCAGTTCACGCTACTTTTAACCGTAGCAATAAGGATTTGAAATTCATTGCAATCATCACCCCGTGTTCATCCGATGGTCCCGTGCACGTTGCAGTCGAACATTTTGAACCTTGGAATTCTCTTATGGCTGCTATGTCTGAGGAGTAAGTGGAGAAAAGATAGGGAACGCTTCACATCATCGGTAGTAAAAAGCAGATCGAGAAACGAGCGGTGCTTTTTGCTGCCCGAGTGCATATGATTGTTAGACGGTATTATCTTCAATGAATCAATGATCAGGTGATTAAATACCAAAACCCTAAAGAAACTTCCGCAAATTGTGCGCTGTTAAACAGTTCATAAATTCATCGTAATTGACTATAAGATCTTTCAATGATTGGGTATTAACTTTTCGATGTTTTGTGCCGATCTCTCGATGTTCCAATGAAATATAGTCAAGTATTCTGTTGATCGTAGCCTGATGAGTATCAGATTTTTCAAGATCGTCTTCATAGATTATTTCGTGATAGTGAATGTTCGCCAATGCGCTACGTTCAGCATCCTCAAATTTAAATCGTTCGTTTACACGATCAATGAACTTATTGCAGTCTATTGACAGACTATACTTTTCTTCTTTATCATTAAATTTATGGAAATGACCTCGATGCTCTGCCACGACGTTTGATAACGCATGTATTACCTTGTTCTTCCTTCGTAGGTAGATAATTTTCCATCCGTCGTTATAAAGTGTATTTAAAAAATCAGCGGGATCAAACGGTCGCCTGCGATCTTTGGTTAATTGGTAAACTTTAATGTGAAAAATGATATTTTCAGAGGCTTTCCGCTTTGTTAAACCACGGATATATTGGACTGGGTAAAGAATTTCACCCTTATCGGTATTGAGTAACTCTCCGTTTCTGAAAAAATATCCTGTTGAACAGATTAAGCTTTCCAATAAAGAAGACCCTGTTCGACCTTGGCCGAATATGAGTAAGCGGACATTATCTGGTGTGGTAGATTTTACAGAATTATAGAAATAGTTTTTCGCCTCGATCAGACGATGTTTAATGCGAGCTTTTACCTTTTTACTTAGTTTAATGGTCATGCTTTTTTGTTATCCTCTTTCATTTCCATATAACAGTTTCATCGAGCACGTGCGGTATTTGTAATGCAAATGCCGCACAGAATGGCTAGCTCTGAGTTGTCCATTCACAGGATGTTTTTTTAATCAACACGACGTGGGTGCGCAAGATGATTTGGATCCTTATCTGTATGAGAAGATCGGTCGTCTCGTCGAGACGACTGATCTTTTGAGAGGATTGCTATCGGCGAACGGAAATCAGATAATGAGCATCACCGAAGTTCAAGTGTAGCCAATCAAAGTAGATCGTAGCTTCTGCCGCCGACGCCTTCGAACCAGCGGACGTAGGCTTGGTTGACCATGGAGTAGCCGCCGGGGGTGGGGTAGTTGCCGGTGAAATACCAATCGCCGCATGGGCCTTTGATGGAGGCGTGGAGGTTTTCGATGGTCTGATAGATGACTTCGACATCGCCGTGCCAATCGATGTCTTCGGGGTAGACCATGCGGCTGATTTCCTCGGAGATTTCCTCGGCGGTGAAAGCTTCGTAAACGCCTTGGACGCGATTGAGTCTATCGGCTGGAGCTTTTTTGAGCTCTTCTTTGCATTGATCGTAAATGTCATCTAACAAGTGCTGGCGTCCAGCGCGGCGGTGCAGGGCGACGGCGGCGTTGAACGCGATGAACTTGCCGAGTTCCGACATGTCGATGCCGTAGCAATCCGGGTAGCGGATCTGCGGAGCTGTTGAGCAGATCACAATCTTGGACGGATGGGTGCGGGCGAGAATTTTGAGAATGGATTTTTTCAGGGTCGTGCCACGGACGATGGAGTCATCGATGACCACAAGATTGTCGCCGCGTTTCACAGCTCCGTAGGTGATGTCGTATACGTGGGAGACGAGTTGATCGCGACCTTTTTCCTGGGAAATGAAGGTCCGCATCTTGATGTCTTTGTGGGCGATTTTTTCGCCACGCGGCCAGTTGCGGAGAATGAGTTCGTCGACCTTGTCTGCGGTGAGTGTGCCTTTTTCGACCGACTCGAGGATTTCCATGCGGACTTGTTGGCGACGATACAAACGCAGCCCGTCCATCATGCCGTGGTAGGCGGTTTCCGCGGTGTTCGGGATGAAGGAGAAAACGGTTATATCAAACGTATCACCGATGGATTGGATGACTTGATCGACCAATGCGGAGCCCATGGCTTTGCGCTCGCGGTAGATTTGCGGATCGTTGCCACGTGAGAAATAGATTTTCTCGAAGGAGCACGGGGTGAATTTTTGCGGGGTGTGAAACTGGACGTCGGTGATCGATCCATCGGCCTTGATGGTGATGACTGAGCCGGGATCGATGGCTTTGACTTGATCGGCCTCGGCCTCGAACACGGTCATCAAAGGCACACGCTCGGAAGCGAAGGCGATGACGTCCTCGGTGATGAGCATGTGGCAGGGGCGAATGCCGCGCGGGTCGCGCATGACGAACATGTCGCCGTTGCCGATGGCGCCGCAGATCGCGTAGCCGCCGTCCCATGGTTCGGCGGATTGGGCGATGAGGCTGGGGACATCGAGGGCGGCGGAAATGTGTTCCGGGATTTCCGCGCCGGGCATGCCTTGGTCGCGAAGTTTGTGATAGAGATTGGTATGCGCCTCGTCGAGGTGGTAGCCGATTTCTTCGAGAACCGTTTGGGTGTCAGTTCCGAAAACTGGGTGCTGGCCGCGTTCGATGAGCGTTTTGTTCAGCTCCATCGCATTGGTCATGTTGAAATTGCCCATCACCATGAGCGTGCGCGTGGGCCAGTTGCTGCGGCGGAGGTAGGGATGGCAGGAGCCTTCGTCGAATTCTCCACTGGTGCCGTAACGAAGGTGGCCCATCAAAATTTCACCACCGAAATCGAAATGGGTTTTCACGCTGTCAGGGTTGCTCTTATCGAGTGTTCCCTTGCGATCCATTTTGTAAAACGACTTCACTTCCTTGCGGAAAATTTGGGCGAGCGCATCGGATTCAATCCCACGGCGACGATGCACGTAGGGTTTGCCCATGGGCATATCGAGCTTCACGCAGCCGATACCGGTGCCGTCTTGGCCGCGGTTGTGTTGCTTTTCCATGAGGAGGAAAAGCTTGTTCACTCCCCACAAACAAGTGCCGTAACGATCGTAGTAATAGGCCAAGGGTTTCCTCAATCGCACTGCTGCGATCCCACATTCATGCGTCAGAAAATCACTCATGCGTTGGTGTTATGTGCTGAAAAACTGAGTTGGTTTCGGCTCACGGCTTTACTTTCACCCTCACACCTTCTTGTGCAACCATTTTTCCGAGAATATGTCCACCTGGTCCGGCTTTGAGGGCTTGCTCGACTTTGTCTTCGCTGACGATGGCGACCCAGCCGATACCCATGTTGAAGGTGTGGAAGCGATCTTCCGCATCGACCAGAGCGAGAAGTTTTTCGACTCCGAGAAGATCCCATTTCGGTATCTCAAGATCTGCGCCCATACCCACGAAGAGGCGCTCGAGGTTTTCCGGGAGGCCGCCGCCGGTGATGTGCGACATGGCTTTCGGTTTCACCCCGGATTTTTTGAGGTCGTTTACGACGTCGTCGTAAAGGCGGGTTGGCTGGAGCCATGCAGTGAGTTCTTCATCGGTGACCGTGCCGGGTGCCATTTCGCGGAGTGCTCGGCGCACCAGAGAAAAACCGTTGGCGTGGATGCTGTCGGATTTGTAACCAATGAGCACATCGCCGATGGCGAGAGTGGTGGGATCGATGAGGTTTTCTTTTTCCGCGCAGCCGATGCAGAAACCGGAAAGTTCGATGACATCGACAGGAACGATGCCGGGCATTTCTGCGGTTTCGCCGCCAGCGAGGATGCAGTTACAGGCTTCGAGATAATCTGCCATGCCGCTGATGAGGCGGGTGATTTTTTCTTCGTTGAGAGCGGCGATGCCGATGTAGTCGAGGAAGAGTAGGGGATCGCCGCCGGTAGTGAGGATGTCATTGACCGACATCGCGACAAGGTCTTTACCGGCGATTTCGAGAAGATCTTTTTCTAACAGGAGTTCGAGTTTTGTTCCAACTCCGTCGCAGCCGGTGACGATGACCGGATGTTTGTATTCGGAAAGATCGTAACAAGCGGCGAAGAGACCGAATGCGCCGAGTAATTTCCGCTTTTGTTGGGTGCGTTTAACGTGAGTTTTGATGTCACCGACGAGTGCTGCGGCTTTCCGCGTATCGACTCCTGCTTGCTGGTATGTGAGCTTTCCTGCCATTGCTGTGCAGAGCTTTTAGGTGGGCGCGGCGCGGCGGTCACGCAGAAAAGATTTCTTTTCATTTTTGGCCCGCATTTTCGTGAATTTAGCGGCTCCCGCGGCCCCGACATATCGGGGTGTACGATGCGGCTCTACCTATATCACAGGAATCTCCACTAGTATTGTAGTGGGTAAGTCGGGTGAAGATTGCACTTGGAAGGTGCCTCCCACCATTTCCGCGCGTTCTCTCATGCTGATCAGGCCAAGTCGGTTTTTTTTTCTCGAATGTGCGTTTTCGGTGACTTGGAAACCCTGGCCGTTGTCTTTGATCGTCATACTGATGAGATCATTCTTGGCTTCGATGGTGATTTCGACGCTGCTAGCTTTGGAATGTCGTGCCACATTGGTGAGTGCTCCGAGGGCGATGCGATAGAGAGCTGTGCGCACTAAGGTTGTGGATTGGTCGATCTTCGCTGAGGCCTTGAGGCTGGCGCGGATGCCGGTGTCTGTGATGTATTGCTCCAGATACGTTTGGAGTGCTGGGATCAGCCCAAGATCGTCGAGCATCGTCGGGCGCAGTTTGCGGGCAAAGTCATGAACGATTTTTACCGCCTTCTTGACCAGTTGCTGCGTCTTGGCGATTTGTCTTCTTATGACCGCTGGAGATTCTACGCTTCCTCGCTCAAGGACTGATAGATGGACATTGATGCCCACTAATGTCTGGGTGATGACATCGTGCAACTCGCGGCTGATGTGTTTCCGTTCCTCTTCCTGAACATGAAGAATGCGGTGGGAAAGGTTACGCAACTGCTTCTGCTGCAAGCGCGACTGCTTTAGCAGAATGCTTTGTTCATTACGTTGCAGTCGGAGATCTTCTTCGGATTTCTCCCTGCGGACGATTTCCTTTTTTAATTTCAGGTTCCGGGACGACATCTCTTCCGCAAGTTTGCGTATGGTGATATCACGGATGTTGCATTGGATGACTTGATGACCGTCTTCCTGATAGAGATTGGCGACGACCTCGACTTGCTGATGGCGTCCCGAGTTGCTCTTTAACGGCAGATTCTCATAGCGGACTTCGTGGTTTTTTTTCAGCTTCCGGAACATTTCTCGGCTGGCTACTTCGTCTTTGATGAGTCCGATTTCAAATAGTTCCTTACCAATCAACTGATCGCGTGAATAGCCCAGCAGCCGGGTCATAAACGGGTTGGCATCAATGATCTTATTGGTGCTTGGATTAATGAGGAGGACTCCGTCATGCGCCGCTTCAAATAAACGGCGGTAACGAATTTCTGAGACGCGCATCCGCTCCTGTACTTGTATGCGATCAGTGATATCTAAAATCATGACGTGGCATTTTAATCCATTAGCGGAGCGCCTGGCATCGATACTGACGATACGAGGTGATTGGTTTGTGGTTGCTAGTTCGTACTCTCTATATCCTTTGGGTTCCGCAGAGAAAACATGCTTTATAAAGACCTTGAAATCGGCGCGCTGTCTTTGGACGATGAGCATCGCAAAAGATCGACCGATTAGATTTGAGCGTTCGATGCCGACTAAGGTTGAGGCTGTTAGATTCGCGAGCTGTATGCGGCTATCAGCTTTGAGTGTGAAGTGGCCGACTAGGGAAAAATCGTAGAGCTCGGTATATTTATCCAGCGATACTTCCGATTCATCGCGCTCGGCACGGAGTTTTGCATTCTCTAACTCCAGCTCAACTTGATAAGCATCAAGTTCGTGTCGCATCCGCCATGCTTCTTTATTGGTAACGGCCGCTGTCGGCAGAGGCTTCGTGGCCTTCTTGGCAGGGGATGGTTTTTTTTGCATATTGTTTTCCTTTTGGAGTAACGAAGCGGGCACGGGACGACCGTTCGAAATCTTCTTCCACCACAACTCTGAGGGTAGGTGGGTGGGGGTGATGTCACAATTGAATAATAGGAGGTAACTAGGTAGGTATTTACCTACGTGCTCCCTAACGGGGCGCACGGCGTTATGATATATATGGAGCGAGAATGGGCGCCAGATTTTGGCGGGTATTCTCGGGCCAATTGGCTTTGGGTGTGAGAACTGCGGCGGCGAGAGAGTGATGCTCTGGCCAGTTTGCTTCCGTGGGGATTTTGTGGACGATACTGGCGATGATGGATTTCGCGAGGGCGGAATTCGCATGGAGGTTGGCGATGATAGATGCGACATCGACCGCAGCTTCGTCGGTTTTCCAACAATCATAATCCGTGACCATGCAGAGCGATGCGAAAGCGATTTCCGCTTCGCGGCAGAGTCGGGATTCGGGCGCGTTGGTCATGCCGATGAGATCGAAGCTCATACTTCGATACATGTTAGATTCGGCGCGGGTGGAGAAAGCTGGGCCGTTCATCGAGACGTATGTTCCACTGTTGTGAAGTCGGGCGGTGTGATGGGAAGCGGCTTCGAGGAGGAGTCTGCGCATGGGATCGCTGTAAGGATCGCCGAAGGAAACGTGGGCAGCGATGCCGTTTCCGAAAAATGTAAATTCGTGTGAGCGCCCCGTGCGATCGACGAGTTGATCCGGAACGACGATATCGCGCGGCTTGATGTTTTCACGAAGCGAGCCAACCGCGTTTACGGAAACGATCCAGCGCACATTCAAAGAACGCAGTGCCCAGATATTTGCGCGGTGGTTGATTTCATGGGCGAGCAAGCGGTGGTTGCGGCCGTGGCGGGGGAGGAAGAACACGCTTCGGCCAGCAAGCTTGCCTTCGACGATTTCATCCGAGGGCGAGCCGAAAGGGGTTTCAATTGCGTGGGTTCGGACGACTTCCAAAGAGTCGATCTCATAAAGGCCGGAGCCGCCGATGATGGCGAGAGAGGGTGCTTGCATGGTGTGAATAGAGAGTGGAGTTTTTTGTTCTGATAATTCCATCATAAAATCCGATTCGTGTTTGATGATTTCTGCCTTGGAAAGAATTGGATTCTCTATTCAGTATGTTTCCGGAATGGATGAATACGATCGCCGTGAGTTTCTCAGTTTAAGCCTGCCCTCGTTTCTCGGGGTGTTGACGGCGCTGCCTTCGCTTTGTGCGTTGGCGACTCGGGCGAATGCGGCGGAGGGGCGACTACCAGAAGATGGAGCGATGCATTGGGAGGCATTTCTTGAGGCGGTTAGCAAAGAGGCGGGGAAACAGCATTTGGATGCATGGAATCAGGATTCGTATGTGCAGACCATTTCTCAACTCGCGGGGCGTTTGCATCTCGAAGATCCGACTCTGCTAGAAGCTCTTGCGCAGATCAAAACCCGTCTTGTGAACGGAAAGGTGGATTTTGCTTACCTCGAACGACGGGTCGATTTTTCTTTGTGCCTTGTGCAATTTGACGAAGGGGAAATCATACGTCCGCACGACCATCCAGGGATGACGGGAATGATTCTCTGTGCTTCGGGAGAAATCGAGACGTCGAACTTTGATCCCGTCGATCTCGCGGATGTTAAAGTCAGCGAGGGGCATCAACTGCTCAAACGCGTGGGCACAACGGTTCTGAAGAAAAATGATATTTCCACGCTCACTGCAAAGGCACGGAATATCCATACGTTGAAAGCGCATAAAGTGACCCAGTTGGTGGATATTTTCACGCCGCCTTATGACAAGGAAAAGATCGAGCAGAGCAACTGGTTCAAGCTTTCACCGGATCCGATTGCCGGGCAGGCGGATGTTTTTGAGGCGTTGGCGGAGTGAGTTTCACTGCATGAAATTCATCCTTTCTAATCGCTTGGCAAAAGATGATGTTCGTATATCCAGACTCTCATACCGTATCCTATGAAGCTTTTCCTTTTTTTTCTCAAATCAGCTCCATTTTTGATCTGTTTCTGGTTCGCTATTCCCTACATCTTGGGTGAAGATAAAGTAGAAGAGCTCCCTAAAACCGGAGACGTAGTCGGTGAAGATAATGCAGAAGAGTCTATTAAAGGCGCAGACATCATAACCGATAAAAAAGTAGATGCTCCACCTCAAGAATCTCCGAAAGTCGGAGAGATCGTCACGACCTACCGTTCCATTCCAGTTTACTCAAATGGTGAAAAATACACTCTTAGTTACGGAAAGAACTTTTCCTCAAATCAATACTATTACGGCCAAAAGTGGCAATGTGTCGAGTTTGTGAAACGATTCTATCACGACGCCTTCAAACACAAAATGCCCAGTGTTTGGGGTCATGCTAAAGGCTACTACGATCCTTCTGTTATTCACGGAAAGCTCAATAATGATCGAGGCATGTATCAGTTTAAAAATGGCGGAGCTACTAGCCCACAACCTGATGATCTTCTCGTCTTTGATTTAGATCCTTTTGGTCACGTCGCAGTGATTTCAAAAGTCCTAGAAAATGAAATTGAAGTCGTGCAACAGAACATCGCAGGTAAGCCCAGACAGACCTTTCTTCTAGAGAAAAAAGACGGCCTCTTTAACATTGTCGCAAAAAACAAACCCTTGGGTTGGCTCCGACTTCCTTCTGAAAAACTAAAAAATCCTGTTTTTCCTGTGGAGTCACAACCCACACCAGCGATAACTCCCGCACCTTGAGTTCTTAAACTAAATGCGGATTATGCGCATTTTTACTTCGCTGCGAGAAGCTGACCGAAACGTGCGTGGCGGATGAGGAATTCGTCTGCGAGTTTGCCGTAGGAAATGGCACCGACGCCTGAGGGATCGTGTTCGAAAATGGTTTTTCCGTGTGAAGGAGCCTCGCCGATGCGGATGGTTCGCGGGATGACTTGTTGATAAATTTCCTCGGGAAAATATTTCGTGACCTCTTCGACCACCTGACGGCACAGCAGGGTGCGGCTGTCATACATCGTCATGACGATGCCTTCGAGGGTCAGGCCGGGGTTGGCGCCGGAGCCGCGGATTTCATCGAGGATTCCGACGATTTTCGCGAGACCTTCGAGGCCGAACCATTCGCATTGGAGTGGGATGAGAACTTCATCGGCAGCGGCGAGCGCAGCGGTCATGAGCACGCCGAGGGAAGGTGGGGTGTCTAGAATGCAGTATTCAAAAAGGTCGTTTGGCTTGAGGCCTTGAAGAATGCCACGCAGGCGGGTGAGGTGGTCATCGGAGCGGGCGAGCTCGATTTCGATACCGGCGAGATCCATTTCGGAGGGGAGGAAGGTGAGGTTCTCGCGACCGGAATCGATGAATTTATCGCGGATATCCGCTTCGCCAAGGAGGACGGGATAGATGGAAGACATCGGTGGTGCTTCGATTCCGAGGCCGGAAGTGCAGTTCGCCTGTGAGTCCAAATCCATGAGCAGGACTCGTTGGCCGCGCAACGCGAGGGCGTGCGAGAGGTTCATGGCGGTGGTGGTTTTTCCGACTCCTCCCTTTTGGTTTGCGATGGCAATGACTTTCACGAATTGGGAGGATGGCGGGAAACTTTAAGTTTTAAACTCTAAACTTCGATTTTCTGGGGGTGGATAGAAGAAAGGTTTTAAGCGGGCGTTTGGTAATGCGGGCTCTTTTAGGGGTTTGGGCTTTTTTAAAACAGGGATCCTCCTTCGCCAAGGCTACGGCGGATAAGTTGGAGATTGAAATTTGAAATTTGAAACTTGAAGCTTCTTTCGTGAGGAAAGACCGGCTGGATGCTTTGATGTTTAATCGTGGGATGTGTGATTCCCGGGAGCAGGCGAAACGTCTGGTTTTGGCGGGTGAAGTGAAAGTGGATGGGCGGATGGTGGACAAGCCGGCGGATAAATTTGGCGAGGATGTGGTGGTGGAGATCAAGGAAAAGCCTAAGTTTGTGGGGCGGGGTGGCTTGAAATTGGAGGGTGCGCTGGAGGAGTTTGGGATCGATGTGACGGGCTGGATTTGTATCGATGTCGGGGCCTCTACGGGTGGATTTACCGATTGTTTGTTGCAGCGGGGCGCGGTGAAAGTGCATGCGGTGGACGTGGGGACGAATCAGTTGGTGTGGAAATTGCGGAACGATCCGAGGGTGATTTCCAAGGAAAAATTCAATGCCCGGCACATGGAGCCGAAAGATATAGGCGAGAAAGTTCGGCTCGCGGTGATGGATTTATCGTTTATTTCCCTGACCAAAGTCCTGCCTGCGGTGTTTGGGGTGTTGGAAGAAGGTGGGGAGTTGGTTTGTTTGATCAAGCCACAGTTTGAGCTGGATAGGGAAGACATCGGGAAAGGTGGAATCGTCAGGGATGAAGAGCTCCGGGAGCGGGCGGTGGAGAAAATCCGCAAATTTGTGACTGAGGAACACGGCAAGACCTGGAAGGGCGTCATTCCGGCCAGTATTGCGGGGATGGATGGGAATCAGGAATTCCTCGCCTGGATAGGCTCGTGAAATTTATTTTGAATAAAAAACGCCAGAGTGTATCTAGTTAGTGAATCCCCCTTCCGGGGTTTTTACCAAACCAACTATATAACTACAAAAAACGACCATGAAATTACTGTTAACCACGTTCTGTGCAGCTCTGTTCATCTCTCCTCTCGCGTTCGCTGAAGGCGAAGGCAAGAAGTGCGATAAGAAGTGCGATAAAGATAAAGAAGCCAAAGAAGAAACCATCGCTCACTGCGGCAAATGCGAAAAATGCAAAGATGAAAAATGCGAAAAATGCAAAAAAGCAGGTGAAACTAAAAAAGAAGGCACCATGATCGCTGAAGCCGATGGCAAGAAGTGCGATAAAAAGTGCGATAAAGACAAAGAAGCAAAAGAAGAAACTCTTGCTAAGTGCGGTAAGTGCGAAAAATGCAAAGACTGCAAAGACGGTGTGAAATGCGACAAATGCAAAAAGCACGATGAAGAACACAAAAAAGAAGGTACTCTGATGGCAGAAGCCGAAGGCAAAAAATGCGATAAGAAGTGCGACAAAGAAAAAGAAGCTGAGAAAGAAGCGACTCTTGCTTAATTCTTGATTCTAAAAAGATTTAAAAAGCCACTGGAGTGATCCGGTGGCTTTTTTTGTTAGAAGTATTTCAAGGAGTTTGGAAACTCCATCTCCTTATTTCTTAATATCCCAGCGAAGGATGCGGCCCCATTTGTTCCACTCGGTGGTGACGACGTTGCCGTCTTTGTCGAAGGTGACGCCGTGAGGGGAGGTGGTGATGCCTTCGCGCCATGCTTCGGGTTTGACGTTGTTGGTGTTGAATTCTTTCGGGTTGTCGTTGGGGCCGAGGACTTTGACGACTTTGCCTTCTTTATCGAGAATGCTGACGCCGCTGGCGAGTTGAGCGACGGCGACGAGATCGCCATGGAAGTCGACGGTGCAAGGTTTCGGGATTTTTTCCGCATAAACGCCGATGAATGTGCCATCGAGGTTGAGATGGATAAGGCGGTCGTTAGAGCGGTCGCAGACCAACACGCGGACTGGGTCGAAGCGGTAATCGAAGGCGAATTTGTGAGCGGTGCTTAATTTCCATGGCTCGGCTTTGCCTGCGGTGGTGGATTTGAATGCTCCGGTTTTATCGAAGATGAGGATGCGGTCGGAGGCGTAGCCATCAATGAGCCAGATGTCGCCATTGGGTGCGCGGTCGGCGTGGGTGAGTGCGAATTTGGTTCCTACCGATTCCGGGATTGCGGTCATGGGGATTTCGAGAAGAACCTCACCTTCGATGGAAAGTTTGAGGAAAGCGGACTTGGGATCTTTCAAGCAGGCGGCGTAGATGATATCTTTACCGTCTTCTTGGACCATGGTGAAACCGTGGTGGTTGTCGCGGGCGTTGGGGAGGTTGCGGAGGTAGTTGCCATCGGGGGAGTAGATTTGGATGCCTTTTTTCTCACCACCGACAACGGAGATGTAGAATAGGCCTTTGGAATCGACATCGATTTCACCGTGAGAGTCTCCGATTTGGGCGAGACCTTCTGGGCTTTTGAGCCAGTCTTTTTGGTGTTCAAATTCGTGAGCGCTGGCGGCGGTCATGAGTGCGGCGAGGAGTAGGATTCGTTTCATGTTTTTTAAAAAAGTTATTGGTTCGTCGTTCTTAGTTCTTGGTTATTAATTGGAAATTGGAATTTGGAAATTAAGCGCAGCGTGGGCAGGTGCCGAAGAATTCGAGTTCATGATACAGGCCTTGGTAGCCGGTTTTTTCGCGAATTTCATTTTCGAGTTTACGAACAGGACAGGGAGCTTGGATAGCTTCGATTTTTCCGCAGCCGGTGCAGATGAGGTAATCGCTGTGTTTCCCGGGTTGGAGTAGGGTGAAGTAGGCGGCGCGCTCGTGTAGACCGAGGCGGCGGATGATGCCGTGCTCGGTAAGGCGCTGGAGTAGGCGGTAGACGGTGGCTTTGTCGCAGAGGCCGGTGAGGCGTTCCGAGCTAGCGAGCTCGGCGAGGGTCATCGGGCGTGGATTTTCGATGAGTGTTAAAAGGAGTTCCTCAAGCGCTTTGGTGCGACGCAGGCCAAGAGCGCGGCAGCGGGTGATGACTTGTTGGAGAGGTGTTTCCATGGATGCGGGTAGAATTTTTAGATGCGGGCAGGATTTTTTTGGATGCGGGCAGGATGCCCGCGCTCCCTTTAGAAAAGTTTGGTCTGGGTATCCTCGGCTTTCAAGGGTGGAGGAATGGGTGCACCAATCTTTTTGTAGGCGGCGGGCATGGCGGTGCGACCGCGCGGGGTGCGCTGGATGAAGCCCTGCATGATGAGGAAAGGTTCGTGGACTTCCTCGAGGGTGGCGGCGTCTTCGCCAACGGCGACGGCGAGGGAATTGAGCCCGACTGGTCCGCCGCCGAATTTGTAGATCATGGCTTCGAGCAGGCGCTTATCCATTTCATCGAGGCCATCGGAATCGATTTCGATCATGGCGAGTGCGGCGGCAGCGTTGTCCTGATCGATGATGCCGTTGCCGCGGACTTGCGCGAAATCGCGGACCCAACGTAGGAGGGCGTTGGCAACGCGGGGGGTGCCACGGGAACGGGAGGCGATTTCGAGAGCGCCGGGTCGGTGAATTTCCGTTTCGAGTAAACCGGCGGAGCGCTCGATGATATCGGCGAGTTCTTCGCGGTTGTAGTAATCGAGTCGGTTAATCAAACCGAAGCGTGAGCGCAGTGGAGCGGTGAGCATACCGGAGCGGGTGGTGGCACCGACAAGGGTGAAGCGGGGGAGGTTGATTTGGATGGAGCGGGCGGAAGGGCCGGAGTCGATAATGATGTCGAGTCGGTAGTCTTCCATCGCGGGGTAAAGGTATTCTTCGATCGCGGGGTGGAGGCGATGGATTTCATCGATGAACAGGATGTCGCCTTTTTGGATGTTGGTGAGGATGCCTGCGAGGTCGCCGGCTTTTTCGATCTGTGGACCAGAGGTGGTGTGCATCTGGGTTCCGGCGGCCTTGGCGATGAGGTTGGCGAGAGTGGTTTTTCCCAGACCTGGAGGGCCGGAGAGTAGGACGTGATCGAGAACATCGCCACGTCGTTTCGCGGCTTCCAACATCAGTAGAATACGCTCTTTGACTTTTTCCTGACCGATGAATTCCGAAAACACAGGAGGACGCAGCGAGACATCGAAGGGAGTCGGCGGGTTTCCGATGGTTTGTTGGTAAAAGTTCTCGGGCATGCGGTTGGAGAACTTTTACGGGGAAAAAGTCAAATGGGGAAGTGCCGAGTGATCCGCCTTCGCTAATACTTCGGCTGACAGGGCATTGATCCGTAAGCAGTAGGAGAAATGTCGATTTTATGCTCGCTTATGGGTGGGGCGTCTAGGTCATTATATTCAATTGAGATGAAAGTAGGTTTGATGATTTTTTTGTTCGGTTTGTCCTTGCCTGCGTTTGCGGGGGATTTCGACAATTGGTATTTCAAGTTCATTTCAGTGGAGCGCAAGGTGAAGGGTGAGACATTTTCAGCAGATGGGAAAATCGTGGGGACATTTACCGGCACGACGTCTGGTGAAACTTCAGCGGATGGGAAGAAGTTTACCGAAAATTTTGAGTATACATACATGCCAGAAGAGCATCATGCGAAAGATACCTTGATCTGGATGAAAGATGAAAAAGGTATTTTTCGTTCTGCGACCGAGCTTCATTCAGGTGAAAAGATTTGGTTCGAATTAACGCTCAAGGCTGAAAATCAGTATGAGCTGAAAGCGACGTTTGATGACGGTAAAACATGCGAGACGACAGCACAAATCAAAGAAGACGGCGTGCTTCACGCGGTGGATATTACGAAAGATGTGGATGGAAAAGTCGTATTCACTCTGAGATACACGCGAACCTAAATTCATGAAGCAACTCCGCATTATTTTTCCCGTTGTCTGTCTGATTAGTTTGGCGGTAGTCTTTTTTAACAGACCACAGGCTGAAGAAGCTCAATCAGCAAAAAAAAGTTCACCAGTTGATGTGAGTGTGACGGCTGATGACAAGAGTGCGGTTGAATCATCTCCAGTGATTGAGGAGAAAATGCACATTTACCTCCTTATCGGTGAGATGAATACGGGGATGAGTTTGATAGATCCGAAAAATGGTGAATTGATTGATCGCTGCTTTAACTTCAAAGGTGGAAAATGGGATACGATATTGGATGGATCCTTGCCGGAGGATGCTTTTATTAGAAAAATGACAGGGCAAGATAAGGCGACTAGGATTGGCTTGGTCACTAGCACGCGGGAAAACACGAAAATCGATGATTGGTTGGATAGAAAGAATCCTTCAAATCAGGAATACCGACAGCTTCTGAGAGAGGCTCAGAAGGATGGAGAACTTAAAGGTGTGTTGTGGTTTATGGGAAATAACGAGATGCCGGAAGGACTTGTTGATAAAATGAAATCATTTGTGAGCGATCTTCGCAGTCATACTAAAGATCCGAACCTGCCTTTTGTATTTGGTCAGGTTCAGGATTCCACTGAAATTCAGGCAGAGTTAGCTAAATTTCCGGACAGTGTTCATCTGGTAGCTATCGCTAGTTCTGATGGGCTTGCATCAGAACGTGGCGTGCGCAACATGAAAAGCCAAGTGTTGATAGGCGAACGCTGTGCGGAGCAAATGCAAAGTTTACGAGTGATTTACGATAAGGTGACTCCAAAAGCGCCGACCGATCTCAAGTTTATCGATCCGCATGTGCACGCGATGGCGGTGACACCGCTTGGATTGCGTGCGGTGGCAACTTGGATGGACGAGCGTAATGTGGAACGTTGCATCGTGAGTCCGCTCATGCACAAAGGATCTCATCCGCAGAATGAAGAGGAATACCAAACGATGTTAGAAAATTTTCGTCCGTATAAAGGAAAGATCGACCGCATGTGCATTATCAATGCCGGAGATGTCAAATCTGCGGAAGAAGCCGTTACGATTTTGAAACGTGAGGTTGCAGATGGAGCAATCGCTTTCGGAGAACATTACGGGGTGGGCTTGATGTTCGATGACCCGAAGAATCTGATGCTATATGAGGCTTGTGAGAAAGTCGGTTTACCAGTCATGTTCCATATCGACCAAAATAAAAACATGGTTGAGCCTGGGATGGAACGAGTGGATACCGTTTTGAAAAAATATCCCAAGTGCACGCTCGTGGCACATGCGTATTGGTGGAGGCAGTTAGGGAGTGGAGCCTGTGATCGTCAGCTTCAAGAACACCCGAATTTATATGCCGATATGTCGGGTTCAGTGGTGATTGATGTGCTGAATCGGGATCTAGTTTATGCGCGGGAGTTTTTGATACGGAATCAGGATAAGATTCTTTGGGCAACCGATGAAGGCTGGTGGTCTTTTGGTGGCAAAGATAAACAAATGAATCGACACTACACTTTTCTAGAGGGGCTTGATTTGCCTGATGAGGTTCGTAGGAAAATTTACCGAGAGAATTCGGAGAAGGTTTATGGATTGAAGAAGAAATAAAGGCTTATTATTCGAAGTTCATACGCTGAATAATCAACTGTTAAACGTTATTAGTTAGAAGTTATAAGGAGTTCTGCATTCTCTATTGCTCATTTCCCTAATAACTAATAACTTTTAACTAATAACTTCACGACTCCTGATTGCGCATGAAGTCGGCGACTTGGGCGAAGAGGGCGTCGAGGAAAGAGCGGGCGAAGGGAGGGACTTGGGTTTCGTCCATGGCTTCGCCCATGAGTTTGAGCCAGCGGTCGCGCTCAGGGATGCCGATGCGGAAATGGATGTGGCGCATGCGCAGGCGTGGGTGGCCGCGTTTTTCCATGTAAGTGTTAGAATGACCGAGGCGGAATAACATGAACTCGGCGAGGCGTTCTTCGGAGCCTTCCCAATCATCAGTCGGATACATTGGGCCTATGAGTTCATCGGTGCGAACGCGGCGATAGAAAGCGGCGACCATGGAGCGGATGCCGGCTTCGCCACAGGCTTTCATGACATCTTGTTCGGTGGGGGTGAGCATGTAAGTTAATTTGGATTTTTCACCGCAGAGGCGCAGAGGTCGCAGAGCTCAGGTTGATGAAAGCGATTAGATAGGTAATAAAGCCGTATTTATAATTTGATTGTTTGGCATGGCGGATGCAATCCGCCGCCACGTTACATCCCTGCCTCGGCTAGGCGTTCGGTCATTTCGGACTTCATGAGTTGATCGGTCATTTCTGTTAGGTCGCCAGACATGATCGCGTCGAGGTTGTGAGAGGTGAAGCCAATGCGGTGGTCGGTGCAGCGGCTTTGCGGAAAATTGTAGGTGCGGATTTTTTCGGAACGATCTCCGGAACCGATGAGTGAGCGGCGGTTTTCCGAGTAAGCGGCTTGTTGCTCTTGGAGTTTTTTCTCGTAGAGGCGTGAGCGCATGATCTCGAGGGCCATTTCACGGTTTTTGATTTGGGAGCGACCGTGTTCGCAACGGACATAAAGGCCAGTTGGAATATGGAAAATTTGGACGGCGGAGTCGGTGGTGTTGACGTGTTGTCCACCCGCACCGCCGGAGCGGCAGACTTCGATTCGGAGGTCTTCTTGTTTCATTTCGACATCAACCTCTTCGGCTTCAGGTAGAACTGCGACGGTGATGGTGGAGGTGTGGATGCGGCCTTGGGTTTCGGTGGCGGGAACGCGTTGGACGCGATGGACGCCAGATTCGTATTTTAGGTGACGGAACACTTCGTCGCCAGTGACTTTGAGGATGACTTCTTTGAACCCCCCGACTTCGGAAGGGGAGCTTTCGAGGTGCTCGGTTTTCCAACCTTTGGCATCGGCGTAACGCTGATAGGCACGCATCATTTCACCAGCGAAGAGTGAGGCTTCATCGCCGCCTGCACCGGCGCGGATTTCGACGAGGGCATCGCGGTCTTCGTTGGGATCGGCAGGGAGTAAGGCGTATTGCATGTCCTCGCGGAGCTGCACCAATGCTTTCTCAAGTTCTGGAATCTCCTCTGCGGCCATGGCGGAGAGTTCTTTATCATCGGAACGCGCGAGCTCTTGGTTGTCAGCGAGCTGTGTTTCGGTGCTCTTCAGCGTGTCCCAAACTTTCAGAGTTTGTTGAAGTTTTCGATGCTCGCGCAGGATTTCGGTCGCACGTTTCGGGTCGTCGAAAAGATTCGGGTCGCCGATGGCTTCTTCGAGTTCACGGAAGCGATCTTTACGTTTGGCGATGAGTTGGGAGTAGTCCACGGGCAGAAGTTCTAAATTTTAAGCACGAAATTTCTATAATGAAAAATCAGAAATACGCTACCTAGTCGCGATGACTTGTGAGGTGAAACCTTTCAAATAGGATGTTTCCGGTATGGAAATTAACACTGGGTGATCGGCGCGTTGGGTGTGCTCGGCGACGAGGCGGAGCGATTTCTTCGCATCGACTGAAGCATCGGCGAGGTTTTCCAGAAACAGCTCACGGGATGCATGGTGAGAGCAGCAGAAGGTGGAAAGCAGACCGCCTTTCTCTAGTAACTTGAGGGAGCGGAGATGGATTTCTTTGTAACCACGCATCGCATCCATCAGAGTCTTTTTGTTTTTTGTAAAACTCGGTGGATCCAGAATGATGAGGTCGTATTCCGGTTGGGCGGATTTGAGAAAATCGAACACATTGGCTTCGATGACATCGATGGAAAGGTTGTTGAGCTCGGCGTTTTTCCGTGCGGCTGCACAGGCGGAGGCGGAGATATCCACGGCGGTGACTTTTGCGGCACCCGCTTTGGCGCAGGCGAGGGCGAAGCCGCCTTGGTTGGTGAAGCAGTCGAGGACACGGAGGCCTTTGGAAAATTTAGCGACTTCGTTGTGGGCTTGGAGTTGATCGAGGTAGAGTCCGGTTTTTTGTCCATCGACCAGATCGATCTCGAAATCGAGGCCATTGGCGTGAACCATAAATGGACCAGGATTTTCGCCATACATGAGTTCGATTCCGGGCTCCATGCCTTCGGCTTTGCGGGAGGACGAATCGTTGCGGAGGGTGATGGATTTTGGCGCGAGGATTTCGATCAACGCGTCGCGGATTAGATCTTTCCGCATATCCATAGCAAGGGTGAGCGTTTGGACGGAGAGATGGTCGCCGTATCGATCCACGATCAGGCCGGGTATGCCATCGGACTCCGACCAGACAATACGGCACAGGGTTTCATCGAGATCTGGAGTTTCGATGCGGAGATTGAGCGCTTGGCGGATGCGGCGGATGAAGAAATCAGCGTCGAGGTCTTGGCGGCGACGTGAGAAACGGCGGGCGACGATCTGGGAGGCGGGATTGTAGATGGCCGATCCAAGGGGTCGGTCACGGAAATCTTTAAGTGTGATGACGTCTCCTGGCTGGGGATTGCCAAAAGATTTTTTGATTTCGGAAGCGTAAATCCATTCGTGGCCATGAAAAATTCTGGCGCGTGGAGCGATGATGAGGCCGGGCATATGATGTGAAACTTTAAATTTTAAACTCTAAACTTCAAGGAAGAGAGAAATGGTGTGAATAGGATGGGCAGGAGAGAAAGGTATCGTGTGCTAGGTTACAACTGGGAAAACAGGAGAAATTTAAAATCCTCTGAAGAATATGGATTTTTATGAATCATTGTGGGTTGGTAAAGCTACGGGATTGACATTTATGCTTGGAACGATTGTTTCAAAGATATGCGTGATTTGAAAGTTCCTGATTCTGGCCCGAAGAAAAATTTATTGGATGCGACTGAACGTTTGGTGGTCGAGAAGGGATTTGATCTGGTTTCGGTGCGCGACATCACTGGCGCGATTAAAGCGAACGTTGCAGCGGTAAATTATCATTTCGGCAGTCGCGAAGGACTGATGGATTTGGTGATGTCACATGTGATGGATGCTGTTGACGCAGCGCGGGTTGAGGCTTTGGAAAATGCAGCGCGACTGGAGTCGCGCGGTCCAGTCGAGGAGATTGTGGCAGCGTATGTGAACTCGGTTTTGACTGCTGCAGGTCGGGTGGAGATGGATCTTGCGTTTTTCTTGAAACTCTCGGGTCGGGTGATGGTTTTTCCTGCGGCCTTGATGTCGCCAGCGCTGGCGGAGGGACGGAAGCAGATGAACGTGTTGTATCTCAAAGCGCTAGCTGGGGCAGTTCCGCAAATGACGACGGCTGATTTGGAGGCTTCGTGGGCGTTTTTTGAGGCGGGGCTGGGTCAGTCCTTGGTGAATTTACGCTCCGATCTTGCGCCATCGGTTCAAGCGGGGCATTGGATTCGTTTTGGGGTGAGTGCTTTGGGTGTGAGTGGAATTTCCCAAAAGGAAGATCCAATAGTTCCGGCAGATCAGACAGATCCGACCGATCTGCCTGAGAAAGCCGAGCAACCTGCTGAGGCCGTTGTTCCTGAAACCGCAGAAATTCCCAAGCCGGCGAAAGCTCCCAAGGCGAAGCCTAAGAAGGCTGATGATCAATCGATGATGTTCGATTTTTAATTTTCTGGGGACTTGTCTGCTAAAAACTTGACACCCTGTGGATTTTCGGCAGTTTTCCCGCCCCGCGCGTTGGCACGTGTGGACAACCAAATCTTCTTATGAAAAAGGATCTTCATCCAAAATACAATCCAGTCGTCTTCGTTGATATGACCACTGGCGCACGCTTCATCACCAGTTCAACCAAGACTTCCGACAAAAAAGAAGTCATTGACGGCGTCGAGCACTCCGTGATTTCCGCTGGTATCACTTCCGATTCACATCCGTTCTTCACTGGACAGAAGCAATTCGTGGATACCGAAGGTCGCATCGACAAGTTCCAGAAGCGTTTCGGAGCGGTCCGCCGCGTTGGCAAGCCAAAGGTTGGCTAAGCCGCAGAACGAAACAATTTCGTTCCTCTCAAAAAAACGATGTCCGAAAAGGCGTCGTTTTTTTATTTTCATAATTGCGCATTTACCCATCAACTTACCTCCTTGCTCGCGAAACGCATTATACCCTGTCTCGATGTCACCAATGGCCGTGTGGTCAAGGGGGTGAATTTCGTGGATCTGATAGATGCGGGAGATCCTGTGGAATGCGCGATTGCTTACAATGAGCAGGAGGCGGACGAGTTGGTTTTCTTGGATATCACTGCATCATCGGATGCACGGGAAACCATGGTGGATGTCGTGCGACGCACGGCGGAGAAATGTTTCATCCCGCTGACCGTGGGTGGCGGGATTCGCTCGGTGGAAAACATGTATGCCATGTTGCAAGCGGGTGCCGACAAGGTTGGGATCAATACTTCAGCGGTGACCAATCCGAATTTGGTCGATCAGGGAGCTAAGGCATTTGGTAACCAATGCATTGTTGTGGCGATCGATGCTAAGCGCGAAGGTCCCGGAAAATGGGGAGTTTACACGCATGGTGGAAGAACGCCGGTGGGGCTGGATGCGGTGGATTGGGCGAAAGAAGTTTGGCGACGTGGAGCGGGGGAGATTTTACTGACCTCGATGGATGCGGATGGCACCCAAGCGGGCTACGACTGCGAGCTAACCGCGGCGATTTCCTCAGTGATCGGGATTCCTGTGATCGCTTCAGGCGGAGCGGGGAATTTGGATCATATGGTAGAGGTGCTGGAAAAAGGTAAGGCGGATGCTGTGCTTGCGGCATCGATTTTCCACTTCGGGATGCACACGGTGGGCGAGGCGAAGAAGCATTTCGCGAAGAACGGGGTTCCAGTTCGCCCAAGTTTCAGAAATCCAGCTTAAATTGTTTTACCTTCCCTGCTTGCAGTGTGCGGCGAGAACGCTAGTTTTTCAAGGATGAGTAGGCGTGCGAGAAGAAAACAGGGAGCGGGTAAGAATCCGTGGCTTGGGAAGGTTTTGATTATTTTTGGCACCTTGATTTTTTTGGCGGTGGCGGTGGGTTATCTCGGGTTACGCGCTTATCTTCATAGTGATGGGTTTAGGAAATTCCTCTCAGCTCAGGTCAGTAATGTGGCCAAAGTGGATGGAAATTTCGCAGGTTTTTTCTGGGATGGGATGGCCGTGAAAACCGAGCGTTTTGAGGCCACCAGCAAAGGTTTGATTACGGATATATTGGCGGAGCGCATCGGGACAGAAGTTGGATTCGGTGGAGTTGGCAGAGGTGTGTGGGAATTGAAATCGACGCGGATCAGTCGTGTTCAAGCCAGCTTGAATTTGGTGCCATCGGAAAATCCAGTGGTGGTTGCGCCAATTGCGCCGGTCGTGCAGAAAAAAAGGGTTACTAAAAAAGAACCTGGCTGGGTTCCTGAAGAAGTGGAGTTAGAATCCTTAGAAATTGGTGAACTTGGACTTCAGATCATTACGAAAAAGGGTTTGGCAACTGCCAAGGGAATGAGTGTTTTGGTGACTCCAGCAAATGGTAAAAATGCATACAACGCTGAGGTAACTGGAGGTAAAGTTTTAATGCCGATTCCTTTGGTTCCCGAGCTTCGTGTTCAAAATATAAAGGCAAGCTATCGCGATGGTAGTGCGTTTGTTCAGTCGGCAGAGTTTACTGCATGGAAAAACGGACGTGTCCGCGCTTCCGGTGAGTCTAACTTTCTACTCAATACTCATGCTTATGACGGAAATGTGGAAGGGGTGCACTGTGATGAGGTATTGAGTGAGACCTGGGCAAAACGTGTCACGGGTGATCTGAATACGTCTTTTAAATTTAATAAAACATCCAGCACTCAGGTGATCTCTGGTGATTTGAAAATTACCAATGGCACCTTAACCGCACTGCCTGTGTTCGATGCCTTAGCTGCTTATGCGGACACGCGTCGATTTAGATTTATCCAACTCAGTGAGGCGCGCACCAAGTGGAGGATTGTGAATGATGAGATTTTACTTACTGAACTGGTTTTAGGGAGCGAGGGTCTGATCCGCTTGGAAGGAAGTTTGACGATCAGGGGTGATAAAATTGATGGTAATTTCCAACTCGGTTTGGTTCCAGGAACATTAGCAAATATTCCGGGTGCGGAAACGCATGTATTTCAGCCCGGAAGGTTTGGTTTGCTTTGGGCGCCTATTCGCGTGACTGGCACACTTTCCGAACCGAAAGAAGATCTCACTCAACGACTAACAGATGCAGCAGGAGCACGTATGTTTGAGTTATTGCCGGAAACAGGTGAGAAAGTTTTCAAATTCACCCGCAATGCTTTGGGTGAGTCACCTATTAAAATCATCGAAAAGGGCACTGAAGTTATCGACAAAGGAGGCGAAGTGATCAAAGGTGCCGGAGGAATTTTAAAAGGACTTTTAGGTCCCTGATCCTGATTCTAATTTATCCCCATTTAAAAATAATATGAAAACCAATATGAAATACGCAGTGCTTGTTTTAAGCGGGCTGTTCTCCATTCAATGCCTCTCTGCTGAAGAGGTGAAACCACTCAAGGCTTTGTTGATTACTGGCGGTTGCTGCCATGATTATAAAGCTCAGAAAGATATTTTGAAAAAAGGTATTGAGGAACGCGCGAATATCATCGTGGACCAAATGCATTCTGACAAAAGCGATACCAAGCCGGATATCGCTATTTATGGAATTCCTGAATACGCCAAGGGTTACGACATCGTGATTCACGATGAATGCGCAGCCGGTATCTCCGAACCGGCCATCATCGCCGGTGTCCTCAAGCCCCATCTAGACGGCATTCCCGCTGTCAACCTGCATTGCGCGATGCACAGCTATCGTTTCGGCAATTTCAAACAGAAGGTAGAGCCTTCCGCAGACAACGGCAAGTGGTTTGAATATATCGGACTGCAGACCACTGGGCATGGTCCGCAACTACCGATAGACATCGCCTTCGTTGACAAGGAGCACCCAGTCACTAAGACCCTTGCCGATTGGACGACCACCAAAGAGGAACTCTATAACAACATCGCCGTACATGACGGAGCCCATGTCCTCGCCAAAGGCAAACAAGGCAAAGATGAAACGGTTGTTGTCTGGACGAATCTGTATGGACCGAAAAAAACCCGCGTCTTCAGTACGACAATCGGTCACAACAACGAGACCGTTCAAGACGCCCGTTACCTTGACCTCGTCACCCGCGGAGTTCTCTGGGCCTGCGGAAAAATCGATGACAGCGGCAAAATTGCTGCTGGCTACGGTCCTAAAGTTGAGAAAAAATAATCCTTCGTTTAATTTTTTAAAAAAGTGCAGTCACATGATGTGCCTGCGCTTTTTTTTAGATCACGATAATCCATTGAAAGGGATGGAACTTTCTCGAAATCTAGCCTAAGCGCCTTGCATGAGTGTTATTAACAATCCTCTTGCAGTAGCAAAAATAATTCGCAAGAATAGTAACTCATGGGAATTGAGATCGAAAGCAAAGTTTTCTTTAGGACATCAGTGCTGGAACAGCATCCGACGATGGAAGTTTTCATAGATGCAGGTTACACCCTGACTGGTGGAGGTGCATGGATTGATTATGAGGAACCGGGCAATTTACTTGTGGAGTCATATCCTTTGCAAATTAATGGCGGCGTCTGGTCAGGTTGGAAGGCTCTCGGCAAAGATATTTGGATATCCTCTAAGGCTACGATCACGGTTTATGCAATCGGCATCAAGGTGATGAAGGATGGTGAGATCGTGCCGATTGAACAAACCGTTTTCACCTCAGAGACAGCCAAGGCGGAGTTGCCAGACTCTCTGGATCATGACGGTTGGGTGGGAGTAGGTGGTGGTGCGAAATGCGTGCAAAATATTTTTGAGAACGTCGCTCTTTCGGAGACAGCGCCACTCCGCGATGCTCCTGAAAACAATGAAATTTATAGCAAAATTTCTGCTTGGTATGGAACAAAACAGTTTTGCTTCAGTCCGACGAGCGACCGAGGTCCGATCGGTGGGGGCAGTATCTCTACTTTCCTGATTGCCATACGAGCCGCTGGTATTTCTTTTAAAACCCGTGTTTTGTGTGCGAAAAGTGAGGAAGTCGTGCGACCTGAAGTAGAGGTTCTAGCTGAGGGTGGAGTAGTGGTATCTGGTGGTGCAGTTGATAAGCAAATGGATTTGGGTTTTACGGATTTTGCGACTCAAACTATCAATTTGCTGACGGCGACTTATCCATCATACGACAGTTCGAGCTTGGATCAGATCAAGGGTTGGAAAGCAGCCGGCAAAGACCATCATTTCAAAAGCCCATCGAAAGTCAGAGTCTATTGCGTGACTCTTGAAGCAGAGGAAAAGGTTTGATATTGGTCGCCGCAGCGCGGCGACCCTACCTTCAGCAAAGGCGGATCATGTCTTTGATGAATTGATACCAGAGGTAAATCAGGCCGCGTTTGGAGTATTGGAAATTGCCGTCGCCAGTGAGTTGGATGATGCCGGCTTTGAGGTTGTGGTCGACCTGTTGGCGCATCTCAGACTCGATGGATTCCTCTAGGAATTCGGGGTCGGGGACGAGGAGGTCGTCTGTGGTGATATTCATTTTCCCGAGGAACTGGCGGTGGTCTTTAAGGATTTGGTGGAAACAGGATTTCTCGCAAGGGACGTGATTCCACTTTAATTTTGGGCAACAACGAAGGGTAGGGGCGAAGGGGAAATTGGTGGTTCTCCAGATTTTTCCGTTAGAATCGGTCGAGGTGATGGAGATGAATGCGAAGGCGACGTCTTCTTGTTCGCACAAGCAAACCGAAGCGACAGCGCGTTCTTCTGGATTCCAGAACAAGCGGAAGTGTTGTTGCATACCGGACCACTGCCAGCCGCAATCGGAAACGTGTTCGAAACCGGCCTCTTCCATGCCCGCCGCTGCTTCGACAGCATTAGGAAAGAACGAGGGATTGGGAGTTTGGCGATGACGCAGTCGATTTTCGAGCGGCATACGGAGGCGGCGCACATGGGTGAGGAGCTCGATCCATGGCAAAAAGAACCACAAGCTCGCACCAGCGATCCCTGCGAAGATGTTTCCGCTGATGAAATAAAAAAAGCAGAAACTCGCGATAAGGAACACGATTGCCCCAAGTTTTCGAGATAGGTTTTTGCGCGAGGTGCGCAATGCCATCGCTAAAACGAGGAGGCCGATGACAGTTAAGGTTTCACGCATGTAGAAAATAAATTTCAAATTCCAAATACTCAAATCTCAATGAAGAGTCTGAAGTCAAAATATTTGGAAGTTGCTTATGATTGAATTTTGGAAATTGAAGTTTCAGCGAGTTAGAGCGTCCATGAGGTATTTCGATGGACGGAAGTTTTCGATGAGAATTTCCTGTTTTCCGCCGCGATTCATTCGTACTTGGCTGAGGTTAAAGTTCGGTGTTTTATGCGGGGCGAAGAGGATGTCGTCGTGGGTGGCGTTTTCATGTTTTTTAAACATGTTAGGTAGGATGTCGCCGCCGAGATGATCATCGCGCCCGGTGGCGAGGTGGCAGGTGCCGAGCACTTTTTCGTCCTGAATGTCCGCATAGGAAACGGGCAGGACTTGGGTGCCGAAGCCAAGTTCGCCTAGCGTGCCGGTCATCGGATCATCGGCAAGGCGTTGATTGTGGGCGTCAATGATCGCTTGATTGCCCTCGATCAAGGTGGAGCGGTAAATGCTGCGGTCTTTCACGTCTAACACACCGAGCGTGCCGTCCTCGTATTTCATCGGAAATTGGCCGTTGGCATTGGTTGGGACAAAGTAGACTTCGCCGGCGGGGAGGTTCGCAATATCGGGCTTTTCTCCGAGGCAGAGGCCGTGGGATTTTTGGGCTTCCTGTTGATCAAGTTCAAGAGTGGCGGTTAGGACGCGGCCGTCTTCGAGTGCGAAATCGATTTCGATCGAATCGGCTTTTGTTAGAGCGAGGCGCATTTTTTCCGCATCGCGGGAGACTTCACGGTAATCGACGGCGAGGCCGGAGTTCAAGATGACGTCATTGAGCCCGTGGAGGGTGGCGCCACGGAAGCCGTATTCTTTAGCTTTTGCAGTGAGCGGTGCGGTGGCGGAGAATGTTGAGACGCAGAGGATCAGATCGTAGTTTGAGTAGATGTCCTGATCGAGCGAGAGGAGTTTTCCGTTTGTATCCCATACTTCATCGGCGAGATCTAGGTTGGAGCCTTTGGTGCAACGGTAAGCGAACATTTCACCTCCCGACATACCGAGCTTGTCCATCGCATACTCTTGGAGCGAGGTGTAGAAATGCTTGTAAGCGTTTTTCTGAACCGGAAATCCTGGTTGGGAGAGGAAATGAAAATCTTTGATCAGTGCCTCTGGCTCATCGAAGTCGATCAGGATGCAGACTTTGCAACCTTGGGTCGGCTCAAAAACGGTGTGGAGCAACCGTACGACATCGAACTCCGGAAACTGGCGTTTCTCGGGATGAAGAAGGATTTCGGGTGAAAGGTAGTCGGGTGGTGAGGCTAGGGTGCTTGTTGCCATGATT
This sequence comes from Akkermansiaceae bacterium, assembly GCA_031431855.1. Classification (GTDB taxonomy): domain Bacteria; phylum Verrucomicrobiota; class Verrucomicrobiia; order Verrucomicrobiales; family Akkermansiaceae; genus Luteolibacter. Next base: position 7,553 of record JANPEG010000056.1, on the reverse strand, counting down.
TTGAACTTAAAAGGTAGTTGCCACATCGCAAGTGGCGATTTCTAAAAAATCGAATGAGTGTCAGACATGGATTTCTTCAGGATAAAAAAAGAGGCTCACCTTGCGGAGAGCCTCTTGAGTTGAATGTTTGAGATTAAGCTTTGGCTTCTTCTTCTTTTTCCGCTTCAGGAGCAGTTACTTCGGAATGGAATTCCTCGGTCGGCACTTCTGGATTGGAAACTTCGGCGCTTGCTTGGGTGACGGGTTCGTCGATCAAGTTGAGCACTTCTTCTTTCTGCGGATTGATGGGTGCGAGTTGGGGAACGACGGCTACGGTAGCTGTATTTCCGCCTTCTTCTTTTTCGGCATCATCATAATCTTTCGATTTCGCACCAGACACGGTGATTTGACGTCCCATGAAAAATTGATCATGGAGGACCTCAACCGTGCGTTTGGCTTCGTCGATATCGAGCATTTCGATGAAACCATAGCCTTTGGAGCGATGGGTGCTGCGATTGTAAACGATCTCAACACGGCGGACGGCACCAACACCTTTGAAGAGCTCTTCTAGATCGCTCTCAGTGGTGTCGTAGGACAGGTTTCCAACATAAACGCGGCGGTTCTCGACGGTTGATGGGTCACCTCCACGCGAGCGATTCGAATTTTTGTTCGAGCGTTCACGGGGTTCGCGTTGTTCGCGAGGTTCACGGGGTTCGCGAGGTTGTTTTTTGCTGTCACCTTGATCACGGGATTCATTTCTATTTCCCTGATCGGTGCGTGCATCGCGGGTTTTGTTGCGACGTGGTTCTTGGTTTTGTTTGGTTTCAACAGCACTCGGGCGACGCTCCGGACGGGGCGGTCTGACTGGCTCTTTGTAAAGGCCGAAGGCTTTGAGGATTTTCTGCCACAAGCTTAGGGTTTTCTGGGGGGCAGGCATTGCGCGGCGTTGCTGGGATTGGCCCGAGCCGTTGTGGCTGGAGCGATTTCCACCGCTGGACTGGCGTCCATCGTTGTTACCACGGTTTGAGTTGTTGTTATTACGGTTTTGCCCTCCGCGTGAGCGGCGGCGACGACTATCTCCCTGCTTTGGGGAGTTATGTGTATCAGTTGACATGGTTTCGCATGGGTCAGTGTTTTACGGACGGCCCGGCGCGTCGGGTGGTTTGTATCCCCGGCGATGCAGGAACGGACCTGCGCGCAATCGCTGTAGTGATCGATCGCCAGCTTTTTGGTGCTGGGACAAGCCTCCGCAACCTTTGCGGAAGAGGACTTGAAAGGATCGATCACGGGCAATCTGCGCCGCCATCCGTAAGCGAGGAGGTCCCGGATTTCCTGGCTAGCCCTCAAAATTCGAGTTTCACGAGGAAAAACGAATGATTGGAGAAATAGGGTGCCGGATGCGGACATCGGAGATAAGGGGACTCCTGCTCGGGCGGCAACGTAGGGGAGATTGCGCGTTTGGCAAGTAGTTCTTTGCCGCGAGGTCGTGGGACTGGGTTCGGCTCCTATGTTTTCAAGGGTTGATGTGGTCAGATTTATAGCGATGATGGAAAGGTGAAGCGGGTTTTTAAATGGATGCTGGGGGTATCGTTGCTTTTGGCGACTGGGGCAGGGGGGTGGTGGCTGTGGCGAGAGGCAGAGCATCGGGGGCTTTTTAAAGGAATAGCGGCAAATGAGGAAAAGCATGTACCTGATTTGGAGAGTTATGAGGTTATGGAGGCTGAGCTTAAAAAATCACGGATAGATTTGGTTAATGCCTATCGGAAGGCACGAAGCGCTGAGCAAAAAGCGGCAGTCGAAAAAGATGCACGAATCATGCTGGAATTGATTATGCCGGAAATGATGCGTTGTTGGCGCGGCACAGGATACGATTTCAACGGTGTAGCGGAACGCCCGGGACAGGGAAAGATAGCCTGTGGGTATTTTGTCTCGACCCTGATCCGCGATGCGGGTTTCAAAGTAAATCGATACAAACTCGCACAGCAGCCTTCCTCGAATATTTTACGGACTTTTACAGATTCGGAGAACTGCGAGCTACGGGTTGGGGAAAAATATGATACTTATGCCGATTGGTTGGAGTCGATGGAGCCTGGGATTTATCTGATGGGTCTGGATACGCATGTGGGTTTTGTGGTGGTCGAAAGGAATGGCGATATGAAGTTTCTGCATTCGTCGGGGATTGATAAAGCGGGGGTCGTTGAAGAGTCGCGAGATCAGGCGAAGGCGATCAAATGGTCGAATTGGAGAATGCTAGGTCATTTCACTGCAGATCCCGAGGTGATTCGCATGTGGTTGGGGGGAGAGGATGTTAGAGTGGTGGAGTGAGGGCTGGGCTAGATCAGATGGCAAATTTGCCACTGAGTTTTAAAATATTGAGCTAGCCAGGTGAAACAGACGTGTCTTAGCATCGCCGCCTATTAATTTTATCTTATGAAAGCACCTATCACCGTTTCTATCACAGGAGCCGCAGGCCAAATTGGTTATGCGATTCTTTTCCGCATCGCATCTGGATTTGTCTTCGGTGATGACCAACCAGTGAATCTGCGTTTGATCGAAATCGAGCCGGGTTTGCCTGCGCTTAAAGGCGTGGTGATGGAGTTGGAGGATTGTGCGTTTCCGTTGTTGAAAGAAGTGGTTGCGACCACGGATCTGGATGAAGGTTTCAAAAATGCCAACTGGGCGTTGTTGATTGGCTCGGTGCCGCGTAAGGCGGGGATGGAGCGTGCCGATTTGCTTGGCATCAACGGCAAGATTTTCACCGGCCAGGGACAAGCTATCGCTCGTTCGGCAGCAAAAGATATCCGAGTTTTAGTGGTGGGTAACCCATGTAACACCAACGCCTTGATCGCGATGAACAACGCAGCTGGCATCCCGAATGATCGTTTCTTTGCGATGACACGTTTGGATGAAAATCGTGCCAAGAGTCAACTTGCAGCGAAAGCCGGTGTGCATTGCTCAGATGTGACCAATCTTTGCATCTGGGGAAATCATTCAGCGACCCAATACCCCGATTTCACCAACGCAAAAATCAAAGGCAAGCCAGTGACCGAAGTTATTACCGATCAAGCATGGCTTGAGGGTGAGTTTATCAAAACCGTCCAACAACGCGGTGCGGCGATCATCGCTGCCCGTGGAGCATCTTCCGCAGCCTCTGCTGCAAACGCTGCGATGGATACGGTGAGAAGTTTAATCACCCCAACTCCAGCCGGCGACTGGCATTCCGTCGCAATCTGCTCCGACGGTTCCTACGGCATCGAAAAAGGCCTGATGGCCTCCATGCCGATCCGCACCAAAGCCGATGGAACATGGGAAGTGGTTCAAGGCGTTCCTGTCAGCGAGTTTTCTCAAGGTAAGATCGACGCAACCATCAATGAGCTGAAAGAAGAGAAAGACGCGGTCAAAGATTTGATCGGCGGTTAATCAGTAATCATCCAACCGTCTCAAGGAAGATCCCGTTCCATACCAAAATCAATCTTCTGAGGACGCCGAAAAGGCTCGCAGTCATCAAGAATGGCTCGACGGCATGACCGCCGCGCTCAAACTCGCCTCTGAGAAAGCCTGCGCGCAGGCGATCGCCGCTGGCTTAGAACCGATCGTCCGGAAAAATCCTGAGGTTTAGAGCGGGAAAGTTTCACACTAATTTAAAATTTCAGCTTTCCTTAAATTCGTAACCCTCTTTTCCCATTCTCACAAACAGCTTAGACTGAAAGCTTGATTAATTTATTGGATGGGAGTCCGATATAGGAATGAAGAAGATTTTTTTGGTGATCTTGATTGTATTGGGTATCTTTGTTTATGTGTATAAGGAGGATTTAATGCGGGAAGTGCAGAGGGTGGATACCAATACTCCTCAGGCGCTGAGAACTTCCATCGAGGAAATCAACAAGGGGCTATCGGATTCAGAGAAGGAGGTTTTTGCCCAGGGGATCTTGAAGCTGTCTGGCGAGGGGACGGATCTACCAACACTGGTAGCGATGAGCGGCGAAGATGAGATTCAGTGGAAGACCTTGACGAAAAATCTGCACGGGAAAAGTGTGCGGCAGGTCTTAGAGAAGGGAAAACAATAGCCGCTAATAGATTGCCTTATGACTCTGAGCTAGGGTGACGTTATAACCACCTTTTCCCCTTTCACAGATCGGCCATGAGTGTATTCTCCGCGTCAGGTAAAAAAGCATATTTCTAGCATTCAGTAAAACTATCATGAATAATATCAGAACCGAATACCAAAGGCTTGTTGATCTTGCTAGCACACCCACAGGATGGAAGGAAGTCCAACACGAATGGCAGATAGCGACTAATGTGAAAGTTGTTGAGGGAAAACTGCCAACTAGGGGTGAGTCCAGTGGTAATCTGGTCAAAGGTTTTGCGATTGATCCCGTCACCAAACGATGCATGACGAGCTGTACCACATATCACTCTCGCGCTTATTTGGATATGGTGGACTGGATTACGAAAAATGAACCCAACGAGGATATCGACGTCATCATGAGCCGACCTATTAAAGGCTGGACCGGAACGATTCTTGATTTTGAATTCCCATGTATTCTGATGGGGGACACTCGTCTGTTTTCCGATAGACCGCTTCTCGAAATGGTTGAAGAAGCGATCTTAAGTCAAAGCGTTGGATTGCCCCTCAATAAACTTTATATCCAAAATCGCTGATCATTCATGGTGACAGAAAACTTGTAATAAAGGCTGATGGCTCTCTTATGGGCAATTAGCATTCGACCGCTATCCCAACCATGATTTTCAACTCACTGGAATTCGCGCTCTTCCTGCCGCTGATCTTTTTTCTTTATTGGTTTGTCGCAAAAAAGAACTCCGCCTATCAGAACTTTCTCCTGCTGGCCGCTAGCCTCTACTTTTATGGGTGCTGGAATTGGAAGTTTCTGTTCCTACTCTCATTCTCGATCCTTGTGGGTTACGGCACAGGGCTGCTGATCGAAAAATCCACGACCCGTCCGACTCGACGTTTCTGGTTCTGGTTGAGCATGGTTCTTAACGTCGGATTCCTCGGGCTTTTCAAATACTACAATTTCTTCATCGAATCGTTCGCAGAGCTGCTGAACCGCCAGGGTTTGAATGTTGATCCGAACTCATTGACTCTCAACGTCATTCTACCCGTAGGTATTTCCTTCTACACCTTCCATGTGATCTCCTATGTGATCGATATCTATTACAGTAGGATACGCAGCGAGCGAAACATCGTGAATTTCGGGCTTTTCGTCGCTTATTTTCCTCTGTTAGTGGCGGGCCCAATCGAGCGTGCCACCCACCTTCTGCCTCAATTGAAACGCGAGCGGGTTTTCGATTACTCGAAGTCTGTGGATGGTTTGCGTCAGATCCTATGGGGCTTGTTCAAAAAGGTCGTCGTGGCCGATGGTTGTGCCGAATGGGCAAATCTTTATTTTAACGGCTCTGCGGCTGGTACGAGTTACCCCGGTAGTGCCCTGTTCATGGGAGCTATCTTTTTCACGTTCCAGATCTATTGCGACTTCTCCGGGTATTCCGATATCGCACTGGGCACCTCACGATTGTTCGGCATCGAGTTGTTGAGGAATTTTGCCTTTCCGTATTTCTCCCGTGACATCGCTGAATTCTGGAGGAGATGGCATATCTCACTCACCACTTGGTTCCGCGACTACCTCTACATTCCGCTGGGTGGAAGTAAGGGCGGCACCGCCATGAAGATCAGGAATACCTTCATCATCTTCCTAGTCAGCGGTTTTTGGCACGGCGCCAACTGGACTTTCCTTGTCTGGGGCGCGCTCAACGCGTTCTACTTCATCCCGCTGATGCTCTTAAATCGGAATCGCAACCATCTAGAAATTGTTGCTCAAGGAAAGACCTGGCCATCCATCCGCGAAGCGCTCGCGATGACTTCGACATTTCTGATGACCGTCTTCGGCTGGATTTTCTTCCGAGCCAACGACATGGACCATGCGGTCAACATCATCAAGGGGATCTTCAATGTCAGCCTGTTTGAATCCCCTCGCTTGCAAGGGTCGGCTTACCTCACTGTTTTCTTCATCGCATTCTGCATGATCGTCGAATGGCTCGGCCGCGAAAGCCAATACGCGCTGGAGGCATTCGGGACCAAGTGGTATACGCCTCTGAGATGGTTGTTCTACGCCATCCTGATTGCCTGCATCTTGGTGCTTTCCGGCGTGGAGCAGCACTTTATCTATTTCCAATTTTAAGTTATGAAGAGGTTACTAATTAGATTGGCGATGTTCACGGCATTCTTCCTGCTGTTTGACAAGGCATTCATCGTCATCCGAAATACATCGCCTTCACGCGAAGTTGATCGACGATTGGAACGAGTCCTCGAAGGACAGATCAGGGCTGACGTGCTGGTCTTTGGATCTTCACGTGGGGCGCAATGCGTGATCGCTCAGCGGTTTGTGGACTCTGGGGGTCCTTCGGCATACAATCTTGCGTATCCGGGATCGGACATCACATTTCATGAATACGTGCTGCGCCAAACCCTTGAGACCAAGGGCAACCAGAAGCCGAAAACCGTGATCCTCGTGGTGGATGACAGCGACGAGCTCTCCTCTAGCAAAAGCCTCAAGTTTCGCTTCGACAGGTTGTATCCCCTCGTTTGCTATAAAGACGTGAGGGATGAAATGGTGAGGCGCGGGAAAATGAAACCCATCATCAGTGAGTTCGTGGTGCTGAGCCAGTTGAACCAATCGAATTTCAAGTTTGGGAAGCACCAGTTAAGCGGCAACTATAAGATTCTGCCGTGCGGCTCGATGCCAATTTTCCGCCAGAAGGCGACATTCGACAGGAAATACAATTCAAACATTTCTACCTATTCATCCGTGGGTGAACTGGACTACAAGCTTGAGGCGTTCAATGCCTTCACGGATCTCTGTAGAAAAAACGATATCCGTCTCATTATCGCCATCCCACCCAACTTTAGAAAAGTCACCACAGGCTTCATCTCGAGACTTGAACAACTGATAGATGGATACGGCACAGTCTTCATGTATGATGAAAATAGGCCGGAATATGCGAATCCGGATTACTTCTTTGACAAGGCCCACCTCTCCGAGGAGGGAGCTAAAATCTATACCGATGAACTCATCCGGTTCCACGATCAGCTAGCCCCGCACTGACCTGTCGCCTGACACAGGTTAAATGGGGATGAAGAATCCCAAAACGAAAGCGGTTGCACGATTCGGAAGAGTCGGTTTAGTCTCACGCGTGCCTGATGCGGAAACAAAACCTTTTGAAGCAATGATTTCTCTCGATGGTGATTTTTTGCGCAAAGCCTTCCAATCGATGCTCAAAGCTAGGATCTTGGAAAATAAGCTCTCCAGCCTATATAAAGCCGGCAAGATCGTCGGTGGGGTATATCTCGGAAAAGGCCAAGAGGCGGTCAGCGGATGTTTGGGGACGGCGCTAATCCAAGGGAAAGATTGTTTTGCTCCCTTGATCCGAGATCAGGCGGGCCGGACGGCTTTTGGGGAACCTTTGATTGATTGCACGCGGACGTATCTGGGATCCGTTGAGGGTCCGATGAAAGGGCGGGATGGAAACATCCACCGGGGTCGGCCTGATAAAGG
>JANPEG010000055.1:0-50665 GCA_031431855.1 Akkermansiaceae bacterium | reverse complement strand
TGCGGTTGCGTGATGAGTCTGGGCGGGAGCGGACGAAGAACATCATCCTCGCGCCGAATGTTGAGACTTATGATTCGATTTTGTGGAAGTTGGAAAAAGAGGGCACTACCAAGCTGACCTTGTCGATCCCGGTTGAGGACGGCGAACTCATTTCATCTAACAACTCACATGACTTCACGATTTCCGGAAAGCCTGAGCGGATTCGGGTTCTTGTTATTGAGACACTTCCACGTTGGGAATATCGATTTTTAAGAAACGCGCTTTCGCGTGACCCGGGAGTGGAGCTTTCGTGTTTGTTGCTGCGTCCTGAATTAGGTCCGGGTGCGGGTGCGGATTACATCGATAAATTTCCAGCAACCTTGGATGAGTTGTCGAAGTTCGATGTCGTGGTGCTAGGTGATGTCGGAATTGGTGAGAATCAACTCACTGAGGAACAGGCGAAACAGATCCGAGGATTGGTGGAGAATCAGGCATCCGGCGTGGTGTTTTTGCCAGGACCGCAGGGTAATCAGATGAGTTTGGTGAAATCCGCATTGTCGGATTTATTGCCGGTGACCTTGGACGAGAAAACCCCCAAAGGATTATCTGAAGTTGTAGCTACGCCGTTGAATCTAACCTCGGAAGGTCGGGCATCGTTGTTGACGATGTTAGGTGAGTCTGAGGAGGAAAATCCTGATATCTGGCGTCGCCTTCCTGGTTTCTACTGGCATGCGCCGGTGCTTCGCGCAAAGGCTGGAACGGAAGTTTTGGCCGTTCACGCGAGTCGACGTGGTCCCCAAGGTTCGATACCATTGATGGTCACCAAGGCGGCGGGTAGTGGAAAAGTTTTGTTCATGGGAATCGATTCCGCGTGGCGCTGGCGGCGTGGGGTGGAGGATCTTTATCATTATCGTTTTTGGGGCCAAGTGGCGCGTTGGATGAGTTATCAGCGAAACATGGCAGCAGGGCAGCGTGTGAGAATGTTCTTCACGCCAGAGCGTCCTGAGCCCGGTGCGACTGTGACTTTAAATGCGAATGCATTTGATCAGAATGGAGCGCCTTTGAAAGAAGGTGCGGTCAGTGTAGATGTAACGTCTCCGAATGGTGATGTGAAACGCATCGAGTTGCAGAAAAACGATTCCGAATGGGGTGCATACTCGGGACGTTTCAAAATTGATATCCCCGGTGAATGGAAACTGCGTGCGATCACTGAGGCATCGCCAGATATTCCGACTGAAACCACGATCATCTCACAGGGCGTAGATATTGAGAAAATCGGTCAGCCTGCACGTGTGGATGTATTGGAGGAAATTTCCCGAGTTTCCAGAGCACGGACCATTTTACCTGAGCAACTGGCGGAATTAATTTCTGAAATCGATGCCCTGCCAGAGCCGAAGCCTTTGGAAAACCGCATACCGCTGTGGTCGCATTGGGCGACTTTGATGGTTTTGGTTATCCTGCTGGGCCTGTTTTGGGCGGGCAGGAAGCTAAACGGAGCTTTCTGATTTTTAACCACGAATTACTCGAATTACTCGAATATTAAGAATCAGGTAAACATCATCAATGGCCTGACTCTGAACTTATCTTCATTCGTGAGATTCGAGCAATTCGTGGTTAAAAAACTCATGAGTTGTTGATTCAAGGTAGAAAATGCTCATTCCTGCCTTGCCATTCGTGGAAAAAGGCTGCATAGCCCCGCCCCCAAAGCCTCTAAACGCCTCATTTTATGTCATTGAAAATTCGCAACCTCGCCATTATCGCCCACGTTGACCATGGGAAAACCACCCTAGTCGACCAACTCCTCCAAGCCGGCGGCACCTATCGTGAAAACCAAGCCACCCAAGAGCGTGCGATGGATTCCATGGATCTTGAGAGAGAAAAGGGCATCACCATCAAAGCGAAGAACACCGCGATTCTTTGGGAAGGTTACACCATCAACATCGTCGACACCCCAGGCCACGCCGACTTCGGAGCCGAGGTTGAGCGCGTGATGAAAATGGTGGATGGAGTTTTGCTCGTCGTCGACGCAGCAGGTGGCCCGCAAGCCCAGACACGTTTCGTGCTTCGTAAAGCTCTTCAAGAAGGCCTTAAGCCTATCGTCGTGGTTAACAAGGTCGACCGCCCGCTTTCCAATCCACTCAAAGTGCACGACCAAGTGCTTGAGCTTTTCCTCGACCTCGATGCAACCGAAGAGCAGTTCGAAGCTCCTTTCTGCTACGGCTCCGCTCGCGACGGTTACTTCATGGATCATCCAGATGATGAGCGTAAAGATTGCATCCCGCTCCTGAAAAAAATCATCGAGTTCATTCCTGAGCCAGCAGCTGATCCTGCGGCTCCTTTCCACATGCTTGTTTCTAACATCGAGTGGGATAGCTTCGTCGGTCGTGTGGCTGTCGGAAAAGTTCTCGGTGGCAATGTCAAAAAAGGCGACACCATCTGGCTTCATCGCAAAGACGGTACCAAGCAACAATCCAAGGTGATGAAAACCTTCACCTACTCCGGTCTCGCGACTGAGGACTCCGAAGGTTGCGGCGCAGGCGGCATCGTCGGCATCGCTGCAGGTATTGAGAACATCGACATCGGTGAAACCCTCGCAGCTTCCGCAGATCAAGCAGCACTTCCTTTCGTAGAGATCGATCCACCAACCGTTTCCATGGAGTTCTCCATCAACGACGGACCACTCGGCGGTAAAGAAGGCAAGCACGTTACTTCCCGCGCCATCCGTGAGCGCTTGATGCACGAAATCAAAACCAACGTTTCTCTCCATGTCGAAGACACTGATCAAGCTGGCGTGTTCAACGTCTCCGCTCGTGGCGCGATGCAGATCGCCGTTCTCGTGGAGCAGATGCGCCGCGAAGGTTTTGAAGTCTGCGTTTCTCGTCCGACCGTAATCTATCGTCGCGACGAAGGCGGTAAACTTCTTGAGCCATTCGAAACCCTCTACATCGAATCTCCAGGTGACTACACCCAAGGTATTTTGAAATTACTCATCAACCGCAAAGGCATGATGGAAAACATGGAGACCGAGCCATCCGGCGAGACTCTCATCACCGCCCTTATCCCGACCCGTGGCTTGATTGGTTTCGAAACCGAAATCGTTAACCTCACTTCCGGTCACGGTATCATGTCGCACCTTTTCCGTGAGTACGGCCCACACGCAGGTGAAATCGTCACCCGCACCACAGGAACTCTCGTTTCCATGGAAGCTGGTGTTGCGACGACTTACTCGCTGCAAGCTCTTGAGGATCGCGGTGTGCTCTTCGTCGGAGCGAACGATGCGATTTACGGCGGCATGCTCGTTGGCGAAAACCCACGCGTTGGCGATATGCCAGTGAACCCTGTTAAAGAGAAACACCTCGATAACATGCGTTCTTCCGGCAAGGACAAAACCTCGAAGCTCACTCCGCCGATCCGGTTCTCGCTTGAGCGCGCCATCGAATACATCGATGCCGATGAACTCGTTGAAGCCACTCCGCTGAACATCCGCCTCCGCAAACGCATCCTCGATGAAGGTGCGCGCAAGCGTGCGGCAAAAGGAATCAAAGGAGATGATCGCAGTAAACGGTAAGTAAGTTTCAAATTCCAAATTTCAAATTTCAAGGAAGAGGAAAAGTCTTCGCACTGCTCACTGATTACTCGGCACTCGGCACTTCTTCCATGTCCACTCATCTCATCCGCATCTCTGAAGTCTTCGCTCCGTTCATCACGGAGTTGATGGAGATCCTTGGTGCGGAAAAAGTGAAGCGGCTGGGCAGCGAGTATTTCTTGTTTCAAACGGAAACGCCGGAAAGGATCAAAGACTCACCCGCTGCGCGGTTCATTCGGTTTCATGTGCTCATCGAACATTCATGGCCGTGTAATCCGGAGAAGATGGAGGGATTCATCGAGAAGGCCGCACAGACGATTTACTACAAATTCGAAAGCCGGAATCCACAAACGATCTTGGTAGGTCAGCTCGATCCCGGTGCGCCGAAACGTTATTACAAAGCTCTCGCATCGAACTTGAGAGGACGGGCTTTACAGGTTTTTGAACTACCCGAAGGCGCGCCGAAATCAGCAGAGGAACAAGATCCGAAAAAGGAAACCTTGTTTTGTTGGGTCGGGAAAGAAGGTCTCTACTGCGGCATCGCGACTCCCCTCGAAGCGGGTGGAATTCATCCGGGTGGAACGAAATACATCACGCAAAATGCCGATGATACAGTTAGCCGCGCGGGCGCGAAGATTGCTGAGGGTTTGCATTTCCTTTCCATGTATCGGCCTTTGCCACGTAATGGAGCACATTGGTTAGAACTAGGCGCAAGCCCAGGCGGCATGACTTCTGAGTTGTTGATGCGGGGTTACGAAGTTTCTGCGATCGACCGCGCACCACTCGATAAACGTCTCGCGAATCATCCGAATTTGAGTTTCTTGAAAGAAGATGTGGCTGAGTTTGTTCCGCCGCGTGGGATTCGTTATGACGCGATCCTTTCCGATATGAACGGCGCGCCACGTCAGGCGATTACGCTGGTTACGCGTCTAAAAGATTTCCTCCGTCCCGGCGCACTCGCTGTGTTCACACTGAAAACAACTGGAGCAGAAACCATCGCTGATATCGAAACACTAGAAAAAGATGTGTTAGAAATCGCGAAAGGTAATGGATTTTCCCTGATCGTGAAAACGCACCTGACCTACAACCGCCAGGAGTTCACGTTGTTTTTTGAGAAGGTTTGATGGAGCTGATTATGCATTTGGTAGGGCGCCATCGCCGAGGGCGCCGCGCGAAGCGAGAAAGCATTCGATCTTTAAAGGAGACATCTATTTCTTCCTCATTCCATGCGGCGCCCTCGGCGATGGCGCCCTACCTTTTCTCTCCTACTCCGGATATCGAATATCAGGAGCTTTGCCGTTCCACAGCTGGTTATACGGATCTAGTAAAGATACTCCGCCGCCGATCATGGCTTCGCCGTTCTTGTTGATAGAGAGCGCAGACACGGAGTTGTCGATGCGGAGAACGATTCCCTTGCCATCGAATGGCTTGGGGTCGAATCGGCTTGTGCCTGGGATGACAGGGCCGAAGGCGATTGGGCGCGATGGGTTGCCTTCTGTGGAAAGTCCCGCGATGTAAGCAAAGGCGACCTCGCCTTTTTCCAAAAGATGGCCGGAGGAGATGTCGTTGTCAGGTCTGGAACCCCCGAGGGATTTGGAATAGAACATCGCTTCGTTATCGACGATTTTTGCGGCGAAGAGTTGACGGAAAAGGGCATTGGATGACGTGCCGGAGAGGTTGAACTCGGTTGGGTGTTTTTGTCTGACGAGTTCGGCTGTTTGATCGTTTGGGTAAGATCCGTATTCCTCTTGGAATATGAATAGAGCGATTCCGATTTGCTTAGCGTTGTTCATGGCTTCTATGCGATCGGGACTTTTTGGGCTACTTATGACTATAGGGGCGAAGAGAGCTACAATAACAAGAAAACCAATGAGAGCGCCGAGAGTCCAATATGCGGCGGATTTAAAGGATTTTGGTTCTTGTACGATTGGTTCGGGATTGGCTTCGGGATTGGCTTCGGTGTTCACGGTATTTACAGGTTTGTTTTTTTGTTGGGCGCGAGGCGTATGCCGGTCGGAGGTGCGGCTCTCCGGTTATTCAGGATGACGTAAATCAGGAGCTTTGCCTTTCCAGATGGGATGTTTGGGGGAGAGGATATCGATGCCTTTGTCATACACATGGCCGTCTTTTGCGATGATGTGAGTGCTGACGGATTGGTCGATGTGAAGAATGAGTGCTTTGCCATCGAAAGGTTTGGGATCGAATTTGGTTGTTCCAGCAATGAGAGGAGTGAGAACGAGGGGAGTGGCAGGATCGTCTTTTGCGGTCAGATCACAGATGTAGGAAAAACCGACCTCGCCTTTTTTCAGGGCGTCGCTTGATATCATGAATCCATCGGGTGATCTCGAGTCTTTGATTTCAGCGTAATAGATTTCTTCAGACGGCGTAATTCCGGAAGCTACCAATTGTAGAAAAGCTGAGTTTGAATATTTTTTCGTTAAATCGTAACCGTGAGATGGGAATTTGGATGTGATAATAGATTCAGTCGAGGCGTTGGGATAAGCTCCGTAATCACTTTCAAATACGAATAGGGCGAGGCCGATTTGTTTTGCGTTGCTAATGGCCACTCGAGATGGAGTAGGCCGAGGGTGCGCGGTCGTCATTGGAAAACCAAATAAAAATAATACGATGAGACCTACAACGATGATAATACCCAGTGTGTATTCCATCGATTTGGATTTATTGGTTTCGTTGTCCATGATTTTAGGTGGATGGTTTTTACTCAGGATAGCTAATGTCGGGAGCCCTGCCTTTCCAGACGGGATGTTTGGAGGAGAGGATGTCGATACCTTCGATGTAGACGTGGCCGTCTTCGTCAATTTCGTAGATATGAGCGTTATTGTTGATGAAATAGATGATCGCCTTCCCATTGAAAGGCTTAGGATCGAACTTTGTTGTGCCGGGGATGAGGGGGGTGAGAATCAGGGGAGTTAAAGGATCGTCTTTGGAGGTCAGGCCATAGATATATGAAAAGCCAACTTCACCTTTTTGAAGAGCTTCGCCTGGAGTGATGACGCCGTCGGGTTTTTGGGAGTCTTTGATTTTGGAATAGAATATTTCTTCGGATCTAACGATTCCTGAGGAGAAGAGTTGGAGAAAGAGTGCGTTGGACGAGTTACCTGAGAGATTGTAACCATGATCTGGAAATGCATCTGTGACATCTTTTGCGGTTTCAGCGTCGGGGTAAGATCCGTAGTCACCTTCAAATTCAAAGAGAGCTAGGCCAATCTGTTTGGTATTACTTAGTGTTCTCGCTCTATCATGTCCCTCACCGCCGCATCTTGTCATAAAGATGGGTTGTATGAGAAAAATAAGTGCGACTACGGAGACCAGGATGATGATGACACGTTTATAATTGAAGCGTTTGGATTTTTTGGGTTCGGCGTTCATGGGGATTTAGAGATTATTGGAGAGCCGCGCCTCTGGCCGGCTTATCCATTGCAGGGAGTAGAAGCCAGCCGGAGGCAGGCTCTCCTATTCAGGATAACGAATGTCAGGAGCTTTGCCGTTCCACAACTTGTTATTCGGATCTAGCAATGATTCGCCGCCAGTGAAAGCTTCGCCGTTCTCTTTGATACGGATCACAGACACGGAGTTGTCGATGCGGAGAATGATAGCCTTGCCTTTGAATGGCTTCGGATCGAATCGGTTGGTTCCTGGGATGACAGGGCCGAAGGCGATCGGGAGCGAAGGGTTGTCTTTTGTGGAAAGTCCCGCGATATAGGCGAAGGCGACCTCGCCTTTTTCCAAAAGATGGCCTGGGGAGGTGTCGCCGTCAGGTTTGGATATCCCAGGGAATTTGGCGTAGAACATCTGTTCGCTTTCAACGATTTCGGCGGCGAAGAGTTGGCGGAAAAGAGCGTTGGAGGACGTGCCGGAGAGGTTGAACTCGGATGGGTGCTGTACGGCTGTTTGATCGTTAGGAAAGGTGCCGTGTTGCTTCTGGAATTCATATAGAGCTAAGCCAATTTGCTTGAGGTTGGATATAGCTTCGGTTCGGTCAGCCCCGTATCTATCGCCTGGCATGGTATGTATGAATATGAAACTGAAAAAAAGCACGATGCTTCCGAACAGCAAGAGCCAGAAACGCCAGCCGAAGGGTTTGTATTTTTTGGGTTCGGCATTCATGGGGATTTGAAGATTAATGGAGAGCCGTGCCTCTGGCCGGCTTCTTCTCGTTGATATGAATAAGCCAGCCGGAGGCAGGCTCTCCTATCAGAGAACTGGACAGGGCTGGATTTTTGCTAAGGTGGATTTGAGGGTATCTTGGACAATTTGTTGGTCGTGATGGTTTTGCAGATTGAGCCAAACTTGCGCGGGCCAGCCGAAGTAGCGTTCGAGGCGGAGCGAGGTGTCGACTGTGACGGCTCGTTTGCCTTTGACGATTTCGTTGATGCGGCGCGGTGGTACTCCGATGTCTTTGGCGAGTCGGTATTCAGAGAGGCCGAGCGGGAGGAGAAAATCCTCACGCAGGACTTCGCCGGGGTGGATGGGTAGATGCTTTTTCATGGGGTTAATGGTAATCAGTGATTTCGACTTCGTGAGGAGCGTCTGCTTTCCAGATGAAGCAGATTCGCCATTGATCGTTGATGCGAATGGAATGTTGTCCTTTGCGATTTCCTTTGAGGGCTTCGAGTCGGTTGCCGGGCGGAATGGAGAGATGTTTGAGTTCGGTGACTGCGTGGAGTTGAGCGAGTTTTCTCAGAGCCACGCGCTGGATGTTCGGTGGGAAAGAACGGGATTTTCGTTCGTTAAAAAATGCTTCGGTGTTTTTGCATGAGAACGAAGCGATCATAACGTGAAGAGATAATAACGCATTGCGTTATGTTGTCAAGGAGGGTGTAAGGGAGAGGAAATAAGCCAGCCGGAGGCAGGCTCTCCTACAACAACTTCGCTCGTAACAAGTCGGTGACTTGTTTTGGGTTGGGTTTGGTCAATGAGGATTTCATGACTTTGCCGGTTAGGAAGTTGAGGAGCTTTTCGTTGCCGGCTTTGATGGCTTCAACTTCGCTTGGGTTTTCGGCGATGGCAGTATCGACTAGGGCTTCGAGGTCTCCAGCGGAGGTGGGTTTGAAACCGAGTTCATCTGCGATGTCTTTCGGTGCACGATCTGGGGCAGAGAAGAGGGCGGTGAAAACTTCTTTGGCTTGGTTCAGGGCAAGGGTGCCGTTTTCGACCAAGACTAACAGATCGCGGAGTTTGTCTGGCGACACAGGACATTCAGCGATGCTGATGGCTTGCTCGTTGAGTGTGCCGAGCAGGTTGTTGATGAGGAAGTTCGCGGTCTTCTTGGCAGGGATCGCTGGGTCGGCGGTGGCTTCAAAATATTTTGCGAGATGGCTGTCAGCAGTGAGCACAGCAGCATCATAGGCAGTCAGTCCGAAGTCGTTTTCGTAGCGGGAAATTTTTTCCAAACGCGGCTCAGGAACGAGAGGGCGGACGGTTTCTAACAGTGGCGCGGTGGCGATGGGAAGAAGATCCGGGCAGGGGAAGTAGCGGTAGTCGTGCGCGTCTTCTTTGGTGCGCATGAGCTGGGTTTCGCCAAGATCGTCGTTCCAACGACGGGTGGATTGGATTTGAGGAATACCTGCGCTGAGCTCTTCAGTCTGGCGTTCGATTTCGAAATGAATCGCGCGGCGGATGGCGGAGAAGGAGTTGAGGTTTTTCAGTTCAACTTTTGCGCCTAACGGATCGGATACGTTAACTCGAAGAGAGATGTTTACGTCGCAACGAAGGTTTCCTTTTTCAAGGTCGGCATCGGAGGTGTTGCATTCGTGAAGCACAAGCTGAAGCGAGCGCAAGTAGGCAAAAGCTTCCTCAGCGGATTCAAGATCCGGCTCGGTGACGATTTCCATCAGCGGAGTGCCAGCACGATTGAAATCGATGAGAGAAGTGGTGGCGAGGTGAGTGGACTTTGCGACGTCCTCTTCCAAGTGGATGCGGTTGAGGCGGACGATCTTGTTAGGGGTCTTGATGTCTTTTCGTGCGTCGGTTGGATAACAATCCTCGAACAGCGGAACGCCACCACCGAGGCAGAGAGGGTAATCCATCTGCGTGGTTTGGTAGTTTTTCGGCATGTCCGGATAGAAGTAGTTCTTTCGATCCCAACGAGAATATTCCGGAGAACCACAACCGAGCGCGAGACCTGTCAGTAAAGTTTTCTCGATGGCGAGTTTGTTCAGAACTGGAAGCGCGCCAGGATAGCCGAGGCAGACGGGGCAGGTGTTCGTGTTCGGGTCATCGCCAAAAGAAGTGCGGCAAGCGCAGAACATTTTGGTGTCGGTGTTGACTTGGGCGTGGACTTCAAGGCCGATGGTGACGAGGTACATAAGTTTCAAATTTCAAATCTCAAATTTCAAGGGAGACTGGGGTTGTGGGAAGATGATTGAACCGCCAAGTAAGAGAAGTTCGCGAAGGAAGACGAAATTCATGGTATTTAAAAATCTTCACTTTTCTTCCTTGGCGTTCTTAGCGGTGAAAATTCCTAGCCGAGGTTTTCAATACGGAAGACGACGGGTGTTGAATTGATGCAGCTTAGGGTTTCGATTTCTACTAGGGCGGTGGTGAGTTTTCCGAATGGACAGGAATGGAGGAGGAAAACCATATCGACGAATTCGGCGTCGGGGTTTGAGGCATCGACAGGGGAGTGAGTGCCGGAGATTCCGATTTTGTGTTTGGCGATCACCGTGGCGATTTCAGCGACAACGCCGGGTCGGTCTGTGACATCGAAGCGGACGTAGTAAGCGGTGGAGGTTTCCTCGATGGGGACGAGGTTTCCAGTTTCGCGATAAGGTAAGAATCCGCGGTGCTGCGCGGTGTGAGCGAAGTTACGAGCGGCTTCGACGAGATCGGCGATGACTGAAGAGGCGGTTGGGCCTTGGCCGGCGCCGCGACCGTAGAAGAGCGATTCGCCTGCGGCATCGGCATTCACCGAGACGGCATTGAAGACACCATTGACTGAGGCGAGGATGTGTTTCTGGGAAATGAAGGATGGCTGCACGCGGAGTTCAACTGCACCGCCATCGCGCTCGCGGATGATGGCGAGAAGCTTGATCACATAACCCAGCGATTTCGCGAAGCGGATGTCTGTTGGACGCACTTGTTCGATGCCGGAGACATGGATGTTTTTCGGATCGATGGGGAAACCGTAGGCGAGCGTGGCGAGAAGGATGGCCTTGTGGGCGGCGTCCCAACCATTGACGTCGAGGGCGGGATCGGCTTCCGCGTAACCGAGTGCTTGAGCTTCTGCTAGAGCGGTCGGGTAGTCGATGCCGCGCAAGGTCATTTGCTCGAGGATGTAGTTCGAGGTGCCGTTGATGATGCCGGTGAAGGAATGGATCTGATTGCCGATGAAAGAATCTTGAACCGTTTTAACGATGGGAATTCCTCCAGCGATGGCGGCTTCGAAAAAGATAGGAGTCTCCATTTTCCGAGAAATGGCGAACAGCTCGACGCCGCGCTCAGCGAGCAGGGCTTTGTTTCCGGTGACGACCGGTTTTTTTGCGAGCAGGGCAGCGGCGAGGATTTCAAAGGCATCTGTGGTGCCGCCGATCAGTTCCACGACGATATCGACGGATGGGTCGTTGACGAGTCCATGCCAGTCGGTGGTGAGGATTTCCGAAGGAACGGCGGAGGTGGTGGAACGGGTCTTTTTCAGGTCGCGAACGAGAATTTTGGTGATGGCTAGGGAAACGCCATTGCCGGTGCGCTCGGAGATGAGTGCACCATTTTTTTCAAGGGTGTTCCATACGCCAGAGCCGACAGTGCCGAAGCCCGCCAAGCCGATTCCTAATTTATTGCAGTTGCTCACGCGCCGAGGCTAGGGGGAGTCAGGGAAATCTCAAACTTCAAATTTAGGGAATCTTCGAAGCTGGATCGATGGATTTCCATTTTCCTACTTGGAGATTTTCGAGGAGGTAAGGGCCGATGGATTCGCGATGGAGTTGGGTCACGCGGATGCCGAAGCGGAGGAACATCCTTTTGATTTGGTGGTGCAGGCCCTCGTAGATCGTAAGACGGCAGGAGGTTTCGGAGGTGAGTTCGACCTCTGCGGGAGCGGAGCGGGTGTTTTCTTTTTCAAAAGACATCCCATCGCGAAATTGTTGGAGGACGTTTTCGGGGATGGGTTGATCGGTGTGAACGAGGTAGGTTTTCGGGACGTGATTTTCTGGTGAGATGACGGATGCGGAAAAACGGGAATCGTTAGTGAGGATCATGAGTCCGGAGGTCGCGCGGTCGAGTCGGCCCGCGAGGTGAAGTTCTGTTGCCCATGGTTCGTCGATCAGATCGATGACCGTGCGATGGGTTTTATCGGTGGTCGCTGAGAGGATGCCGATGGGTTTGTGGAGGAGGATGTAGCGCGCGGTGTGAGACTGAAATATTTCTCCGTTAACTGTTAGGTGATCGAATTTTCCGAGCGAGATGTTTCCATCACTGATGATTTCGCCGTTCAGGATGACTTCACCGGCTTCCAGCAGTTTTTTGGCATGACGTTTCCCGAGGCCGCTGCGCTTAGCGATGAATTGGGTGACCGTCATGAAAGTGAAATTTTAAATTTCAAACTTAAATCCCAAGTGAATCATTTAGCTGTGATCGCTGGCTTGCGTAATTCGTTAAGAGTTGAAGAGAGTTGTGTGAGGTCTTTTACTTGCCACGCATCAATTTTTTCGAGCGCCTCTTGGTAGTCTGGCACGGCGCGTCCGCCGACGATGATTTTGATTTCTGGAGGTAGCAACTCATGCAGCCATTTCAATTCGTCTGCTATCCGCGGATCGTCCCCGGGATAGACTAGACTGAGGGCCACGGCGCGCGCACATTTCTGGCGGGCGGCACCGGCGATCTCAGCAGCTGTTAGATTGGGGCCAAGATAGACGACGTGCCAGCCGAGATTAGCTGCCGCCGCGCCGACGAGTAGCGCGCCTAGTTCGTGAATTTGTCCAATCGGAGTGGCGACGACAATCACTGGGGCATTAGCTATTCCGGCGAATGGTCTGGCGGCGTGGCCAAGAAAAATCGAGATGATGGCGCTGGCAAAATGTTCGTGCGCGGCTGTGAGTGTGCCGACACTCCATAATTTACCTATGGTATGAATGAGGGGGGCTATCACGCGTTGCAGTAAGCCTTGAGCGCCCAGTGCGATCATTGCCTGTTTCAGTGTATCCTCGAGCGCTAAGGCATCGAGAGACGTTACGGCAGTGATGCATTCTTCGATGAATTCCGAAGGAGGGCGAGGTGGCTGAGGTCGGGGCTGGACTATTACAGGGCGATAATTTTTGGATAATTCGCGAAGTTTTTCTGTCGATATGTTTGCGACGTTTGCGATGCTATGTCCGTTCTTCGTGATTTCGTTGAGCAGCTTGAGTCGCTCGATTTGTTCTTCAGAGTAGAGACGGCGGTTTGTTCCTGTGCGTAACGGAACTACGGCGGCGTAGCGTTTTTCCCAAATTCGAATGACGTGCGCTGTTAGTCCAGTGATCTGGGCGACTATTTTGATTCCTTGATTGGGTTCGGTCATTAAACTATTTAAAAATTTGACCAACTGGAGATGTTTGGCAAGTTATGAATTTTAAGATTCTGAAAACAGAATCGTATGATCCTAGCGCGCTGGAATTTAAGTTTTAAACATCCGCGCAAGGTTGACAGGCGAAAAGCCCACGGATTTAATCTCGCATATGAGTCATGGTGGCCGCGGCAGGCACAGGCACGTTGCGGAAACCTATACGGTTGGCGAAAGATCTATTGAATCCAAAGGGGTTTTCGGTGGGCTTTGGCTGCTTTTGTTTGTAGCTACATTTTTTGTCGCCGGACCTTGGGCTGGGTTTCATGCGGTGCTACTCGGCTGTTTTGGGTTACTTATTTTACTGTTTCCGCCTAAAATCAAACTGCCTGCCGTATGGTGGGGCCTTGCGATTGCGTTCGTGGTGGCTGGGATAGCCGTATTTCTACCGGCTCGTTGGTTTCACCTGTCGGAGTGGCGATCCGAACTTGAGTCGCTGGGCGTCAATACCGGCTCGCTGGTGGTAATTCAATCGCGCATGGCGATGGAGTCACTGGCGCTATTTGTCATCACCATATTTGCCGGATTTTGGATGGCAGGACAACGTCCCACACCATCCCAGATCCGCCTTTGGGCATTGTTATTTTCAATTGGCGTTGCTTGCTATGCCGTGATTTCCAAACTTGCTGAGGGTTCGCTGTTTCAGCCCGACACTTTCGGAGAGGGGTATTACGGTTTTTTTCCGAATCGCAACCACAGCGCAACCTATCTCGCTATGGGTGCAGTCTGCGGCCTCGGTTGCACCTTACAAGCCATGCGTGACAAACGCTTCTGGATCCTCGCAATCGCACTTGCTGCCTCCGCTGTCTGTCTGTGGGCTATTGCCGCTTGGTCGATCAGTCGCGCAGGAATTGTCTTGGTTTCGATTTCAATGGAGCGACGGACACCATCGGCAACGTCTCCATCGTCTCCATCGTCTCCATCGTCTCCACCGGCGCGACGACCAGCAACCCGACGCCGATCATCAACACCTTAGGCAGCGGCAACTTAACGATCGGCACCCTAGGCATCACGCCTGTAGCAGGTTTCATCAGCGTGATCAATGCAGGGACGTCAGGCACGATCACTCTCGGCGGTACCGTCACCTTTACTGCTGCGACTACCGGTCAGGCGCAGATCACCGGTCAGACTCTGGCATTGGGAGCCGCGACACGGACATTCAACGTCGGTTTGGGCACTGGTGCGACTCAGGATTTACTCATCGATGCCGTCATTTCCGGCACCAGTGTGGGTCTCATCAAAACAGGCACTGGCCGGCTCAATCTTTCCGGAGCCAACACCTACACCGGCTCCACCACCATCACAGCTGGCATTCTGCAAGTCTCCACTCTCAACAATGGCGGGCCGGGCAACAATAGCAGCATAGGCGCATCCACTAATGTCGCGACCAACCTGATCCTCAACGGCGGCACCCTTCGCTACACCGGTGTAGCAGTTAGCACCGACCGCCTGTTCTCGCTCCAGTTCACTGGCACTAGCACGATCGATTCCTCCGGAACCGGAGCTATCAATTTCACCAACACTGGTTCCATGGGCTTCAATGGCGGCGTCGGTGCCAAGACCCTAGCTCTCACCGGCACCAACACTGGCAACAACACGATTGCCGCTGTAATCGCAAATAATACCGGCACCACCGCCATCTCCAAAACCGGTATCGGCACCTGGGTGCTCAGCGGAACGAACACCTACACAGGCGCGACCACGGTCAACGCCGGTAAGTTGGTGGTGACTGGGTCGATAGGTGCCTCGGCGGTTACAGTGAACAATGCAGGAACGATCCTCGCCACGGATACGGCAGCATCGTTCGGTAGCACCCTGACTATCAATGCCAATGCAATCCTTGCTGTGGGTGATGCGGCGAACGCGACCACTGCCACAGCCACTGTCACCGGAGCGACGACTTTCGCGGATGCCTCTATCTTCTCGTGGGATATTAACGCCACGGGCACTAGCTATGATAAACTCGTCACCGCAAGCTTGACGGATGGAGGTGCCGTCGGTGGTTCTATTTTACGGATTGTAGCAGCAGATAGTACATTTGCTAATTCGTTCTGGAATACTGCTCAGACATGGAACGATATATTCACCACGAATGGCACTGCAGCTATAGCTAACTGGGCGAGTATTTTCACCACTGTTACGGTGGTTAATAGTAGCTTTGGCACTATCACGCCTGCAGCCGGTTCGTTCTCAGTAAGTGGTAGCACTCTTAGCTGGAATATCATCCCTGAGCCGAGTACCGCTCTGGCTGGGTTATTGCTTGCCGCTGGGCTACTACGCCGCCGCCGCCCTGCTGCTTCGGTTAGATAGGTTGATGAGGATAGGACTTTAGTTCGGCTGGAAATGCAATTCTTTAAGGTAGGGCACCCTCGCCGAGGGTGCCGCGCGAAGCGAAGCGCATTTGATTTTTTATTGAAGGATCATGTTCTTTCTCATTTCATGCGGCGCCCTTGGCAATGGCGCCCTACCTAGGCTTTTAGTGAATCGGATGAACTCGGCACTTTTCATCTCGTGGAGGTGAGATGAGTATAGCGACATGAAGTTGGCACGCATGGGCGATGGGGCGGAGATTTTTCACACCTTACAAGGGGAGGGCGTGAGTGTGGGGAGTCCTGCGGTTTTTGTTAGACTTTCGTTGTGTAACTTGCATTGCGTTTGGTGTGATACGGATCATACTTGGAATTTCGTTGGAACACATTGGGTGCATGAAAAGGATGGGCTGCCGGGTTATCAGAAGCATTGTAAAGAAGAGGCGATCATCGAAATGGGTGCGGCGGAAGTTGCGGCGGAGGTGAGAAAATATGGATGTCGGCATGTGGTGCTGACGGGTGGTGAGCCGTTGTTGCAGGAGGAGGGTTTGGGGGAATTGATCGCTGAGCTCCGAAAGGTTGGCGGAGATTGGTTTTTTGAAATGGAAACGAATGGCACGCGTTTACCGGGGGATGCGCTGATGGCTGCGGTGGGGCAGTTCAATGTTTCGCCGAAGTTGGGGAACAGCGGGGTGGCGGCAATTTTAAGGGAAAAGCCGGAGGTGATTCGTGGCTTGGTGGGAAGTGGAAAGGCTTGGTTTAAATTTGTTGTCGAGAAAGAGAGCGATTTGGCTGAGGCGATGGCCTTGGTGGAAAGGTCTCAGATTCCGCTAAACCGAGTGATTTTGATGCCGGAGGGGCGGAATGTGGCGGAAATCGATAAGGTTGCGCCGTGGTTGGCGGAGAAGTGCAGGGATTTTGGCGTGAGGTTTTCGGATCGGCTGCATGTGCGGCTGTGGGGGGATAGGAGGGGGGTTTAGAAGAGTGAATGAAGAAAAGTGAAGATGGAAAGAGGGGGGCCGACCACCGACTTTGTCGGGGCAGGCTTGAGTCGCGCGGTCCTTTTTGGTAATTAGACAAAATACTTGCGAAACTTTTGTTTGTTGAGAGGGTTTCAAGGAGAGCAATGAACGAGAGCAAGCACAACGAAGAATGGAGCGAAGACGATAAGACTTGGCAGTTGCTGGGTAAATCGGCTCCAAAGCAGGCGAGTAGTCGTTTCGCTGACGATGTGGTGCGTGCGGTTCGCTTGCTGCCGGAAGCGGATCCAGTTTGGCCGCGGATTTTGAAGTTTTCCCGTTGGTCGCTGGTTGCGGCGTGTGTGATTTTGGTGGTTTCGATTTTCTCGGATCCGGTTGTAAATGACCCTGCAAAAGCACCAAACGTCGCCGATAATGAGGCTCAGTGGGAGCAAATCGAGGATGTGGCTCAGACGGAGTTACTGACTGCAGCGGCTGATCATTTGGATGATTTCAGCGATCAGGATTTGATTACGATGATTGGTTTTTGAGGTTGATCGAGGAGAGTTTGAGAAAGCGGGTTGCAAAGTGGTGAGGAACGAGGCTAGAGTCGCCCTCTGAAATAAATGGTTATGGCGATTGAAGGTGAAGAATTAGCGAAAGCATGTGTTAAGGCAGCGGTGGATATCCAAGCGGAGAATATCCGGGTTTGGGATATGAGGGGAGTTTCCAACCTGACCGATTTCATGATCGTGTGCTCTGGAACCTCGATGCCGCATTTGCGGGCGGTCATTCGTGACGTCGCCGGAATGGTGGAAAAAGAACATAAGGTGAAACCGGTGAACTCTGAGGGCAAAGTGGATTCCAAGTGGGTGGTGCTCGATTATATCGATGTCATGGTGCACGTGATGGATGATGAGATGCGCGAGTTTTATGGCCTTGAAGAGCTTTGGGCTGAGGCCAAAGAGATGGAATGGGAAGGAACAGGGCAATCCACGGGTGGTCAGCGTAAATCCAATTTCACGCATTGAAGAGTGAAAGCAGAGTTCGTGGTAACGAGCAGTCAAAACTTAGGCGAAGCCGTAACCGCTTGGACGGAGCGTGGCGCGACTGGAGTCACGCGGTCCATTTATATAAATTCTAACAGCTATCTAGAAGTCTAGAAGTTGGACCTGCCATTTCATGAGGAGGTCGGCTGGCTGAGCTTCTTTAGCGGCGATCGATTCGATGACGGAGCGAGAAGCAAGCAGTGAACCATCGATTCCGAGCTCGATTCCAATTTGATTACGGCGTGCGATCATGGCATCGACGCGATCATCGAATTCGCGATCTTTTTTGCGGCGCAATCCGATGGGTCTTGCTGGCCATTCGCTTTCAGGGAGAGCGTGCACGGTGTCCTGCATTTCTTTGAAACGTTTGATACGGTCACTGCGGAAATGGTGCGGAAGTTGGATGGGTTTCTTATCGGCCATCTGAAAGCACCATTCGATGAGTTGGCGGTTGGGGGCGACCATGAATGAAGGTCTATCCCATGCTTCTGCTTCCTTATCGCGCCAATGCCACAGTCCACGAAGGCAGGCGAGGCCAAAGGGGTTGAGTTTTCCGGATCCGGAAATACGCCATGCTTCGTCGCGGCTTTCGTCGCGTTCCTCTACTTTAACTTTGGCAGATTCACAGCTTTCAAGAAACCAAGAGTAGCGATCGACATCTTTAAGTTTGGAAACGATTTTATCGCCCATTTCAAGAAGGTAACGAACGTCATTGAGCGCGTATTCGATCATCGTGGGGGATAGCGGGCGTTTTCCCCAATCCGCTTTTTGCGAAGATTTCGAGAGTACGACGCCGAAGTAATGTTCCACTAAATTCCCGAGGCCGAATTTTTCGACGCCGAGCAAGCGTGCGCCGATTTGGGTGTCATAAATATGTTTAGGTAAGCAGCCGAATTCGCGTTTCAGCATGGTCATGTCATAATCGGCTCCATGCATCCAAACGGTTGCACCCCGGAGGTAGTGATCGAGTGGGCTGAGGTCTTTGATAGCGAGCGGGTCGATCAAGACGCATTCGTCGCCAGCGGTAAACTGGACGAGACATAGCGATTCCTTATGGCGATGAAGGCTATCTGCCTCAGTATCGATGGCGCAGACGTTATCTCCTCCTCGAGGGTCGCATTTATCAAGAAATTCCTTGAGTTGAGAGGTGGTGCTTATCATGCGTGGATTTCTGGAAAGGCGTCGAAAAGAGTCAGGGAAGGTTGTTTAGTAACCCAATTTTTAGTCAACAAAAATGAACTATTTTGGGTAAGATGAATTGGGAATGGCTTATTTTGGGGCTTTTTCCAGGATTTTGATATTCCTGAATGAGCATTCGTTATAGTGATCGGTCAACATGATGTGACCTTCGATCTTCTCTCCGTAACCTTGAGCGTTCTTGAATTTGGTTTTTTTGATCGCTTCTTTGAGTTCTGGGCTGCCAAGTTCATAGCTGAGGATCTTTTCTCCATTCAGCCAGTGTTCCACATGATTTCCGAGGATGACTAGTTTGGATTCGTTCCATTCGCCAACAGGTTTTAGTTTTTTGAGCTCATTGGCGGCGATGAGGGCATACAGGGCGCCGGATTGATGGGTTGCGCCGTTTTTACAGTCTGAGTGGCCGTTATCATCGATCATCTGATATTCAGGGCCAGGAGCTGATGGGCGGGCTTCATCGACCAAGTATTTGATGCCATTGTTGCCTTTCGGAGAGATTTTCCATTCCCAAGTGAGAGTGTAATCATTGAATTTACGGTTTGTAATGATATGGCCACCGTTGATTTTTTCCTGCTTGGTGAGGATTCCATTTTCAATCTTCCAGCCTGAATCGGGTCGTTTTTGGGATCCGAAAGCACGCCAGTTATCGAGGTCTTTGCCATTAAAAAGGAGCTGCCAGCCATCGGCCTTTTCTTTATCAGAGAGGGTATTGGGTTCGGCGGCAAAGAGTTGCACCGTGAGTAGAATAAAAGATAGCAGGATTTTCATGGTGTTGATGAAGGATGAGAACGGGGTTATTTGAGCGTTATCACTGCCGGAGGGGAAGCATTTCCGTAGCGATCAAAAGAAGTGATAGCGATTGAATCGATCGTTTGAATTACTATGGATTCAGCGTTTGCAGGGACGATAGCATGGGTTTTCCAAATATTTCCGGACTTGGATTGAATGGCGATTTTTGAGAAATCCCCAGCTTTCCACTGAACGATCGTTTGATTTTGTTTATGAGAAACCTTGGCCTGCGGAGTCGCGGGTTTGGATTTGCTAAGCCATGGCATGGCCGGAATGACTGCTGGCTCGGGGTAGATTTTGGAAAGTTCCGCATTGATGCCGCCTAAGTCGCTGATGAGTCCTTTCGCGCTCCAGTGGATGTGGCCGTCCGGGTTGGTTCCGATGGTGCGAGAGAGTTTGATTTGATTGATGATTTCGGAGGCGGTCCGGTCCGGATCTTCTTTGGATTGGATGCGGGTGGTTGCGATTCCCGGCCAAACGGGGCGAGTGCCTTGTTCGCGCCACCATTTAAGAAGGACGGGGTATGATTGTTTTTTGGGTTCGATTCTCCAGTAAAGCTGTGGAGCCAGATAATCTAGCCAGCCATTTTTAAGCCATTTTCTGGAGTCAGCGGCGAGGTGCTCATAGGAATCGACACCGGCCTCGATTCCTTCGGGGATACCTGGGCGCCAGATTCCGAACGGGCTGATGCCGACCCGAACCCATGGTTTTTCTTTTTTCACGGATTGGTAGAGTTGTTGGATAAAGGCATCGACGACGGCGCGGCGTTCGGCAGGGGTTTTGCCATCTTCGAAGCTGAGGTTTCCGGATGGGTAGGGGTAAAAATAATCATCGAGATGGATGCCATCGACATCGTATCTGCGGAGGACATCGAGGATGGCTGTCATGGCCTGTGAGCGAGTATCCGGATGGGATGGATCTGCCCACAGCATGGTTCCATAGGTGTGGATGATGTTGGGTTTGGTCTTGCTGATGTGGTCTTTGGAAACAGGATGATCTTTGTTTGCCATGGCACGGAATGGATTGAACCATGCATGGATTTCAATGCCGCGGGCGTGGCCTTGTTGAATCCAGTAAGCGAGCGGATCGTAACCTGGGGATTTGCCCATTGTTCCCGTTAGCCATGGTGACCAAGGCTCGTGATCGGATTTGTATAACGCATCTGCTTGAGGCCGCACCTGGAAGATAGCGGCGTTCATATTTAGCGAAACGAGTTTATCGAGAATGGCAGTAGCCTCGGCTTTTTGCTGGGCTTCGCTCAGTCCTTTTTTCGATGGCCAATCGATGTTGTATACCGTCGCGATCCATGCCGCGCGGAATTCACGATTGATGCTTGGTGGTGGTTCTTGTGCAGAAAGATATGCGATCGATGAAATCACATAAAAGATTGAAAGGATCCATCGAATCATAATTGGGTGATGGGGCTTATCTAACAGATAAGTTACTTGATTCCTTTGAGGATCTGGGTGCGGATCTCTACGACATCGACTTGTTCACTGTGGGTCCAGAGGATCTCGCCTTCGGGTGAGATGATGACGGTCAAGGGAAGGGCGCCAGTCCATTTTGGATAGATCGCTTCTGCCAACTTGTCGGGATTCTTGCCGTTCCATATATAGTTGTTAGAAGTCCGTTCTTCTTTGTCCATAGATGGCTTGGTTCTCTTGGAGAGTGCGGCATGGCGCGACTCCAGGAATTTTTGCACTTTCGGTTTTAGTTCGATGGGATCCATGGAGATGGTAATGAAATCCACATTACGATTTTGAAAGCGGCGGTAGGTGTCTACGAGATCAGGGAATTCCGCAACACAAGGGCCGCAAGTGGTGGACCAGAAGTTGATGACTCGGACGTTACCGGATTTGTTTTCACGGAGTTTTTTCGCGAGCGTCTCGTCTAGTTCATCGAGAGTGACTGGCATTTCCTCCCAGGCCTTTTGTTCTTTGACGACGCTCTCTGCTTTGAAAAGCCATTTGGTAGAGCAGCCGAATGAGCGGGTGACGGGTTCTTCGACTTCTTTTCCAGCAAGGAGGGCATCGAAAGCATTACGGAGGTAGGATTTTTCCACAGGACCTGAAGCTCTAGCAGCGTCATCCATGCGTCCGGTATAGCGCAGTTTACGTTCGGAATCGAAAACGAAGACATGAGGAGTGGATTGAGCTCCGCATTCGGTGGCAAACTTTTGATCCTTCGCGTCGTAGAGGTAAGGGAAAGACCATCCATGACTATCGGCGAAGGGTTTCATTTCCTCAAAGGAATCTCCGTATGGTGAGTAGCCAAGTTCGTCGGGGCGAAGGGCAATTGGATTATTCGAGCTTACTGCAACAACAGCAACGCCTTTGTCTTTATAGTCTTTATGGATTTGTTCCATGCGGGATGCCGCGGCGACAGAATCGGGGCAATGGTTGCTGGTAAAGATGATGCAGAGGATTTTTGACTCCGCGTATGTTTTCTCGGTGTGAGTTTTTCCATCAATGCCTGGTAAGGAAAACGCAGGCATGGGCGAGCCGATAGGAAGGACTTTCGGGACTTCGTTAGATAAGGCTAAACTGCTTAAAATGGGAAATAACAGAAGTAAGATACGTTTCATATAAGTTCGATACGTTAACTGGATTCGTTTCATTACAAAGTGGAAAATCTATATTATTGTGATTTAAGTGTTCAAATGATTCATTATTTGGAGACTATATATCTTAAGATAAGTTAAATATTTATCTGGCTATAAGTTCAAAAATTACTTAGGAAATGTGAAACAATTCTTTTAGCCATGCCCTCTACCAACGAATACACACATCCGATAAACGTTCGTTCGAGACAACTCGATATGCCTACACGTGTGGGTTATCAGGACGACTATGATGATAAAATCAAGAGCGCGCAGCTTGAATTGGAGCGAATCCAATTAGAGCGTGAGGAGCTTGAGCGGAAAAAACGTGAGCTTGAAGAGCTTACCAGTCGCAAACGTGCGTTTCTTTCTCAGCAGGTCGAGCTTACAGAAAAGCTCTCTGCCGCAATCACTTTGATTGATCGTGAATTGCAAGAGTTGAGAGAAGAGACCGACCAACTTGAGCAGTGCCGAGTTTGCTTCTCTGAGCATTTGGACAAGATTCAGAAGCACGATCCTGAGAAATGGACTCGTGACAATCTTCATGACAGGCTGGATAAAGCGACAGCGGTTACCGATACGGCAGCAGACGAATATGATCAAGCAGCTTCCTACTTCGAAGGAACACGCGCTGGTGGAATTTTTGGCAGACCTTCAAAAGGCGGACGTCGTAAAGCGAAGTCCCAAAAAACCGAATCTGAATTTCTTGAGCAACTCGTGAACGGCTTCGCCTTCAATTTGCCTATCATCATTCTTGGTGCGGCGGGCTTGGTTGTTTACTTCATCAAATAGAACGATGGCGAAATTGAAGCAAGCTAGCCTTTTTGATGAAGATTATGAGTTAAAAGCTCTGCGTGAAAAAGAGCGCAAACTTGCTGAGGCTCAGAAAGAATATCAAAGACTACCTGCCTTGTTAGCGAAGCAGAAGCTTGATAGCGAGGCAACGATGCCGCCAATGGCGGAAATCAAAGAGCGTCAGAAGTTCAATCGTTTTGAACAAAGCCTCAGCCGCGGTCAGATTGAAAATGTTCTGCGCACACAGCGGCAGAGTTTGGGAATGACGATGTTGTTGATCGCCGCCACTATATTGATGGTGATGTGGGCACTCCGTATTATTTCGATCTGATCTAAGGACGCTCCCAAGGCTCAACTTGCCGTTCTGCGGAGCGAGGTTCCAGGTGAGAAATCACACGACCTTCAGGGCCAATGAGATTTGAAATTCTCGCCTCGATTTCGGTTGCGTGATCATGAGCCTCGGAGAGTTTCATATCATTTGGAAACACCAAATGGAACTCGACCCAATGAAAATGTCCTGAGTGGCGATGCCTGAAATTATGATATGCGAGATTCCTTTCCTTGACGACTTCGTCTAACATATCTCGGGCACTTTTTTCTATCACTGGATCGGCTTCATCGAGCAGCCCGCCGAAACTTTCTTTGATAAGTTTCAGGCCGACGCGCAGGATATTGAGAGCCGCAATGCTTGCGAAAATAGGATCCCACAAAGGCCAATCCGTAAATATGATCAGCATGAGAGCAACGAGAGCTGCAAGGCTGGACCATACATCGGTCAGGACATGAATTCCATTTGCACGAATCAAGGGTGAGGAGGTGCGCTTGCCTACATTGAGTAGTGTGAGTCCGAGTCCGAGATTAATCAGAGCGGCAACTCCGGTGATCCAACAACCCAAGGCGAGGTTTCTTATTTCCACACCGTAGATAAATTGCCTAACAGCCTCGTAAAGAATAAGGATGGCTGCTGAGGAAATCATCGCTCCTTCGAATCCTGCGGAGATGAAGGAAATTTTATCGTGACCGAAGTGATGGGTTTCATCGGCAGGTTTTTTCGCCAGACGCAGAGCCCATGATGCGAAAGCGACGGCGAAGACATGAACCACAGATTCGGCGGCATCCGAGTAAATCGCTGATGAATATGTGCTGGCCGCAGCATATACTTTCAGCGCGAGCAGGAAGATCGCGATGACAAGTGACAAGTTCATCACCTGCCGTTGTATGTCTGATTTGGCCATGGTGGTGGAATTTACGAATTCATCAGACGTTCGATGTCATCCGGTTCGATGGGGATGGACGCCATGAGATCGATGTTTTCATGTTCTCCTATGAGGAAATCATTTTCGAGACGCACGCCGAGGTTTTCCTCACGGATATAGATGCCGGGTTCGATGGTGAAAAGCATGCCTGGAGCGACCTCCTCAAAGGGGGGTGATACGTCATGCACATCGAGACCGAGATGGTGGCTGACGCCGTGCATGAAATATTTACCAACAAGGGGTTTGTTTTCATCTTGGGCGGCGGCTTCGGCAACGGTGAAAAGTCCTAGACCGATGAGTTCCTCCTCAATATTGCCGACAACTTGTTTTTGGTAGTCTTGAAGAAGGATACCTGGGCGAAGAATGCTATTAGAAAATTTCATGATACGCAGCACTGCCTCGTAGACTTGGCGTTGGCGTGGTGTGAATTTGCCGTTGATAGGGATGGTGCGGGTCATGTCCGCGTTCCAGCCGGCGTATTCGCATGCCACATCAAGCAGCAACATCTCGCCGTCGTTGAGGACTTTGTCATTTTCGATGTAGTGAAGAACGCAGGCATTCGCTCCACCGGCAATGATGGGTGTGTATGCAAATCCACGAGAGCCGGATTTGACGAATTCGTGGATGAACTCTGCTTCTACTTCCCATTCGCCGACTCCAGGTTTGACGAATTGTAAAACCCGTCGGAATCCAGCTTCGGTAATATCACAAGCTTTTTGAGTGAGAGAGATTTCCTCATCGGATTTAAAAATGCGGAGTTTTTGGAGAAGTGGGGTGAGTCGTCCGTAATGGTGCAGGGGAAACTTTTGTTGGCAATCGGAGATGAAGCGGCTGTTACGAGTTTCAGTAAATACTGAGCAACGGGGATGTTCGTTGGTGGAGAGGAATAGGGAATCCACCTGCAAGGCTAACTGGTTAAAAAGATTATCGAAGTTTTGGACGAACTCGACGTGTTGAATTCCGCTTAGCGCCTTTGCTTGTTGTTTGGTTAGCTTAGCGCCTTCCCAGATTGCAAGAGTTTCGTTGGATTCACGGATGAATAGAATTTCACGGTTCCGTTCATTTTTTGCACCGGGATAGAGGAGAAGAATGGTTTCTTCCTGAGCGATGCCGGTAAGGTAAAACAGATCACTGTTTTGTTTGAAGGGTAGGGTGGCGTCGGCGTTACTGGAATAGATTTCGTTTGAGTGAATGACAGCGATGGCATTTTTGGGCAAGAGTGAGACAAGCCGACTGCGGTTTAATTCAAAGAGATCTGAAGTGGGTGATTGAGAGCGCATATTGGAAGAATGAATACCAAATCGAAATGGAGGAACCGCCACGTGTCGAGGCTTGCTTGAGTATCTAATGAAGAAATTAAGTTTGGTTTAGCCTGTGTGACCACTTGCAAAACCTTTTGTGCTGTGAACACGCTCTTGTGTAGCAACTTATGGATTTCTTCTCAAAAGACCAAACTTCACTTAAAATCTGTGGCGTCCGTGCTGAGGCCGATGCCGTCAGGTTGATTGAGATTGGAGTGGATGCTCTGGGATTCAATTTCTGGCCTAATTCGAAGCGGTATTTGAATCCGAAGGACGCGGTATGGTTGAAAGATCTTGAAGGCAAGATTTTACGGGTGGGTGTGTTTGTCAATCAGTCGGCCGATTTGCCTTTACGACTGATTTCAGAGGGAATGATCGATGTGGTCCAACTGCATGGAGATGAAGATCCTGAATCTACAGTGATTTTTTCAAATGAGGGAATCAAAGTCATTAAAGCTATTGGTGTGAAAACATCAGCGGATATCGAGAGAGCTGGAGAGTTTGAAGTGGATGCCATGTTACTCGATGCACATGCTCCGATTGTTTTTGGTGGAACTGGAGAAACGTTCGACTGGAGCTTGGCGCTTGATTTTATAAAATGCTTTCCGAATACAGCTGTGATCCTTGCTGGTGGGATCACGCCGCAGAATGCTGCGATGGCGATTTCTCAAGTAAAGCCAGCGGCACTCGATATCGCGTCGGGCGCTGAGGTTTCACCCGGTGTTAAAGATTTCACCAAGGTCCAGCAATTATTGGATGCCTGCCGTCGAGTTTTATGATTACCGACTCTCATTGCCACCTGGCCTCGCATCGATACGCAGATCAAGATGTCAGTTCGTTGATTGCAAAGGCAAACTCAGCCGGGGTGCATCGCATGGTTACATTGGCGACATCGTTGGATGACATTCCGAAGAATCTCGAAATCGCGAAGCATGCCGGCGTTTCCGCAGCGATTGGAATTCATCCCTGCGACGTGCACCACGCTCCAGATGATGTGATTGAGAAACTTTCCGAATATGTCGGCGATCCGAGAGTGTGTGCGATAGGGGAAACTGGGCTGGATTATTATCACCCAGCACCAGATGGATGGACCGAAGCGGATTTCAGATCCAAGCAGCGAGATCTTCTCGAACAGCATTTCGAACTTGCGGCGAGATCGGGATTGAATGTGGTCATTCACACAAGAGACCTGGAAGGTTCGCAGTCTTTTGAGGACTCGCTATATATATACCGAAAATATTCGGATCGGGTGCGGGCGGTTTTCCATTGTTTCATTTCATCTTGGGATCTGGCGGAACAGGTGATTGCGGAAGGCGGTTTGGTTTCATTTGGTGGTGTGGCGACCTTTAAAAAATCTGATCTCGTCAAGGGCACGGTGGCTCGTTGTCCCGCTGGATATTTCATGCTGGAAACCGATTCGCCCTATCTTGCGCCCGAGCCGATGCGTGGAAAACAAAATGAGCCTGGCTATACTTCATACATTGCAGAAGCGATTTCTGCTTTGAGGGGGGAGTCACTGGCTGAATTGGCCGCGCATACCGAACAGACGGCGAATGATTTTTTTCGATGGAAATCAGATTTAGATGAATGAAATGTGCGCTGGTAATCGTTCATTGTTTTGTTAAACCGAAGTCACATTTCTTCACTCAACTCCTTCAACTATGAAAATCACACGCTATCTTTCCATTGCAGCTCTCACTTCTCTCGCCGTTTCTTGCGCTCCGAAGACTGGCGGAGACGGATACGATGTCGCAAATCCATATTCCGCACCAGACTATGTGGATGAGGCTGGCTCGCCTATTGGCCCAAGCACCGTAAACCCTGCCTACGATGCGCCGGCAGCATACGAAGATACCGCCGTCGCCACACCTGAGGTTACTGCACCCGTCTATACACCACCTTCAAACAAAGTTCACACCGTTGTCCGCGGTGATACCCTTTGGGGTTTGAGTAAACAATACGGAGTGCCAGCTGCATCTATCAAATCGGCAAACGGCTTAACTCGTGACTCCATCGTATTGGGAGCCAAGCTAACCATTCCTGCAAAATAAGCTGATGCGTCTCAATTTCGCATTTGGTGTTTTCATTTCAATCGCATCGCTGCTCTCGGCTCAGGAGGAAGCAGCAGATGCGCCTAAGATGACGCCAAAAGAAGATGCGATGGAGCAGTTATTTTCCGAAAGGGAATCTACGGAGGCATTAGAGAAGGCGATTCTTAGCGCACGCAAACTCGGAGTTCCGGAACAAGCGATACTCGAATCCAAATTTCTGTTTCACATCGATCGCGCGGAAGATGCAGAGATCGCAAAGATGCTCCCTGAACTGGTGAAACAGGGTGAGAATTTCAAATTGTCTGATTCACAGATATTCGGGAGCGAGGATGATTGGCATGCGATCGTCGAATACGCGCGGGCGATCGCCGCGTTACAAAAAGGCGAAAAGCAGGCATTCAAGAAACACATCACCGAGGCATTTTGGCTGAGTCCTAGTCAGGGTGCGGCCTTCGCACCACACATTCAACGACTCCGTCTGATGGATGCTATGAAGGAAGTTGAGCTCGATAAGCAGCGAAAATATCTGAACACGCTGAATGCAGAATCCACCAGTCTTGAAACCATCATGGCTGATAAAAAAGGAACAATGCTGCACTTCTGGTCTCCCTGGAGTCCTGAATGTGAAGCAACCCTCGCTGACTTTTTGATCACTGCTGAACTATTGACGAAAAACGAAATCGGCGTTGCATCCCTGTTGCCTGAAGCATCCGAGAAAGTAAATGCGGCTGCTAAGGCAATGCTTGTAGCTACAGGGAAAAGCATTACAGGACATTGGATGCTCGATGCTGAGAAGTTGTCGCTGAGTGCACAGTTGAAAGTTCAAACCGTTCCAACCGTCGTTCTGTTAGATGCAAAGGGCAAGGTTGTCTACAACGGCCATCCAGGCAATGAGGAGTTCTGGGGTCTGTTAGAAAAATTGAATCCCGAGATCAAGCGTCCCGAGATGCGCGAGGAGTGAGGTCCGCTTCGGAGAAATTACTACGCCTGCAGTAGGCAAAAAATGGGGGTAAATTAATTTTTAACTTTTCTTAAAAGTTTGTAGAAATTAACTTGACGGATATCCGTAATACTAGTTTTATCGTATCAATCTAAGGAAACGAATCCTGATGAACAAACCTACGCATCCTTCAAATCTCGAACTACAAGCACTCTCTGTGTTGTGGCATGAAGGACCATCTACGGTGAGTTCAGTACATGAGTCGCTGCCTGACGGAAGAGAAAGAGCCTACACCACGGTGCTCTCTGTCATGCAAAGCTTAGAGAGAAAAAAACTGGTAAGAAGGATCCGCTCCGGAAGGGCTCATGTTTATGAGTCGGCGTATTCACAAGAAATCATCGTGCGTCGCGCGACGGATGATTTTGTTACAAATGCTTTTGGAGGGCGCCTCGGTGAGGCCGTTCTCGCTACCCTCTCCCTCGGTTCATTAACACCGGAAGAGAAAACAAACATCGAACGCGAACTCAAACGACATAAAACCATGCCAGCGAAAAAAACAGCAAAGAAAGCAGTAAAAAAAGCAGCTCCTAAAAAAGCAGCAGTAAAAAAAGCAGCTCCTAAGAAAGCCGCCAAAAAAGCAGCAGTAAAGAAAGCCGCTCCTAAAAAAGCAGCTCCTAAGAAAGCCGCTAAAAAGGCAGCTCCTAAAAAAGCCGCTAAAAAAGTAGCAAAAAGCGCTAAGAAAGCCGCTAAAAAAGCTCCAGCTAAAAAAGTAGTTGCCAAAAAAGCTCCGGCTAAAAAGGCAGCAGCTAAAAAAGCTCCAGCTAAGAAAGCAGTAGCTAAAAAGGCACCAGCCAAAAAAGCTCCAGCTAAGAAAGCCGCCAAAAAAGCAGCTAAGAAGAAGTAATCAAACACCGCTGGCAGTTTGATATTTCTCTAGCGAGGGATTCATCTGCTTAAGCGGTTATGAAATATGTAAAAGGCGGAAGATCTCAGGGTCTTCCGCCTTTTCACTTTTTGAGGGATATGAAAGTCAGAAAAATAATCTCCCATTTTGTTTTCATGGGTGAATTTGTGTGGTTTGATCCTGTGCATGAAGAATTCAACTCGATGGTTATTCGTATTTCTATTCTCGTTAACGACATTCGTATCGGCGGGTGGAGATAAGAAGATCGCTCAGGTATCATTTCATACTGAGACGGAAGCGAGTGATAATCCTAAAATGATTTTAAAGTATGAGATGCTGGGGAAAGAGAGATATTTCCGCCGGATGCCTGAAATTTCCTCAAAAGATTTTGTCGCATTCAATCCCTTTCCATCGGATGACCAAACGACTTATGGAATTCTGATTCAATTGAAGGAGAGTGCAGGAAAACGCCTGACTGCTGTTACCACTGCAAACCAAGGAAAGTTGATGGTTTGTCAGGCGTTTGGGCGTGTAGTGGATGGCGTCATGATTGATCAACCTGTAAACGATAGGGTGATCGTTGTTTGGAAAGGTCTCACATTAGATGAAATTCGTGAATTAGATAAGACAATGCCGCGTATAGGTGAGGAGAAGAAATAAGATTATCTCATATGAAATGGAGTATCGTTGTATTGTTAGTTGCGATCGCAAATCTAAAGGCTGAGGCTATTGAGTTGGTTTTACCGACTGAAAATGATCATCTCTTCCGTGGTGAGCTGGATCGGTTTTACATGTATGTGGATCGAACCTTCGAGGGAGAGGTGACGAAAGCCTGGGAAGGAGGTTCGTTTGGATTAGTGCGCACACCTGTCCGGGTGAACGGAGATGTCTTGCTGACCAAGTTTCATGAAGGGATCGATATTGCTCCTATCAAGCGTGATAAAGCGGGCAATCCCTTGGATTTGGTGATGAGTATTACCGGAGGGAAAGTGGTGCACGTAAGTCAGATTGCGGGCCGCAGCAATTACGGTCGATACGTGGTTGTTGAGCATGATTTGGAGCAATCGAAAGTTTACTCTCTCTATGCGCATTTGGCAGAAATCACTGTAAAAGTGGATGATGCTGTTAAAGCGGGTTCTGTGCTTGGACGAATGGGTTATACGGGTGCGGGGATCAATCGGACGCGAGCTCATTTGCATTTGGAGTTGGGTTTTATGATGAGCTTGAACTTCGAGGATTGGCACAAGCAGAATTTCGCCAGTCCAAATTACCACGGAAACTTCAATGGGATTAATTTGGCAGGAGTTGATGTAGCGAGTTTCTTTTTGGCGTATCGGGAAAACCCGAATCTGAGTTTCAGTGAGTTTGTGCTGAGTCGGCCGGTGCAATTCAAGGTCATGGTTCCGGCGAAAAAATCGGATCCCGAATTTTTGGTGAGGTATCCTTGGATGAAACGCCAAGGTGATGCCACAGTGAACTCATGGGAAATTGGTTTTACTGCCACAGGCCATGTTGTTTCGTTCACTCCGAGTAGTCGGACGGTTAATCAAGCGGTGGTGAGTCACATCAGGCCAGCAGAGATAAATCAATCGTATCTGACTCGTGGATTGATTTCAGGAAACGGCAATCAGGTTTCGTTAACGCGTGAAGGAAGCCGTTTAGTCTCATTGATTTTGGATGATTTTCCGTCGGGTCAGTAGGAAATATAAAGTTGATTACAGATATGACATGGTTTTATTCAGAGAACGGGCAGCAGTTGGGCCCCATTAGCGAAGAGGATTTTACCAGCAAATGCGCTAGTGGCGAAATTTTGCCAACGGATTTGGTGTGGAAAGAAGGAATGTCTGATTGGAAGCCTTCATCTGAATTTATCGGCTTATCGTTGACTCAAAAAATCGCTGCTTCACCGAATTTTGCGAAACCACATGAATCCAATATTGGGAGCGTCATGGTGGTCCAGCCACCGCCAGTCGACGTTCAGTTTATCCCACAAAAATTTCCAAATTATCAATGGCAGACAATTGTTGCTTTGGTGCTTGGAGGTGTTCAGATGATGGTAATTTGTATACCGTTAGGACTCATTTTTGCCATTATTGCTTTGGTATATTCCAATAAAGTGGAGCCGTATTTCATTCAGCAAAATTACATCGCTGCACAGGATGCGTCTCGAAATGCCAAGATATGGATGATTGTCAGCCTATCAATGTGTGGAATGGTGATTTTAGGAGGTATTGGATTTGTGATTATTATGATTGTAAATGCCTAGTGGCTTATATTTCTCAGCATAGCCTTGACGGATTAGGAGGAATGGCAACTATGTCTTCATTATGACATGGTTTTACACTTCAAACGGAACGCAATCTGGACCTATTACACAGCAAGAACTCGCTGCTAAAGTGCAGAGCGGTGAAGTGAGAGCTACTGATTTGATCTGGAAAGAGGGTATGTCA
This sequence comes from Akkermansiaceae bacterium, assembly GCA_031431855.1. Lineage (GTDB taxonomy): Bacteria > Verrucomicrobiota > Verrucomicrobiia > Verrucomicrobiales > Akkermansiaceae > Luteolibacter. The sequence continues at coordinate 18,945 of JANPEG010000055.1, read as the reverse complement.
GATTGGCTCCCAATGAACCAAGTTCCTGAATTTTCCGTTGGTGCAGTAAATACGCCTTCACAATTTGGCATGCCAATGGCTCAACCCAGTGCTTATGCTTCTTCCCCACGACCGCATGTTACTAACTATCTTTGGCAATCGATTGTGGTCACTTTACTATGCTGCTTGCCGTTCGGCATTGTGGCCATTGTTTTTGCTGCAAAAGTAGATGGATTGGTTGCTGCTGGTGATATCGCCGGAGCTGAAGCTGCGTCTAAAACTGCAAAATTATGGGTTAATCTTTCAGCTGGCTCTGTTTTAATCATCATCGCCATCTATATCATAATAACAGTTATCGGTGCTGTTGCAGGCGGCATGTGATCATTTTATCTGATGCGCAAAGACCGTGCACTTTTAGTTAGCCTTTCTGTTCTGATTCTTGCCATCGCTGCATTTGCTTTGCGTGAAACTGGTGGTGCTGGTTGGATGCCGGGTTGTTTTTTTCGAAAAATGACCGGCTTGGAATGCCCGGGTTGTGGAATGACGCGAGGAACTTATGCTCTCCTACATGGTCGTTTTGTGGATGCGTTTCTGTTCAATCCTGTTGGGATGATCCTTCTTCCTCTGGCTTTAATTGGATTGAGTATTGAGGCTTTGGCATGGGTGATGAATCGACCACCGGTGTTTAGACTCAATCCAGGACGATGGGGCGCGACGATTCTCGCAGTCGTCTTGATCGCTTGGTGGATTGGACGAAATATTTTTTGATTCGTCTATTGGTCTAAGTTTCCTTGCGGGTGGTTGGTAGCGAGGCTAATTTCCACGCATGAGTCTTTTATTGGGAGTGAACATTGATCATGTCGCGACATTGCGGCAGGCGAGGTATGCGCTGCAGCCGGATTCCCCTAATGCGGAACCGTGTGTGGTTTTGGCGGCGCATGAAGCGAAGGCAGGCGGTGCGGATTCGATCACGGTGCATGTGCGAGGAGATCGCAGGCATATGCAGGATGCGGATGTGTTTCGGATTCGTGAGGAGGTTGAGATTCCGCTCAATCTCGAACTCGGGATCACTGAGGAAATGTTGGATTTGGCGTTTCGTTTGAAACCGGATTTTGCCTGTTTGGTTCCAGAAACCCGTGAAGAGGTGACAACCGAAGGCGGGTTGGATGTGGTTGCGCTTTTCGGGACAGCGAGGGAGGCGGTTAAACGGCTCAAAGGCGCGGGGATCAAGGTGAGTTTGTTTATCGATCCGTTAGAAGAGCATGTTCGTGAAGCTGCGCGTATGGAGGCGGACATGATTGAGTTGCACACGGGTGCGTTTGCGAATGCTCTTGATAAGACGGATGAAATCGCACGGTTGATCGCTGCTGCACAGCTTGGGAAAGAGCTTGGGTTGCAGGTCAATGCGGGGCACGGTATCAATTACCTGAATCTTTCGGCTGTGTTGAAAGTCCCTTTTTTGAGCGAGTTAAACATCGGACACAGCATTGTTTCACGGGCGATGACTGTGGGGATGCGCGCTGCGGTTGCTGAGATGGCTGCGGGGATGAAATCTTACTCTTTTCAATCATGATGATATACGGGATCGGGATTGATGTGGTTGAGGTGGATCGCATTGAGGAAGCGATCGCGCGGCAGGGCGAAGTGTTTCTTAGGAAACTTTTTACTGAAGATGAACGGCATTACTGTGAGAAGCAAAAGCGCCCGGGAATGCATTACGCGGCGAGATTTGCGGCGAAAGAGGCAGTGTCCAAAGCTCTCGGCACAGGAATAGGTGGTAAGGCGGGTTGGTTGGAAATGGAAGTGGTTCGGGGGGAATCCGGAGCGCCGACGATGATTTTTCACGGACATGCTTTGGAATTTCTGACAGCGGAGGGCATTGCAGAAGTGCAGGTAAGCCTCACGCATGCGAGGGATTATGCAGCGGCCAATGCGGTGGCGATCCGGCAGATGGGTTGAGTAATTCTAGAATTTTTACCGCAGAGGCACAGAGGTCGCAGAGGGACGCCGAGCTTAGGTTGACAAATGATTAGGTAGCGGTGACTTGCCAAGGCTGTTTGGATAGCGAAAGCTAGGGGTATGGAAATGATGGTCAGAGCGAGAAGAAATCGGCGGAGTGCGGCGATACGTGGGTTGGTTCGTGAAACCCGGCTTGCGGTGGAGGATTTGATTCTACCCATGTTTTTTCATGCGGATGCCGAGGATGTCGCGATTGATTCGATGCCGGGCTGTACGCGTTGGTCGGTTCAGGGATTGTTGAAAGAGATTTTGGAGGTTCGTGATTTGGGGATAAGGGCGGTGGTGCTTTTTCCAAAAATTGAGGACGCGTTGAAAAACTCTCAAGGTAGCGAATCGGCTAACGACCATGGCTTGGTTCCACACATCATTCGGGAAATTAAAAAACTTTGTCCGGAGATGTGCGTGATCACGGATGTCGCCCTCGATCCTTACAACTCGGATGGGCATGACGGTTTGGTGGTTCGGGGTTGTGATGGTGAATTAAAAATTCTGAATGACGAAACCGTCGAGGTGCTTTGCCGTCAGGCACTCTGCCATGCGAGAGCGGGTGCGGACATTGTCGCACCATCGGACATGATGGATGGACGGGTGGGAGCGATCCGTGTTGCTCTCGACGAAGCGGGATTTGAAGAAGTCGGGATCATGTCTTATACGGCAAAATATGCATCGGCATTTTACGGGCCGTTCCGTGGGGCGCTTGATTCGGCTCCGAAGGAAGGCGATAAGAAGACCTATCAGATGGATCCCGGAAATGTGCGTGAAGCGATCCGTGAGTTGTTGATGGATGAGGAAGAAGGTGCGGATATCGTCATGGTGAAACCTGCGGGTGCGTATCTCGATGTGATCGCGCGTTTGCGGGATGAGACGACCTTGCCGATCGCTGCCTATCAGGTCAGCGGAGAATATCTGATGATCAAAGCCGCGTGCGCGAGTGGTTGGTTGGATGAAAAAGCTGTGGTTCTGGAAAGTCTTTTGGGGATACGCCGGGCGGGTGCAGATATGATCCTGACATACTTTGCGAAAGATGTGGCGAAGTGGATTCGATAGGGGAATGAAGAGATTCTAACCACGAAAAGCACAAAAAGCACGAAAGTGATAACAGTGGGGAATAAAGAAGATCAAATTGACTTATTGGGCTCTGTTACTTTCGTGACCTTCGTGTTTTTCGTGGTTAAAAATTCTTGAGCTAAATGGATTTTGGTGAGCTTAAAAATTATTTTGAGGAGAACTTCGCGGTGCGTGGGGAGTTGGGGGCTGGGCTGAGTGTTTGGAAAGATGGCGAGGAGATTGTAGGGCTTACAGGTGGCTCTAAGGATAGGAATCGAACCGAGAAATGGGATGCGAAAACGCTGGCACCCGTTTACTCGGCATCGAAAGGTCCGGCGGCGGCGACTTTGCTGCATGCGCTTTCCAAGCATGGTTTAGATGAAAGCGATCTGGTGAGCGAGGTTTGGATTGGGTTTCCGTTAGAGGCGGCAACGTTCGGCCAGATGCTTTCCCATCAATGCGGTTTGGCGGCGTTGTCGGAAAACGCGGATGTCTACGATCATCGCGCGGTGATCGCTGCCATCGAGCACACCGCTCCCGAGTGGTCGCCGGGTTATGGTCAAGGGTATCATCCGAGAACGTATGGATTTTTGTTAGATGAGTGTGTGCGTCGCCTCACAGGAAAGACTCTTGGCGAGTTTTGGTGCGATGAAATCGCTAGGCCGATGAAAATCGATTTCTGGATCGGTTTACCGGAAAGCGAATGGGGACGCGTGGCGCAATTGGTGCCTGGAAGAGCAAAGCCATCCGCATTTGAAGAAGGCTTCTATCAGATTTATAGCCAATCAGGAACTCTCACAAGAAGGGCGTTTACATCGCCACGCGGTTTGCATGCGATTGCAGAAATGAACGAACCCAAAGCATGGTCGGCGGGTTTGCCAGCGATGGGTGGTGTGGGATCGGCGAATGGACTTTCGAAGTTTTACCAATGCGCGATCGGAGCGTTGGAAAGTCCGTTTTCCGCAGGAGTGATTCGAGCTCTCGGGAGCTTGCAGATTTCTGGTGAAGATAAAGTGCTGTTGCGAGAAACCGCTTTCACCTGTGGTTGTCAGAAAGATCCGGTCGATGAACACGGACAGAAGAAGCGGTTTTTATATGGAAACTCGACAGCGGCATTCGGCCATCCGGGCTCTGGTGGAAGTCATGGATTTGGTGATCCTGCGAGCGGAGTGTCGTTTGGATACGTGATGAACCAGATGGAACTCAGCGTTATGCCGGGTGAGAGGTGCGTTGGATTGGTGGAGAGAGTGGGTTATTAGATGGGAAATTTTTAGCGGAAAATGATTCCACAAATGCTAATATGATAGACCTAACAACATGGCATTTCATCGGGTAAATTCGACCGAGGCATCCAGAGGTAGGTCGAGATGGATCTGGCTGGAATTGAGTGCAAGGGGCATGAGGGCACGACTGCAGAAAGGGTAGGCATCGCCGAGGGCGATGTGGTTCGCTGCGTTTTCGTCCAGCAGGGTGTGATGGAAAAGGCGCGCGGAGGCTTGCCAAGTGGAGGATTCATCTCCCGACGGGTCGCGTTCGGTTGGGGAGCTATCCTCTAACAATGCCGGTAAAATGGCCACCTCACCAATCCGGTCGGAACTGTGATCGGTGGCGAGCAGGTGTTGCAGCGCATCTTGTCCAGTGCGGGAGCGGGCGCTTACGACTTTTCCTCGTTGGAACTCCAGTTCGATACCCTCGATCACGGTGCCGCCATGCGTGACCGGCCGGGTAATTCGGACGATACCGCGTGCGGATTTCTTGTGCGGTGCGGTAAAAATTTCCTCGGTTGGCAGATTACAGACGAAGAGTAAGCCGGCTTTGGAGGTGAGTTGGGCAGTACACCATGCGTGCGAGCGGGGAAGGTCGAGAGTGAGGTCGGTGCCTTGACCTACATAACGAATATGTCGGTGGCGTGCGGCGTTTAGCTCGTCGCGACGTCGGACAAGGTTCGAGAGATGAGTGTGCCAGCGCTCGACAGGGTTGGATACTGGATGGGCTTTATGCCCCAACGCTGCAGAGTCGGGAGGGCCAGTCACTCGCATCGCCTGAAACACGACCTCCCACAAGGCATCGACACTCATACCAACGGCATCGGCCCATACGGACGAGGGGGCTGGGGCGAGTGTCCACTGGCTGGCTCCACGGACGAGAGGTTGTATGACGGGGCCGAGGTGCCGCCACTTGATGCGATCGAAACGGGCCAATCGCTCGGCCGGTAAGCCGGACATGAGTTGTGGCTGGCTGCCCATGAGGAAAAGAAACGCCCCACCGCGAGCGAGGTGCTGTTGCATGCGTCGGCTGTGATTGGAAACCAAGATTTCGTAACCTCGGGTGTTATCGGTTTCCACCAATTCCCGCAGCCGATCCGGGTCGGATTGGATGACTTCGATGGTGGAGTGGCAGCCTCCAGACTCTACCTCCAATTTTGAAACAGCAGTTCGTATCGCTGCGACCAGTGTGTTGGCCTCCGGATGGACGCCCTGCAATTCATAGGGCTCGGTAATGAGAAGCGCTTGCCCAGGCTGGAGATTTAGTCCAATCCGTACGATGACATCACCCATGTCGCAAAGTTTGGAGGCGAAGTCAGATATCATTGTCGTAGCGTGTCATCCTGAGCGTAACGCAAAATCCATGAAAGGATCATCTCCGATTCCCACAGTGAGAGCCATTTTCTGATAGGTCGTTGAAATTCACAAACAAAATAAATACCCTGTCTGATTTTCTCTTCTTTAAGTTTGTCTGGGAACTTGGATTGAGAACTGGATCGCGTGACACCAGTCGCGCTTAGTAAATTCCTAGCATTCATTTCACCCCATTGATAGTATCCGAAGTTGGGCGTTTCGAATTTTATCAGACTTTATGGGGTGTATAGAATCGGGTTACTATTTCTTTTGCTTCGCCTTTTCGTCAGCTTTAAACTGCGCTAATTCTTTGCCGAGTCCTAACATGTCTGAAATTTCAGATTTTGACAGTGAGCTATCGCGGTCTTTGTTGGCTTCGTCAAATTCTTTACCAGCTGCTTCCTTGTCGTTTGCGTCGGCTAGGTATTCGTCGCGACGGACTGAGCCGTCCTTGTTCTTATCCTTCGATTCGAGGAAGTCTTTGATGGCTTCGCGATCTTTTTCCTTGATGGCCCTTTCTTTTTCGCGGGCTTCTTTTTTCGGGTCTTTCTTTTGGGTGGCCGCTTCAGCAGGCACGACAAGCATCAGAGCTGCGAGAAGTAGAATGAGTTTTTTCATAGGGAGTGGGTAGTTGAATAACTTGGGAACATAGCCGAAAAATGGCCGAGCACAATCTCAATTGTGGTTTTCCTGGGTGTCTGATGAAAAATCGTTTAGCCAATCACTTCTCGTTTCCCACGGCGTCCCCCGAGATATCGGGGCAGGCAGAAGAGCGCCGTTACTTTGTCAGAAATGCTGTGAGAGGAGAAGTGGCGTTGGCGGTCTGCGACTGTTCGGGTAAGCCGAGCTCGAAGGCGGTGCGGCCGGCTTGGACGGCTTGTTTAAATGCGATGGCCATTTTCACAGGATCAGAGGCGATGGCGATGGCGGTGTTGACGAGGACGGCATCGGCGCCGAGTTCCATGGCTTCTGCTGCGTGGGATGGTGCACCGATTCCGGCATCGACGACGACGGGGACGATGGCTTGGGCGATGATGATGGCGATTTGATCGCGGGTGGTGATTCCTTTGTTAGATCCGATGGGTGAGCCGAGCGGCATGACCGTGGCGCAGCCACATTCCTGGAGACGTTTCGCGAGGACGGGATCGGCGTTGATGTAGGGGAGGACGATGAAACCTTCTTTGACTAAAATTTCAGCGGCTTTGAGGGTTTCGATAGGATCGGGGAGGAGGTAAGTGGGATCGGGATGGATTTCAAGTTTGATCCATTTCGGCAGGCCTGCGGAGTGAGCGAGGCGGGCGAGGCGGACGGCTTCGTCGGCATTCATCGCGCCGCTGGTGTTTGCGAGGAGGAGGTATTTCTCGGGATCGACGAAATCGAGGATGTTGGCGAAGGGGTCGTTTTTTCCGGAGAGGTCGGCGCGGCGAAGGGCGACGGTGACGATTTCGGTTCCCGAGGCGGCGAGGGCATCGCGCATGGATTCATTGGAAGGGAATTTACCGGTTCCAAGAAAGAGGCGGGAAGAGAAGGTGCGGTCTGCGATTTTGAGCATTAAAGTTTTCTAGTTTTCTAGTGTACAGTTTTCAGGAAAGAGAGTTTTTTCGAGAGCCAATGCTCGAATGCTTGGTGGTTGTGAAGGTCGTAGGGATGGGTTTGGAAACCTAATTGTTGGCCGGTGGCGATGTTGGCAGGGAGGTCGTCTATGTAGAGAGTGTTTTCAGGGACGAGGGAGTATTTGTCGATAGCGTGTTGGTAAATTTCCAACTGGGGTTTAATGGCACCGACTTCGTAGGATAAGACGGCGCCGTGGAACAGGGAGAATTCTGGGAAATTTTCGAAGATCCACGGGCAGTGGATGCCGTTGATGTTGGAAAAGAGGATGAGGCGATGTCCTGCTGCGTGCAGTTTGCGGACGGTTTCCCACATGAGTGGGTTGGGCGTGAAAATGTTGCGCCAAGCATAGTGGAATTCCTCGATAGTGGCAGAGGTGTACAAGGTTTTTATGGCCCAGTCGGTGTAGTCATCGGTGCTGACTTGGCCGGCTTCGAACTCGTCTTTGCGGGCGAGTAATTTTTCGAGAGCGGCGGCGGGGTCTGGGTGATTGCTGGGGAGAAATTTGCGGAGGGACGATTCAAAATCAAAGTCGAGGAGGACTTTTCCGATATCGAAGAGGAAGTCTGGCACGGTGGTCGAAACTTTAAATTTTAAACTCTAAATCACAAAGAATGATTAGATATGGTTGAGGATGAAATTGGCGGCGGTGATGGCGCCGTTGTTGCAGTCGTGTTTCGCGAGATTGTTTTTCATGACGCGCCATTCCGCTGCGTCGTTTGCCAGCAGATTGAAGACGGCTTGGGTGAGGTCTTTGGGATCTTCTGCGAGGTCGCCTGCTCGGAGATGTTGGAGGAGTTGGAGGTTTCCTTCTTCTTGTCCGGGGACGAGGTGATGGATCAGCATCGGGCACTGAGCGGCGATGGCTTCGTGAACGGTTGCGCCACCGGCTTTGCCGACTACGAGGTGGTGTGAGTTGAGGAGTTGCGGAACTTTTTTTGTCCAGCCTAACAAGCGGACGCGGTTGGGATACTCCGCTTTAATTTCTGCGGCGCGTGAGTAGAGAGAACGGAAATTTTTACCTAACACGATGGTGATATGAACATCGGGTGAGGCGTTGAGCAGGGCGCGGGAGTGACGTCGAACGAAAGGTTTTTTTGCGGTTGGAAAATAGAGGACGCGAAATGGTTTGTGCGGTTTATCGACGCTCACGGGTGTGATTGAGGAGAACATCGGATTCACGGGGAAACCGGTGTTGATGATTTTATTTTCCGGAATGCCCCATGAGCTCATCGCATCGACCGTGACACGATCGGTCACGAGGAAGTAATCGGTGGGAGCGCGTAGCCATGAGGCGTTGATCTCGATGGAGTCGGTGACGACAGTGAAAACGGGAAGACGTTTGCCGGTTTCCTGGAAATGTCGTTCGAGGAAGTAGGGATAAATCGGGTAGGTGGAAGCGATGGCGTCGGGTTGATACTCGTCAACGAGGGTTTGCAGGTAGCTTTCCGGGCGACGCATCAAGGGCATGCTTGGCTCGGAGAAATCGCATTGGTCGGTGGCGCGGTAGATTTTTTCCCAGATTTTCGGGAAATGAGTGGTGACCAAGCGGTAGCCCCATTGAATGACAGCGGTGGAATGCGGAGCGGAAAGCACACAGGGATCGGCAACCCGGGCCTCCATTCCGAGATTTTGGAAGGCCAGCGCGAGGTTGCGCGCGGCGCTGTTGTGTCCTTCACCGAATGCTGCGGTGATGATGAGTATGCGTTTTTTTCCTGACATCTTGAATTTGCTCGGGGCGACTTTAAAACAGAGTGAGGCATTGCGTCGATGGACTTTTCTGCTTTCCTTGGGTCGCCGATGAGGAAAAAAGACGATAAACCTAATTTAAGAACTGTGGATGAAAGTCCTGAGGGGGAAGTTTTGCGATTGAAGGGGCAGCCAGTGGCTGAAAATGAGGAGAAAGTCCGATTGGATATAAAGGAAAAGAGTGAATTAAAGTTCAAGACTCATGAGCCAAAGCTTGATGCATGGGAGAGACAGGATGACGTGACTTTGGAGGATGATTGGAACATACAGAAGCAACCAGCGAAGTTGCACAAAGGATTTTGGATTGCGATAGGTGTGGTTTTGTTGGCTGGGACATGCTGGCTGGCGGTTGAGATTTTTGGACCGAGGAAGCAGGAGCAAAAGCTGATTATAGAGACGCAGATTCTATTAGAGCGTGAAAAGCAGGCTGAAATAGATGCGCGGCAGACCATCGATACGATTGAGGAGGTTGCCAGGAAATTTCATGCATCGAGCTCAACTGATGAAATGTTGAAATATGTCAGACATCCTGACCGCGTAAGTCCGTCATTGAAGGAATACTATTCCAAGAATCCGATGAAAGGATCCGAGGTGGTGTCGGTGGTGGATATGAATCCGCTGACCCTTGGGAGGCGTGGAGGATTTTGGGTGGTTCTTTCGAAGCTTAGTTCGGGTATAGATGGGAAGCTGGTGGTCGAGGTTAATAGCCCAACGGATGCGAAGGTGGATTGGGAAACGCATGTTTGCGCTCAGCCGATGGAATGGGAGCGATTCGTGAAAGACCGGCCTGCGGGCTATCGCGGGGATTTTCGCGTGTTTGTGGAACTGGATAATTTTTACAATTACGAGTTTGCGGATGAAAAAAAATATCAAGCATTTAAACTATCAACTCTGAATAGTAGCGAGGCGTTGTATGGGTATGCGACACGAGATGGGAAGGCATTTCGAGAGCTGGTTGAGTTGATTAAGAAAAATAGCAATCAGAAATTGCCATTGATGTTACGGCTGCATTTGCAAGAAGGGTTACAATCCAAGGACGGAGTGCTGATTGAGCAGATCGTGTCACCGAGATGGTTGTTAATAGATTCTCCGGAGGTAAAAATTGATGATAGGTAATAAGCACAAAATCGGGCGGCCCTATGTTTTAGGGATTATTGGCGGGGTTGGTTTGTTTTTTGTGTTCCAATACGTGACCGCGCTCATGCGTTTGAGTGGTGGATCGGGAGCCATGAAGAACAAGTTCAGCGTGCTTGCGCAGGATAAGTATATGGGTTTTCTGATCATTCAGAATCTCTATGTGCTTTTAGGTTACGTGATTCTTGGAATTTTGTTCACGATGGTTCTGTGCCCGTTGGTGGATTTGGCTTTCAAGAAAATTTCCGGTCGGACATGGTGGATGAATATTGTGGCGGGTCTAGTAGGAAGTTTTGTGATCCATGGCTTTTTCACACTTCGCTTGGTTAAGACGCGGCCATACTTTCTGGATGATGCGAAGTTTGGTTATTGGTATTTTGAAATTTTAAATGTCGTGCCTGAATCCGCTAAGCCTGCGGTGTTCTTTGTAATTTTCACGATTCTGCCATGGGCTATTTTGGTTTACGCGGGTTGGTGGTATTATCGTTATCTGGGTAAGAAAGGACGAATGGTTGCAGGTGCCTTGTTGCTGTGTTTGGGTGGATTGCTTTTTTGGAAATTCAATCCAGCTTCCGCTCGACCGGAGTCAGCTGGGAAAACGGAGGATAAGAAACGTTTGAATGTGATCATCATCGGATCGGATTCGTTGCGTGGAGATAAGTTGGGTTATACGGGATATCGTTCGCGTCGCTCCGATGGAGCTGCTGCGGCCGGAGTTTCGCCAAATATCGATGCGCTAGCGAATCGATCGATAAATATGGCAAATTGCCTGACTCCGATTGCATCGACTTTGGAGTCTGGGACGACGTTGATGAGCTCCCAGTATCCGCACACGCATGGTTTCCGGCAGATGTATCCGAGTGAGGAAACCGTGAAGGCTGCGAAGGCGGGTATTTCACCGATCGCGGAAATTTTACGTAAAGACGGATACGACACAGCAGCGATCGGCGATTGGTGTGCGGGTTATTACGAGATGATGCCGTTGGGCTTTGAGCATATTTCGGTATCAACATATGATAATTTCAAAATCTACATGAGTCAGGCAGTGGTGTTGGCACATTTTGTGATCCCGCTCTATTTTGATCATGACATCGGCTATGATATTTTCCCGCAGCTGGGTTCGTTTGCGCAATTCGTGACGCCGAAAGTGGTGACAAACCGGGTGACGCAGCGTTTGGATCAGGTGGCGAAAACCGGCGAGCCGTTTTTCTGGCATGTGTTTTATTCCTGCAACCACCTGCCATATCGGAATCCCGAACCGTATTCGAGCATGTTTACCGATCCGCATTATGAAGGTCCTAACAAAAACGGGGTGGCTTTCGATATTGATGAATTCATCGGCGGAACGGATTTGGAAAACAAGTGGAAGGCGCTTCCGGATAAGGAGATTCAGCAGATCAGGGATTTGTATGATGGCTGCACGAGGCAGTTCGATGACAATGTCGGTGACATTTTAAAGGCTCTGGAAAAAAGCGGTTTGGCAGATAACACCATCGTGATCATCACAGCGGATCACGGAGATAATCTTTACGAAGAAGGAGTGACTTTAGGTCATGGTCTGACGTTTAACGGTGGGCTTCAGGCGAATCATATTCCTTTGCTCGTGCGACTTCCAAATGCGGAGCCACGAACCATTCCTGAACAAGTGCGACTCATTGATATTATACCGACACTTGCCGATCTATTGGAAGTGGAGAAGCCGTCTAACTGGGAAGGTCAGAGTTTTTCAAAATGGCTAGATGGAAGTGAAACGCCGAAGAGTCGTGCGTTTTATGGTGAAACCGGATTTCCGTTTATCCAGTTCCGGGTGAAAGGCATCGAGCGCCCGAAACTTCCGCCGATGGACCACATGACAGGTATTGATGAATTATTTAATTACCAGTTCGTGCTGAAGAAAGAGTATGAACAGCCATTGGTCGCTGCGAAGCAGCGTTGTTTGGCGACCGAGAAATGGAAATTGATCTGCACCCCAACGATTGAGGGCAAACGCCACTATGGGTTATTTCAAAGAGAGGGTGTGAATTTCAGTTTGCAGGATGTTTCCACAGAGCATCCACAAGTCACCGAAGCGATGCGCGTTGCGCTGGAGAAGTGGATGGATGAGCGCGTGGAAACGCAGTTGCAGCAGATTTTTTCAGGGGGGGAGTGAGAGATTCAAGAAACCAGACTTCTGGCTTCTGGCCTGCTCACTTCGCCGGAACGCGGGTTTTGGATGGGGAGTAGCCTGGGGCCTCGGCGGAAATTTCCCAAGCTCCACCTAGTTCAGTGTCAAATTTTGGAGGTAAAGTAATTTCACCTTCGAGATTGCCAGTCACTTCATTCGCACCATTCGCTAATGCGAGAATGGCAGTGACGAGTCGATTTGCATCTTCTGGTTTCAAGGCGGCCTGTGGAGGCATGGGAACGATACCCCATACGCCACCGCCACCGGTTTTCAATTTGTTGATTAACTGATCTTTCGCATCTTTTTGATCGCGGTATTTGATCGCAACATCGAAGTAAGCTGGGCCTACAGAAGATGTGTCTACTTGGTGGCAGGCTAAGCATTGGTTGGCTTTTGCAAGTTCGGCGGGCTCTGGCTCAAACTGAGGGCCACCCGAATCATGGCCCGTGGGCGGGATGTATCGAGCGCGGATGCTGAGTTGTTTGGGATCGGGGTTTTGCTCGGCGGTGACTTTGTACTTCAATATGTCACCGAAGGTTGGTTTCTCTGCTAACTTACCGAGTTCAAGTTTCAGGGATTTAAGTTCCGATGCATTCGTCAGTGAAATTTTAGCAACAGCGATTGCGCCCATATCATCTTTAGCGACGGCGCGGATTTCTTGGAAATTTCCTGCTGGTAGGACGATGTTCGATCCGGTGCCGAGATTACGCTCTGTTGTGTCCTCGGTAAGATACCATGAGACGACCATAGCTTTGCCTTCTGGATCATTGGCTTTGTCTACGGAGAATCCGTTAGTGACGCTAGGAGTGGCTTTGATTGTGATGGTTGGAGGTTTGTTGCCATCGTCTGGAAGCAGATAAGAGACTGAGCCGTTTTTATTGAAATACCAATCGGAACCATATTCAAGGAGGACGAGTGAGCCGTCTTTGTCCATTTCCAGATCCATGGGGTGGACGAGTTTTTCTGCCAGGATTTCCATTTTCTCGAACTTCTCATCTTCAGTGAGTTTAGTTTTAAAAATCTTTCCGCGCATCCAATCGTAGTTGAGTAAGGTTTTATTATCTTCATTGCTTAGGATATTGAATTTTCTGTTAGGCTCGTAGTAAAAGACCGGACCGGCCATGGCATTCCGACCGCCTTTACCGATAATAGGGAATTCAGCACTATCTGCATAAGGATACCAAATGAAAGCGGATTGGGCAGGAGGTAGATCGGTGAGTCCGGTATTCCGTTTTCCTGGGTTTTTTGGGCTATTAGGATCGGTCATTTGACCTATCGAATTGTTAGAAAAATCAACAATTGGATATGGCTTGTTATTGGCGATGACAAACGGCCAACCGAAATTGCCTGCGGCTTTGGCTTGGTTAACTTCATCGTGGCCACGCGGTCCTTTAGGGCTATCAGTATTAGCGTCTGGGCCGACCTCTCCCCAATAGAGGGTTTTTGTTTTTGGATCGATGGAGATACGAAAAGGATTGCGGCATCCCATGACATAAATTTCAGATCGAGTCTTGGCTGTTCCTTTGGGAAAAAGATTACCTTGCGGGATGTCGTATCCTGTTTTGGTGGGTTTGATGCGGAGGATTTTTCCGCGGAGGTCATTGGTGTTTCCAGCCGTGCGTTGGGCATCAAAAAATGGCTTATCGTCTCTATCATCGATGGGTGCGACTCCGCCGCTGGCAAATGGATTCGTGTTATCTCCTGTGGATAGATAGAGTAAACCGTCAGGGCCAAATTTGAGAGAGCCTGCTTGATGGCATACGGTTTGATCGCGTTCCGTTGGAATATTGAGAAGTTGTAGCTCAGATGCAGGATCGATTTTCCCATCTTTCAGGGTGAAGCGGGAAAGGCGGGTTTCCAATTTATCGGCTGCGCTGTAATAGAGAAAGATGTGTTCGTTGGTTGAAAATGCTGGATCGAGTGCGATACCGAGTAGTCCATCTTCTCTGCCAATGGGGCTTTTCGGATCAGTGCTTCTTAGCGCATGGACTTTGATCGAACCGATTACAAAGATGCCACCCGTGTTTGGGTTGATACGGAGAACACGACCTTCTCTCTCAATGACGTATAAATCGCCGTTGGGAGCGATCGCGAGTTCCATGGGGTCATTGAGACCTGTGGCGATGGACTGTTTAGCGAGAGGCGCGGCGAAGGCGCTTGTTGTCAAAAGTGCCAGCGGAAGGAGAAAGGGGAATTTCATGGATGGAAAACTGGATGAGTTGTGAGGTCAGGATGGGGCGATGTGAATGAAACTGTTTCTGATATTTGACTGATAGGCGAACGGATTATGAAAAATTCCTTGATGCAGCAATAAGGATCTATTCAGTCTGGGGATGCGTGAATCCTTGGATATGGTGTCTTTGGATGATGCGAATCGCATTATTTTACACGCTACAAGCCCACTATGATAATTTTTCTCTTAATCAAACGGGCACAGACTAATTAAATTTTAAAAAGCGAATCATGTGGCAAGAAATCAAAGAACTCTTCAGCGGTGAAGAATCCGGGGAGTCTGTTTTCAAAGAGGAGTGGATAGGGATGCTGGAGGAAAATGTTCCGCTGTATTCGTGTTTGCCTGATGAGCTGCGGCCTCTTTTGCATGAGCGGATTGCCAGCTTTATTTCCTCAACACGTTTCGAGGGATGCAACGGGCTCGAACTGACTGAGGAAATGATTCTAACTGTTTCAGCCCAGGCATGCATGCTTGTTTTGCATCGGAAAGGGGAGCCTTACCCGGAATTACGGAATGTGTATCTCTATCCGAGTTCGTTCAGTTCCGTGATGAAAAAGCAGAACGCTCATGGTGTGGTGACAGAGGGAGAGGTTCATCGGCTGGGAGAATCTTGGGAAACCGGCACGGTGATTTTATCGTGGTCAGCCGCTGAGCATGGCGCGCGGAACATCCACGATGCGGAGAACGTGACTTTCCATGAATTTGCTCATCAGTTAGATCACGAGGACGGCGCCACCGATGGGGCTCCGAGTCTTTCGAGTCGCGAGGCATACCGCTCATGGGCACGGGTTTTTCAGGAAAACTATGCGGATTTCCACGAGCTAGTGGAAAGAGGTAAAAAGACTGTGATCGATCCCTATGGGGCGACGAATCCCGCAGAGTTTTTCGCGGTTGTGACGGAGACCTTTTTTGAAAAGCCAAAACAACTGAAGCAGAAGCGGCCGGAGCTTTATGAGGAGATGAGTGGGTATTACGGCGTGGATCCGGTAGCGTGGGGGAGGTGAGGGGTAATATTCACCGCCGCAGGCTCTGGACTGCTGCGGTTCTCCGCAGCTCTGGGTTGGATGATGTGGAATGGAGAAACTGGTTGTCACCCATCGCTTCGATGATCGGCGCATTCCGTGAGAGCTGGGAATGATCCCAGCAGTCCAAGAGCCTGCGGCGCGCTTCAACTCGATGTTTCCATCAAAACTAACAAATCATCGGAATCTACTTGGATGCCTTTTTTGACTAGTATTTCTTTGATGATACCGTCGGCTTGGGCGGAGACGGTGGTGAGCATTTTCATCGCTTCTAGGGTGATGAGTTTGTCGCCGGCTTTCACTTCGGTTCCGGGGGAGACGACGATTTCTGTGATCATGCCGGGAAGAGGAGCGCAGATTTGGTTCGGATCTGACGGGTCGCCTTTTTGGCGGGCGGCGGTGGCGGTGCTGATGAGGGATTTGTCGACGACGACGGATTCGCGCGGCATGCCGTTGAGTTCGTAGAAGAGGGTGCGGCGACCTTCGTTATCGGCCACACCGATGGAGATGAGTTTGATGATGAGGATTTTTCCGGGATCGATTTCGACTTCGATTTCCTCGCCGATCTGCAGGCCGTAGAAGAAGGCGGGAGTGGGTAGTTTGGAGAGGTCGTCGTATCTTGTGCAGATTGCTTGAAAGTCTTTGTAGACTTGTGGATACATCAGGTGGGAGTAGAGCGCGTCCTGAACAGCGGGGGCTTCGAAGGTTGAGCAGGATAGATCGGTTGGGCGGATGAAATTTGCCGCCACACTTTGGAGATCCACGGGCTCTGCGAGTTCGCCGGGGCGTTTGGTGGTGATTTTTTGATTGGGGCCGAGGACGACTTTTTGGACATCGGCTGGCCAGCCGCCATCGGGTTGGCCGAGTCCGCCAGAGAGCATGTCGATGACGGATTCCGGGAAATCGATGGAGCCGGGTTTGATCTTGGTGACATCGGACGCTTTGATGCCGCGGGTGACGAGGAACATGCACATGTCACCGACAACTTTGGAGGACGGGGTGACCTTGATGATGTCGCCGAAGAGCTGGTTGACATCGGCGTAAGTGCGGGCGATTTCGCGCCAGCGGTGGCCGAGGCCCATGGCGTTGGCTTGTTCGCGGAGGTTGGTGTATTGGCCACCGGGCATTTCGTGTTCGTAAACTTCAGCGGTGCCTGCGCGTGGTGCGGAGTCGAAGGGTTTGTAAAATGTTAGAACGTGTTCCCAGTAATCGGAGATGTCGTTGAGCGCATCGAAGTCGAGACCAGGATCTTGTTCGGAAGAGCCGAGTGCGGCGCAAACCGAGTTGAGGTTTGGCTGGGAGGTTGAGCCGGACATGGACGCGATCGCGAGGTCTGCGATATCGACTCCGGCGCGGGAGGCGGCGATGACCGAAGCGGCGTTGAGGCCGGAGGTGTCGTGGGTGTGGAAATGAATTGGGATGCCGATTTCCTGTTTCAGGGCATGGATGAGATTGTAAGCCGCTTGGGGTTTGCAGAGACCCGCCATGTCCTTGATGCAAAGGATGTGCGCACCCATTTTCTCCACTTCCTTGGCTTTCGCGATGTAGTAGTTGAGATCGTATTTCGAGCGAGCTGGGTTGAGGATGTCACCGGAGTAACAGATCGCGGCTTCGCAGATGGATTTTCCATGTTCGCGCACCGCTTCCATGGCGACCTGCATGTTCGGCAGGTAGTTGAGGGAATCGAAAATTCTGAAGATATCCATTCCGGAATCGGCGGCGTGCTCGATGAATCCAGCGACGACGTTATCCGGATAATTCGAGTAACCAACCGCGTTCGAGCCGCGGAAGAGCATTTGGAAAAGAATGTTAGGAACTTTGGCACGAAGTTGGCGGAGGCGTTCCCATGGGCATTCGTTGAGGAAACGCATCGAGGTGTCGAAGGTAGCGCCGCCCCACATTTCCAGAGAGAACATCTCGGGTGTTAGATTGGAGTAAGCTGATGCGATGTTGAGCATGTCGCGGGTGCGCATGCGGGTGGCGATGAGGGATTGGTGGGCGTCCCGCATCGTGGTGTCGGTGATCAACAGGCGTTTTTGATCGAGTATCCACTGGGAGAATTTTTCGGGACCGAGTTCGCGAAGAAGATGTTTGGTTCCTTGTTCATCGGAACGGCGACCGGAGATCGCCGCTACAGGAACTGGCGCAGGCATGAGGATGGTTGCCGGGCGGTAGTTTTTGGCGGTTGGATTTCCGTTTACGGTGATGTCGGAAAGGTAGGCGAGGGTGCGGGTGGCACGGTCGCGGCGTTTGCTGAATTTGAAAAGCTCGGTTTTGGTATCGATGAGTTTTGTATGAGCTTGGCCAGAGCGGAAGGTTTCATCGGCGATGATGTTTTCGAGGAAAGGGATGTTGGTTTTCACACCGCGAATCCGAAACTCGCGGAGGGCGCGATCCATGCGTTGGCAGGCAGTGGTGAAACAACGACCCGTGGCGGTGAGTTTCACCAACATCGAATCGTAGTAAGGCGTGATGACCGAGCCGGCATCGCCGGAAGCGGCGTCGAGGCGGATGCCGAAACCTGCGGCGGAGCGGTAGTTGAGAATGCGACCGTAGTCCGGCGCGAAGTTTTTCTCAGGATCCTCCGTGGTGATGCGGCACTGGATAGCGAAGCCGTTGCAGGGAATTTTATCCTGTTCGGGAATGGCAATTTCATCACCGAAAAGCGATTCACCCTGTGCGACGAGAATTTGCGAGCGGACGAGGTCGATGCCGGTGACGCATTCGGTGACCGTGTGCTCGACCTGGATGCGCGGGTTCATTTCGATGAAGAACCAATCGTTTTGATCCATGTCGTAGAGGAACTCGACGGTGCCGGCGTTGTTGTAGCCGATGCCATCGGCGAGTTTCACGGCGGCGTCGCAGAGTTCTTTACGGATGACCGGATCGAGGTGCATCGCGGGTGCGACTTCGACGACTTTCTGGTAGCGGCGTTGGACCGAGCAATCGCGTTCGTAGAGATGGACGACGTTACCGTGTTGGTCGCCGAGGATCTGGACTTCGATGTGCTTGGCGCGTTTGATGTAGCGTTCAAGGAAAACGGCGGGATTGCCGAAAGCGTTCTCGGCTTCCGCGCGGGCTTCGGCGAGCAGTCCGTGGAGTTGGGACGGATTTTCTACGACGCGCATGCCGCGTCCGCCACCCCCGAAGGCGGCTTTGATGATGAGTGGGAAACCGATTTTATGAGCGACCTCGAGAGCTTCATCAGGATCGGTGATGGGTTCCTCGGTGCCGGGGAGGGTGGGGACATTGAACTTATGGGCGAGTGCACGGGCGGCGGTTTTATCGCCCATGTTTTCTAACAACTCAGGTGATGGGCCGATGAACGTGATGCCTTCGCGGGCGCAGGCGCGGGCGAAATTTGGGTTT
>JANPEG010000054.1:0-3317 GCA_031431855.1 Akkermansiaceae bacterium | reverse complement strand
ATCATCGATAAACGACAACGCGTCGATTCCATTGAGTCCGGTGCATTCGATCATGTCGGCGGAAATTTAGATAAGATCCGCTGTGGTGATCGATTCAAAATCGTGCAAATTTGAATTTTTCCCGCTTTGCAGAATCCAGAATCCGTCGATGATCTAAAGAACATTCCAACATGACCCGTCCCTTACTTAAAACGATTTTCCCCCTGCTGATCCTCATTTCAGCCCCAGCCTATGCTCAGGAAAAGCCCGCCGCTGAAGAGAAAAAGCCCCCTGTCGTTGAGGAAAAACCCGTTGAGCCTATCCAGAAAAAGGCTTCGGTGAAGATCGATGGTAAGGACATCGCTTACGTTTCGACTGTTGGGAAAATCGTTTTAAAGAATAAGAAAAACGAGCCGCGCGCTTCGATTTTCTACACGAGTTACACCCGTGAAAATGCCGGAGATGCCTCCAAGCGCCCCGTCATGTTCGCGTTCAACGGCGGCCCTGGATCGTCTGCGGTGTGGTTGCATCTGGGAATTCTCGGTCCTCGTAGATTAGATTTACCCGGCGACGGCACTCAACCCGTCACGCCCCCTGCCCGTTTGGTTAATAACGACCAGAGTATCTTGGATGTGTGCGATCTCGTGTTCATCGATCCCGTGACAACCGGATACAGTCGTGCGGCCGGCACCAGTGATGAAAAAGAATTTCACGGATTAAACGAAGACATCGAATCCGTTGGCGATTTCATCCGGATGTGGATCACGAACAACAATCGTTGGAGTTCGCCAAAGTATCTCTGCGGCGAATCCTACGGCGGTATCCGTGCTGCTGGCTTGGCGAATCATTTACAAGAACGCTTTGGCATGAGCCTGAACGGCGTGGTGATGCTTTCAACTTTGCTCGATTTCCGCACTCTCGTCGCAGCCCAAGGCAGTCAGCTATCCTATCAAGTCTATCTCCCAACCTTTGCTACTACCGCATTACATCATGGAAAAATCAAAGGCGAACGCGATGCCATTTACCAAGCAGCCAAGGAATTTGCCTACGGCGATTACGCGATCGCGTTGTTGAAAGGCAATGAAATCAAGCCTGAGGAATTTGAAAAGATCGCGACGAAATTGGCGGAGATGACGGGCATTTCTGCGGATATCTGGAAAAAACATCAACTGTGCCTCGATCCTCATATTTTCCGTGCGGAATTGCTCAGAGCAGAAGGAAAAGTGATAGGACGCTTCGATGCACGGGTCGCTTGGGATGTCACCGATCCCACCTCAGAAGCGGCCGAATATGATCCATCCTATTCTCTGGCCTATCAGGCATTTTCCACCGCGATGCTGACCTACCTTGGCGACGAACTAGGCTGGAAAGAAGATCAACCCTACGAAATTCTAACATCTGCCGTGAGCCCATGGAAATACGGCTCCGATAACCGCATTGTGAACCTCACTAGCGACCTCGCTTCAGCATTGCGCGATAATCCGAAATTAAAAGTGCTAGTCATGGGTGCCCACACCGATCTCGCAACCCCGCCTGAAGGCGTCGCTTACTCATTCCGCCAGCTAACCGGCACATCCCCCGCTCTGCTGAATCAGGTAAAATACACCTATTACGATGCCGGCCACATGTTCTACACCAACCCAACTGATCTCAAAAAATCGAGGAAGGATCTGGTGGAGTTTTTGAAACTTTAAACATTAAACATTAAATCTCAATGAATGCAGCGATTGATCGGCCGCTTGTCGTAGGAAAGTCTTATATCGACTACTATCTAGAATGTGGTTTATCTGCTCATTTTCTAGTATTATCCGTTATTCTATTTTTGTGGATAGTGTTTACTTGCATTCTCTCATCAGCTGACAAAGCTCGTTTTCTCTATCCGAGACTTCTAATACCTTGTTCATTGCTTCCTATTATAATCGGGATATTTGGATCATCGTATGGACTTCATGAGGCGCTCGAATTCATGCGGTTTCCTCCGCTTGCTGGTACTAGCGAAGTAGCCAGTGGTAATCCTGAAGAGTTACTGATCCCGTTAATTGCCGGCTCGTTCTTATCTGCAGTTTTTATTTTCTTAAGCATCGCAATCATAGCTTTCGGCCGATTCTGCAAAATCAACAGAGAGATTGAAGGCGTCGAGCGATACGCGGATGAAAGCTCCCAGTAGTCTCGAAAAATCAAGACGAAGTCGTCTTTCGTGCTAGTTTCACGAACTCTTCAGTTTGAGGTTTAAAGTTTAAAGTTTAAGGTTTAGCTTCGCCGCATGCGCCTCGACGATACGTTCGCCACACTCAAAAAGCTGAATCAAAAAGCCTTCATCGCCTATGTGGCGGCTGGTGACCCTTCGTTTGAACTTTCTTTGGAAGTGATGCATACGCTGGCGGATATTGGCGCCGATGTGATTGAGCTCGGCATGCCGTTTTCGGATCCGTTGGCTGATGGCATCGTCAACCAGATGGCTGCGGACCGTGCTCTCAAATCCGGCATGACCACGGCGCGTACGCTGGAGCTGATCAAAGCCTTCCGCGAAAAAAACGACAAAACCCCCATCGTTCTCTTCACTTACCTGAACCCTATTTTCACCTACGGTTTTTCGCGTTTCCAAAAAGATGCGGTCGCAGCCGGCGCAGATGGGATTTTACTTTTGGATCTCCCTCCAGACGAAGCCGAGCTCTCCGCTGAGCTTGCGGAAAACAAATCCCTCTCCCACATCCGCCTGATCGCTCCATCAACCCCACCGGATCGGATCAAAATGCTCGCCGAAAAAGCCGAGGGTTTCATCTACGCGCTTTCACGCAGCGGAGTCACCGGCGGCCATTCTGCTCCAGCAGCCACCATCCCCGCCCAGGTCGCGGCCATCAAACAACACAGCAAAGTCCCCGTCTGTGTCGGATTCGGCATCTCAAATCCTGAACAAGCCATCCTGGTCGCAAAATCCGCCGACGGCGTCATCGTCGGCTCCGCCATCGTCAAGCGCATCGAGGAAAATCTCTCTAATCCAGCCCAGGCCGTCAGGGATTTCGCAAAGCCTTTGATTGATGCTATAAGAGTTTAGAGCTGGGAGCTTAGAGCGGAGAAAACGCTTTCTTGCACTTGATTACGGGCTTCTGACCCTATAACTCCGCTGTAACTGATCTTCCACTCTTTTCTCAAAACTTAAAACTAGTAACTAGCAAACTTTTCCCATGCTTCTCCACTTTTACAAAATGAATGGCGCCGGTAACGATTTCATCGTCATCGACAACCGCGACTTATCGATCTCCCTCGACGATGACACCATCGCCGCGCTCTGCGATCGTCATCGCGGAATTGGTGCTGATGGTTTGTTGGCGGTTGAG
>JANPEG010000053.1:0-4417 GCA_031431855.1 Akkermansiaceae bacterium | reverse complement strand
AAATCGGACGTGGGGTAATACTCACCGAGGGTTCGAATCCCTCCCTCTCCGCCAACACCCCAGTCCTGCTCGCAGGGCTGGGGTGTTGGCGTTTCAGGGAGGGTCAAGAACCCCTTGCCGCAGGCAACCGGGGTTTGACTGACGAGTTTTGCGAAACGCAAAACATTCATCATTTCCGCGCAGCGCAAACTGCAGGGACGGAGCGTAGCGTAGTCAATCCCTCTCCGATTCATCCTGCGCCTACGTTTCGGATGTTCTGGAGGCAAGCCATGCGGATATAAATTGTTAGATAAATTGAGGTTTGACGTTCACAGAATAACTCACTTTATTCACCGCCTGATGTTTCACGTCGTCGTCCTACGAGCCAAAGCCCGCGCTTCCAAGATTTGGAAGCTCGCGCAGGCGCATGGGAATTGAAGACGGTTAAAACATCCGCCAGATTCTCCGGAGCGCCCGCCAGACGGTCGATTTCGGGAATCACAACGAGTCCCTTTCACCGCAAGGGCATTCCGGTTCAACCGATAAACCGAAATGCATTCAAATACCGATAACTCGTTCGATCGCCGCAGTGTGCTGTTCATGCTGGGTTCTGTGGTTTTATTTGCCATCAACACGCTATTGATCCGAGCTGTCTCTGAGCACACGCCAGAAGTCGATGGTTGGCTGGCTACTTTTTTACGCGGTGTTTTCGGGTTGGTTCTGGTGTTTGCGATGTATGGTTGGGGTCGTGGACTGAAGCCAGAGCGCTTGGTCAAAGGAGGGCTTATCACTATTCGTGGTTTCGTTGGAGCTTTGAGCATCATCGCTTTCTACATCACGATTGTGAAAATCGGAGCAGGTCGCGCGGTTATATTGAACCTCACCTATCCAATTTTCGCGACGATTTTCGCGGCCATCTGGCTGAAGGAAAAAATCGGACGTTCGTCACTAATTTGGATGTTGGTTAGTTTCGGAGGTCTTGTCGTTTTTTTGAGCGATGACGGTAAATTATTAGAACCGTCTCTCTATGACTTATTGGCACTTGCGGGGGCAGCTGGTGCCGGTTGGGTGGTTGTGATCATCCGGCGTTTGCGCCATGAAGAACATCCGGCGACGATCTACGCTTCGCAGGCGCTCTACAGTATGCTCCTTGCCTCTCCTTCTGCGATGAAACTCACTGCCTTGCCAACATCCGCTTGGGTGGGATTAATCATTGCTTCTGTCATTGTGACCATCGCTCAACTGGTAATGACCCGCGCCTATCAGTTCATGTCGGTCTCGCGTGGATCCTCACTCCAGATGTTGTTGCCGTTGATGACCGCTGCAGGTAGTTATGCTATCTTCGGTGAATCATTCCACTGGATGGAAATTTCAGGCGCATTGCTGACATTGTTCGCGACTTGGCGCATTGTCTCGTCGCGTAAATAAATGACTCACGCAAATCAGTAGAGTGTTATGCGGTGCGCATGGATCGTTAGAGAGAGGGATGATGAATGATGGAACTTTTCACCTCTCTAACTCCGCCTTACACGTCTCACAAAACTTTCCGCTTTCCTCATCCACCGTCAGGATACTCGACTCCGCATCTCGCATGACACAGCCTTTAGTTGGGCAATGATCCAGTCCCATCACGTGACCGATCTCGTGGATTGCGACTTTTCTCATGCGTTCGCGGAGTTTCGCTTCATCGGCTCCACGGGCATTGAGTCGGAAAGTGGACACCACACAAACGCGTCCGCCTAGTTCACCTAGGCCGAAGATTCCCCAATCTTCGTGTTCGTCTTTGGTGGTTGAAATGTCTTTGGAGGTCAGCCCGATCACGATGCGGTATTTCGCTGCGGTTTGATCGTCTAGAAAATTGAGGAGTTTGTCTGCGCGATAGCGACTACGCGGCTCATACCATGCTTCTTTGGGTAAGGGTTTGGTTTTCAGAGTTTCGACCTTGAGCCCGAAGGCATCTTCCAAGCCTTTCTTCACGATATCGAGTCGCACTTGTTGCACCTCGCCCAGCGGTTGGATCGCGATGATCGTTTCCTTTGCGGGTTCCGCATGGGAGATAGCGGCAGTAAGAAGTAGGATGATGAATAATCGCATGACTTTGAATGACAGGTTTCTGCGAAGGAGTCCATGTCTAGAAATGTAATGTCTCGCATTCGTATCGAAAAACATCTCAAACTTTCCTACGTAAATAACTTCGATGAAAATCATTCCAACAATCCAGATTCCTTTGAGCGCTATCGCCAAAATGTTATTTGTGGCCTTTTTGATTGAAGTCACTACGGCCCAAACCTCGGTGGAAGCGCCGCTTGAAGTCGGAATCTCGGCTCCTTTTGTTGACAATGCGATCCTTCAACAGCAACTCGCTTTGCCAATTTGGGGTAATACACAGCCCGACGCTAAGGTGAGTGTTGCCTTTAAAGGCCAAACTAAAACTGCCGTCGCGCAGAAGGATGGGAGTTGGAAAATTGTGCTCGATGCCATGCCGGCTGAGCGCCTGAAAACCGTCAACGATACCCCTGTGGGTGAAACGATGATCGTCACCTGTGAGAAAGACGGAGTGAAGGCATCGAAGGAGATCAAGAATTTGGTCATGGGCGATGTCTGGTTCTGCGCGGGACAATCTAACATGGCTGGCGCGATCAGGACAAACAAGAGCGGTCATTTTCCGGAGGATACAGTTGAGAAAGCAAACTACCCAGCCTTGCGCCAGTTTGTGCCAGGTGATGCCGCGTGGGTCGTCTGCGCGCCCGATACAGCACCCGTATTCAGAAGGACCGCCTTCTTTTTCGCTAGGCGTTTACAACAGGATGCCTTGGTTCCTATCGGTCTCATTGCGACTGCTGTGGGTGGTTCTAACATTGAGTCCTGGTTGAATCAGGAACCTTATGCAACAGGCGGTAATTACTCTGCTCTCGTCGCTCCTCTAGTAGGTTACGGCATTCGAGGTGCGATCTGGTATCAGGGTGAAAGTAATGAAAAGGATGGCCGACTCTATCAGCCCAAGCTGGAGTCGCTGATCACGGGTTGGCGCAAGGCATGGAATCAGGGAGATTTTCCCGTGCATTTCGTGCAGTTGCCGGGGATCAGTGCATCTTCTCTGGAAAATCCAGCGGGTGGCGATGGTCGTGCTGAGATTCGTCAGGCGTATTTTGAAACTTTGGCATTAAAAAATACCGGCATGGCGGTGACCATCGATGTGGGAGCGCCTGGAGAGCATCCGCCAAACAAATACGATACCGGAGAGCGACTTGCTCGCTCGGTGTTGCAGAAAGTCTATGGTTTCAAAGATATATCAACTAGCCCGCTCTATACCAAGCACGTCATCGAAGGTTCTGTTATCCGAGTTTCCTTCGATAATGCGCAAATCGGACTGATGGTTGCCAAGAAAGATGGATTTCTGCCACCTGTGCCAGCACCGGATGCTCCAATCGAGTGGCTTTCGATTCAGGCCAAGGATGGTACATGGCACTGGGCTGAGGGAAAAATCGATGGTTCGGAACTCATTGTTTCTAACAAATTCGTATCCGAACCCATTGCCGTCCGTTATGCCTACACCCAGCATCCAAAGGGGAATCTCCTCTACAACAAAGATGGTCAACCGGTTGGTCCGTTCAGTACGATTGGCTACGGGCCGGAGGTGAAAGTGGATGCAGTGGAGAAGCCCAAGAGTCAATAGGAGATCAGCAGCGCAGCGAGTAAGTTGTTTGCGAATTGAATAAACTAACCCCTGCGTTTTCTAACGGCCTCTGCCAGGGCTTCGAGGGTTTCTACGGTGTCGTCCCAGTTGATGCAGGCATCGGTGACGGATTGACCGCGGGTGAGTTTGGATAGATCCGGGTGGAGCTTTTGGTTGCCTTCGACGAGGTTGGATTCGATCATCACGGAGGTGATAGTTTTCGAGCCGTCTGCAATTTGGTTGGCGATGTTTTTCGCGACGAGTGGTTGGTTGCGGTAGTCTTTGTTCGAGTTACCGTGTGAGCAATCGATCATGATCGAAAGCGGGAGGTTCTGCTCGGTGAGCATTTTCTCCACGTCGGCCACGTGTTCGGCCTCGTAGTTCGGGCCGGTTTTTCCGCCACGCAGGATGAGGTGGCAGGAGGTGTTTCCAGTGGTTGAAACGATGGCAGAGACGCCTTGTTTGGTGACTGAGAGAAAATGGTGCGGGCGAGAGGCGGATTGGATCGCATCGAGCGCGAGCTGGATGGAACCGCCAGTGCCGTTTTTGAAGCCGACAGGCATGGAGAGGCCGGAAGCGAGTTCGCGATGGATTTGGGATTCCGTGGTGCGGGCACCGATCGCGCCCCATGAGATGAGGTCGGCGATGTATTGAGGGGAAATCGTATCGAGAAACTCGGTGGCGGACGACATGCCCATGTTGGCGAGATCGAGCAGGAGCTTGCGAGCGACGCGCAGGCCGCGGTTGATGTCGAAGGAGTCA
>JANPEG010000052.1:0-22119 GCA_031431855.1 Akkermansiaceae bacterium | reverse complement strand
TCTATTTCATCGCCGAGACCAAAGGCAGCATGTCATCGCTCGAACTCCGCGAGATCGAATCCGCCCGCATCAACTGCGCTAAGAAATTCTTTGCCAAGATCACCTCAAATGAAGTGAAATACGACGTCGTCAGCAGCTACGAGAAGCTCATGGAGCTTGTGAAGTAGAAAAAACGACAATTTAGCACACGACATTTAACACACATACGATTAAACCCATATTGCGCGGTTAGCTCAGTGGTAGAGCACCTCCCTGACACGGAGGGGGTCACTGGTTCGAACCCAGTATCGCGCACCATTCTTCGTTTCCGTGCCGGAAGCTTCGAATGATGTCCTGAGAATAGCGTTTGAATTACTGAGAATATAAAGACAGAGTTTTTTATGTATTTGATTCGAATGCTCGGAAGCATTTCATGTGTTATTTCACTGAACTTGATGTTTGTTCATGCGGAAGAACTAGGAGACTGGCGGCTTGAGCTACTGAAAGAACAGGGATTATCCACCGAAACTGAGGCGCTGGAGAAATTACAGAAGGAGCAGGCTCATTCATTGGAGGGGTTTGAGCAGGCCATTACTCAGCTTGGTTCGGAGAAGTTTAAGGAGCGTGAAGATGCTCAGAAGAAAATCGAGCTAATGGGTAAAAATGCCCTTCCTGCGATACGTGATAAACAGAACTCGGACGATCCGGAGGTGCGATTTAGGCTGAAACAAATCGCGCAGGTTTTCGAGGCCGAGGGACGCTGGAAGAAGGATGACTTATTGAAGCAAGCCATTGCCAGCCTATTGCTTGAAAGACAGCAAAAAGAGGTGGTAGATGCTCCACAGGAGCTATTTGTTGAATTATTCAACAAAGCGGCACCGTCACTTAAAAACGAATATCGCCGCTTTCGTTATGAAGGAAAGGATGGCTCAGTGGTGGATGGGGTCGCGCACTTGAAAAATGCAGGAGTTGAGAGCGATCAACGGTTGATACTTGATTCGAAGAAAATGACGGGTGAGGCCGAGTTTCCCGATACGTTTCGTATTGAGGTTAAACTAGGAGCTCAACCCGGTGGTGAGGGGATCTCTCATATCGGTCTCTCTATAGGTAATGTAAGATCTTTGTTTCATCCTGGATACAGGACTGGTGCGTTTCGTCTCGAACGGATCGATAACAAGATCCAAATTAAGCAAAATACCGACATGGGTTTTGATCCGCCGACCAATAAGTTACTGCTGATGAGTATCGATGTGAAACGCCAACCCAATGGTGATGTAGCACTTGATGTTACGGTGAATGATGGCAAAAAGCGATTTAACACCCATCAGCTCATTAAAGCTGCTGATATAGGAAAGCTCGATAAGATAAGCCTCGACCGTAGTGGTAACAGCGGTGGCGACGCCCTTTTTGATGACCTCATTGTAGATATTAAAAATCGATAATTTGAGCAGAACGAAATAAATAGAGCGTGTATTATTTCAATATTCCGCTCTGCTTGTGCTGCGGAAGTGATTGATTTCTTCCATACTTTTTCAGAGATGAACCTGACTTCCCCCGATATCAAAGAACTGGCAGCGTTGTTGCGCTTGCTGGATGACGAAACACCTGAAGTGCGTTCGGTGGTCGTGGATAAGTTGAGTCATGTAGGCGGCGATCTCAGTGAGATTCTTCCGGGCGTGGCGGCTCATCTAAATACCAAGGAACTAGATATTTTGGAGGATATTTTGCAGACGGTGCGTCGCAAAACACTCAGGGAAGAATGGCTGACGCCACGATTTGGTTCTGCGGCATTGGAAGATGATTGGGAATTATTTGAAAGTCAGCTGCGCTTGCTATCAGATTTTTTGCACGATGGAATTTCGCTACGCCAGCCTTTGTCTGATGCGCTAGATTTACTCGCCGAGGAATTCCAGGCGATCTATTCCATGGGAGCTACCGAAAATGATTTGAGGATTTTTCTATTTGAAGAGGATCGGTTGAGCGGAAACCACAAGTATTACTATGATCCGAGAAACAGCGATCTTGCATGGTGCATTTCATCTGGGATTTCCAATCCAATTGGTCTTGGAATCATTTACATGTTAGTTGGTCAGCGGTTGAGCATGGACATCCAAGGGATATCTTTCCCTGGTCATTTCCTGTGTAGGATTTTTGAAGACGCGGAACCTATTGTGATCGATTGTTTTGATCGTGGTAAAATGCATGCTCAATATGTGCTCACTGATCCCATGAACGATCTCACGCCTGAACAGCGACAACATCTGCGGGAATCTGCCGACCTCGGGACGATTTTGATGAGAATGCTCAATAACATGATCGATGCCTTCGGACGGTTGCATCGTAAGGAAGATATGCAATTAATTGTCGAAATGCGTGATTCGATGATGCAACAGAAATAGCTCTATTTTTCGATCTTGGCAGGTGCTGGATACGTTTTATTTTGACCAATCGACAGCGCTTCCATACTTAGGTGGCGGTCATGAAATGTCCTCGATGTGTGCAGCAAATCCATAGAGCTGCAGCAACATGCCCACATTGTGGGTTTTCACTCGCGGATGCGGATCAATTGTTCGGAAAGGAAGAAATCAAACTTCGGAGTTTAACTGATGCTGCCGGGATTTTCCGACGCCACCAGCGTAATTTATTGGAGGAGGTGATGGATCGAATTGCGCATGCATTTCCTCAAGTTTTTGTCGCTATTTATACGGGTAGCATGGGTGAATCGGGTCAGCTCAGGCAGTTTGGATTTTGGTTGTTAAATCGTGGGGTGTTTGAAGACGTGCCGATCGAGAAGCCGAATGAAAACGGGATTTTGATTGTGATTGATCCTGATACGAAGACAGCGGGAATGACGCATGGATATTTGCTAGATCCGTATTTGGAAGAGAAAGATAGTTTTGATTGTTTGTCCCGTGCACATGCCTATTGGTTGGAGGGACGATATGCGGAGGGTGCTCTACGAAGCCTTCGCGCCCTGGAGCAATTGCTTAAAAAACGTTGTCGCCAAGCAAGACGTGATCCTGAAAAATACGAACGCAAATATGGAAAATCCGGGGGTCTGCGAGATGTGGTGAAAAAGCTTCGGCAACACGATTCAAAGAAAGCAAGCACTCATAAAAATGCCGAAAAGGAGGTGGAGCGATGAAGCTTTGGTTTATCGTTTTTTTGTTAGGCTTCCAGTCGGCATGGGCTACGCCGGAAACGGAGGTTCCCGTGGTAGAGGAGGTTCCGGAAGTGGATTCGCAATACCAAGAAATCGAATCCGCTCTGGTAGATAAATATTTTACCAAGAAGCCGATCCGCTTTCTGATCGATCCGCAGGCATTAATTTCGGTTCAACAACGCAAGGGAATCGAAACCTTACTCGATAATCATGCGGCTGATTCAACGATCGATTTGTATCTTTTCGTTTTCGGAGAAAATCAAAAACTTCCAACCGATGGTCTGTATAAGGATTTCGTTGATCGACATTTCTCCCAAGGTAAACCTGTGGTGGTTCTCTGTTATTATTATGGAAATCCGAATCGAACTCAGATGGAACTTAGTCCGAGTATCGCGAAAGCGGTGTCTACTTCTGAACGAGAAAGATCCGTGCAGAGTTCATTGATCCGAGCGATGCGTGCCAACGGTTCGTTTGAGCAGTTAGAGGAATTTGTCATGCAGTTTTCGATTCGCACTTACTGGATGGAACGCATGATGGATGAAGTTTCTGGTAAAGCCCCAGTTGAGCTTGCTGTGGAGAAAGTCACGGTTGTCTCGCCTAAGAAAAAGCGGACAGATCTTTTGGAGATGATTCCGGAAAAGTATCGCGAACCTGCGTTGATCGCGGCGGCGGCTCTGGGTTCGATCGTAGTTTTATGTGGACTTGTTATTTGGTTGAGATCCAGAGCGCGCTATCGGTTTCCAGAGATCGAGGTCGAAGCTCGTTTGGGCGGAAGCCATGCGGCAGGTATTGGAGCTGTTGTCAATTTCGCCAGTCCTGCGGTGTCTCCGGCCAACCAACGTGAACAAGTGCCTGAATATTTGCGGCGTGCTTGATTTTTGAAAACTTGGATTGAACCCACGCTCGCATGAGGCGAGGGTTGCCGCGGATGGATCAACCCAATATATCGGTGGTAGCTGACGGGCCTGACAAGGCAGTCAAACTGCCTGGTAAACTCGGCGAGATGAGCCTCACTATGCAGGTTCTAACGCTGTCGATGTGGCCGTTATTAGAACAAATACTCGCGTTCTTTGTCGGGATGACGGATATCCTGATCGCGGGTCGGATGTCATCGGGAGCGGATAGTATTCCCATTATGGATGCAATGTCGCTCGGCGGATATGTCGCTTGGTTTATGTTTATTTTCCAAGGCGCGGTGGCTACGGGTGTGATGGCTTTGGTTTCCCGGGCGACGGGGGCTGGGGATTCGAAATTGGCGAGTCTTGGTTTGGGGCAAGGTTTGTGGTTGGGTGCGATCGCGGGTTTTGCTGCAGCGCTTGTGCTTCAAGCTGGTACGGATCTTTTGATTCAGTGGATGGGCCTCACACCCGCTGCTGCGGTGCATGCTGAAAACTACATCCGCGTGCTCGCATGGTCGGGACCGATAGCCGGTGCGATGTTTGCGGTGAATGCCGCGTTGCGTGGATCAGGCGATACTAAAACTCCGTTCTTCGCGATGTTGGTCGTCAATATCGTGAACATCGGCACCAGTGTGCTTTTCGTTTTTGGCCCCGAACCTTTCGGCAACATGGGCGTGCAAGGGATTGCTCTGGGAACCGTAATCGGATGGATCGCCGGGTTGGCGATGGTAGTTATCATCCTTGCTTTCAAAAAAAGCGAAGGTCTGCGCTGGGAACGCGAGGCGTTGAATTTTCACTTTGAAACCATCGCCCGTATCTGGCGTGTCGGTGTCCCGCAGGCGATCGAAGTCTCGGTTATGTGGATGATTCAATCGTATGGTTTGCGTGTTATTTCAAAGCTTGATCAAGAAGGTGCGTTGGGTGCGTATTTCATAGCTGTGAGGTTGGAAGCGATGAGTTTTCTACCGGGATTTGCGATTGCGGCGGCCGCCGCAGCTCTAACAGGTCAGTATCTCGGTGCCGGATCCAAGGAAATGGCGGTTCGTGCGGTTCGGTTCGCATGGAAGCTGGCGGTGGCAGTCATGTTTGTGATGGGGATGAGCTTCGTGATCGGGCGTGAGTGGCTGATCGGGCTATTGGCTCCCGGCAGCGAGCTGCTTGTGAATTTGGCGGGGCCCTTGCTGATTGTTTGTGGTCTGACCCAGCCGTTTTTTGCGACCTGTATCATTTTGAAAACGACCATGCGTGGTGCGGGTGCTCCGCGTCTGGTGATGCGCTGGGCGTTCAGCAGCATGTTGTTTTACAGGATCGGTGTGCTCGGGTTGTTATCCCATTATGATCTGATCACTGTCACCGGTGTGTGGATCGTGTTCAGTGTGGATTTGTTCACCCAGTCCATTTTGTTCACGCGCTTACACTTCAAAGGGAAGTGGTTGGACGCTACCGTGTGAGTGAAGGGTGGATTTATTGAAGTTACTCTTGTTCTCTCAAAAGCTCAATAAAAAGCGTTTCGACTTTGTTTCGCGCCCACGGAGTTTTCCTGAGAAATGTTAGAGTGGATTTGATCGATGGATCAGTGGCGAAGCAGCGGATCTTAATGCGATCTGATAGCTCATCCCAGCCGTATTCCTCGACGAGACGCTCTACGATGATTTGCAGGGTGTAACCGTGCAGAGGATCATTTGGATGAGAATTCATGGTTAAGGAAGCTCCCTGATTTTCAAATTACGAAAACGAATTGGGGAGCCTTCGGATTCGAGGCAGAGATGTCCGCTGTTAGGTGAAGCGTTGTTTCCGCCGGAAACTTCGACTCCATTTACCCAAAGGCGGATCTCGCCATTGATTGCGCGGATGTAGTAATGGTTCCATTCACCAGAAGGCTTGGTGGTTTCTGCGGTTGGGAAACTTCTCGTGCCATCGGGTGATATCGGGGCGAAAGGTTTGAGCTTGGCTTTGCCGACTGGAAAGACATCGCCGTGGCAGGTGAACCAATCACTTTTCTTGCCGGAACTTTTCTCGAAGTGCGCCTTGTATCCGAGATCGAGAATCTGAACTTCGATGCCTTCTTTGGGGAGTCCCGGAGCTTTGAGTTCATCGAGTGATGCTTTGCTGGTCCAAACGAAAATCCCCGAGTTACCCGCAGGTTTTTCATGCATCCACTCAACGCGGAGTTCGAAATTTGTGAATGATTTCTCCGTGCGGATCACGCTGACAGGTTGGCCCGTGCATGCGATCTCGGCTTTTGCGTCGTCGAAAACCCAAGTATCTGGATTGCTGTTCACCGTGACGAAATCCGCTTTCTGCAATGCGCGCCAACCGACCTCATTACCAGTGATTTTAGGGGAAAGTTCTTCGGCGAGAACAAGGTTAGATCCTTGAACGAGGATAGCGGCGAAAAGGAGATTTTTGATAACCATAGGGGAAATTCTAGATAATCATTCCGTGAGGGCGAGGAAATCTTCGATTTCTCGCGATGGATCGTTTGAGCGCATCAGCGTTTCACCAATCAACAAGGCGTTAGCACCAGCTCGCAAGGCGCGCAGGGCGTCATCATGGGTTTTGATACCGCTTTCGGAAACGAGGATCACATCGTCTGGAACTTCTTCGGCGAGACGTTCGGTGGTCGCCATATCGATCTCAAAGGTTTTCAGATTGCGGTTGTTGATTCCGATCAAATCCGCGCCCAGATCAAGAGCGCGTTCCATTTCGTGAAGATCGTGAACCTCAACCAAAACATCGAGCTGGAAGGATTTTGCCTCATCGTAAAGGCGTCTGAGTAGCGAATCATCAAGCGCAGCGACGATGAGCAGAATCGCATCCGCGCCAGCGATCACCGCCTCGTGGATCTGCGTTTCGTGGATGGTAAAATCTTTGCGTAGCAGAGGGATGGGGGAAAACTCGGAGATTTTTGAGAGATAACCCAATGAACCTTGGAAATATTTTTCATCGGTCAGGATCGAAAGGCAGGAAGCACCGCCATCGATATACAGTCCGGCTTGGCGGATGGGGTCGAAATTTGGATCGATCAAGCCAACGGATGGGGAGGCTTTTTTGACTTCGGCGATCAAGGCAAGGTGATTGGGACCGCGATCTAGGGCTGCGCGAAAGCCGCGAAATTCATTTCGTTGCAGGGCCGCAGCACGCAGGTGACCGGCGCGAGGCAGTAGGGCTTCGACTTCTTGATGCTTGGTGACGATGATTTGGGCGAGTTTGTCTGACATAAAACGGGCTGGGTATGGGTAAAGCCGCGATAGCCATGTGCGAAGGAAATTTTTTGATAATTTCTCTAAAATTCTCTTGATCGCACTCGTCGGTAGGGTAACAACTCCGCACACGCGTTATGCAACGCGGGCGTAGCTCAGTGGTAGAGCGCCACCTTGCCAAGGTGGATGTCGTGAGTTCGAATCTCATCGCCCGCTCCATTCTTCTCCTTGTCGACCCGCTGAATTCAGCGGGTTTTTTATTTGCCTGACAGGCCGTGCTCGATGAATCTTCGCGTATATGTTTTTATGGTCAAAGCTTGCAGGGGAACGTTGGATCGATGCTTGGGAAGAGCGATTCTCGGGAAATCCGAATTTCGTCTTAGAGTATATCAAAGGCGGGAAATCCGTGCGTTTGCAGGTGTATTGCCAGAATATAAAAGAAGCTGAAGGGATCAAAAAGCAGTTCGGTGGATCGGTTCGCAGCGTGAAAGAGGCTGAGTGGAATAAGACTCCCGAACTCCCCAAACCTCTCAAAATCCGCGATGTCTTTCTCGTTTCTGCGGAGTCCGATCCTAAAAAGATCAAAGAATTGAGTCGTAAACATCCCACTCGCGAGGTGATCGTGATCCCGCCGGAAATGGCTTTTGGCACCGGAGATCACGCCACGACCTCCACTTGCCTTCGGTTTCTGGTCGATATCGCCCGTGAGCGGAAAGACCAATCATGGAGCGTCGCAGATCTAGGAACCGGCACCGGTTTGCTGGCGATTGCAGCCAGAAAACTCGGCGCGACCGAGGTCTGGGGCTGCGATTTCGATCCCTTCGCCGTCAATGTCGCGAAGCGAAATGCTGCACGCAACGGCACCCCGGAGATCGTCATGAAAGATCAGGATGTCCTGAAATGGAAACCTCGCAAAAGCGGATACAACGTTGTTGCCGCGAATCTTTTCTCCACAGTTCTGATCGAAGCTTGGCCAGTGATCGCGAAATCCCTCGCCAAAGGCGGCGACCTCGTCGTCTCTGGAATCCTCGCAACTCAAGCCTGGGACGTGTTCGAAGCCGCTGCAAAAAACGGTTTGGGATTCTCTAAAATTATAAAAAAAGGCAAATGGGTCACCGCCAGAGGCGGATGGTTCGATGATTTGACTGCCAAGTAGCGGCGACGACAAGTCAGGAGTCGCCGTGGTAATGTATAGTTTTAAGGAATCAACATAAGCATTTAAAAATGAGTCAAACACCATCAGATTGGGACAGCAGTAAAAGCATCGCGAAAAGCATGCTGCGCGATCGTGTTTATCGCCGAAAAATTCTATCCGTTTGGTTGTTGTTCGTGCTCGCATGGATAGGCATCGGCCAATGGGGGGTCAATGACTGGCTGGCCGGAAGCACGACTCGATTCTTGGTCTGGTGGGGTGCATCAGCGATTCACGCCATCGTTCTGATTTTCCTCGCGCTGTATGATGCTCTTTCTGTGATTAGGGAAGAGAGAGAAAAAAGGTAAACTACAAAAACTCCGCACGAATCGCCGTGTTGAGATCGTATGCGAATTGAATGGGGTGAGATGAACCGATTAAAACAGGTTTCTCGGAATCTGGAACATCGTCTCTTCCGTGCGAGCCTTTGACGAGTTTAGCATCGAGCGGGATCACGTCTAACAAACCGCGAATCCCAAACTTCTTCTTCAACAAGAACTTAGCGATATTCAATTTTGGAAAAGAGATCGCGGGATCGATGAAAAGTTCGCAGGGATCGTAGCCGGGTTTGCGGTGTATATCGATGGTGCGGGCGAAGTCTGGGGCTAGTGCATCGTCTTTCCAGAAATAGTAGGTGAACCAGGCGTTGGGTTTTGCGATGGCGATGAGGTCGCCTGCGCGGTCGTGATTGCGGTCGCGGATTTCATCGATACCTGAGGTTTTCTCTAACAACTCACGAACTTCGTATTTTAGCGATGGATCGTTGATATAGATGTGCGCGACCTGGTGGTCGGCCACTGCGAACGCTTTGCAACCGCCGTAGTCGAGGGTTTCGCGACCCAGTTCGTTTTTGATGGATAGCCAACCTTTTTCGCGAAAAAGGCGATTGAGGTGAATGGGTTGATCGACCGGTGAGATGCCGTATTCGGAAAGGAGTAGGACGCGGATGTTGCGGGATTCGTAGAAGGAAATGAGATCGGTGACCACGCGGTCGATTGCGCGGATTTCGCCTGGGATGTTTGCAGCCGACGGGCCGTCTTTTTGTAGGCAGTAGTCGAGGTGTGGAAGATAGACGAGCGAGAGCGTGGGCTGATGCTTTTCCTCCACCCATTTTGCGGAAGCGGCGATCCATTCCGAAGAAGCGATCCCTGCTGCAGGACCCCAAAAGGCTGGGAAGGGAAACGGGCCGAGATCGGCTTTTAGTGCGTCGCGCATTTCCATGGGCTGGGTATGGACATCGAAATGTTTCGATCCATCGGCGGGGTAAAGCGGGCGCGGGGTGATGGTGAAATCCGCGCTGGAATGCATGTTGTACCACCAAAACAATTTCGCGCAGGTGAAGCTCGGGTTGGTGGCTTTTAGTTCGCGGCGGAGTGTGTCCCATATTTTTTCGCCATGAACGATGTGGTTGGATTGTTTCCAAAACCGCACCTCGGCGGTTTCTCTATCATACCAGCCATTGGCGACGATGCCGTGTTGTTCGGGAGGAGTGCCTGTTAGAATCGACGACTGAGAGGTCGTGGTAAGGGCGGGGAAAGCCGGCTTGTAAGTTTGTAGCCCGTGTTTTTCAGCGAACGCAGTTATCCCTGGCGCGTTTTCTCCAAGCAGAGATTTTGATAGACCAACAATGTTTAATACGGCGAGTCGCATACGGTGTGGAGTCTAGGCGTTAAATTCAAAAGTCCAAGAGAAGTGTTTCGTGGCGGTAATCTGAGCGGAGCGGAGATGGAGGGCCGAGGACATCTCTTTAACATGCCCTCAAATTGTATCCGCCGCCACATGCATTCACCGCACTTGATCTTCCTAGCGGTAATGTGTTTAAGATATAGACATGTTCAAAAAAGTGGTTGAGGCCTTGGAGAAGGCGAACGTGCGGGCGAAGTTGAAGAGTGGCGAATTGGCGTGTCCGGAATGTGGTGGAGCAGCGGGGAATTTACCCGAAAGCTGGGATATCCTGATGATTTGTCCGAGCTGTGGCACTAGGTCTTCATTGAGCGAATGGGCCGCGAATTCGACTCCTGAGAAGAAAGTTTGGATATCTGAACAACCGCCTGCCGGCACAAAAATCCGGCGTGAATCGCTGGGATCAGAAACGGTGATTTGGCATATTCCTGCTGTTGGAAAATTCGGGTTCTTTATGTACTTCTCGGTGTTTTGGTTGCTTATTACCGGAACCGTTAGCGGAGGATTTCTTTTTGCTTTTTTGACAGGCGGAAAAATCGAGGGCAATATGCCGCTATGGGTCATGATCCCATTTTTCGGAATCTTTTGGGCAGTGGGTTTGGGTATGTTATATGCGGCTTTTCGCCAAAAATACATGAGACAATCCGTCACTTTTGGGAGCGATCAGATCACGCTACGGAAGGAACTCTTTGGTAAGACTAGTGAAAAATCACTCTTAAGATCGAGCATCAGCTCGGTGTCCCAAAAGGAGTTTTATCAACAGAACTATAAACCTATATACGGAATTGAGATCCGAGGCGCAGACGGAAAAATACGTTTTGGATCGGCCTTAACAGCGGAGGAAAAGATTTGGTTGGTTACGGATTTCAACCGAGTTCTGGCTGGCAATAAGAACATTGAATCCGAAAAAGTAACGAACGGATTGGCGCCCATTAAGGTTGGCACAAATAAGATCGACACACGCAAATCCGTTTTCTCAGTATCTATTCCGAAGCCCGCTGCCAGCGCTGTCTTCAGTTCGTTGTTTTTCGCGATATTTGGAATGGGGTTTGTTTGTATAGGCATTTTTGTAATCGACGGGGAACCGTTGCCAGATGAAATGAGTGCTTTCCGATTTTTCCAT
This sequence comes from Akkermansiaceae bacterium, assembly GCA_031431855.1. GTDB lineage: Bacteria > Verrucomicrobiota > Verrucomicrobiia > Verrucomicrobiales > Akkermansiaceae > Luteolibacter. Next base: position 10,877 of record JANPEG010000052.1, on the reverse strand, counting down.
TTTCTATTAGAAAATGGATTTCGGACGGTTTGGATTCTGTTTTGTTCAATATTCATTTTGATAGGCTTAGGAATGACTTTCTCAACTTTGAGAGCGATGAGCAAAGACCGCCGCATCGAAGGCAACGAAGCTGAAATATCGATTCGCACGTATCGCAAGGGCTTGATTCTGGAGGATCGTTCGTTTCCTCGTAATCAAGTCCATGATATCCGCGGCACTATTTCCGGCTCAAGTAACAACAAATCGATGAAGCGTGTGGAACTCATCGTTGGTGAAAAAGCCGAAAAAATCGCTAGTTGGATGGATGGAGATATGGCGGATCAACTGATTCAAGAAGTCCGATCTGCGTTGGGCCGGTAGGAAGCATGAGCCAAATTCATCATTTTCAGCAAATGTGTGAAATTGGCCTCAATACCCTAAGGTGATATCGTCGTTTCCTAGTAAATCGCGGACTTCAGCCTTGACAAGCGAGGGGGTGGTTTGTTGTCCTCTGCCCGAGGGAGTTTCTCTCATTTATCTTAAAAGTTAAGTAATCCTTAATTTTTAAGATACTTGGTAAATTCGCATTATTTACACCGTAACAAGCTTACCTCTTACTCATATGGATATTACTTCGCCTCTCTGGTATTTCGCTTACATGACCGTATTGATCGGCCTTGCTGGTTATGGCTCTCATCGGTTGACGATTATTTTCCTCTATTTGAAGCATTCTAGAAAGCGTCCGGAGCCTTTGAAAAACTTTGATGAATTGCCGTTGGTGACCATTCAGTTACCGGTTTTTAACGAAATGCACGTGGTGGACCGCTTGTTGGATTCGGTTGCTAAGATCGATTACCCACAAGATAAGATCCAGATTCAGCTTTTGGACGATTCGACCGATGACACGGTATCGATCTGCAAAGCAGGTATTGAGCGGATGCGGGCACTGGGTTTTGACGCGGAGCACATTCACCGCACGGATCGCACAGGTTACAAGGCCGGTGCGCTTGAAAACGGCACTCATTACGCCAAGGGCGAGTATCTTTTTATTCTGGATGCTGATTTCGTTCCAAACGCAGATGTGTTGTTAAAAACCATCAACTATTTCACCGATGATAAAATCGGCATGATCCAGACTCGTTGGGGGCATTTGAACCGCACGTTCAACGTTTTGACCCGTATTCAGGCGATGTTCCTCGATGGTCACCTTGAGCTGGAGCAAACCGCTCGTAACCGTTCGGGTCGATTCTTCACCTTCAACGGCACTGCCGGTATCTGGCGGAAATCCTGCATCGCGGACGCAGGTGGTTGGGAACACGATACTCTCACCGAGGACATGGACCTCAGTTACCGTGCGCAGCTCAAAGGCTGGCGCTTCATTTTCCTCAACGACGTTGAGACTCCTGCCGAGCTTCCGGTTGATATGGACGGTTTCAAGAGCCAACAGCACCGCTGGACCAAAGGTTCGATCCAAGTTTGCAAAAAGGTTCTGCCTGCGATCTGGAGAAGCAATGTGCCATTGTTCGTGAAAATGGAGGCTACAGCGCATCTGACTTCGAACTTTGCTTATCTCCTTTTGATTTGCTTGTGCTTCTTGATCTATCCAAGCCAGGAAACCCAACCCAAATTTGGGGAGATGACCTACTATCTCGTCAACGTTCCGATCTTCTTCTTCGCTTCGGTTTCGGTGATTCTTTTCTACCTTACCTCGCAGAAAGCGCTTCGTCCTAAAACTTGGTGGAAAGAAATTCCTTACCTTCCGCTCTTGCTCGCGCTCGGAATCGGCATGTCCATTACTAACGCCAAAGCGGTCATGGAGGCTATTTTCAATCATCAAACCGCATTCATCCGCACTCCGAAATATGGGATTGAGCAAAAGAACTCGGATTGGAAAAAGAGCAGCTATAAGGCGATCAAGACGCTTACACCGGTCGTCGAGTTGCTGTTTGGCTTCTTCTTTTTATTCGTCGTGGTCGAGGCTGCGATGAAAGGAAACTGGTCTTCCGCGATTCTTCTACTTCCATTCCCCGTTGGTTTCTTCTATACTTCTTTGGGTTCGATTGCACGCATGATGCCTTCTTTCTCTGACCCAAAATCTGCTGAAGTTCCTGTCACTGAAATACCTGATAACCATTAATCGATTTATGCGCAACAGGTTCGCAAAACCTCTAATTTTAGTAGCAGGACTCTTCGCAGCCCTGAATCTCAGTAGCTGCGCACCTCACGTGGATAATAGCAGCAAAATGATTGTGAGCGTTCGCGATCAGAAAATGGTGCTGATGCGTGATGATCAGCCGATCAAAACTTACAAAATTTCCACCTCTAAATTTGGCGTAGGAGACACCCCTCGCTCAAACCGCACCCCACTCGGGCGCATGGAAGTCGCCAAGAAAATCGGATCAGGCCAACCGGCTGGCGCAGTTTTCAAAAGCCGCAGGCCGACGGGTGAGGTTCTTAAACCTAATGCACCGGGTCGGGATCCGATTGTGAGTCGTATTCTTTGGCTAAAAGGAACGGAAAAGCATAACCGCAACGCCTTTAACCGCTTCATCTACATCCACGGCACGCCGGAAGTGAATCGGCTTGGCACGCCCGCCTCCTATGGCTGTATCCGCATGGGAACCAAAGATGTGATCGATTTGTATAACCGAGTCGGGACCGGCGCGGATGTTTATGTGATCCGTGGTTCTCTAGGAAACATGGTCACGGAGAGAAACCTTGTCGCTCGTTGATCCATTTTCTGAAATTTCCCTCGGAAAATATGAAACATGAGCTTGACAGATGAGGGTTTTGACAACTAGTTTCCCGCCCCTGCAACGCAAAACGACTTTTTAATTTTACAAATCATGGCCAATACCAAATCTGCAATTAAGCGCAACAGACAAACCGAGACCCGCACTGAGCGGAACCGTGCTGAAAAAAGCCGCATGAAGACCGTCCGCAAGAAGACACTTGTTGCGATTGCGTCTGGCAACAAAGAAGAGGCTTCCAAAGCCAGCGATAAATTGGCCTCCGTGCTCGATAAAGCTGCGAAACGCAATTTGATTCACCCGAACAAAGCTGCTAACATCAAGAGCAAGACCGCAAAAGCGATCGCCGCGATTAGCTGATAGTCGATTAAAAATGTATCTTTTCAGTCAAGCGGTCCGGTTTTCCGGTGCCGCTTTTCTTTTGTAACTTTATGTCAAATCCATCTCCAAATCGAGCGGAAGCCGCCGCAAAAATCGCTGCAGCGCCTTATCAATACAAGGTATGTGAAGGTTGCGATTCGATTGTGGGTAAAACCACTGCACTATGCCCCAACTGTCATAGTTTCCGCTTCGATGATAAGCCGGAGACCGTGACTAAGCAGGCGGTGTTATTGGGCAATAGGGAGCAACGCTCGGTTACGGCTGATGATCTTACCTAAAAAGCCATGGCTATTGCATTCAAAGAATGGCAAGTGGTTTGCGATGCGTTGGCGAGCGGAAGGCAGGTGATCTTGCTGCGCAAGGGTGGGATTCACGAGGGGCGTGAGGGGTTTTCTTTTGCGCACGATTCCTTCTTTTTGTTTCCCACACGCTTTCACGCCCAGCTCGATCAGGTGAGGGAAGGGGATTTCCAACCAGAGAAGGAATGGGAGCCCGGGGATCTGATAGATATTAGCCACCACGTGGAGGTTTTATTTGCGGTGACTTTGGAGAAATGGGAGCAAGTGGCTGAGCTTTTGCCATATCACATCTACACGGAACAGACGATCAAAGAGAGATTTGATTGGTCAGGAAAGGGGATGGCAGCGGGCAGCATTCATCTAGCACTGGTGAAAGTTTCACAGTTAGAAACGCCATGGCGGCTGGAATACGAGACGCGTTTCGGGGGTTGCCGCTCCTGGGTTGAGCTACCCGAACCGCCCGAAGGGGTGCTTTCGAGTGCCACTCCGGTCGTTGTAAAGGTAGGATTTCAGGAAATTTCTCGAAAAATTGCCGATCTGGCAGGGGTGGAAATTCCCTGATTTTATCATGATTCGACCCGATTTGAGGCGATTTGAGGCGATTTCTGGGCTGAGGCGAGGTTTTTTAAGTTTGCCCTAAGGCATTTCCGAGGGTTTACTCCGCAAGTTTTTTAATTAGGAACAAATCTTTAGCTCCTCTTTACTATCTCACCGCTTGTAAACCCATCCCACCATTATGCGATCCCTCAAACTCCCGCTTATCCTCTCGCTTGCAGTGCTTCCGCTTATTGTTAGCTGCGGACCTAGCATCAAAACCCTCTCAAGCAAAGACATCCGCGGTGGTTACTCTACAGAATCCATCTCCGTACCAATGCCTACCCAAGCTTTGATCGCGGCAGCGGCCTCTAAACCGAAGGACAAGCACAGCATGCCAGTTTACAGCTTCACTGAGCGCCAACGGGTTGTTCGGACCACGGCTTACACCTGCTCGGAGTCAGATCATATCCAATACGGCAGTAAAAACGCCGCAGGAACTTATCTTCAATTTTCCAATAAAGTCAGAAGCGCCGCCGCTGATTGGTCGTTTTATCCAGTTGGAACGGTTTTTCGCGTAAAAGGCATGCCTCAGCTTTTTGTGGTTGATGACTACGGTTCCGCGCTTACTGGCACAGGAACCATCGATATGTATCAGCCGAGCCGTGAGATGATGAATATCTGGGGACGCCGCAATGTTGAAATCAGTGTCGTGCGATGGGGCTCATTCGAGCGTAGCGCGGAGATCTTGAAAGATCGTGTCAAGTTTCCTCATTGCCGCCAAATGCTTTCAAATATCACTCGTCAGCGTCCGGATCTCCGCGTTGCCATGCGCTAATTCATACTATTGCAGTGGCGACATTAAGCGCGCCGCACGGCATGCTATTTTAAAAGGGTAGGTTTTTTCGGTGAATTCTTCCACTTTTGCCTCTGCGCATTTTGAGAAATCTTCCTCAAGCATGTGTTTCACCTCTAGGATGAAATCAGCGTCCGTAACGAAGGCGGTGATTTCGAAATTCAGGCGGAATGAGCGGTTATCGAGGTTAGCCGTTCCAACTGCTGCCATGCGTTGATCGATAAGCATGACTTTTTGGTGTAAAAACCCAGCTTTGAAGCGGTAAATTTTTACACCGAAGGGAATGGCTTGCTCGTAATAGGTGTAACCAGAGAGCCACACGAGTATGTGATCCGGATGATCTGGCAGCATCACCCTGACATCGACCCCACGCAGTGCAGCGAGTTGTAGCGCGTTGATCACTCCATCGTCTGGAACAAAATAGGGGCTGGTGATCCAGAATATTTCTCGGGCGGTATTCGCTGCTTCGATGACGAGCATTTGCCAAGATTCGATGGGATCTGCAGGTCCTGTGGGGATGATGGCGGCGATTTGATCTTCGCGTTGTTCGTTCGATTCCCAGCAAAGGTGAGGAATCTTATTACATGCCCAAAACCAATCTTCGAGAAAAACGAGCTGCACAGCTTGAACGGCTGGGCCTTGAATGTAGAGGTGAGTATCACGCCACGCACCGAATTTTTCGCTGCGTCCCAGATATTCGTCTCCGACATTGAGTCCACCAAGATAGGCTTCGATTCCATCGACAATGAGGATTTTTCGGTGATTGCGGAAGTTGAGTTGTAAGCGCGACCACCAGAAGCGATTGGCCCCGAATGATTGGCATTCGACGCCAGCGTCTTTGAGCTCATTTAAAAAGGCCGATGAAAGCTTATGAGAGCCGATTTCATCAAAGAGAAAATAGACTTTCACGCCAGCCTTGGCTCGCTCGATTAGTATTTGTTGAAACTTTCTACCGATCTTGTCGTTCTTCACGATGAAGAAATTCACGCAGATATATTTATCGGCGCGTGTGAGTGCGGAGAATATCTCCTCAAATGTTTCATCTCCATCAATCAGGAGATTGAGTCGATTTCCGCGAGTGAAAGGAAGACCTCCGAGTTCTTCGGCACAGCGTTCAAAAAAGTTTTCAGCGGGGTGATCGATGGAGAATTGCTTCAGGTTGTCGCTCATATCTTTGGCGATTTTTCTGAGTTCCTCATCGTTTCCACGTCTAGCACGGACGTATCCCTCGAATTTATTGCGGCCTAAAAGCCAATAGAGCGGGATAGCTAAAAACGGTAAGAATAACAACGATACCACCCACGCGATGGTGCCCTGTGAAGTGCGGGTATTCATCAGGGCATGTAGGATATGAATAAACCCTATGATATGGAATAAAACCAACCCAAGCAGTCCCCATGTGGTGGTGGGGTCTAATTTCAATCCGAACATAGGCTGAATATGCATGGAAAATGGGGTTGATACAAGAAGTCCCCGCATTCTGAGATTTTCCGGTTTCTCCTGAGGGCGACTTAGATGTAGTATCTGCGCATGAGTCAAACTGCAGTCACACCGAAGAACATCGTTCTGATCGGTTTCATGGGCAGCGGAAAATCCACAGTGGGGCGCGAGCTCCACCAACGCTTGGGTTACCCGCTGATCGATATGGATCGCGCAATCGAAGAATCGATAGGAAAGAAAATTACGGAAATTTTCAAAGAGGAAGGAGAGGAGGCGTTTCGTGATTTCGAATCGCTGCAGCTTCTAGAAATCGCCAAACAGAACGATAAAAGTCAGATCATTTCGGCCGGTGGAGGAGTTGTTATTCGACCGGATAACCGAAAGTTGTTACATAAACTGGGTTATGTGGTTTGGTTGCACGCTCCAATAGATGTCATTTACGAGCGGACATCACGCAGTCAAGATCGGCCGTTGCTCAATCACATGGATGCACGCGAGAGAATCTCCACTTTACTGGCTGAGCGCGAGCCATGGTATCGTGAGACTGCGCATTTGAAAATCGATACTGCAGGTCTGGATTCCAAAGAAATTGCTACCGGAATTTTGGAGAGCGCTAGTTACTTTTTCACTCATTCTGAATGAACGATTTAAACTCGAAGGTGAAAGCGTTGGCTGCGGAGCTTGGCTTTGACGATTGCCGGATCGCTCATGCCAAACGTGCGACCCATGCCGATGAATTCGAAGCCTGGATTGAAAACGGAAGTCATGGCGATATGCAATGGCTGCAACGAAATACGAGCCGCCGCTGTGATCCACGGGAAGTCCTGCCGGGTTGTAAGGCGGTGATTTGCTTGGCGGTGAATTATTACACCGGTGACGATCCGTTTCCTGAAGACCATCCGAAAAATTATCGAATCGCCAAATATGCATGGAACGATGACTACCACGATCTGGTAGAAAAGCGCCTCGCGGATTTCAATGCGGCTCTTGTCGAGCTCGGTGGCACGCAACGATACTACGTCGATACCGGACCGATTCTCGAACGCGATTTCGCAACTGACTCCGGGTTGGGTTGGAATGGAAAATCGACGGTGCAGATCCATCGCCAGCTCGGTACATGGTTTTTTCTCGCGGATATTCTAACAACTCTTGAGCTTAGCGCCGATCCCGAGTTCGGCGATCATTGCGGGAAATGCACACGCTGCATGGATGCCTGCCCAACTCAAGCCATCACCGCGCCGCATCAACTCGATGCGCGACGATGCATTTCCTATCTCACCATCGAAAACAAAGGGCCTATCCCCGAAGAATTCCGCCGCGCGATCGGAGATCGAATCTATGGCTGCGATCAATGCTTGGATGTGTGCCCATGGAATCGCTTTGCGAAGGAATCGCGTGAAATCACTTTCCAAGCCCGTCCAGAAATTTTCTCTCATCGGCTTCGCGACTTCCTCGTAATGGATGATGAGGCGTTCAGGCAGGTATTCGCGAAATCTCCGATCAAGCGCATCAAGCGCCCAAGGTTTTTAAGGAACGTATGCGTGGCTCTAGGAAATACCGGGATGGATGCAGATCTGCCCGCGCTAGAAATCGCTGCAAAAGATTCGGATCCACTGATTGCAGAACACGCAGAGTGGGCGATTCGGGAGATTGTGCAAAGATGTTTGATTGGTTCGTAATTTTGATAGGTGAAAAAAGGAGAAACCAGTATATGGTATGCGGCTTGCATTTTAGGTTCTCAGATGGCGTGATGGCTCGTGTTCGATAAGCCAATTAACTCTTACATTTTATGGTAGTCAGTATTTTCAACGATGTGATCGGTCCGGTGATGCGTGGGCCTTCGAGTTCTCACTGCGCTGCGGCGCTGCGGATTGGCCGATTGGCGCGGGAGTTGATGGGAAATGATTTCACGGATGTGTTGGTGGAGTTCGACCGCAATGGATCGCTGCCTACCACGCATGACACGCAAGGTTCGGACATGGGTTTGTTTGGGGGATTGATGGGTTGGGATGCAGCGGATGCGCGGTTGCCGGGTTCGATGCAGACTTTGAAAGATACAGGAGTCAGAATTACCATCGAAACGGTAGATGCGGGTGATCCGCATCCGAACACTTATCGGCTGACTCTACGCAGCGATGCGGAAACCCACACGCTCCGCGCCATTTCCACTGGCGGCGGGATGATGGAAGTGATCGATATCGATGGCTTCGCGGTTTCCCTTTTCGGCGACTGCCATGAAACTTTACTTTGGTCGGAAGGCGATACGACCGATCTCGTCAAAGCACTGGAGAGCGAATTTGAGGCGTATGAAATTTTGGTTCACGAATCCGAAAAACGCCGCTTGATCGAGGTCAAGGCGGGTCGGTTTATCGATGAGGCGATCACTTCAAAACTCCCGAACGTCCGCTCCGTCAAAAGACTTTCGCCGGTGCTTCCGGTGACTTCTGGAAAAGAAACCCACGTGCCTTTCACGACCTGTGAGGAAATGTTGACGTTCGATGCAGGCAAGGGGACTCCTTTGTGGAAACTGGCAGTGGCTTATGAAATGGCGCGCGGTGGAATCAGCGAAGCGGAAGTCATCGCGAAAATGGTGGAGATCGTGAAGATCGTGCGTCGCTCGATTGGAGAAGGCATCGCGGGCACGGTATATGACGATCGCGTGCTCGGTCATCAATGCGGCAAGTTCGATGAAATGATGCGTGCGGGGACTTTGCTCGATGGTGGCGCATTGAATCGGATTATTTTATACGTCACTGCCATGATGGAAGTGAAAAGCTCGATGGGAGTCATCGTCGCTGCACCGACAGCTGGTGCCTGCGCGGCCTTGCCCGGAGCGGTGGTGGCGATGGCTGACTCCATGGGTCTTGGCGAAGAGGAAATGGCGAAAGCTTTATTGGCGAGCGGGATCATCGGCGTGTTCATCGCGACCCGTTGGACCTTTGCCGCAGAGGTCGGTGGATGCCAGGCAGAAGGCGGATCGGCTGCGAGTATGGCGGCGGCGGCATTGGTGACTTTAGCCAACGGCCCGCTCAATCAAGCGGTCGCCGCGTCATCCATGGCATTTCAAAGCATGATAGGCTTGATCTGCGATCCGATCGCGAACCGCGTGGAAGCACCTTGCCTCGGCAAAAACGTCATGGCCGCAGCCAACGCGCTTTGCTGCGCAAACATGGCACTCGCGGGTTACGATCAAGTCATCCCTCTCGACGAAGTCATTGAAACCGCCAAGCAGGTGGCCAAGCAAATGCCCCGCGAAGTACGTTGCACCAACCTCGGTGGACTTTCCATCACCCCAACAGCAAAAGCCATTGAGGAAAAACTCGCTGCGAAACGGGCGAGTTCGTGTGGGAGTGGTTGTTGTTGCGGGTGATAATTCAGAATTTTTCACCGCAGAGACGCAGAGGTCGCAAAGGGTCGCGGAGCTGGATATACCAGATCTTTGAGTTTTTTTGAGCCAAGCACTGCTTGCGGTTGAATTTAACCAGAAATCATAAATTTTCCTCATTTCAACTCTGCGACCCTCCGCGACCTCTGCGCCTCTGCGGTGAAAACTCAATCCAACCCCGATTCTGGTTAAAATTCAGGGTTTGATTCTTTTTTTCGGGCACAACACTATCCGCGCATGTCATCACCGATTCGCATTCTCTGTGCAGGCGCGGGCCACATGGGCCGTTCACATGCTCTAGCTTACCATCGCCTTCCGGGTTTTGATATTTGTGGGATTGTGACTCGTTCACCGGAGAGCCGGAAGGCGTTGAATGATGAGCTTGGCGGGGGATATCCGGAATTCGCGGATTTCTACGAGGCACTCAAAACCACCAAGCCGGATGCGGTTTCCATTTCAACTTATCCCGACACCCATGCCGAATTTGCCGAGGCCGCGTTCGATGCGGGTTGCCATGTGTTTATTGAAAAACCCTTGGCTGAAACCGTAGTCGAAGCAGAGCGTATCGTCGCCAAAGCCCGCGCGACAAATCGCAAGTTGGTGATCGGATACATTCTCCGCCATCATCCGAGTTGGATCAAATTCATCGATGTCGCCCAGACCCTTGGCAAGCCTTTGGTGATGAGGATGAATCTCAACCAGCAATCATTCGGCGCAAATTGGAAGACCCACAAAAACCTGATGTCATCCATTTCTCCAATCGTCGATTGCGGCGTGCATTACGTCGATGTGATGTGCCAGATGACCCGCTCTAAGCCGGTGCGCGTTTCGGGAATTGGTGCGCGTTTGAGCAATGAATTACCTGAAGGAAAAATCAACTACGGTGCACTGCAAGTGACCTTCGAGGATGGATCGGTCGGTTGGTATGAAGCCGGTTGGGGTCCGATGATGAGTGAGGTCGCGTTTTTCGTGAAAGACGTGGTCGGCCCAAACGGCTGCGTTTCCATCGTGGCGGACAAAGCCGCGGCCGAAGGCCAGAGCGCGAATGTCGATGCGCATACCCAGACCCAAGCCCTGCGCTTGCATCATTCCGAACTCGATGCAGAAGGCAATTTCGCGAAGAAAGACGAGACGATCCGCCTTCACGACGAACCAGATCATGACGGACTCTGCCACCGCGAGCAGGAATTTTTTCTCAAAGCGATTCTAGAGGATCTAGATCTCGCCGATCACATGGACGATGCGGTGGCATC
>JANPEG010000051.1:0-31944 GCA_031431855.1 Akkermansiaceae bacterium | reverse complement strand
GGATACATTCTTCCCGCTCAACACGCGCGTAAAGGCCGACGTCACCAATTCGTTTTTCTCAACGGCAGGCCAATCGAAGACGTAGCGATCTCGAAAGGATTGGTGGAGGGATTTCGCGGAAATCTACAAGACGGTTTATATCCAGCGGCGTGGTTGTGGATGGAAATGGAACCGCATTTGGTCGATGTGAATGTCCATCCAGCGAAGAAGGAAGTGAGGTTTCATCGCCCACATGAAATCCGAGATTTGATTTCCCAAGCCGTCGCCGATTGCTTGAAGCCGCGCCCGCGCAGTCCGCTGCCACAGGTCGCAACGCAAACTGCAAACGATTCCGAATTCATCAGCGAGCCAGAAGAAAAAGTCGTTTCGCGTGCGGCGATGTTTCATCCGTCGCAACAGGAAATGAGCATGGTTGCAGTGGACGATTCGCAAACCGACGAGCGACTTTCCAAAGCTCCCCAATTCCGTTTGGTCGGGATGTTGCAGGATCGCTATGTCATTTTTGAAAGCGACAGCGGCTTGGTCTTGTTCGACCCGAAAGCCGCGCGCGAACGAATCATTTTCGAGCAACTCACCAAAGCACAGAAAGAAGGCATGGAAACGCAGAATCTGTTAGTTCCGGTTTTGATCGAGCTGGATCCCCGCGATCTGGATCATTTGTTGCGCGAGAAAAATGCATTGTTAGAAGCGGGATTGGAAGTCGAGGCGTTCGGTGGAAACACATTGCAACTCCGCAGCCTCCCAGCGTTTCTAAAAATGGAAGACCCAAAACTTTTCCTCAGCGAGATTTTAGAAGAGACCCTGCACGGCCCAGCATCCGCCGGAAAATTCACCTTTGAAAGACTCGCAAGAATCATCGCCAGCAAAGCCGCAAAGCGAGTCGTCCCACGCATCGTGGAAGCACAAAGTCTTTTGGAAGAACTGTTTGAATGCGATCTGCCCTACTGCGCCGCTGATGGCAGGCCGACTCTAACAGAATTTAATCGTAAGGATATCGATAGACGCTTTGGAGTGGGCAGGGGATAGAAAATGTTATATAAAATCAACGTTTCTAACTATGTGACGAAATATTTTCACAAACACGCATTTTTAATTTTGACAAGTCTCAGCGTGTAAGTCTTTCTCCTCACATGAATTTGCCCCCCCGCACTTCAAGGCGTCTAGCTTTGTGTTTTTATTTGAGTTTGGTAGTCACTTTGGCTTACTGCTCTGTCGCTTTCGCGCAGAACGCGCCAGTCTCGGGAAAATGGCAGCGCCAGTCTTGGAACGGGATTGCCGGTTCGAATGTTGCTAATTTGACTGAGTCGCCTTTTTTCTATCAGGCTCCGAGTTCCACGGCTCTGGTAGATTCTTCATACTCTTTGTTAGGTGATAATTACGGTGCTCGCACCCGCGGCTACATCACTCCCACCACTACCGGGATTTATACTTTTTGGGTGGCTGGTAATCATGAGACGCAATGGTTTGTTTCTTCCAATACTTCCAAATGGGACGCCCGCAAACTCAGCGGCAGTCTTTCCGTAACCCAGGAAAATAACTGGGATCAAAGTTACGCGCAGCGCTCGGCACCGCAGTTTATGAAAGCTGGGCAGTCCTATTATGTCGAACTCCTCCAGAAGGCTGGCACGGGTGGGGGGCATGCCTCTGTTGCTTGGGCGATGCAGGGAGTGGATTCTAGTGTGGTGCAGAATTGGGCCACTCCCAGTAATGGAGCCGTGGCGACGCAATCTTCCAGTCTTTCTAACAGCTATGCAGCTTCCAATTTGGTAGACGGCAATACCGAAACGTTTAATCACACTGGCAATACCGCTGGATCCTCGGTGCAGGTAGATTTTGGGAAAGATCGCCTTGTGGAGAGAGTGGAGATGATCAACCGGGGCTCTTTTCAGAATCGTTTGTCAAATTTCCGGGTGACCGTGGAGGATGTGAATGGAGCGGTTGTGGCTGCGCAGGATTTCTATCCAACTGAGGGCGCGGTGGGCCTAACAGAGACGTGGACCTTGGTTCACGCCGTGGTCGGACGCCGCGTGAAAATTCAGTTGTTGGGGCCGAACCGTGATAATAATTACTACCTACATCTCGCCGAGTTGAGGGCTTTCGGTTCTGATACAAACGTAAAAAACTGGTCATATGAATCTTCGGTGGTGGCGACACAATCTTCCATTTTTTCTAGTAGCTATCCCGCTTCCAATTTGATCGACGGCAAGATTCAGACGTTTAATCACACTGCCAATACCGCCGGATCCTCGGTGCAGGTGGATTTGGGGCAAGATCGGCTTGTGGATAGCGTGGAATTAATCAATCGTGATTCTTCTCAGAATCGTTTGTCAAATTTCCGCGTCAGCATCTTGGACTCGGCGGACGCAGTTTTGGCTTCCCAAGACTATTATCTTACCAGCGGCAACGTTCAGGGCGCTCTTCGCTGGCAACTACCGGAGGCGGTGATAGGGCGTAAAGTGAAGGTTCAACTGCTGGGACTAAACCGGAATAATAACTACTATCTGCATCTTGCGGAATTGAACGTCTGGGGTCGCACCAGTTCTAACGAATCCGAGCGCGGCCTGCGCACCTTGGTTTCCCCCGATGTGATGAGTTCCTACGAACCCACACTCACCGATGACGCTGACGATAGCGGCTATGAAGATACGTGGCAAAACGCCTATGGTTTTCCCGCCGGTTATCAAACAGGCGACCGCAGCGCCTTGGCGGATCCTGATGGAGACCTTCGGAATAACCTCAGAGAAGCACTTCTGAATACCAATCCCTTTGTAGGCAACGGCGAGCGCGGATGGTTGACGCGCTTTTCCTACAACAACATACCTTACTACAGTTTGGGAGAAACCCGGAAAAAACACCGCTATTTCGGCGCGCCGGATTTAACCGCCTATCATGACAGCTCCCTCATCACCGGCCTGCCAAAATATTCCGCCGGGCGGATTCGTGGCGCGGTCACACCGTCGGAAACGGGCTACTACCGCTTCTGGATCTCCACCACCGAGAGCGCCGAGCTGTGGCTTTCCAGAGAGCCGGAGAGCCGGTTTCACAAAGAACTTCTTTGCGCCATGTCCACCGAGTTAGGCTCCGGTCACGGGGTTAAATTCGATTCGGTCGCAAAATGGGACAGCTATGTGTTCCAGATGAGCCATGAGGTTTATCTAGAGGCTGGCAAGGCTTATTATTTGGAGGCAGATTACCAATTTGGCCACGCAGGTGGCTCGCACGTTAGCATAGCCTGGGCCAAACGCGGCGGCCCTCGGACGGCGATCCCGGCGGAGGCACTGAGCGCCTATTTCACATCACCTGACGACCTCGATGACGATATGTTACCGGATTCCTTTGAGCAAGCCTACGGCCTGAGCATCGCCGACGCGGGAAACCTAGATATTGAACGCCAAGGTGAATTCGGCGATTATGATCAGGACGGCCTTACCAACCATGAGGAGTTCATGCACGGAACCGATCCAAGCAACCCCGATACCGATGGTGATGGAGTGCAAGATCGCCAAGAAATACGGCTAGGAACAAATCCTACTTTATCGAATGACTTTCAAGTAAGCGAAATTAGCTCACTTAATCTTCAGGCGTATGATATGGCCAACACCACAGGAGTATGGCAGGCATTTGAAGGTGGTATACTAGGAGATTCGTTTCGTGGAGATATTGCGTATCACTTTTCAGTTCCTGAAAATGGATTTTATCATCTCGAAATCCTAGGCAAGCTGCGAGGCATCCTTCAAAGACTGGAAAACTTCCCAATGAGGGTATCGATCGATGGAAAGACCTTACAGCCATTTTCGATGCGCTTCGTTCAGTCTCAATTATCTTCTGAGAGTATCGTTACTCCATGGCTCCAAGCCGGCGATCATCACCTTGTTATCCACTTAGATAATGAAATTGGACGACGCAAGTTTCAGCTGCTAGGTCTGCGCATACTCACAATGGGCGGCTTTGACGCAAACAATAATAACCTGCCTGACTGGATGGATAACCAATTTGCAGAGAGCAATGGAATGTCATTAGTAGCAAGTTCTTCATTTGTATCGCCCTTATTCGTAGAAGGAAAAACTCGCTACAAAGGTGGCGTCGAGCTGACATCCGGCTCAACTGTAATCACAACACAAAACGGTCTTGGAGATAACCATTGGTTTGCAAATGTTCTGTTATCACCAACTGTCGCAACTCCCCTTCAAGCTCAATTTGAAAACGGTATGGTTCAAAACTCTGCCAGCGTTGAATGGATAGCATGGAATACCATGCAAAACACCTCCATCGCGATACGCGCAGGAGACAGCCTCAAGCTTCAGGCCGCTGCCTTAGGAAGTAGCACCGCTGCCATTACTGTTCAGGGTCAGAGCTATTCAGTGGCGGATGGAGATTACCTTGTTAAAACTTTTCCAGCAGGGGTTCATACCATTAAAACAGTGCGCGCAGGGCAAACCGTTAACGCTACAGTCACGGCGTACACTGCTAACTTCGGAGAGACCTTACCATTCTATAGCGATTTTGTTACATGGCGCACTTACCCCAATGTTCCTGCCGCTTTATGGGTAGACGCCGAACCAGATCTCCTCATTGCTGCTCGCCAAGCTTATGGCACCGGGCAAAAAATTCAGTTTTCTCCAAAACGTGCTGGCACATTGACTTTCGGAGCTCGTCTTTATCCGGGTGGACCTTTGGTTACACTCAGCACAACTACAACCGTAGGCGTAGCCGATGCATTAGAAACTGATGCCACCTCTTTCGTTGGCAATACTGAGGATGGCTATAATATCCTACGCACTCCGATTGTGATTACCAATCTGCCGCCACGAGGGCGGGTAGTTCTTACAATCTTCCGTGCGGGTGTGACCTTCCTTGATGGCACGACGGTTAAAACCCTCTATGCATCAGATCTTGTCAATGGTGTAGCCCATGTGGACTTCCGCTACCCACCAGGAATGACAGGAGGGTATTGTCATTACATCCGTGTCTATGACGCAGCTAACAATCTTCTAGGTACAAGATAACCGCGCAGTAATCCTTGCCTAATTTGATATGAAATTCGCTCCGACTATATTGATAGGAAGTATGATCCTTGGCGTTGCTGGTTGGACTGGCTGGCGTGTAATAACTCATAAGGAAGATCGTTCTTCTGTTTTGAGCACCACTCCAACTGTCGAATCCCAAAGGCGATCCGTTCTACCTAGTGCTCTACTTACTGGCGACAGAGAGGATCGTATTCAAGCAGCCAGAAGTTTACCATCACAGATTACCCCAGCAGCGTTGCAAGAAATCGAAGCATTTCTAACAAATCCTCCACCAACAGATAACCGTGAAACTTGGTACCTAACGCTCAATGAAGTCATGGAGACCCTCCGAAAACGTGAAGTTCCACCCGCTGGATTTCCGGATCTACTATCAAGACTGGCTAATACTGAAACCACCGATCCCGTCGTTGCAGACTATTGCATACAGCACCTAATCCTGCTGGCAGATTCGGGACTGGAGAAGTCTACTGATACCCAGCAATCGAGCACTACAATCGATGTTGATGCTGCTAAAATTTATCATCAAGTTATCTCTGCTGCCCAGCAGCCATTTTGGCAGAAACAAACCCTACCAGGCACAGTGCTTCAAAGCGTAGCTTCAGTGGGCGATCGTTTACCTACCGAAATCCGGTCTGAGCTTGAAGCGCTGACCTCAGAAATCATCGAAGGCCGCTTTGAAGTCAGCCGCATCACTCAGGCTTCAGCTATACAAGCTGCATCATTGTTGGGTATGGCTCACCTCACTCCAAGGGTTCGCCAAATTGCAACTGATCAAAATCAAGCAGCTGACCTGCGCTTGGTCTCTGTCGCGGCTTTAGGGGCTTTGGGCTCATCCGAAGATCTTGATTCATTGAATGAATTGGCATCCCAATCCATGTTCAAATACGCCGCGCAGGAGGCTATAAAGAAGATTTCCCGTCAATAGTTACAGCATCCCCTTTTAATCACACATTTTAATAGACTCGAATCATTCAATGAAACACAACCGGATACTTTTAACTTGCATGCTTTGGGTAACATTGGCGATTGGCGCTAATGCAGCGAATCATGCAACACCTCCTGTAATCGACGTGGTGATTGAAGTAATACATGTGAACGACGATGATGACAGTGCAGCAGGCGCTAATGAAGTTATCGATTTCAATGAGGTTGACACCGATTCAGGCGAACTTAGCAAAGTCACGATAACTCTGAAAAAGCTCTTAGATCAAGAAAGCGTGGACAAATACGGATCAGGCAAACTCAAGGCCGTAATTACAGGAAAAAATTACGTTCGAATTTGGAAAAATGCTGACCGGTCAGAATTAATCACCCTATCAGACAAAACTATATTCGTCAAAGATGTGAGCATCGGTATGACTCAGGATTACGTCGAAATATTTTATGTGGAAGGTATCAAACACACTATAACTAAAGAAGATGTAATCATCGAAGCGGGGTATACGGTAGATACTGCTGAAATTGCAAAAGATACAGCTAAGACAGGTGTATGGCAGGTGGACTTAGATGTAGACAGCGAGAATAAAGCCATTCCATGGAATAAGAAAGATTTTACGCGTGGAATTGATGATACAGCAGATGCTATCGAAGCCAGCATTGAAGATAACCACCCTGGAAAAATTTACTTCACTGGCACACAACCAGACGTAGATGGCGACGGAGTGCCGGACTGGGGAGACGGTTATGGCGTTGCGGGAGGTAAGTTTATTGACAAAGGGCAGTTTCTGCCGGTCGTTGTAGAGCTTCCTGAACCATATGATATGTCATTAGCTAAAGTACAGTTCGGATATACACTATCGCCACTGCTGACCTCCACTCCTGCGGAGGGTGCCGTGTGGACGATACCATCCGCAGGCATGCGCCTTTGGAAGAAAGATGCGATTGAAGAACGCACTTCTGATGATTTAATTAAACCTGACGCTGCTGGTATAATCAAATGGTCGGATTTGGCAGGAAGTTCACGCAAAGTGACATTGTATATAGAGGCCGTGTCCGATGGTGACTTTTACGGGAGAAAAGAACTTAAAATTACGGTAACAGGAGACGGTCCTACGAGTGTTGAAGATAAAGTATTTGTGCATATTTTACCTTTAAAATTAATGGCCCATAAACGTGGTTCAATACAAAATCCTGGAGCTCTAATCAGCGGTAAAGAAGTTGTTACTATTGAGAACGCAGATCTAGATCAATTTGATCATGAAGATAATGCCCGGGCATTGACACCCGCAGATGTCTCAAATAGTGAACTGCAGGATGCTCGCAAGAATAGGTCTAATGGTCAAAAACTTACCGCAGGAGCACTCGAATTCGATAATGATTTTGTTAAGTTATATTGTGATAGTTCATTAATCCCGAAAGACACAAAATTGACCATTGAAGTTGAGATTGTTTCACCTGCTGGAACAAAAGCAATATCTACAGATAAAATTTTCTTTTACACAAAAGATGGTAATAAGGTTGACCTATCTCAACTAAAATTAGCCAACGCTGAAATTCCGACTTCTGGAGTAATGCATGATCTCTTTAATAAAAGTCGAGGTATTTTTGTGGAGCTTGGTGATCTTGGCTCTGCTTCAGAAAACTCTGGGCAAACGGAGATAAATCACTTGAAGGAATGCACCGTAAGACTACAAATCAATGGTAACACTAGCATGGATGCTATAAAACTTAAGCGAGGCGGATTTTGGATTTACGACCGAACATCTAATATCGGACTTTCTTTTAACGATGGCGTTGTCGATTTCAAAACTACTGGTGCAGTCGATAAACTAGATGAAGGAGTAATGTTATACGGCCCTTATGAAACGAAGTCCGGCAGGCCTGGTGTCAATGACGACAAAACTAAAAATAAGGGGCCTACTCCCGCAGGATGGTGGATGCTTACAGAGCGAACGGGATCGTCGGATTCAGGATCATTTGCATGGCGGGGAAATAAGTGGATGCGGAGCGGCGACACTCAAAGTGATCGCACCAAATTTCCATATCCCCTTACTGATCCTAAAGCCGATGTAGGAAAGGATCAAACTCCGAGAGTATATCAAGGTGGCTACAGCATCTGGAATGTCGCAGGTCACTTTGTGGCTGGTCAAAGGATCTATGATCCAGCTACTGATGGTGAAACGCGACCTATACCGCTCATGTTTAAATTCGATCTGATAAAAATGCTGAACTCGCAAACGAAACGCGATGCAATTCAAATACACCCGGATGGGCATAACGACGGAACACTGGGATGTATAGGCCTTCAAATCTATCAAGAGGCTATTCGTACAAATTATCTTCTCAAACAATTTCGTGCCATTCCTATAAGTGTGCGTGGCACGCCATCAAATAGTTGGAATACACCACCCGAATAATATAATATATGAAATATCTAATTTATTTTCTAACTTTAGCAAGCGTAATGCAAAATACTTCACTAGTTGCTGCGGACTTCGCCGTTGCTCGAGAAGCAGTGACTTCTAATTTAAAGTCATTGAAAGCATCTGAGATAGGAAAAGACTCGTGGGTTACCTCAACATCTAATAAGCTCAGTGCTTTAAATTTAGCTCTACCAGCTTCTGATGATTCATTTAAAACTTCGATCCAGAAAGGAATTGAAGCTTTAAACGAGATTCAGAATCAGGAAAATGACACTTTGATTTTAGATCTGTTCGTGTTATCTAGATCCTTTACAGAATACTATAGAAGTCGCAGTGAATTACCTGAATATTTGCAGAACCCTGCGCTCGTCAATGCATTCAAAAGCTTTGAAACCGGCGAAACCGACAATGCACTGGCGTATTTCAACAGGACACTCCAATCTTTGTTGTTTGCTTATAGGCACTATTACCCGCTGTTCAATGAGCCCATACCTGATCGTATTGCAATGTGCCAAATTGAATACATTGGATCTGCTTACCTAAGAAACGACGCTGAAGGACCCGATGAAGAAATTGTATATGCAGTGACTACGAATTGGACGTTGGCCTTCGCGAAGTTGAAGACGCTACCGGTATCGAGTCGCAATGCAGCTATTCAAGCGATAGAGGAAGCGTTGGATTCGGATGAAATGAGCAACCCTCCAATAGAAGCAGTAGCGCGAAAACATCTCACTGAAGCCAAAGCATTCTTTCAAATAGAGCCTTGAATCTATCTAGGGATAAGCAACCCGAACGGCATTTTAAGATTTCGATTCATTCAATGTGGCCTCCCAATCCATGTTCAAATACGCCGCCCAGGAGGCTATTAAGAAGATTTCCCGTCAATAGTTACAGCATCCCCTTTTAATCACACATTTTAATAGACTCGAATCATTCAATGAAACACAACCGAATACTTTTAACTTGCATGCTTTGGGTAACATTGGCGATTGGCGCTAATGCAGCGAATCACGCAACGCCTCCAGTAATCGATGTGGTGATTGAGCCAATACACGTTAACGATGATGATGACAGTGCAGCAGGCGCTAATGAAGTTATCGATTTTAATGAAGTTGACACCGATTCAGGCGAACTTAGCAAAGTCACGATAACTCTGAAAAAGCTCTTAGATCAAGAAAGCGTGGACAAATACGGATCAGGCAAAATCAAGGCCGTAATTACAGGAAAAAATTACGTTCGGATTTGGAAAAATGCTGACCGGTCAGAATTGATCACCCTGTCAGACAAAACTATATTCGACAAAGATGTGAGCATCGGTATGTCTCAGGATTACGTCAAAATATTTTATTTAGAAGGTATCGAACACACTATAACTAAAGAAGATGTAATCATCGAAGCGGGGTATACGGTAGATACTGCTGAAATTGCAAAAGATACAGCTAAGACCGGTGTATGGCAGGTAGATATGGATGTGGATTCCAATAACAACAATGCATTTGATTTTTCTGGTTTTGATAAGGCAGAGGATGAAATTGAGTTTTCGCAGAAACAAGCGCAACTGGGAAAGGTATGCATTGCCAACAACCAGAGAAACCCAGAAACAGAAAGAGTCCCCGGCTGGGCAGATGGATTTAATGCGGCAGCACCTACAGAGGACGACACTCTGAAAGATGTTCAGTTTGTCCCTGTGAGAATCAATCTGGAAAAGCCATTTGATCCTAGAAAGACAAAAATCAAGTTCATATATACTGCGAGTCCACCTAAAAGTGTAACCACTGCGCAAATTCCAAATACTCAAGCATCGAATTACGTACTACCTGATGGGCTTGGAAGGCTTTGGAAAGCGGACGCGACTGCAAAACGAAATAAAGAATCTGTTGTGGATGATGGTCATTTTATACCTGCTAATGAGTTTATTGAATGGGGCAAAATAGCGCAGGGAAATTCCGCTGACCTTTATTTCGAATGCGTTCGCGGATCCACTGCAAAAGAGAGTCTGAAAATTGAAGTCACTGAAGGAAATGTTGTCTGCGAGGATTATGTCAATATGTCATTTGAGTCACTAGAGGCTCTTAGCCAGGGTTACTTCACGGAATTGAATGATGATGTATTTAATTATATCGAAAAGAACGAGAAAACGCAAAATAAAGCTTTAAATCGCTTATCTATATCCAGCGACTTGAAATTCAAGGGGCCACAAACCGTGACAGCTGCGCTATCCAGTACAGTCCAAAATCAAGATACGTTTAAACCCTCATCCGGCTCCGGTGAATTTAAACCCGTTATCAAATCACTTGGAACAGAAGCTGAACAAATTGCAGTGAGAACAATTGCTGCCGACAGGGCGCAAATAAAGCATAAAATGCGACCTGCACTTTATCGCAACCAATTTCACATCACCGCGTATTCAACATCAAATGAAGCCGATTTCAATGGCACAGCAGTAAATGACGTTGGATATTATGTGAAAAGTTTGAATCATTATTATTTTATTCATTCTAATGTGGCGGCTAGAGATTCCTTCTTGAAAGATGTATCAATTGAAGGTTTCGGCGTAACGCTAAATAACATCACTCTTCAAGCAGTTGACACGCCTCGTGGAGCGCCGAACCCACTTCCAGCAGGCACAAATGCAAAGACCCGTTTCTTCAATATGAACATGGTTCAGAGACCTCACCCTCTGGGAATAGCAAATCGTCCATTAGTTTATAATAATTCATGTGCAATTACAAGGTATAAAGGCACCAACCGCGGTCAAACAATTCCCGATTTATCCAATATTATTGTTGTAGGCGCAGAAAATACAACTTACAAAAATAGGATAAGTAATGATACACAATTAGTTGGAACACGCTCATGTATTGATAAAGTAACAGATCAGCTAGGCGCATGGCATATAGACATGTATGTGGATGCAACAAAAAAAGAAAGAGATCGCATCAACAGACACGCCCAAGTAATATTAAAATAACAATAATAATTTATGAAGCTTAAACATATTCTCACAAAATCATTGTTATTAACAGCATTGCTCAATGCTGGCGACTTCAATCCTAATCCTTCATGGGGTATCGACTCTAAGAGCAAATTCGGCTACACCGTTTATGATACGTATAACGAGGTATTAACAGTTGACGAAGACAATACTGAAGATCTTGTGTATTTTGCTAATAAAATTTGGAGAGGTTCAAATCCAACGTTTCTTGCAAGCAGAGTGAAGTCGGAGACTGTATCAGGAGGCCCTTGCGGATCATCGGTATTACTAAAAAATTCGGACAACTGGATAGAGATTGGCCTAGCGGCCACGCAAGGCGCGGAAGATGAAACATTGTATTCCTTTCTCATTTATAAATGGGATGAAAATAATGGTGGAACCAGAAAATCAACATTCACAATCAAAGATTATATTGGAACTACCAAGCTTGGTGAAGTAATTGAGATTGGCGCTGGGTTGGCTCTCGTCAAAGTTGGGCACGGACTTCACGACTGGGTGGACATTATCATTATTGATATGAATAATTTTAAACCAAAGGGAATAATTCCTTTTTCGGAATTAGAGATCACCGAGTTAACATACGGACAAACTTTAAAAGTAAGACATAAGGAGCCGGTTACTAGGGCGCAAATTCTTAATGATGAAAATACAATTGAAGGGCTTCCATGGGTAAATCTAGATGTGATGACAAATGGGGTCTTGAATCAGGATTTGGTTAATGAAAATGATTTTGAAATCTCAGTCCCGGCTGCACAGTGATCATTTTTGCCTTACATATAATGACCGTTTGCATGAAGTTAATCCAAACGCAACCGACAGCATTTACCAACCTTGAAAAATTTCACAGATAAAAAGTTGCAGTCTCTTTTATCACTATGCCTGACAACAATTCATAAAAACAAAATAAACTGCCAGGCATACGATAAGCTTCGAAACTTTTCCTCAGCGAGATTTTAGAAGAAACTCTGCACGGCCCGGCGTCGGCTGGAAAATTCACCTTTGAAAGACTCGCGAGAATCATCGCCAGCAAAGCCGCAAAGCGAGTCGTCCCACGCATCGTGGAGGCACAAAGCCTTTTAGAAGAACTGTTTGAATGCGATCTGCCCTACTGCGCCGCCGATGGCAGGCCGACGCTAACAGAGTTTAATCGGAAAGATATCGATAGACGCTTTGGAGTAGGCAGGGGATAGAGTAAATTAGGCATGCTGATTTCAGGCGGAAAGGAACCGCGATTTTTAATCGCGTCTGCAATGGCTGCATTAGCCCAAGCTATTTCGCTTGCGAGGTCGCGATTGAAAATCGCGACTCCTTTCGTTTCTATTTGACACGGGACCCGTGTTTTCCTAGATTCGTGTCATGAAAAACATTACGATTACGATGCCGGACGATCTCGCTCGTCGGGTTAGGGTATTGGCGGCTGAGGCTGATACCAGCATGTCGCAATACCTCTGCCAGATGGCGGCGCGTCAAGCGGAGGAGATGGATGGTTACCAGCAGTCGATGAGCCGATACTTATCGAGGAAACGCGGTGGATTGAAGCTAACCAGCCAAAAGCTACCTTCTCGAGACGAACTCCACGACCGCGATGCACTTCGTTGATACCAATGTGCTCGTCTATCAATTCGACGAGAGTGATCCCGTGAAACAGCGACGGGCAACTGATGTGATACGTGTCCTTTGGGAAACTCGCAGCGGACGATTGAGTCATCAGGTGCTACAGGAATTCTACGTCACGGTGACCCGTAAATTGAATCCCGCAATTTCCCGCGACCGCGCACATGAAGAGATCCGCGATTTGCTCGCATGGCGACCCGTTCACCCAGCAGAAGCTTTGTTAGAAGACGCGTGGCATATCGAAGATCGCTTCGGTTTCTCTTGGTGGGATAGCTTGATTGTTGCCTCAGCTAGAGCGCAGGATTGTAAGGTTCTATTATCAGAAGATTTACAAGACGGACTCGACATCGATGGATTGCAGGTGATGAACCCTTTTTCTGCGACTTTTGATATTAACTCACTGAATCATTAAGGTATCCTTGGAAGAAATGATCTTATTCTCAGTTTCGCGGCAGCTTATGGTGACTGCTTGATTATCCTTAAGATGCACTCCGCTCAGTCCGAGGCGGCGGGATTCTTTTAAGAGCCATGCTAGTTTCCGAGCTGCATCTGCAGGAGTGATGCCCTCGGGACGAATGTTTGAGACACAGTTTCGATCAGCGTCGGTGCAGTTAAGGTTAGGGTTTGCGGTGAAGTAAGCTCCAAGGCTGTCAGGGGTGCCGAGGCCGGGTCGTTCGCCTAACAGCATCAGCGTAAACCGTGCGCCAAGGGCGAAGCCGATCTCATCCTGCACTTTCACACGAGCCAAGGGCACGATGTAGACAGGGCTGATTTTCCAGCCCTCTTCCTTAAGCTCATGAATCAGGGGAACCAATGTCGCACACGCATGGTTTAATGCGGCAGTTGCGGACAGGCCATCGGAAACGATGAGTGCGAGGTCGGGCTGAGTTGGTGTTAGACTTGCCCGTGACGCTAGGTCGAGACTCCGCCCGAGATCCGGACGCAGGAGATACGTGGTGCGATCCGGCACCGCTGTTGAGAGAAAAACGGTTTGGATTTCTGAGTCATGAAGTTGGGCGGCCAGAGCTTCAGAATCGAAGCGAGCGTGGACCGCATCTCTTGCCCGCGCATGGGAAAGCCGGAAATCCAGCACAGCGGCGGTAGGTTGGCTGCCGCCTGTTCGACCGATGGCGATTCGTGCCGCAGTGAACTGCTTTAAATGAGACCAGGGATCAGAAACCGTGAGTTCGCTTTTCATGAAATCAGTTTTCTGGGAGAAGGGGATGGTTCGGAGCAACAGGGATGAGATGTTTTCCCTGATGCACGATGTTCATTTTCTCCAGCCATTCCTCAAACTCCGGAGCAGGTCGGAGATTGAGGGCTTGGCGGAGGTAATGGCTGTCGTGGAATGAAGTCGATTGGTAGCCAAGCATGATGTCATCCGCTCCGGGAACGCCCATGATAAAGTTGCAACCTGCGACGCCAAGTAATGTTAGAAGTGTATCCATGTCGTCCTGATCTGCCTCGACATGATTGGTGTAACAGACGTCCACTCCCATTGGTAGTCCTAACAGTTTCCCGCAAAAGTGATCTTCCAAACCGGCGCGGATGATCTGTTTGCCATCGTAGAGATACTCTGGGCCGATGAAACCGACCACCGTATTGACGAGTAAGGGTGAGAACGCTCGTGCCACGGCGTAGGCACGTACCTCGCAGGTTTGTTGATCCAGGCCATGGTGCGCGTTAGCGGATAGACAGGAGCCTTGGCCGGTTTCGAAATACATGCAGTTTGAGCCAACGCTGCCACGTTTCAGTGACCGCGCGGCATCATGGGCTTCACGGAGTAGTGAGAGTGAAATGCCAAAGCTACTGTTTGCGGCTTGGGTGCCTGCTATAGATTGGAAAACTAGATCCGTTGGTGCACCCATCTCCATGCACCGCATGGCAGTGGTCACATGGGTGAGGATGCAGGATTGGGTTGGAATCTCGAAGCGGTGAATGAGATCATCTAACAGGTGCAGCAGGGTGCTGACCGCAGCCACGCTGTCGCTTGCGGGATTGATTCCGATGACGGCGTCTCCGCAGCCATAAAGCAGCCCGTCCAAGATGGATGCCGCGATGCCTTGAGGATAGTCGGTCGGATGATTCGGCTGGAGGCGGACGGATAGACGACCAGGTAAACCGATGGTGGAGCGAAATGCGGTCACGACTGAGCATTTCTGGGCGACCAAAACCAGATCCTGATTTCCCATGATTTTAGAAACCGCCGCGACCATTTCAGGTGTTAGACCTGGAGCCAGAGCGGCGAGTAGCGGAGCGTTGGTTTCATAGCGGAGAAGCCAGTTTCTGAACTCACCGACTGTTAGATTCGAGACAGGGGCGAACGCATTCGCATCGTGCGTGTCGATGATTAAGCGGGTGACTTCATCCTCTTCGTATGGCACCAGCAAATCCTCGAGAAAACGGCTGAGCGGTACATCTGCGAGTAGCATCTGAGCGGCTACACGCTCCTCCGCAGAAGCGGCGCCCACTCCGGCCAGTTCGTCTCCCGAGCGCCGCGGTGTCGCCTTTGCCATCAGCTCGGAGAGAGAGCTAAATCGATGGCTAGTCGTGCCGAGCGTCAGGGAGAAGGGGTTCATGGTGTCAGCCCGAGTGAAGGCAATTTCTGCTCCTCGATCCACACGCTTAACGGGCCAATCGGTGGGATGTAGGGATCCGGATTGTAGTTGTTCATGGGGAAGTTGGCGACGGCGATGGTTACTTTGCCGCCCTTGAAGTCGCCGAGGAAATCCTGCCAGATATGACTGCCGCGCAGTCCTTGCCTGCGCCAGGCGGTGACGCCGGCCGTTACTTCTGTTAGTGGCTTGCCGTTGATATAGATGGTATAGCCTTCACCTGAGTTTTCGTTAACACTGCCATCCAATCTTATACGGTAACGATGTCCTTCTTTGGCTGGCGGTAATTCGAAGGTCTGGCGCATCAATACTACGTCGTTGCTGGTGATGGTTGTTGGCATGGTGCGTTTGAGTGGATAGAGCGGATACTTGGCGATCCATGCGAGACTTTCCGGAACCATTTCGTCCATCTTCATGCCGAAGGGCGCTGCGCCGTTTTTCCAGCCAGCCTTTTTCGTATCGAAATCCGGCATGAACCATTGCTCAAGTCCGGCTGGATATTTCAGGACGAAGGGCGGAGTCTTCACGCTATCTTTCGGTGGAGCGCTCTTTGGTGCGGGAGTTGCTTCGTTTCCAGCGCCCTCATCCTCGTTGACCGGCACGGCTGTTGATTTGTTCAGATACGGACTGTCGGCGACATCGAATCCGATGTAATCCCACTTCGCGTTTTTCATATCGGCGATGACCGGTTTCCAATCGTAATCATGGATGTCGGCAGCTTGTAGGAAAGCCACCGCGTCATCCACGGCATCGTCTAAATACTCGGGTAGCTTGGTGGGTTTCGATTGGGCTTGGACGAGTTGTCCTTTCAGCACGGGTTGGATCTTGGGATCAGCGAGAAAGGCGGTCATTAGGCCATCGATAATCATCGGTTTGACTACTGCATTGGATGCAGCGATCTGCTCGGGAGTTGGTGCTGGCTTAGCTGCTTCGGCGGCGATTTGAGCAGTTACTTTGGCTTCGCGATCGGACTTGGGGATTTCTTCGGCTTGTCCGCCTAGGAGGCGAACCATGGCGCGTCCCATCGCCTCACCGACTAGCAAGTAGGTTTCCGGGTTGCGGTGGTAGTGATAGTTCTGGCTGCGGGGAGACTCTTCGATTTCACGCCAGAAGTCGCGTGTGTCGACTGAAGCGACACTACCCACGAGATCCGGATGTTGCTTGGCATCGCCGACGGCCATCTGCGCTTCCCAGACGCCCTTCCATGGGCCGCTCATTAAGCGATATCCTTCAAATCCGACGGTGGCCACCACGGCCTTCATCTTCGGGGCTTTGAACTCCTTGCGCAGGTCTTGGATGATATCTACCAAGCATTTTTCGTAATCCTCTTTGGTGGATCCGCTGTCCTTATGTCCCTGAAACCAACCGAAGCCGGCGATCTCATAGCCTTGTCCTTTGTAGCCGGGCACCACCTTGTCGATGTTGGCTAAAGTTTCGTGCACGCCCTTGATCATGGCGCGGTATTCATAGCCTTCGTATTCGCTGTCGGATGTTTTTCCGCTCGAAGGTGGGCGGAAATCATACCTCAACGAGCGGTTGCCTTGTGCGGTTTTGATCAACAGAACCTGCTCGTCATGGAACGTGCCCATCACGTATCCGAAGCCTACTTCGGGTCCGATGGCATTGCACTTCGGCAGGCATTTTTTGTTAGACTCGGCGCTCATTGGCGCGCCTTTGCCGCCTTCGACAAGGCGAGCCTCTTGGAAATACACGTCGTTACGGACGGTCCAGTTGCCAGCTTCATCGATGAGATAGGGAAATTTGCCGTCTTTTTTGGTCAAGTTGACAAGGTCGCCTTTACCGACTAGATCTACCTGCTCCAACCAAAAGGCCGCGGAACCGCCTTTGAGGTAGGTGATTTGGAGCGGATAACGTTTTCCGGCCTCAAGGGTGACTTTGGTTAGCACCGGTTTCCCTCCGATGTCTTTGCGATAAACTTCTTTGCCATCCACCAAAGCCACAGAGTGCGTGCTCTCGCCGTATCCGACGTGGACGAGGTAATTGCCAGTCGCCGGAACATCGATGAAGGCGCTGACCACCGGTGTGCCCGACCCATCGACCATCGGAATCTGAGTTGACACTGTGCCGAGTGCTAGAGGTTTGGCTGGGGTGATCTTGGCTTTCGCGCCTTGATCGGGAGGATAAATGGCGAGCAAGGCGCCACTTGGAGCTGAGGGGTCGGCTGATTGATAGATTCCATGGGTTCTTAAGGCAGGCACACCTCTCCAAACCCATTGGCAGGCGGATTTTGTACGGGCTAATCCAACTGGCATTTCACCGGGAATGATGGCTGGATCCGCAGAAAGATAGACCGCTGGGTATGGGGGTTGGGCACCAGTGATATCGCCCATGCCGACCATGTTCGACTGGCCTGCAAGGATATAGACCTTGACCGGTTTGGTAGCATCGCCGGGTTTGTCGTCGGGGCGGGGGAGATTTAAAGGGATGGGCGCAGCCTGAACGGTGACCATGGTGAGCGCTGCGGAGAGAAGGAGGTATGGTTTCATGATGGGTTATGGGTGATCCTAGAATCAGACATGGATCATTGAGTTGTCGATTACGCGGCAGGTTTGTCAGGTTTGTCGGAGGATTTCAATGAGAAGATCTTAGCCAAACGAGAACACAAGGGGATTGGATATCGAAGATTACATCTGCAAGCTGACTTGAAACTGATGCATCTTGCCACTTGCCAGAATTGTCTCCGCCCGTGATTCTCTGACATGCGCATTTTCGACCGCTATATCGCCAAACAAATTATTGTTGGGACGATCTATGCTGTTTTTGTGCTTAGTCTGGTGTTGGTGATGGGGAATCTTTTCAAGCAGGCGCGGCCGTTGCTTGTGGATCAATCGGCACCGCTGGGACTGGTGGTCCGCTTTGTCATCAACGTTCTGCCGTTTTCGCTGATGTTTACCATACCGTGGGGTTTCCTTTCGGCTGTGCTGCTGGTGTTCGGTAGGATGTCGAGTGATAACGAAATTACTGGCTTGCGAGTTGCGGGGCTGAGCTTGTTTCGCTTAGCACTGCCAGTTTTTATGATCGGCGCAGTGCTTTCACTGGGTTGTTTGTGGATCAATGTAAATGTTGTCCCTCTCGCGAAAGCCTCGCTCACGGACTTAATTTACGAGCAAGTGAAACGCGATCCGCGCTCGCTGTTAGATCCTGGCATCGTGCAATCGAAGTTTAAAAATCAAAAAGTATTTGTCGAATCAAGGGATGGCGACACACTGCAAGGATTCAATCTTTATCAAGTAGCAAACGGCGATAGAGGTGCTCCAATTCGTACCGAGGCCTTCGTGCATGCAGGTAGCGTATCGTTGATTGTGGATGAGGAAAAAAAGCAGCTACGCTTGAAGTTAATCGATACATTTATTGAATCAAAAAAGGAGGACGGTAATTCAGAGATGGTTTTTGCCGGCGAAGCAGAGCCGTGGTTGTTTGATTTTGGAAATGAGCGCAAAAAAAAGGTTAAACCCAGTGCGATGACAAATGCTGAAATCTGGAAATACATCGAAGATAACCCAGACATGAAAGAATCACAGAAAGTCAGTTTCCGAGCGGAAATCACCAAACGCTTCTCGTTTTCTATGGCTTGCTTGTCGTTTGCGTTCATTGCAGTTCCGCTTGGTCTGAAAAGCCGGCGCAAGGATACATCCAGTGGACTTGTGATCAGTCTTGCTATCGGCACGGCCTATTTCCTTTTCACGGTGCTTTCGGATAAATTCGATACAGATATTGGGGCTGCCTCTGCTCTTTGGGCTCCAAATATTTTCTGTGTGTTGCTAGGCTTGTGGCTTTTCAGGCGAGCACAATCCCGTTAAATCTTACGAAGCTGTATGGGTTTCGGAAACGTCATCAAAAAAACTTACCGCGCGACGCGCGATTACTTTGCGGAAGAGAAAATAGATTTTCTGCCGCGTTTTGGGCGTGTTGGAGAATACTCGAAACTGAAATTTTTCGCTGATTTGCGGGCGGCGACGAACGTGACTTTGCTGGCTTTGCCGCAAGCGATTGCGTATGCGGCGATCGCGGGTCTGGATGTGATTTACGGAGTGGTAAGCGCGGCCGTAGCGGCGATCATCGCGCCTTTTTTTGCGAGCTCACGTTACAATGTGCTCGGGCCGACAAATGCGACGGCTTTCATGTTGTTTAGCTTTTTCGCGGTGAATCCGGAGATGCAATCCAGAATCTCTGATTTGCTGCCGTTGTTAGTTTTTATCGTCGCGATTGCATCTATGTTGGGCGCGCTGCTAAAAGTGGCGGATCTTTTGCAATACGTTTCGCGCAGTGTCCTAGTTGGCTATATGGCTGGCGCGGCGGTGCTGATCATTGGAAATCAACTCAAGCCATTATTGGGCTTACAGGATTACGTGAAGCCTGAGGACAGCGCGACGTTTTTCGGTTTAGTCGGGGCGTTAGGGCGTTCGATTACTCACACTCATTGGGTGCCGGTTTTCATCGGGGCAGTGACATTGGCTATCTACTACGGGTTCAAGCGTTGGAAAAAAAATTGGCCGGCGTTTTCGATCGCATTGCTGCTAGGCTCGGTGATTTTCGGACCACTGATTCATTTTGGAATCGGCCATTTTGAGGGACAGGAAACGTTTCGCACCTTCGGTTTTAGAGAGTTGGTTCCAAATCTTCCGAATGTTTTCCATGCTGGTATTTTTAATGATATTTCCGCATTGTTAGGCCTAGGCTTGGCGATTGCATTTCTCGCATCTTTGGAAAACACTCTGATGGCGAAGTCGATTGCTTCTCAGACCGGAGATCGGATGGATGTGAACCAAGATATGCTTTCCGTAGGGTTTTCGAACTTGGGATCAGCTCTCGCTGGTGGAATGCCAGCCTCGGGATCGTTGACTCGTTCCATATTAAATTTCAACTCTGGAGCCGCAACCAAGGCATCTGCGGTTTACACTGGAATTTTCACTCTGGGGCTTGTGATCTTGATCGCTTGGTCTGGTGAATCAGGCCTCGATATCATCGATTACATTCCGAAAGCCGCGCTCGCGGTGTTGGTGATCGCAATCTCGTTTACGCTTTTCAATCTCAAGCAAATTCGAATCTGCCTGCAATCTACCTTCGATGACGCAGTGGTGATCATCGTGACTTTTATCGCAACTCTCTTAGCTCCGTTACACGTCGCGATTTTCATCGGAGTTGCGATTTCTATCACGCTGTTTTTGCGCAAAGCGAGTAAGCCATACCTGAAAGAATACGAGTTCAACGATGTCGGAGAGTTGCGCGAAAAAGAAGGCAACAACGCTAGGCCGATTCCTGCGATTTCCATCGTGCATGTGGAGGGAGATTTGTTCTTCGGTGCATCCGAGTTGTTCCGCACTCAAATTCAGCGAACTGCTGCCGATCCTGCAATTAAGGTGATTATTTTGCGTTTGAAAAATGCCCGTCATTTAGATGCGACCAGCGTGATGGCGTTGGAGGATTTGGTTCATTTCATGCGCCGCAAAGGCTTGTTCCTTCTTATATCAGGTGCGTCCAAAGATGTTTACAAAGTTCTGAAACGCTCAGGCATTTTGGAAATGCTGCAAGAGGGCGCTGATCGGACTCAGGGTGAAAGCAATATTTTCCTCGCAATGCCATCAAATCCAAACATTTCAACGCGTGACGCTTTGCGACGCGCGCAACAGTTGCTTGGTACGAAACAGGCAGATGTGCGGATTTTTTACGACCCCAATCAATCATGACAACAAAGATACGCATCATCATCGCCTGCTCATTGGTTTTATTGCTCATACCGGTTGGTATGTGGTGGTTTTCTGAAGAGCGTGCCGTAAAGCGTCGCTCGGATCATCTGATGGATGTCATGACGATCAGCGCGGATTCGCGTGGAGTGTTTCGTCAACTCAAAGCGTATTCGCTCGGTGGAGTATTGGCAGATCAAATCGATTTCGAGAGTTCGACTGTGAAAAAAGTGAACGGCTCTTATCCAAAAAATCAGATCGAGTCGGCTTTCTCGTGG
Organism: Akkermansiaceae bacterium; assembly: GCA_031431855.1. Classification (GTDB taxonomy): domain Bacteria; phylum Verrucomicrobiota; class Verrucomicrobiia; order Verrucomicrobiales; family Akkermansiaceae; genus Luteolibacter. The sequence goes on along the minus strand of JANPEG010000051.1, from coordinate 10,348 downwards.
GTTTGCCAAAATTCCAAGGAATCGATTTTTGAGATTACAGAATTCCGTGAGGTGAAGATCGAGGGTGATCGCGCCACAGTGCGCGCTACGGTTGAGGGATTTATTGAAGTTAAAGGCGACCGGCCCGTAGATGGCATTTCTGATGTAACGCTTTATTGGATTAAATCCAATGACAGTTGGGTTCTAACAAAAATGATTTGGAATTAAATTAAGACATCCCGTTGCATCATGGTGCTTTTTGATGTTTCTTGATAGCTTCCTGAACGAGCTCCTTGTTATCGCGATTGGCGAAGGCATTCGCGAAAGGATCTTCGGTGCTCTGCATCATGGCTAAGAGTTGCTTTCGCATGGAATCGATTTCCGCCTGACTGTCAGTTGCTTTGATCAGGTTTTTGCGCTCACATGGATCATTGGTGAGGTTGTAGAATTCCTCGGGTGCACGATAGATATAGAATTCGGTTCGTTCTTTGATCGCTGGTTTTTTTTCAGCTGCGGCTGTCATCGCGTCCCATGTTAGGCCGGCCATGTTTTCCGCGTGATATTTTTTGGTTCCGTCGCTCCATGCATTCCAGATGTATGAACGCTCTCTGGTTCGCATGCAGCGCATGGGTAGCCAGTTGTTTCCAAATGCCGCGTTATACACCGTGAACACATGATCCCATCCTGTCATCTTTTCACCTTTGAGTGCTGGAAGGAAGGAGCGTCCATCGATGTTTGGGATGGCAGGCAGCATGGTGGCTTCCAATAATGTCGGGGTGAAATCTAGGGTGGTCACCATGTGATTCTGATCAACGGAACCTGGTTGGATGACGTTTGGCCAGCGAACGATCAGCGCACCGCGTGAGCTGTTTTCGTAACTGTTCGATTTGCCAAACGGAAATGACATCCCGTGATCACCACCGTAAAACACCACTAATGTGTTATCCGCGTATCCTTCTTCCTTGAGCACAGCCAACACTGCCCCGAGAGCATCATCCAGACGCCGCACATTCGTATAATAGCCCGCAAGCTCTCGTCGGACTTCTGGCAAATCCTCCAAGAATCCAGGAACTTGAGTGATTTCTTCGGGCTTGATCCAGCGGCTTGGAGGCTCGCCACCAGCTAGATCATCAGGTCCTTTCATGCCGATGAAGGGACGATGCGGATCGTAGCAGTTGACGTTATGGAAAAAGGGCTTTCCTTGCTCGCGAGCCATACGCAGGAAATTGCGGGTTGCCTCTGCAAGTTTCTTTGGGTGGCGACTGATCGCGTCATCGGTTACATCTGCGCAATATTGATCGGCAGGTTGCATGTGCTTTCGCTTTCCGTAGCAAGAGATGATATATCCCGCATCACGAAGTTGCTGATGAAGCGTGCGCACGTTGGGTTTGATAGGAGTAAATCCCGTCGAGCCGCTGCGGTGTGGGTAGAGTCCGCAAAACATCGTCTGGCGCACGGGTTGGCAGACAGCGACTGTCGAGTAGGCGTGTTTGAAGCGCATTCCTTCGGAGGCAAGGCGATCCACATTCGGAGTCAAATCCTTAATTGGCCCGCCGAAAACAGCCGACGAGTCGTAATTCATGTCGTCCGCTGTGAAGAACAGGATATTGAGCGGTTTGGCTGCATTTAAGGGAATCAGCGAAACGACAAATACAAATAAGACGTATAAAAATTTCATGATGTGGCGGGAATGACGACCGTATTCTACAGGATACGAACCGTAACTAGCTACATTTCAAAGCAAATTTCTGCCTGAGGCGGCGAAGGGCTAAAAAAATGGTCCAACATAGGATAGCGGTAATGAGCGTATGGCTCAAGTAATGAGCTCCTTTCAGTATTTGATATCCCCCCATCCATATCCCCAGCGCCAATCCGATACCAATACCGATTCGGCGGCCTCGGTTGGTGCGCGCAATTCCAGCTAAAGCCAAGAGCGCAAAACCACCGCTGGCATGTCCGGCGGGGAAACCACGACCACGTTTTTTTGGATGATCTCCTACTGGATATGCCTCACAAACTTTAACGTAAGGTACCTTGCCACCGTAGCGACGAATCTCAGATGGAGTATGAACGTTGGTAGTCGCCTTGAACGTTGCGATGGAGAGAGGTGCAAGAGCGAGCGTGCCAACCACGATCCATAAATCCGAGCGCTCGAAGTGATTGAATCGCAGCCGCTCACGCCATTGTTTGGGAGTGAGTAATAAAGCCAAGACGCCGATCCCAAATAACCAAATAAGTAGTTTGGGGCCGACGTAAAATAACAGATGCGGAAGTTTCGCTTTGGCATCTACGAGCCATGCGTGGCTGGCGACATTGTAAAAATGGTCTTGCACCCATAGATCGACATTAGTGATTTCAAAAAATCCAAAAATCGCTAATAGTATAACGATTGATGGCCAGAATGTCCGATCCATGAAATAGGTAAATGATGACTCCATGATAAACTCAGTGTCGCTGAGTCAGGATAGGAGGCGGTGTGCGTTTCAGACCGCCACTACTGAACAACCAAGAGGCGCTCTGATAGTATACGATGGCGTCATGAACGAGTTTATCCGAGCTCTCAGTATCGATTGGTGAAAAATCACCTGTTAAGCGATCACAGGCATGAGTGGAGACTTCGCGATTGGGTTTGAGAATGGCGATTCCCTCATTACGTAGCAGCGCGATTTTCTGATAATTACTCACGAACGCACGTTCAGGCAATTTAGATGCAGAGGGAGAGAGCAGATCATGACCGTAACTGAGCGTTTCGTGCTTCCAATCTAGCAAGCCGAATACGGTGGGCATCACGTCGATTTGACTGCACATTGAGGTAACGGTTTTAGGTTGCACCAAAGTAGGATTGTAGATCATCCCTGGGATGCGGTATTTGGTGATATCGAGTTCGGATTTACCAGCGCAGCTGGCGCAATGATCCGCTACGATTACAAACAGCGTATCTTTGAACCAAGGTTTTTCACTGGCCTTTGTGATCAGGTCACCAATGGCCCAATCCGCATATTTCACTGCTCCTCTTCGGCCGCTGTGTGATGGCATGTCGATGCGTCCTTCTGGGAAATCATAGGGTCTGTGATTGCTCGTGGTCATGCAGAAGTAATGAAACGGTTTTCCTGCTGCGTAGCTGGCATCTGCTTGTTCAATGGTTTTGTGAAACAAGTCTTCGTCGCAAGCGCCCCAAGAAGTCTTGAACGTGATATCCTCAGGTTTCCATGCATTCACATCCATGATGCGGCAGCCTGAGGTAGAGAAGTAACGGTTCATGAAATCGAATCGTCCATCGCCGCCGTAAAAGAATGCGCAGTCATAGCCACGATCCGTGAATGGGGTAAAAGATGTGACAAGGTCGGTGCCATCTGGACGATAAATGATGGCCTGACCTGGCGTGGGTGGAAGACCAAGTGTGAGTGCCTCCATACCTCGTACGGTGCGAGTGCCAGTCGCATAAAGATTTTCGAAAAACACCGATTCATGCGCAAGACGGTCGAGGTTTGGCGTCAGGTCATCGTCGATTAGCTTGTTTTTAATATAGCTCATGAAATCTCCGCTCATGCTTTCCATGCAGACGAAGATGATATTCCAGCGCTTTTCAGTGCCGATTGATGGCACGCTACGGCGTAGATCTTCTAGATCGGGTGAAGTTGCTGTTTCATGCTCGTCGGAGAGTAAAATTTTCGCCTCGCTCAGTGCCTGTTGCTTGGGAAGCTTGAGATACCATTTATCATAGTTGAGTTCCATTTGTTTGAAGGCGGCGAAGAATGACCAACAGCCGTTCTTTGCAAGTTCACCGTGATAGGCATTCGTGAATTCAGGTAATGCTGATTGACTCACAAAGGCCACCGCAAGTGCAGGCGCGACAAGTCCTACTATCGGCCACGCGCAGCGGCTTTTCCATGAGGTATTTCCTGCAACCGCCCAATCGATTAAACCTTTGCGCCGCATAATCCAGACCATTCCGGCTGCCAAAGCCGCAATGCCAGCGAAGATAGGAATCATTGGATAAGATTCTGAGATGTTTCCCCAGACTTCTTGCGTCCAGATGAGATAGTCCACCGCGATAAAATTGAAACGCGCGCTGAACTCGTCCCAGAAGAACCATTCTGCGGTGGTGATGAAGATAAGAATGCCCAAGAATAAAGTCATAAGCGCCGTGACCAGTGCTTTCCCTATTTTAGATTTCAGCAAGCGATCTGGAGCTATAGTTCCCAACAAAATCCACGGAGCTGCCGCGAAGAGGGCGCTTATTGCATCAAACCAAAGTCCGCTTACCAAAGCTCCGGGAAGTGAGAAATTCCATGTGAGATGCGGTAGGGAAGTGAGTGTCAGAATCAGCCTAGATATGACGGAAATTGCGAAAAATATAGCGAAAGCGATTACGCCAAGACGGACGGGTGCGGATTGGAGACGATGATTCATAGTTTGTAAGGTAAAGGATTAATTTGCGCAGTTGCGGATCTTTGAAATCCGGTCAATCAGGGATCGTGACTGGATGAGCACGATGGCGATAGCTCCTGCTGCGATGAGAAAAACGAGGCAGACGGGATATGAATAAAGAATACGGCGCTTCATTATCTGATGAGTTTTGTAAACATCACCCAGCGGGTAACGCACCCACGAGATAGCAGCCCGAACATGAGAATTCGGTGAGAGAACCCGATTTTTCCAATCAGGAGCCGTTTGAAATCACTGCCTGCCTCAGGCTCAAGACAAATTCGATCCAGCCTTGCGGTGTTTTTCTGGCGAACAATGTGCCGCCCATGGAGCGTGCGGTATCTAGGCTGAGTGTGAGACCGATGCCGAGATGGGAATCCCTGTCATGCCGAGATTCCTCATAGCGGAACAAAGGCTCAAACAAACGGTCTAGATCATCGGGTAGAATATCAGATGGATTTGCAATCGATATCTCGACGCGATCATTGGATAGCTGCGTTCGAATCATGACTTCAGATCCTTCCGGTGCGTAGGCACATGTATTATCTAACAGATTATTTAGAATGATACGAACTAGTGCGGTATCTCCGTTAGCTTGCACGTTTATGGATGGCTGCGTTTCCCGGGTAATTTTCAAATTTCTTTGATCGAAAAGAGGCTGAAATCGTAAAATACATTCGTCCAAGATCGACGTTAGATTGATTGATTGTAGGGATGGCGGTGTGGATTCTTGGTCGATACGAGCCAGTGCCGTGAGACGCTTCACAAGCTCGCTTAGTTCGAGTGCGGTTTGACGACATGTGTTCAGATGAGCCGCGTAAGCAGATGCGTCACGTGGCTTGGAAAGAGCTAAATCGGTTGTAGCACGCAGTCCAGCGATGGGAGTGCGAAGTTCATGAGCGGCATTGCGGATGAAACTGCGTTCGCGGTCACGTATTGCCGCAACCCTTTTAAGCAGGGCTTCGAAGCTCTCTACGATACCTTTGAGTTCAAGAGGAAGATCTGCCGGAAGTGCAGCTGTCGAATCGTCCGGATTTCCTGAGCGTGTATGGACCTCGTGGCTCAACTTATGAATCGGACGAAGAGAGATGCGAATCGCCAGTTCCATCATCAGGTAGCCAATGACGAGCGTCGCCAAGGTTCCGGTAGCGAGAATCCAGCGAACCCGAGTCAAGATACGGTGAACGTATTTTGCATCCCGAGCGACGACTAGTGTATGGGGGAGTGATTTTGGATCAATAACATTTCCGCCCAGGCGCATGCGCTCCATTTCCTCAGGAATGATGAATGGATACACCCTTATCCCAATGGCACGGGCATGGCGCTGGGTGGTCGGTAAATGGATATCACGAATTTCCGAGCTTCCTTTCGGCCCAGTGAACCTCGGTAGGTGTTCCTGGAGCTTAAGTCCGGGTGAGCGGGTGGTTTCACCGCTATTTTCATTCCAATACTCATATAAAGCATCCGAGAGGAAATGTCCGCTTGCCCCAGTGCCTTCCTGCCATTCAAAAATAATCTTACCTCCTTCATATTCGATCTGATTAGCGAGTAGGGCGGCGGTCTGTGAGAGTGATTGATCAAGTTCTTTATAAAGTCCACGCCGCACCTGAATGTAGATGCTGATGCTCAACAAGCACAACAGCACGCCGATACCAATACCGCAGCGGATCAATAGTGCGCGACGTATGGATGGGATCGTCATGATGCTTGCTCCTCTAGAATGTAGCCCTGTCCTCTGCGAGTTTGAATAAGATTTTGTTCGCCGTCAGCATTCAGCTTTTTTCTCAAATAGCCGATATAAACGTCCACCGTATTGCTGCTACCTCCACTTTCGTCTTCGAAAACACGTTCCCAAATTTCTGTCCGGGAAATCACTTCTCCAGCACGGTAGAAAAAATATTCAAGCATTCGGTATTCGAGTGCTGTTAGATCAATGACACGTTCGCCACGGCGAACGATGCGGCGGACAGGATCGAGTTGAACGTCAGCAACCTCCATACGCGGATTTTTTTTGACATAACTACGACGTAGCAGGGCACGTACTCGGGATAATGCCTCCGCCAAGGAAAATGGTTTTACCAAATAGTCATCCGCACCGGCATCCAATGCCTCCAAACGATCCTCCAAACCATCACGAGCACTGATGACTAGAATATGCACCGGGTTTTCCTTAATTCTCAGGCGATGCAGAATTTCCATGCCATCAAGTTTGGGTAACATGAGATCCAGTAAGACCACATCATAGGGATTTTCTGATGCGGCCCACAAGCCCTCATCACCAGTTGCTGCGCTATCCACGATATATCCAGCTTCACGCAAAAATTGCCCTAAGGCATTGCGTAGCGTGTTGTTGTCTTCGATGAGTAGCAGTCGCATGTAATGGTGAGCCGATGTTATCCTGCAAATTGCATGTTGCAATTTGAATGATCGCTCACTTGATTTGGCTTGTTTCTTGCATCAGCTTGTCATGCAGATGAGGCTTTATCCATCGACCGAACCTTATGAATGAATTGAAAAACACAATCCGCCACGCTGCTTGCCGCTGGTGTTACGAGGAGATTCCGCTCGAGCAGTTCTGCAGGGAAGGTAAGGAAATCGGTTTGGTGGCGATTGATCTGTTAGAAACTTCCGATTTTGCAACCATCCGTAAATACGATCTTGATTGCCCAGTGGTCACGTTTCCAACAACGACGACGAGTTCTGGAATCAAGGTTGGGATGATCGAGAAAGCCTTCAATCGCATTGAGCATCACGATGCTTTGGTGGAAGTTTACGAACGGAAACTCAAGGATTGTGCGAACGTTGGTGCGAAGCAGTTGATTTGTTTTTCAGGAAATCGCGATGGCATGGATGACGTACAAGGACTTGAAAACTGCGCGATCGGTTTGGAGCGGCTTTTGTCCACTGCCGAGAAGCTCGGCATCACCTTGATCATGGAATTGCTTAACTCCCGCGTCGATCATCCGGATTACATGTGTGATCGCAGTGATTGGGGCGTGGCATTGGCGGATCGACTCGCGAGTCCTAATTTCAAATTGCTCTACGATATTTATCACATGCAGATTATGGAGGGAGATGTCATTGAGACGATCCGTTCGAAACATGCCTATTTTTCCCACTATCACACTGGAGGCTGCCCAGGGCGGAATGAGATCGGTGAGAACCAAGAGCTGTATTACCCGGCAATCATGCGGGCGATTTTGGAAACGGGTTACACGGGATATGTGGCTCAGGAGTTCATACCGACACGTGACGATAAACTAACGAGTTTGAGAGAAGCCATAGGGATTTGCACAGTTTGAACTAGCTAGATATTTTTCCGCTTAAGCGTTTTCCAAATATTTAAGGCAATCGCATATGCTGCGAAAAATGAGATAAACAACGCAGCTCCGCCAGCCGCTTGCCACGGTCCGAGATTTTCTTTGAAATAATGATTCAAACCAAATCCGAACAGCCCGCCGTAAAGCACGATGACGTGGAAGATATAGATGGCGAAGGTCTCTTGGCCGATTCGCAACATCCATGGCACGCCGATGCCGTAGCGGATTTCGATCATTCGCAAGATTCCGAGAAAGAGAACGACTTGAAATGCTCTATCTGTGAACCAAGCGATACCTTCTGAAGCATATTCCGGCATGGGAATCAAAACAGCACAGAGCCAAATCAATTTGATCCCTGCCGCGAGGATGAAAAACCAAGCGCATGAACGGAGAGTTGCGGGTTCGTCATTTCGTGAGCGCACGTAAGCGCCCATCGCGCCACCGAGTAGTGTGTAAGCCAACCACGGAGCAATCGGAAAAACCGATACAGATTTTGGCCCCTTCAAGCTGTTTTGAACGATTTGCGGCCAACCCTCCGGCACGAATGTTCCTTCTGGCAGGCTTTTCAACCATACATAGCCGGTCAAACAGATCATCGTGGCAATGGCATAGAAAGTAACCAATGAGCTCTTACCTATTGTCCGATGGAGCGCGGCGATCAAAATCAAAGCGATTAGCCCGACCCCGATGCATTGCAAAACGTGAAACGCGAACTCCCAATCTCCGAACTCGCCACCTAAATAATCCGAAAAACTCCGCAAACTCATTTGCAGCAAGTAACCCCAAAACAGCAATTCCGCAGCCCTTCGTAATCCTTTGCGCACCCGCAACTGCTTGAAAAACGATGTTCTTTTTTCGCCTGAAAGCAGGAACACGAAAATCATTCCCGCGACGGTGAAAAATAACGGAGCTGTGAATCCACGGATCGTATTCCAGATGACATAGATGAAATTTGATGGATCGCGGGCTTCCTGAGTTAATGTCAGGCCGACAAAATGCCCCTCCAGCATCAAAATGATCGCAATCGACCGCGCCAGATCGATGAATTTAAGCCTTTGTTTAGGCATGGCGGGAGCATCTGCGTTCATTGCTAAAAAGGAATGCCCGCCAATCGGGGTGCTGACCAGATCATTTTATTCGGAAATGTTTTAGCATCGCTTGCCACCGAGTCGCTCCTCGAGGTAAAACTGCCGACCGCGAAAATCATGTCTGATACCACACCCGCCTCATCTTCCCAAGCCCATCTCGAACTCATTGCTCGCGAGACCGGCATGAAGCTTTCCTCTGTTTCCTCCACCGCGAAACTCCTCGCCGAAGGCGCGACGATCCCGTTCATTTCCCGCTATCGGAAAGAAGCCACCGGTCTACTCGACGAAGTGCAAATCCAAACAATTCGTGATCGCATGTTGCAGCTCGCAGAGCTCGATTCCCGGCGCGCGACCATTCTGAAATCGCTCGAAGAACGCAGCCTCCTCACTGATGAACTGAAGAAAAAAATCTTTGCCGCTCTAACGATTACCGTGCTCGAAGACGTGTTCGCGCCATTCCGCCCCAAACGCCAGACGCGCGCCACCAAAGCCATCGAACGCGGTCTGACTCAGCTCGCCGATTTCTTGTTAGAAAATCAAAACGCCGATCCCGCAGCAGAAGCCGCGAAATACATCGATGCGGAAAAAGAGGTCGCCACCGCAGAGGACGCCCTTGCCGGAGCACGCGATATCATTGCGGAGCGCGTTTCCGACGACGCCTCGCTGCGCGGCCCAGTCCGCAAAATCTACGAAGCCGAGGCCACGGTTTCATCCAAAATCATGTATGGCAAAGAAACCGAAGAAGGTGCGGAAAAATACCGCGACTACTTCGAGTGGTCCGAGCCTTTCAAAACCATTCCCTCCCACCGCACGCTTGCGATACGCCGTGGTGAAAAGGAAGCGTTTCTGTTCATGCGCATCGATGTTCCTTTGGAGCGAGTTACTACGATTGCCGTAGGTGAATGGGTCAAAGGAAAAGGCTCCGCTGCAGAACAAGTCCGCCTCGCGGTCGAAGATGGTTGCAAGCGCCTGCTCATGCCTTCGATGGAAACGGAAATGCGTTTGCTTGGTAAAAAACGTGCCGATGAAACCGCGATCCAAGTCTTTGCCGATAACCTCCGCGAACTTATGCTCGCTTCGCCGCTCGGGCGTCGCCGCACAGTCGCGATCGATCCCGGTTTCCGCACGGGTTGCAAAACCGTGGTGCTCGATGCGCAGGGAAAACTTCTCCACCACACGGTGCTTTACTGCACCGCCGGATCTAACAGCCAGTTGTATGAAGCGGCCGTGGAGCTCGCTGGGTTGATCAAGAAACACGACATTCAAGCCATCGCCATCGGTAACGGCACCGCATCCCGCGAGACCGAGGCATTTGTCAAAAAACTCAAACTCCCTTCAACGATTCCCGTCATCATGGTCAACGAAAGCGGTGCTTCGATCTACTCGGCCTCCGATGCCGCCCGTGAAGAATTTCCCAACGAGGATGTCACCGTGCGCGGTGCGATTTCTATCGGGCGTCGCTTGATGGATCCGCTGGCGGAGTTGGTGAAAATCGATCCGATAGCCATTGGCTTTGGCCATTACCAGGATGAC
>JANPEG010000050.1:0-6251 GCA_031431855.1 Akkermansiaceae bacterium | reverse complement strand
ATGTCCGGCTTTCGACCAAGTGCAGGTTGAGCATTCAATCACACCGAGCGCACCATTTTCAAACTCCACCGTCGCGACGATGCTGTCTTCCACTTCGATGCGCTCATGAGCGAGGCACGCGGTGACGGCTTGCACGGATTTCGCCGGACCTGCGAGATAGAGCAGAGCATCGACCGTGTGCACGGATTGATTCATCAACGCACCGCCCCCATCCAACGCCCATGTCCCGCGCCAACCGGCGGAATCGTAATATGCCTGATCGCGGAACCATTTCACGTAGGCCGATGCCGAGGTGAGTTTTCCAAAACGTCCTTCATCAGATGCTTTCTTGAACGCGTCCATCCCTGGATGGAAACGGCGATTCAATACCGCAGAGAGAGTCTTGCCATTCTTCGCCGCCGCCGCCATCAGTTGATCGATGCGCTCGGTGGTGATCTCCAATGGTTTTTCGCAAATAACATGTTTGCCAGCATTCAAAGCAGCAAGCGCAGGATCCAAGTGTGCTCCGGATGGAGTTCCGATGGTGACGATCTCTAGCTCAGGATCAGCAAGAAACTCATCGATATTCGAGTAAGCCTTGCCACCATATTCCGCGGCGATTTTTTCCGCAGCCTCCGCGCGGAGGTCGAAAACGGATTGGAGTTCACCGCCAGTCATGGCAGTGATGGCTTTTGCGTGAAAGTGGCCGATCATACCGGCGCCGATGATTCCGAATTTCATAGGAGGATGTGTTGTTAGTTGATTTATTGGATTACAGGGATAGTTGTTTGCTTGCAGTTTCCTTGCAAGGTTTGAAATGAAAGATTCCCCTGAAAAAAAATCCTGCTGCGGCGGCCACGGCCACTCAGTAGAAGCCGATGTCAAACCATCCTCCGGCGCGAAATATTTCTGCCCGATGTGTCCCGGTGTGGAATCAGCCAAACCCGACGATTGCCCGAAATGCGGCATGGCTTTGGAAAAGAACCCGATGTGGAAGCCTACATCAAAAACGATCTACACCTGCCCGATGCATCCTGAGATCGAACAGGATCATCTAGGTGATTGCCCGATATGCGGAATGAAACTGGAACCGAAAGGTATCCCCGCCGAGGACGATGAGGATTCTGGGATCAAAGATCTCACACGGAAATTCTGGATCTCCGCTGCGCTGACTCTGCCAGTTTTCCTACTCGCAATGGGCCACATGATTCCGAGCTTAAGCGGACTGGTTCCGAGAAGTATTTCAAAATGGATCGAGTTCATCCTAACGATCCCCGTGGTCTTCTGGGCAGGCGGAATGTTTTTCACCAAAGCATGGACTTCGATCAAAACATGGAACCTCAACATGTTCACGCTCATCGCCACCGGAGTCGGCGCGGCGTTTATCTTCAGTGCGGTTGCGGTTCTGGCTCCGGGTATTTTTCCGGATTCTTTTAGAGAACATGGCGAGGTCGGGCTTTATTTTGAAGCCGCCGCCGTGATCACTGTGTTGGTCTTGTTAGGGCAGTTACTTGAAGCCAGAGCACGCAGTCGCACCGGTCAAGCGATCGAAGCGCTCATCGGTCTCGCAGCAAAAACCGCGCATCGTGTTCGCGACGGAAAAGAAGAAGACGTTCTAGTTGATCAAATCGAAAAAGGCGATCTGCTCCGTGTGCGTCCCGGCGAAAAAATTCCGATTGATGGCGTGATCACCGAGGGATCCAGCAACATCGATGAATCTATGATCACCGGTGAACCCATGCCGGTTGGTAAAAAAGAAGGCGACGATGTGATCGGTGCCACCGTTAACCAAACCGGAAGTTTCGTGATGCGCGCTGAAAAAATTGGCAGCGATACATTGCTTTCACAGATCGTGCAAATGGTCGCCGAAGCTCAGCGCAGTCGTGCACCCATCCAGAAGTTGGCCGATACGGTAGCGGGTTGGTTCGTGCCGATTGTGATCAGTTCATCCATCATCACTTTTATTCTATGGGCGATCTTTGGACCGGAACCCGCGTTGACTTTCGCTCTCGTTAATGCGGTTTCTGTTCTGATCATAGCTTGCCCGTGTGCTCTTGGTCTCGCGACCCCGATGTCGATTATGGTCGGTGTCGGGCGTGCCGCGCAGATAGGTATTCTAGTAAAAAATGCTGGAGCCATCGAGATCACCGAAAAAGTCACTCACCTAGTTACTGATAAAACAGGAACCCTCACAGCCGGCAAACCACGTGTCACCGATACGAAACCTGCCGAAGGCATCGATCTCAAAAAACTCCTCCAACTCGCCGCATCAATCGAAGCCAGCAGCGAGCATCCACTCGCACGCGCCATCGTCGATGAAGCAAAAGAAGCTGGGCATGAGCTGCTTGCTGTCACTGATTTCGAATCGACCACTGCCGGAGGCGTCACTGGCTCGGTTGATGGACAAATCGTGCGAGTCGGAAAACCCAGTTTTCTCACCGACAACAGCATCACCATTCCGGATGACTTGAAAAGCGAAGCCATCGCACTTCAAGAAAAAGCGAAGACAGTGGTATGGGTTGCATTTGGAAATGAAGTGGCGGGCATTCTCGCTATCGCGGATCCGATTAAGGAAAGCAGCGCGGAAGCGATCCGCGCGCTTCACGATCTTGGTTTGAAAGTTATCATGTGTACGGGTGATAATCGACTCACCGCTGAAGCTGTCGCTAAAGAACTTGGCATCGATGAAATCCATGCGGAGGTCATTCCTCAGGATAAAATCGATATTGTACGTAAGTTAAAATCTCAAGGAGCTATCGTTGCGATGGCCGGAGATGGCATCAACGATGCCCCCGCTCTCGCAGAAGCAAATGTCGGAATCGCCATGGGCACTGGCACGGATGTCGCCATCGAAAGCGCAGGCATCACCCTCGTGAAAGGCGATCTCATGGGGATCTCCAACGCGATTCATCTCAGCCGTGCGGTCATGGGCAACATTCGCCAGAACCTATTCTTCGCATTCATCTACAACGCCGTTGGTGTGCCGATTGCGGCCGGCGTGCTCTATCCATTCTTCGGGATTCTCCTCAGCCCAATGATCGCAGGAGCCGCGATGAGTTTCTCCTCCGTCTCCGTGATCCTCAATGCTTTACGCCTGAGGAACAAAAGAATCTCATGACATCGAATGGATCAATCTTTCAATAGTATCGAGATTTTAAATCATTCGACCACGACCAGTCAGAATCACGCAGTTCGATCGTGCGTTTCCGATCTAACATAGCATGAGACATGAGCATCATCCGCTCAGCCCGCGGGGAAAGAGTGCCCCCACTGTGCCTACTGCTTCGAATCTCATTTTCGCTGATTTGCGCCGCTTGATCCCATTCACTCACAGATTCCAGCTCGTTCGTATTCATGGCCAAGATAGTGCTGTGAAATGAGCGGTTAAACCAATGGGGTCAAACCCCCAAATTTATTAAACCTATCTAAACAAATCGCTACTTCATCCAACTTTGCCAAAGAACGAATGACTATGAGGTCTTCACCCCATGGATAAGTTTTAGGCTATGACTTATCAGTCGGGTCATGAAAATAAAGCTCACTCATACGCGAAACAGCATTCCGAAAAAGTCACGCATCGAAATCGTGGCACTGCTGCAGGCGCGACTAGCCGATTCCATCGATCTCATGATGCAAGCCAAGCAAGCACACTGGAATGTAAAAGGTCCGCATTTCATTCCGCTCCATGAGCTTTTCGATAAAGTCTACACGGAAACTGGCGTGTATGTGGATCTCATCGCTGAGCGCATTGTTCAGTTAGGCGGAATTGCACAGGGAACCATACGCGCAGCGACAAAGGCCTCTGGCATGCCGGAGTATTCCTTGGAAATTTCCAGTGGTCATAAACATGTGGCGGAACTTGCCCATGCCATCGCCTTCTATAGCGAAATGATTCGTGAGGGAATCGCGCTTTCCACTGAGATCGGTGACGCTGGAACAGCTGATCTATTGACACAAGTTTCTCGCGGAGCAGATATGAATCTTTGGTTCGTTGAAGCACACGAACAGGAAGAAAAATAACACCAATCCCCTATTTAATCTCATGAACAAAAATCCCCTCAATAAAGGAATCATAGAAAAAAACTCGGAAGGCGTCGGAGAAATCAGTGGCGAAATGGTGTGGGATCGCGCCAAAGAACTTGCCCTGATCGATGGCCGTCCATGACCAACGTGAACTATGGTCAGGCGCTACGCGAACTGACGGGTGGAGACGATATCGATGCCAAACAGGCATTGCTAGAATCGATTCCTGAAGCCGATCGCTGGGATCCAGTTCTAGGATCGACCGGACATCAGGCGCCAGAGTCTCCAAGCGAAGACGAGGATGAAGATGGCGAAAGCGAAAGCGCGCAACTCTTCGCAGAAGGTGTCAGCGAGGCCGAGCATGACCAAATGCTCCAAGCAGCAATCGCGAATAAAGAGAAAGATCAACGCCTATGATCTTTTTCTAATCCATGACCGCGACTCCACTCTTCCAAACCGAATGAGGCCCCAATGATATGAAAATTAAAACCAAAACATTCTGTGTGAAAGAAGATGAAATCGTGGAACTCAAAAAATGGCCAACGAAAGTGAAGCCGCTCTACAAGTCCAAGCAAGAATACCACAAGAAACTCGATAAACAGGTGGAGGAAATCAACGAACTACAACGTCTTCACTACGCGTCTGACGGCTATGCGGTGTTGATCATTTTTCAAGCGATGGACTCCGCCGGCAAAGATGGAGCCATCCGCCACGTCATGTCCGGAGTCAATCCACAGGGCTGTCAGGTATTCAGTTTTAAACAACCAAGTTCCGAAGAGTTAGATCACGATTTCATGTGGCGCACAAATTGCCGACTACCGGAACGCGGTCGCATCGGAATTTTCAATCGCTCCTACTACGAGGAAGTTCTCATCGTCCGGGTTCACCCGGAATTACTCGCCAAACAAGGTATTCCCGCCGCCCTCATGGATGAAACGACAGTCTGGAAGGATCGCTATCAATCCATCAAAGATATGGAGCGGCATCTCCACCGCAATGGTACCCGTATCATCAAATTTTTTCTCCATCTCTCCAAAGACGAACAACGCGACCGCTTTCTCGCCCGCATCGATGAACCGGATAAAAACTGGAAATTCAGTAAGGCCGATATCGAGGAAAGAAAACTATGGGATCTATACATGCATGCCTATGAAGAGTGCATCACTGCCACTAGCACAGAAATAGCGCCATGGCATATCGTCCCAGCCGATGACAAGAAAAACGCTCGGTTGATCATTTCCGAGATCATCGTCGACGTCTTCAAGAGCCTCAACATGACCTATCCTGAACTCGGAGAAAAACAACTCGAGGAATTACAGTCCATCCGCGAGCAGTTGGTGGAATGAGGTGCTCAGGTGTAGCGCCCGAACTGATCCAAAAGTTGCGGGGTGATTTACAACAGCACTTTGACCGCACTCGGGACTTTGAAACATTTTTTCTCCTGCGGCAGAAAATCTTCAATCAGATGGTTGATCCATTCGCGGGAGGTTTGGATCTCGCCCAGTTCGATAAAGGTTTCACCTGCGTCGGTGGATAACTCGTAGCTTTTCACATCGATCTGCACCGGCGACGCCTCACCTTTCAGCTCAAGTTCGATGTGGATGGTTTTGGCAGTGGAATCGATCTGGATGGTGGTCATATTTCCGTAACGTTTCTGGGTTTGATTGAACCACAGCTTCACAGCACCTGCCATCAGATGATCCTTCGCTGGGTTTAAAAAGGAGAATAGCGACATATCGCGCTACCATATCTGTTTCGAAACCATCCGATTTCAAGATGATTCGCAGATTGCCGGAATTTGAATTCCATTCTCCACATCGAAATGTTGCAATGCATGAGTAGAAATTTACCTTATGCTGTGAAATCAGCTACACCCCATGTCCGACACCCCTGACATCAACCATACTCTGGCGCATCCTGCCCAGCAAACCGTATTGAGCCTGTTAGAGAAACTGGTTTCCAGCGTTCCCTTATCCAAGGAAACGATCAGCAACACGCCCGAAGATCGCGCGCGGGATATCGTGCGTGTCGCAGGCATCAAAGCTGGAGCGGTTTCTGCAACATTGGCACTTGCACCAGGGCCAGCAGGATTGCTCACCATCATTCCGGATCTTAAAAAAGTATGGGATATCCAACAGCAAATGGTTTCAGACATCGCCGCCTGCTATGGAAAATCCGCTCAGTTGAACCAGGAAATGATGGTCTACTGCCTGTTCCGTCATGGCGCCGCCATGCTGGCGCGTGACATT
>JANPEG010000049.1:0-60007 GCA_031431855.1 Akkermansiaceae bacterium | reverse complement strand
CGTTTGAGCCTCCGGAAATGTATTCGAGGGATTTGTCGTAGATCGTAACTGCGGCGGAGCCTTGGAAGGGTTTTCCTTCGTGGTCGGTGATCTTGATCGTGAGGGAAGTTTTCTCGCGGGGTTTGAGTTTGTCTTTCGCGGGTTTGACCTCGACCGTTAGCTGGCGTTTCTCCGGAGGAAGAACGATCTCGCGGTTGACTGTGTGAACATTTCCGTTAGAGACCGTGACCGCCTCGATGAAAAAGTTAGGCATATCGCGGAGGGTGAGGGGGATATCGACGACTTGGGATTTTCCGCTGATGTTGATAATCTTGGTTTCGCGATCTTTGCCTTGGTTGGGGCGGATGAAGAGCCAGACACGGGAGTTGGGTTGGTTGGTGTTGACTAACAGTTTCACCGTATCGCCGGGGCGGTATTCCTTTTTATCGGGGATGAGTTCGAGGTCGTTGTAGCGGAAATTTCCTTTGGTTTTATCGTTGGTACCGTGAACTGAGAAAATCGTCGCGCCTTCTTGTTTGCGACCTTTGGTATCGGTGAATTCAACAGCAACGCGGTATTGGCCGGGTTTGGAAGCGGTGAAGGTCCAGTTTTCACCTTCGGGTGTCCATTTACCGATTTCTTTTTCTTCGATCTCGCCTTTGGCGTTGAGTGCGGATGAGTAGAGGATGGCAGTGGCTGCACCTTCGACTTTTTTGCCATCGAGTGTGCGTGCTGAAAACGTTCCGGTGACTTTATCGCCGAGATTTGCGTAGCCGCGATCTAGCCAGACCGTGACGCTGTAGGGTTCACGAGCAGCGAGGACTGTGCCGTTGCCGACGATGGTGCGGCGCGAGGCATCGATGACTTCGGCGGTGATCGTGTAGGTGTGATCTTGATCGCCGTGTACGAGTTTGGCGATGGAGCTATCGATTTTGACTTTTACTTTTCCGTCGGGGCCGATGGGTGAGGTTTGTTCGAGGATGAGTTCGGGAGCGCCCATGCGGTTTTGTTCCCACCATGGAGGAGCGGGGCGGATGCAGCCCCATCTTCCCCAACCGGGATACCATGAGACTTCAGGGTAACACCACCAATAGCCGGAGCCGTAAAGCCAATCCCATGGGCCTTCGGGGAACCAGCGATCGTTGAAAAAGTCGCGTTGCACTTTGATTTTCACCGTGGCTTCGGTGACGGGTGCGCCGTGGTAATAGTTGGCGGAAACCGTGGCTTCAAACGTTTCACCGAGAGCGACCGGTTCGGTTGGGGCATCGACTTTCACTTCGTATTCCGGTTTTTTGTATTCTTCAACGCGGAAGGTGAAATTGGTGTTAGGCACGTTGCCTGTGACGCTGATGTTGTAGTTACCAAGGGCGGCTTCTTCCTTGAGATCGAATTCAAAAGTGGCACCGCCAAAGGCATCGGTGGTGATACCGGATTTTTCGAAAACGACTTCACCGCGTCCGTCAAAAATTTGGATATCCGCGGTTTTGCCGGCATAGGTTGAAACATCGCCAAGATCATAGCGGGATTCACCGGCCCATATTTTCATGTGAACTTTCTGACCGGGGCGATAAACGGGTCGATCCGTGATGCCGATGGTTTTTTGAGCGAAGTAATCGGTTTGATCGCCTTGGTCATACCAGCGGAACTGGCTATCGGAGAGGTAGGCGCGGCGTTCGCCGGAGCGGGCGATGACGTGCCATTGGAAGTTGCCTTGGTTGCCTTTTTTATCGGCAAGCACGAGTTTGCCGTTTTCATCGGTTTTGCGGGTGAAGTTTTCGGTGAGGACGTTGAAGCGACGTTTGCCTTTGGGTTTTTCCAAGAATTGCGTGGAGTAGCCAAAAAACTCCAATTCACCTTTGACGGGGCTGCCGTCTTTAGCGTCGACGAGGTAGAAGATTTCTCCTTCGGCCTCGGAGCGTTTCAGGATAACAAGATCGCGCACCCAGATGACGACCCATGATTTGTTGCCGTCCTGGAGTTTGGATTCTAACAAGTAGCAACCGGGATTGAGTTTTCCAAGGTCGAGATCGGTGGTGGTTTCGCGATGCTCTGGATTAGGTGTTAGATTTTGTTTCCACGAGCGGATTTCCGCACCGACATAGCGTTCACGGTCTTTGTTGATGAGGCGATTGCCGATGTAGCTGTATTGAACTTTCTCGTAGTCGAGTTCGACCGGATTGGATTCTAGGTATTCAATGATATCCTGAAGCACCAACTCGTCTTTGACGGCGTTGAGTTTCAGGGAAACTTCTTTTGCGTTGCGGAAAGTGTAAGGGACTTCGACGGGTTGAGCGGCGTGGTAGGTGGGTGTGGCTTCGAATCGACTCCAGTTTCCGGTGATTTGTTTGAGTAGTTCGGTGCGGTGGTTTCCGCCTCCTGATCCGTGGAGTTCGATAACTTCTTTGAGTGTGGTAGCAGCCTGGGTGAACTGACTGCGGTTTAAGAAAATTTGAACGAGTTGATCGCCTGCTTGCTCTGAAGGATATTCTTTGGTCATCCGCATCAGGGCGCGTAGGCCGGGAATAAACTGATAATCATCGCGGAGGGTGAAACGTTTCACCCCACTGGCGAGGCGGGCGATGGATTCAGTTTCCTTGAGGCTGGATGCTTGGAGGATACCGTCGCGTTCTTTGACATTGGGTTGGCTCCACCAACCGTAGGATGCGAGGGTGTTAACATCGTAATGATTTTGGCAAAACTGAAGCCATTTTAAATGTTCGCTCATACCATCTCTTGGATTGATGCGAATGATCTCCTTCGTGACCCAACGCCATCTCTCGCCATCTGATTTGGCTGCTTCCCATGATACGGGGACATCGATCCAGACTGGGTTGCCTTCGGCATCGGTGGGTGCGCCATCGCTGGTGATGATGTCGATGTTTTCCGAGTAGTTGGGAACGGATTTGAGGTCTGTTAGAAGATAGAGCTGCCAGAGGCGGCCGGGACCTGTGCGGGAATCGGTGAGGGCGCTGCCGATTCTACCGAGGACGGCGATTTCTTCCGTGCCGCCTTTAGCCACAGTGCGAAACGCTTCCATGTAACATTGGAGGGCGCGGATGCGGTCTTGCTCGATGACTTGGCGGTATTCTCCGCGTCCATCTCCATTGCCACGTTTGAATTTGTTATCGAGAATCTGTCCGTAATGGCCGTGACCTTGGAGGTAAACGTTTCCGGCTATCTCCATGAACTGCGGATTGTCTTTTTTGCTTACGGTGAGTTCCGCTAGGAGTGGATCGAGTTTATCAAGTTCGCGGAGATTTTGCTGGGAGTTAATGGCCAGAGCTAGGTCGGCGCCGGATTGGATGTCGTCGACCTCGCGGAGGAGTTTGAGGCGAACATCATAGGCTTCGCGCCAGTTTCCTTGTTTTTCGAGTTCTGCGGCTTGATTTCGCAGGGCGGGGGCATCGGCAGCTAGTGCAAAGCCGCAAGTCATCAAAAGGAAGATCAGGGATTTCATAGGTCTACACTATGAGACACGTGAGATCGTGGAAACTTAGAAGTTTCTTTATTTTTTGTCTTAATGTCTAAAAGTCGAAGGTCGAAAGTCCATTCATTCAAACCGCACGAGCGGTTGTAGCTTAGACTTTAAGACCTTAAGACCTTCGACTCTTAAAAATCCCTCATAGCTTCGATTTCAGTCGTTCTTGCGGATCGTCCACCCACATGAACAGGGCTTTGAGGACGTCTTTGAAGTCCTTACGAAGTTCGTGTTTTTCGCGTTGGATCTGGATTTTTTCCTGATCGAGGGCTTCTGGGTCAGGGATCTCTGAATTAGCAGCGTTTGATTCAGGAAGAGGGAGGTGGGTTTCGATGTTTTCGATTAGGTCGATGACATCTGCATGGAGTTTTGCGACGTGATCGCAGAGGCGGGAGGTTTGTTGGGAGAGATGATCGGCTTCAGTTGCGAAGATTGTGCCGGCGGTTTTGAGTTTGAGATCGGTGGCGAGGTCTCGGACTTTTCCGCTGAGCTCGATCCAAGAGTTTGAGAGATCTTTGTCCACCTCGGCTAAATTGTTTTTCAGATCGTCGTTCATAATGGAACAATATGAATGAATTTGATCGAAAATCAAATGGGGTGTTAACCTAAAAAAGGGTCGCCGCCCGATGAGGCGATGACCCTGAAGATTTTAATGATCGTAGTAGATCTTATTCTTGCGTTCCGTTTTTGATGATTTCGAGGAACGACAGAGGATCGAGGGATGCGCCTCCGATGAGTGCGCCGTCGATGTCAGGGCAGGCCATGAGTTCGGCGGCGTTGTCGGGTTTGACGGAGCCGCCGTATTGGATGCGGATTTTGGCGGCGGACTCGGAGCCGTAGAGGTCGGCGATGAGGGAGCGGACGAAGGCGTGGGCTTCTTGGGCTTGTTCGGAGGTGGCGGTGACGCCGGTGCCGATGGCCCAAACGGGTTCGTAAGCGATGATGATGTCGGAGAGGTCTTTTTCGGAAACGTCTTTGAGGCCTTCGGTGACTTGGGTGCGTAGGACGAATTCGAGTTGTCCGGCTTCGCGTTCGGCGAGGGTTTCACCGATGCAGAAGATGGGTTTCAAATTGGCTTGGCGGGCTTTTTTGATCTTGGCGTTGATGACTGCATCGGTTTCGCCATAGATCGCGCGGCGCTCGCTATGGCCGAGGATGACGTAGTGGACAAAAAATTCGCGGAGCATGAGCACGCTGACTTCGCCGGTGTAGGCGCCGGAATCGAACTGCGAGCAGTTCTGTGCTGCGATGCCGATGGAATGTGCGTTTTTCCCTGGGTTGGAGTGATGTAGAACATCGGCAAGTTTAGGTAAAGACAGGAAAGGCGGCGCAATGACGATGTCTGCGGAGATGTTGAGGCCTTGGGTTTTGGAGAGAAATGATTTGATGAAGTCCTCGGTTTCGGAGGCTCCTTTGTTCATTTTCCAGTTGGCGGCGAAGATGGGCTTGCGGGACATTTTTTTGTTAAAGGTTATTTGTCAGAAGTTATTAGGAATAATTATGCTTCGCTCAGGGCGGCAACGCCGGGGAGGGTTTTGCCTTCGAGGAGTTCCAAGGATGCTCCGCCGCCGGTGGAGATGAAAGTCATTTTGTCGTCGAGGCCGAACTTATTGACGGCTGTGACAGAATCTCCGCCGCCGACGATGGTGGTGGCATTGGATTTCGCCATGGCCTCAGCGATCGCGCGGGTGCCTTTGGCGAAGGCTTCGATTTCAAACACGCCTACCGGGCCGTTCCAGATGATGGTTTTAGCTTTGGCTATTTCGGTTTCGAATTCGCCAATCGCGACGTCGCCGATGTCGATGCCTTCCCAACCTTTTTCTACGCCGCCGCCTTGGCCGTAAATGCCAGAGAGCTTGGTGGTTGCGCCGTCTTTGAATTCCTGAGTGACGCGGGTATCGGCAGGAAGGAGGAAATCGACGCCTTTTGCTTTGGCTGTCTCAAGGATGCTGAGGGCGAGGTCGAGTTTGTCGGTTTCGACGCGGGAGTCGCCGGTTTCGAATCCTTGAGCTTTGCGGAAGGTGTTGGCCATGGCGCCACCGATGAGGAAGGCATCGGCCTTTTCCATTAGGGCGGTGATGACTTGGATTTTATCGGAAACTTTCGATCCGCCCATGATGACGAGGAAAGGACGCTCAGGGTTTTGGAGTTTGACTTCGAGGTATTCGAGTTCGCTCTCGATGAGGAAGCCCATCGCGGAAACAGGAATGAATTTCGTGACTCCCTCGGTGGAGGCGTGGGCGCGGTGGGCGGTGCCGAACGCGTCGTTGACGAAGATCTCGGCATTGCCTGCGAGGTTTTTTGCGAATGCGGAATCGTTGGCTTCTTCTTCGGCGTGGTAGCGGGTGTTTTCGAGAACGAGAACTTGGCTGGGTTTGAGATTTTTGCGGAGCTCGGTAGCTTCTGCGCCGATGCAATCTGGAGCGAGTTTCACATCTTGGCCGAGGATTTCGCCAAGACGCTTCGCTGTAGGTGCGAGAGAATATTTCGGATCGGCTTTGCCATCCGGGCGACCCATGTGAGAGCAGAGAACCAGTTTCGCGCCGCCTTTAAGAAGATGTTTGATCGAAGGAACTGCCGCTTGGATGCGGGTGTCGTCGGTGATTTGTCCGTCTTTGAGCGGGACGTTGAAATCGACACGCATGAGGACTTCTTTTGCGGAAACGTCGAGGTTGCGAATGGAAAGCTTAGGCATGGCGGGGAAATGCACTAGGCGGGGGTGAGTGTCAAGACTTGGAGAGCGGGTCTGAGACCCGCTTAGTTCAAGAAAAGTTCTTGGTTTGACTACGCTTCGCTCCGTCCAAGCGGTCAGGACTTTGTCCTAGGGTAAAGGCTCGCTAGTGCTCACTCGGCTTTGTGGTTCTTGGTTGGCTTCGTTCTTTTTTGTGGGAAAAGCAGATAACTCAATAAGATAAGGGGTTTTAAACATCTTCTCCCTAGCTTATCCACCAAGCTTGACGTCGAAGCTTGAAAATTGGTTCATGGTGTATTGAAAACTCCTTTTTTCCTATTCGCTGCCGTTGCTTTGATGTTTGCCGTTTCAAGCTGCAAGAAGGATGAACCCCAAACGCTCGATCTCTCTGCGCACTACACCGAGAAATTTGAAGGTAAGCCTTCTGCCGATGACATCATTGGTCAGAAAGTCTTCGATGGATTGCCTTTTAATGTGAGAGGTAGGGTTTATTTGTATGGAAGTCAAACGGCAGAGAGCGCAAGAAAAAGCCGTGAAGAATATCCCGATGCCATCGGAGTCAAAGTCGGGCGTTCGTTTGAGGAACTGCATTTGTTGCATACGACGCGTTGGCCAGATGTGGAGGGAATGACGATCGCACGCGTCCGCTTGCACTACTCCGATGGAACCGCGAGCGATTTAGAAATCGGTTATGGCGTGCATGTCCGCGACTGGCAACGACTCCAAACCGAAGAACAGGAATTGGTCACCCATCCTCATACAAAGGTGGTCTGGCGTGGTTCTGGCGTCGAACATTTTAAATCCTCGCAGCGCATGTTCAAAAGTTTGTTGATGAATCCGTTTCCCAAGAAGCGTGTCGAAACGATAGATTTTCTATCAGCTAATCAGAAGGCGACTTACACATTGTATGCAGCCACCGTAGCCAATTCTGATTCCAAGCGGCCTGTGACTTCGCCGGTTTCGCAAGATAGGCCGGAATGGAAATTTGACGGAGAGTTGAATGTTCGAGTTGTTGATGCGGATGGAAACCGGATCAAAGAAGCATTGATTGTTAGCAGTTTGGCTGTGCCGGGTACGGGTTGGGCGACAGTGGGTGAGCCAGTTCACACGACAGCAAGGGGAATGGCGGTGGTGAAATATCCCAAGTCTCGCACTGAACTGATCATCTTAGGTGTCAGTAAAGATGGCTGGAAAAGTGCTTCTAAACGGGTGAATCTAAAAACAGATGGAGATTTGGACAAAGGTGTGGAAATCACCTTGCGCCGGTCATCTAACTGATTTGGATTTCAGAAAACGAATCACAGCCACTTAACTTCCGGCGGCATTGTGACGAATTGGCCGTCGATGCAGAATGGTTTGCCGTCGAGGGTGACGCGGGAGCCTTGGTCGAGGCCGGCGATGAGATCCCAGTGGAGGGCGCTTTTGTTGCAGTTTCCGGTTTCGGGATAGCCGGAGCCAAAGGCTAGGTGGAAGGAACCGCCCATTTTTTCGTCGAAGAGAATCTGTCCGGTGGGTCGGTTGATCGCGCGGTTGGTTCCGAAAGCGCACTCGCCGATGCGGCGTGCGCCTTCGTCTTGATCGAGCATGGAGATGAGGAAATCCTGGCCTTCATCTGCGGTGACTTGGGTGGCGCTGCCATTTTCCATGACGATGCGTGCGTTGCGGACGGCGTGGCCTTGATAGACGCAGCGTTTATCGAAAAACACCACCCCGTGTGCGCCACCGTTTGGGGCGTTGAGATTGGGTCCGGAGTAGACTTCGCCGTCGGGGAAATTTTTGCGACCCGGGCTGGAGAGCCAGCGAGCGCCGGAGATGTCGACTTTGAGGTCGGTTCCGGCAGGGGTTTGGAAATGGAGTTCGCTGCCGGTCATGAGTTGCTCGGCGAGCTCACACTGCCAGCGATCGAGTTCCTGCCAGAAAGCGACGGGATCTTCCTGATTGAGCTGGCAGGCGCGGACGACGAAGTTGCAGTAATCTTTTAAACTCATACCAGCGTCTTGGGCGTAGGCGTTGGTTGGGAAAAGCGTGGTGGTCCAGAGCAGCGGCTTGAGGGTGGAATCGATGGATGGATCGTCGGCGACAGCGGCGCGTTGGAAGAAGATTTCCCTATTGGGGCGATCCGCACGCGCGGCGCGTTGGGTGACTTTGGGATCGAATTTATCTAAAGCACGGAGATTGTTAGAAGCACCGATGTTGATCGAGGCATCGATGGTCTCCGTTTCCAAGCGAGCCAGAGGGCTTGTCCAATCGAGTTGTTGTTCGTTGGCGAGTTCGTAAAATGCCTCGCCGAGAAATTCGGGGCGGCAATTGACCATGGGTAATCCACCGGCGATCAGGACTTTTCGATAAACCGCTTCGAGCAAACGCTCTGCGCTGGGTTGAGCATTGATGCGGACGATTTTGCCGGGCTGGATATCAGTAGCGTGTTTCACGAGCACTTCGGCCCAGCGATCAAGGTGGAGTTGATTCAACATGCGCTCCAGTAAACGCTCCGGGGGGATTTGTCACGTCTTGGGAAAGGGAGATTTAAAGAGAACCACGGATGAACGCGGATAGACACGGATAAGATTAGATGATGTTTTATGAAAATTTTTGGAAAGTGGTCATCAATCGGTTTACGAAGCCTTCATTCCCTTATTGTATCTGCGTTCATCTGCGTCCATCTGTGGTTCAGATATCCCACCTAAAGGAGAGCTTCGAAGGCGGTTTCATCCAGGATCTGGACGCCGAGTTCTTTGGCTTTGTCTAGTTTTGAGCCGGCGGATTCTCCGGCTAGGAGGTAGTCGGTTTTTTTTGAGACGGAGCCGGAAACTTTGCCGCCGTTGTTTTCGATGACGGTTTTGAAATGGTCGCGATCTAGGGAAAGCGTGCCGGTGATGACGAAGGTTTTTCCGGTGAAGCGAAGTTTCGGGGCTTCGGCGGGTTTTGGAGAATAGTTGTTAGACTCAGGATTGATCTTCAGCTCTGCGAAGCGTTGAAGCGTATGTTGGCCTGCCTCTGAGTGGAAAAAGGAAAGAATGGATTCTGCAACCGCGCGGCCGACGTCGCCGGTGATGGCGTAGGGCTCAAGGGCGGGGTTTTTCTTTTTCGCGTCGGTGCGGGTATCGTTGAGCAACTCGGTGAGAATTTCCGATTTAGGAATGTCTGATAGATTTTGGTGGAGTCTTGAGAGTTCTTTTGCAGCGGATTCGCCGAGTTGGCGGATGCCCATGGCGAAGAGCCATTTGTTGAGGGGTTTGCTGCGGGCTGCTTCGAGAGCGGTGAGAATTTTTGCTGCGTTTTTTTCACCGAAGCGGCGCGGAGCTTCTTCTGTGCCGAGGTTAAGGTTGGCTAGGGTTTCCTCTGTTAGGGAAAAAAGGTCCAGCGGGCTTTTTGCGTGGCCGTGGCGGACGAGGGCTTCAGCGACGGTTTCACCGAGGCCTTCGATATCGAGGGCTTTGCGGGCGGAGAAGTGGGAGATGGAAGTGACGGCTTGGGCGGGGCACTCGAAGTTGGTGCAGCGCCATGCGACAAACCCTTCTTCCTGGGTGATGGGCGCGTGGCAGGAAGGGCATTTTCCGGCGACGAAATCGTAGATCGTGAAAGCGGGTTTCGCGGGATCGGGATCGATGACTTTGACGATGGCGGGAATGATTTCACCGGCTTTTTCGACGAGGACTTTGGCGCCGATGTAGATGCCTTTTTTGGTGATCTCGTCTTGATTGTGGAGGGTGGCTCGGGAAACGGTTGAGCCGGAGATGAGAACGGGAGTGAGTTCGGCAACGGGTGTTAGAACGCCGGTGCGGCCCACTTGGATGGAGATCGCGTTAAGGGTGGTTTCCTGTTGCTCGGGGAGAAATTTATAGGCGGCGGCCCAGCGCGGAGCGCGCGAGGTGAAGCCGAGTTCCTCGCGTTCGGTGCGGTCGAGGACTTTGACGACGACGCCATCGGTTGCATGGTCGATTTCGTGGCGGTGCTCGCTGTAGAAGCGGATGCCGGTGAGGAGTTCTTCGAGGTTTTGCGCGATGCGGACGGGTTGGTTTCGGGGAATGGTAAAGTTATCTAACAGATTGTGGAAATCGGTTTCGGAATCGAACGGTTCGCCTTCGTATGCGCCGAGGCCGTGGGCGAGGAAGGCGAGGGGACGTTGGGCAACTATTTTCGGATCGAGTTGTTTCAATGTTCCGGCAGTGGCATTGCGAGGATTCGCGAAGGTCGGGAGACCGGCTTCGTCGCGTTCTTCATTCATGGCGGCGAAGGCGGAGTTTGGCATGAAGATTTCGCCGCGGATTTCGAGGACGGAGGGGATGTTGTGCTTGGGTTGTTGGGCAGCCCCGACGTATCGGGGCAGCCCCTCCTTGAGGTTTAGCGGGATGTTGCGGATGGTGCGGACGTTTTGGGTGACGTCGTCGCCGGTGGTGCCGTCGCCGCGGGTAGCTGCGTATTTGAGATTTCCGTTTTCGTAATACAAGGAGACGGCGACTCCATCGATTTTCGGTTCGAGGGAGACGGCGATGTTTTCACGGCCGAGGTTTTTTTGAAGGCGGCGGTAGAAGGCAATGAGTTCGGCTTCAGGAGTTTCCGAGTCTTTGAGTTCGAACACGTCATCGATGCTCAACATCGGGACGGGGTGATTGATTTGGGAAAATCCTTCGAGAGGTTTTGAGCAGACGCGTTGGGTGGGTGAATTGGGGTCGGCGAGGTGAGGATGTTTTATTTCCAACTCTTCAAGTTCGCGGAACAGTTTGTCGTAATCGGCGTCGGAAATTTCCGGCTCGGCTTGGGTGTAGTAGAGGTTGTTGTGATGGTCGAGGAGTTGACGCAGCTCCGCCACGCGTTTTTCGGGCGCGGGGGTGAAGGAGAAGAGGTCTAGCTCGTCGGGCATAGGGGGAGTTAAGACACAAGAAGAGGATTGGGGAAATTGGAAATCTTGTTATTATGGGCGGAGGAAAGCCACTGCGCTCCGGATCTTGATGATGATGCGGGGTTGCAATATCGGCAGGTGAATTTATGATGTGGGCCTATGAGCGAAGCGAAACCGATAATTACCGCGTATTTAAAGACTTTTTGTGGTTGGAGCGAGGGCGTGCGTGCGATCATGCGCAAGTATGACCTGCCCTATGAGGAGAAGGATATTATCAAGAATCCGGCGTTTCGTTGGGAAATGGAGCAGCGCAGTGGTCAGCCATTATCACCATGTGTGGAGATCAATGGAGAGATGCTTGCGGATATCAGTGGAGAAGAAGTTGAGAAGTGGATGCTGGCGCAGGGACTTGTGACTGAAAATGAAGTGGCTCCGGATGCGCCGATTGATTC
Source organism: Akkermansiaceae bacterium (assembly GCA_031431855.1). Classification (GTDB taxonomy): domain Bacteria; phylum Verrucomicrobiota; class Verrucomicrobiia; order Verrucomicrobiales; family Akkermansiaceae; genus Luteolibacter. The sequence goes on along the minus strand of JANPEG010000049.1, from coordinate 48,563 downwards.
CGCGTGCACGGACGAGCAGCATGTAGCGATGGCGGCAGGGAAGTTGCCGGTTCCGGGTAAGATACGTTTTTTTGATTAATCTGAAAAACAGAAATAGAACCACAAGTGAACACGGATGAACTCAGATCATGAATGAGTTACGCCGATAATTTCATCATAAGTCTCTGAAACTTATCGTTCAGTTACGACAAGTTTTTGTACGCTTGCAGATGAACCGATTTCTTTGCCGTTTGAGTAAACACGTAGGCCGACGCCTTTGTTGTATTTCTTTCCGGTTTTATCGTAGAGGACGGTCAGGAGTTGGCCATGGTAGGGGATTTGATCGAGGCAGAAATATTCCCATTTATCCGCAGGGATGAGTGGGTTGATTTCGATTTGGTTGTCAGCGCGTGGTCGTAGGCCGATGAGACCGGTGATGATGAGGTCGCAGAAGGTGGAGTGGTTGTAGTCCTTGCCGCGTTCGATTCCGCCTTTGCCTGTATCCCAAGTTCCGTCTTTCCATGATTTGAGTCGGGTGCGTGAGATCCAATCGCCTGTGGTGGGGTTTAGGTTTTCGTCGATCCATGGGACGACCGTTCCGTCCTCGCGCTTGATGCGATGGGATTTGGTGTAGGTCATGAGATTTTCGAAATAGGCATCGCGGGAAATTTCCTGTTGGGGGTAATCGTTGAGGACGTTGGCGAGAGCTGTTAGAGCAATGGATGTGGCGAAGGGCCAGCTTGGGCCGTTCCACTGACATTCGTGATCTTGGTAGGCAATCGCAAACTTTGGGTGACGCTGTTCGGCGGTGGTGGGGCCAAATGGTGCTTTGAAACCTTTGGGGTCGGTCAGTTGTTTCCAAGCAACTTCGTAACCTTTGTTCGGCTCGGGTAAGTGAACATACCACGGGGTGAAACCATGTAGCTCGCGCACATCGACGAGTGAGGTTGAGTTTTCCTCGCGCGGCAGGGTTTTGAAGAATTGGACTTTTGGATCCCAGAGTTTTTGTTGAACGAGTTCACGGAGTTTTTCCGCTTTGGCGGTGTATTCCTTTTCCACATCGTGCTTGCCGGCGATTTTTGCAATCGCAGCAATCGCTCGTGCATCGCCATACATGTAGCTGTTGATTGTGGCGCGTTTGCCGCTGCCACCGATGGAGACTTCCATGCCATCGCGATCATCGATTTGCCAAAACAGCCCGTCGGGGGAGAGACGTTGTTTCTCCCATTCCTGGTAGTTGGCGACGAGGTCGGGGAGGAGATCGATGGCTTGGGTGAAATTGCCGAGGGTGATGGCGCGTTGGTAGATAGAATCCGCGGCCCAGAAGCTGTAAGAGCGCGGGCTTCCTCCTTTGCGAAACCAGAAGGTTGCACAGTCATTCAGATACTCAGGGTTGCGAATCCAGCGACCTTCGCGGAAGTGGTGACCGGCGGGGCAACTGATTGTGTTGTGTTTGCCGCTCCATGAAACTTTCGGGAGAAACTCGGTGATGACGTAGCCGTCGGGGGTTTCCTTGATGTGTTTACGAAACGTCCACCAGCGGAAGTGATAAATTTCCTCCAGCTCTTTGTCAGGACATTCGAAACGCGGCACGTTTTCCTCCATCCAGCTTGCGGTGGTCTCGTTGGAAATCGCTTGTCCAAAATGGGTGTGATCGTGTTGGTTGAAACGGGCGACGTAGGATTGGATCGCGTTCGCCGGTAGGATGGGGGTGGAGGTTTCTGCACCGACGAAGGAGATGTTGATCCATGCGATTGGCAAAAGGATTCGGCAGAGGTGTCTGCGCGCGGAGAATGTCATGGGATGATTCTGTCGTAATTTTGTTGCGGAATCAATTCATGAAGGACGGTTGTAGAATATTCTTCTTATGATAGCCCTGCTCCTTTGATAACAGTGGCTTGTATCCAACGGATATTGCGGCAGACTCTAGGGCATGGGGTTGATGCAATTGGGAGATTCTGCATGGCTGTTTCAGGCTGAACTGGGTGATCTCGAAAGGAATCACCGGTTTATCTTGCGCTTGCGGAAGCTGATTGAGGAAACCCGGATTGCGCAGATCGTGGATGTGGTGGTGTCCTTTGAAACCATCGCCGTGCATTTTCAGCCGATGCATGGCGAGCGGGTTTTCCAATATCTCACGGATATGCAATTCGAAGATATTCCCGACGATGAGGAAATCCGATCTTCCGAATTCGTGATTCCGGTGTGCTATGGGAAAGGCGATGAAATCAATCGATTGGCCGCGCAATTGGGGATTTCCGTTCAAGAGTTGATCGATCTTCACAGCGGTGCGGTGTATTCCGTCGCGGCGATCGGATTTTCTCCGGGGTTTCCCTATCTGTTAGGGTTGCCGAAGAAACTTCGCATTCCGCGTCTCTTAACACCGCGCAAGGTGGAATCCGGATCGGTGGCGATTGCTGGAGGTCAGGCAGGAATTTATCCGAACGCGTCTCAGGGAGGTTGGAATGTTTTGGGTAAGACGTCGGTTCAGTTGTTTGATTTAAATCGCGAGAAACCATCGCTATTGGAGCCGGGAGATCAGGTTCGGTTTCAGGCGGTGGATTGTCTTGAAAATGTGTCCGCCCCATCAGTAGAGGAAAATCAGTTAGAGGGTGGAGATGTTTTGATCCGTGAGCCCGGACCGATGACTTCGGTTCAGGATCACGGACGATATGGGTATCAAGCGATGGGAGTTTCTCCGGGTGGAGCGGTGGATCCGATCATGGCAACGATTGCGAATCGGTTGGTGGGCAATGCCGATGATGCGGCAGTGCTGGAATGCACCATGGCCGGGCCGAGGATGGAGTTTTTGAAAGACTCACGAATCGCGTTTGTGGGTTGGAGGGATGAGAGAAGTGGAAAACCGATTTCTGTAAAAGCGGGAGAAGTCATCGATCTAACAAAACCGACCAAACCCTTGCGCGGTTACATCGCTATCGCTGGTGGAATCGATGTACCGGTGGTGTTGGGCAGTCGATCCACGGATTTGCGCGCGAAGTTCGGTGGATATCGTGGGCGAGAGTTGCGGCAGGGGGATAGACTTACGTTTGGAGTGGCTGGCAAGGGACCCGTTGCCGGAGCGTGGCATGTCGCGTGTCCGCATTCGGTTTTCACACAGGTGGAATTGCGGTTTCTCCGAGGCATTCAGACGCATTGGTTTACGGATGATGCGCGTCGTCGGTTTGTGGAAACGGTTTATAGTGTGAGTCCGACTTCGGATCGGATGGGAACTCGACTCGATGGCGCGGACTTGGAACTGAAAGAGCCGCGTGAAATGGTTTCGCAGCCGGTGATTTTCGGATCGGTTCAAGTTCCTCCGAGCGGTCAGCCTATCGTGCTGATGAGTGAGCGGCAGACGATAGGGGGTTATCCACAGATCGGACATGTGATTTCGGCTGACCTGCCACTAATGGCCCGCGCGTGGCCGGGGACGGCGATTCGCTTTCGTGAGGTTTCCATCGAAGAAGCACGGCATGCGTGGTTTGAGTTGCAACGTGATCTGGGAATTCTTCAGACTGGCTTGGCTTTGTTAGGGACGGGAAAATGAAACATTTGGCAATGAGGACAATCGATCTAAACGCGGACCTAGGTGAGGGCGGAGAGCATGATGCGGAAATCATGTCGTTGATCAGCTCTTGCAACATTGCGTGCGGAGGTCATGCGGGAGATGACGAAAGCATGCTCGCTTCGGTTTCTGCGGCGAGGGCGAATGGTGTCGCGATCGGGGTTCATCCGGGTTACGTCGATCCCGAATTTTTTGGCAGGCGTTTTCTTGATCTTCCTCTGAACGTGGTGGTTGGGCAGATTCGGAATCAGATCGAACGCCTTCTAAAAATCGCCGGCACACTTCATCACATCAAACTGCACGGAGCACTTTATCATCAGGCGAACCAAGATTCCGAACTTGCCAAGGCTTTTGCTGCGCTGGTGCTTGAGCTAATGTCGAATCCGCTGATCTATGCACCACCGACCGGTCAGTTGATCGATGCGGCGAAAGCGATGGGATTACCTGTGTTCGCTGAAGGATTTATCGACCGACGTTATTTGGAAAGCGGTGAGCTTTGTCCGAGAAGCGAAGCTGCGGCTGTGATTACGGATGTCGATGAAGCGGTTGAACAGGCGTTGAAACTTGCGAATGAAGGATGTGTGATTGCCACGACTGGAAAAGTGATTCCAATGAATGTTCAGACATTGTGCGTCCACGGAGATGGTGCGAGTGCGTTGGAGATTTTGCGTAGGGTGAGAGAGAAGTTGGAGGAGAGATGAAAGGTAGCCCCGACTTTTCGGGGTGAACAGAATGCAGCCCCTCCTTGGTGCATTACACTTTTGCCATATCTAGGACCTCCTCTGATGTGAAGCCTTGTTCCCGTAAAGTGCGGATCGATCTCGCATCATCGCGTTTCGCCAAGCGCCTGCCGGTTTCATCGCAGATGCAGCGATGGTGGAGATAAGTCGGTTCGGAAAATCCTAGGACGGCTTGGAGTTGGCGGTGGATGTGGGTGGATTCTAACAGATCGTCGCCGCGGGTGATGTGGGTGATGTTTTGAAACGCATCGTCCACGACGACGGCTAGGTGATATGCGATGCCGATGTCTTTGCGGGCGAGGACGGCATCGCCGTTGGCGTTCACTCGGGTTTGTCCGAAGCGGAGATCCTCGAAGGTGAGTTCGCCGTGGAGTGCGGCGGCTTTGTTAGAATGAAAGCGCCATGCATGGGATTCACCGGCGGCGATGCGTTGGGCAGATTGTTCTTTGGGGAGATTGCGACAGATGCCGGGGTAGATGGTTTCTGCTGCGCCGTGTGGTGCGCTGAGACTTTGTTGGATGTCTTTGCGGGTGCAGAAGCAGGGATAGACCAAGTCTTTTTGTTTTAAAATTTCCAAGGCATCGCGGTAGGCGTCTTGTCGACTGCTTTGGCGGAGGGGTTCACCGTCCCAATCTAGGCCGAGCCAGTGGAGATCGGATTCGATTTGTTGGTAATATTCCTCGCGGACGCGTGAGGAATCGATGTCTTCGTGGCGGAGTAGGAAACGGCCGTTGTGTTGCCGTGCGAGATCACGAGCGACTTTCGCCGCGTAGGCGTGACCGAGGTGGAGTTCACCGGTTGGGCTGGGAGCGAAACGGGTGGTAGGAATGAGGTTGGAAATTTTCACCGCCGAGTCGCAGAGGTCGCAAAGGGTCGCAGAGATATCTTATGAGTTGCCTGTCGTGGCTTTGATCAAGAACGACAACTATTGATAATTGAAATTTGAAAATTGGGATTTGAATTTCAATAGAACACCGTGAAGTAGATGACGAGGAGGACGCCGAGGCCGAAGGTGAAGGCGTAGGCTTGGAGGTTTCCGGATTGGGCTTTGCGGAAGACGCTTCCGAATGTTTCGGCTAGGCGGGAGGAGCCTCCGACGAGAAGGCCGTTGATCACGAACTCATCGAAGAAATGCACGATGGCGGCGAAGCCATCTTGGAAATATTTCACGATGCCCTTTTCGTAGATCGCATCGAAGTAGAAACGGTTGCGGAAGAGTGGGATGGAGATAGGATCTTTGGCTTTGCCGGAGTAGAGGAAGAAGCCGATGCCGACGCCGAGCACGAGGGTGGCGATGGAAGCGATGAGGACGACGTTGTTAGCGCTGTGATGAGGACGTATCGCGGAGAGAGGATCGGAGAGGAAATGGTAGCCGGAAAGAACAGCCATTGCAGCGAGGAGAACGAGTGGGATCGACATCAATGGTCCGACTTCATGAGCGTGTGAGGAATCTTCAGAACGGTTTTTTCCGAGGAAGGTTACGACAAATGCGCGGGTCATGTAGAATGCGGTTAGAAATGCGACGAAGACGGCAATACAGAAGAGAAACTTGTTACCGTTCCAAGCGGCGGAGAGGATTTCTTCTTTGGACCAGAAACCAGAGGTGACGTAAGGAACAGCAATGAGTGCTGCGGTGCCGATGGCGAAGGTGATCGCGGTGATCGGCATTTTTTTCATGAGGCCACCCATTTTCCAGATGTTTTGTTCGTGGTGGCAGGCGTAGATGATTGCGCCGGAGCCGAGGAAGAGTAGAGCCTTGAACCAGGCATGGGTGAAGAGATGGAACATTGCGGCTTCGCCAGCAAGTAAACCGACTGCCATGACCATGTAGCCGAGCTGGGAGAGAGTGGAGTAGGCGAGGATTTTTTTGATGTCGTCTTGTTGGGTTGCCATCAATGCGGCCATGAGCGAAGTGATACCGCCGATCCAGGCGATGGTGGTTCCGGAGAAGCCTTCGAAAGCTTGAAACGTCTCGGTATCAAGCGAGAACTGGACGCGAACTAACATGTAAACACCCGCAGCGACCATGGTGGCGGCGTGGATGAGGGCGGAAACGGGAGTCGGGCCTTCCATGGCGTCCGGAAGCCAGACGTGGAGTGGAAGCTGAGCGGATTTTCCAATGGCACCGCAGAAGACGCAAAGCAGTGCTGCGCCGAGAACACCGGCAGAAATGCCAGCTGGGATTTCCATTTTATCAAAGGCCAGAGTTCCAGTGATACCCCATAACATGAGGATGCCGATCATGAAACCGAAGTCGCCGATGCGGTTGGTGAGGAAGGCTTTTTTTGCAGCATCCGCAGCGGAGTCTTTTTCATACCAGTGACCGATGAGTAGGTAGGAGCTGAGTCCGACCAATTCCCAGAAGATGAAGGTCATGATGAAGTTAGATGCCAGCACGATGCCGGTCATTGAGAACATGAATAGGGCGAGGCCGGTGAAGTAGCGTGCTTTGGAGGCATCGTCCTTCATGTAGGCGAGGGAGAATACGTGGACTAACAAACCAACGCCAGTGACGACGATCATCATGCCGGTGGAAAGTTTGTCCAAAGTGATGCCGATCTCGAGGGTTAGAGTACCTACCGATGCCCATTGTAAGGGTTGAGGTTCATTCCCTCCTTTTAGCAATAGAATGGCGACGACAAAGGTTACTGCTGCGGATGCGGTTGAGACGAGGTGGGCGATGCCGAGTCTACGTAAAAAAAGCTGATTTGAGACAGCGGCGACGAGAGGAAGAATGAGGAGAAGCCAAGCCATGGTTGTATGCGGGGGAAGATGAGGCGAGGAGGCACCAAATTCCAAGCATGAAATTGAGAAAGAAGGGCAAACGCTCTGGGTGCTTTCTTGAGCGTCCCCTGGGAAATAGGATGGTTGGGGAGGGGTTTTATGATTTCCGCTTCCACTATCTCCTTTTCACTTCAATTCATAGGAGTGCATGGGGCTGAAATCCTCGGTCTTTCAAGGTAAACTCAGTTACTGTGAACCTCCGATTAGAGTGTGCTCTTGTTCACTGACATGTGGTTGAGTAACTTTTGGTTGAACTCATCTGCCATGTTGTAGCCGAGGCGGCGGAGTTGTTGGTCAAGGGCAGCGATAGTGACCATGCGAGCGGTGTCGCGGCCGGGGCCGACGGGGATTTCTACGTGGGCGACTTGTTGGCCGAGGAGTTCGTAGGATCGGGATTCTAGGCCGACGCGATCTACTTCGTTGAGATCGGATGCGGGTTTAAGAGTGATGACGAGATCGAGGCGTTTGTCAGGGCGGATGGAGGCAAGGCCGTAGAGGTTCGCGACGTTGATGATGCCGATGCCGCGGATTTCCATGTAGCCGCGTGAAAGGTCTGGTGCGGTGGCGATGAGTTCGCCGCCAACGTGTTTGATGCGCACCATGTCGTCTGCGACGAGAGAACCGCCGCGTTCGAGAAGGCCGATGGCGGTTTCGGATTTTCCGGATCCGCTTTTACCGACGATGAGCACCCCGATGCCGCGCATATCGACCATGCAACCGTGCATGGTGACGGTGGGTGCGAATTCATGTTCGAGGCTGATGGTTGCCGCGTTGAGAAACTTCATGGTGATTTGCGAAGTGCCGAATACGGGGATGGAATGTTCTTTGGCGACAGCCATGAGCTCAGGGCCAAGTATGGCTCCGCGAGAAACGATCATGCATGGGATGTCGCGCTCGCACATGCGGCGGAAGCGATCGACCCGCATTTCGTCGGGTAATTTTCGCAGATAAGCCATTTCGAGGTTACCGAGGACTTGGACGCGTTTTTTGGCGAAGTAGGAAAAGAAACCCGCGAGGGCGAGGCCGGGTCGGTTGACGGCGGGTTCGCTGATGATGCGGTCAAAACCGACGCGATCGCCGAGCAGAGTGAGCTTCAAGCTTTCCGAGTAGGATTCGAAGAATTTCTCTACGGTAATGGAAGCTACGGTTTTGACTCGCTGTGACATAAATGAGTCCTAACAAGCAAAGCCGCGAAGATCACGTTGAAAATCTAGATTTCTGAAACGATGGCGGCTGCGGGTAAAGTGGCCATGGCTTCTTCGATACGTGGGTTGATTTTGTGATCCACGGTTTCGACTGCGACGCGGATGGCGTTTTTCACAGCGACACCGGTGGAGGAGCCGTGGGCGATGATGACCACGCCGTTGACGCCGAGAAGTGGGCTGCCACCGTAGGTTTCGTAGCTGCTTTTTGCTTTCAGGGCTTTGAAAGCGCCTTGTGCGAGCACGGCTCCGGCCATGCGTAGAGGGGTTTCCTTGATTTCGGTTTTCAGCCATTTGGAAACGGCTTTGGCGGTGGCCTCGACGCTTTTGAGGACGATGTTGCCGACGAAACCATCGCAGAGCACGATATCGAGTTTGGTTTCGAAAAGATCATGTCCCTCAACATTTCCGACGAAATGGATGCCGGGAGTTGCTTTGAGGAGTTTGAAAGTTTCTTTGGTAAAGGTCGTGCCTTTTTCGTCTTCTTCGCCATTGGACATGAGGCCGACCTTGGGTTCTTTAACACCGAGAACGTATTTTGCGTAAGCGGATCCCATGATGGCGTAGGCGACGAGGTGTTGGGGTTTAGCCTCGGGGTTGGCGCCTGCATCGAGGATGTTGCAGATGCCGTGTTCGTTGGGGAGAGGAGAGGCGATGCCAGCGCGATCCACGCCTTTGAGGCAACGGAGTTTCAAAGTGGCAGCGGCGACGGCTGCGCCAGTGTTGCCGGCGGAGACGAAGGCATCTGCGGTGCCGTCTTTGACGAGATCCATCGCGATGCTGATGGAAGAAAGTTTTTTACGGCGCACGGTTTTCGCACCTGGCTCGGCCATGCCGATGACTTCAGGAGCGTGAACGATGCTGACGCGTGGGTCATTCAGATCGAGATTATGTTTCAGGCACTCGGCTTTGAGTATTTCCTCATCGCCAACGAGATAAAGGTGTTTGATCTTTTTTAAATGCTTCAGAGCCTGGACGGCACCAACGATATTGATTTGTGGGGCGTGATCGCCACCCATGGCATCGAGTGCTATCTTCATATAAGAGCTCTATGTAGCGGAGAATTTGGCTTGTGGAAGTACGAAGAAAAAACCCTCGCCAGAGATCTAGCGTGGGTTTGTTGAAATCATGCGAGTTTCAAATTAGAAACTTTCAACTTCGATCACCTTACGACCGCGATAAGTGCCGCAAGAAGGGCAAGCGATGTGTGAAGGAATCGTTGCTCCACAATCGGAGCATGCGCTGAAGATAGGAGCTTTCCAGCGGTTTGCGCCGCGACGCATTTTTTGGCGGCTTTTTGATTGACGGCGTTTTGGTACGGCCATGGTGGTAGTAAGTTAAGTTTGATCGTTGAGACCCGTTAGGTCGTCGAGGGCTGACCAATGGTCGGCACCCTCGTTGCGGGGCGCAGGTGATAAATCATTATCGGACGATTTGTCTACTGCTAAATATCGCGAATCTATTTCGCAGGGTTCCGGGATGTCCCCCTCATCGCAGCGAGGAGAGGTGGGAAATTCCAAAAGAATCTCTTCCCGCAAGGCTTCGGTGACGTCTATTTGGCTGGAATTCCCTGTTTCTACGGCGATTGCGGCCGATGGAAGGCTGATGGTTTGGATAAATTTTTTGAGTGTAACGACGCAAGTGAACTCGAAAACAGCGGAAATGGAGCCGGTGAGGAGGAGTTCGGATTCAAATTTTTGAGCCCAAAGATCGTAAATTAGTGGGCCAGTGGCGCGGGCATCGCCTTTCGGGAGGTCGAAAATTGAGCTGTCGAGCTCGCCGGAAAACGCTCCACCTTCCTCGGGGAGGGTGGAGAGATCGATGATGAGGGAGGTTTTCATGGGCTTTAGCTAAATTTCAAAATTGCCTGAGGGCTATGAGAATAGACTTCGTGTGTAGGTTCGTTCGCCATCGCTCACAGGTCATTCAAATTTTCAAATATCAAGTAAGAGATGAAATCACTCAGCTCTGGAGAGTTGGTTCAGGCCGCGTTGGAGGAGGGAGGCATCGACCATGGAGGAGAGAGATTCGTCGAGGTGGACGGTGAAATCTTCGTCGAGGAATTCGATGGAGTGGAGTTTATCGGCGTTTGGTTTTTTGAAAGCCTCAATGAGGGATTTCATGTCTTTGATTTCCACGCCGTTTACTTTTTTGACGATGAGGTTGCGGAGCGATTCATAACCGACGGTGGCGGGTGTGGGAATGGAGCCGCTGAGGAAAATGATGCGGTCGAATTTGTCTTCGTATTTATCGGGATTTTCGTAGGCATCTAGTAGGTTGAGCGGGGCGCGGCTGGTCCATTCTTCGCCGTAGGCTTCGAGCAATGGGCGGTTGAGTTCTTGGAAGATCAGGCCGCCTTTGACAAGGAAGTTTGGAGCGCGATCGAATTGGTATTGGGGAACCAAAACATCTTTCGGATTTTCGCGGTTGAGTGTGGCGTTGATTTCCACAGGTTCGCCGTTTCTGAGGATGGAAAGTTTAATGGTATCGCCAGCGGATTTTTCACCTTTGACGAGGTGTCCCCAGAACACAGATCCGTAATTGGGATGTTTGAAGAAACCTAGGCGATCGATGGGGAAACCCTCGGCCGAGAGGAGGACATCGCCCTTTTTGACGCCTGCTTGCTCAGCAGAACCGCCGGGACGGACTTTGCTGATGAAGATGCCTCCTTGTTCGGGGGTGAGTTTGAGGAAATCTCTGAATAACGGGTCGTTGGTTTCTGCTATGGAAATACCGAGTGAAGGAAAACCTGCGTAATCGCCATCCGCTGCATCGGCGAGGAAATGTTGGATGACGTCTATGGAGAGGACATCGGAAATTTGGTCTTCGTTGTTATAGCTGAGTAAGATGCCGGCGAGTTCGCCGTTGCGAATGACGGGGAGAGAGAAGCTGCTGGCAGCGCTTTGCATCGATGCTTTGACTTTGTAGGCAAGGAACGATTGTCCTGTTAGGAAACTCGCGCTGACTTCGACGGATTGAAGTTTTCCATCGGTCATGAGCGGGGTGCCATTATCTTCGACTTGAAGGATTCCGAGATTGTCCCCGATGGTTGGAGAGTTGGCTAGGGCGATAGGAGTGGTGTTGGCGAAAAAGGCTTCGGAGTCTGCTTCGGATTTCACGGAGAGCAACGCGAGGTTGGCTTCGTAATCGACCGCGATGGTTTTCGCCTCGATAGTTTTTGATCCGTCAATGAGTTCGAGTTCAAGATAGGTTGCGTCTGCGACCATTTGAGCGCTGGTGAGAACTTGGCCGGGTTTCACGATGATACCGAGCGAGCGCAGGCTGGTCGGTGGATTTTTTTCCCATGGTTGGCCGGGATTCCAAGATTGGCTGGTGGAATTGACACGCACAGCAGAGCGAACGATTTCCGTGCTTTCCACAACTGAGACAAGCGGCATTTCCGGCGAGGTAGTTGTTAGGGGGATAGCATATTGCTCGCGTTTGCAACTGCAGAGGGCGAGGCCGAAAAGAAGGATGATGTATGGTTTCATGGAAAAGGAATAAAAACTTATTTGAGTTCGAGAACGTCCTGCATGTCGTAAAGACCGGCAGGTTTGTCTTGCAGCCAAAGCGCGGCGCGAACGGCGCCGGAGGCAAAGGTCATGCGGGATGATGCTTTGTGGGTGAGCTCCACGCGTTCGCCATCGGCGGCGAACATGACGGTGTGATCGCCGACCACATCGCCACCACGCAGGGTGTGCATGCCGATTTCGCGAGGCTTGCGAGGACCGATGTTTCCAAAACGACCATGGGCAATATCGTCATGGTAGGAGGTTCCGGTTTCATCGTTGAGGATTTCTAACAACCGACGCGCCGTTCCGGATGGGGCATCGATTTTGTGGCGGTGATGCATTTCCGTGACCTCGATGTCAAAAGTGTCTTGTTTCAAAATGCGGGCTGCTTGGCTGGTGAGCCAGAACAGGGTGTTGACGCCGACGGAGAAGTTTGGGGCATGGACGATGGGGATGACTTTCGCGGCGGCGTGGATGGTCGCGAGTTCTGCATCGGTGTGGCCGGTGGTTCCCATGACGATGGCGCATTTGTGGCGTAGGGCGGTTTCGATCAGAGTCGTTGAAAACGAATGGACGGTGAAATCGATGATGCACTTCGCGGCTTTTACGGCGGCGTCGAGGTCTTCACCGGCGTCGTGAGTCGCGGCGATGACGGTTCCGGGATTGGCGATGGTGGCTTCGGCGACGGCCAGGCCCATTCGGCCGGACTTTCCTGTGATGAGAATCGGTAGCATGCGCGGCGATGATGCTCGTGGTTTGGGAAAATGGAAATGGGATTTTTACTGAAATTTTGCCCGGAGTTCCAAGAGGGATATCAGTGGAACGGAAGCGAGATTTTAACCGCGAATGAACGCGAATTTAAGAATATTGGATTACTGGATGCATGTGTTTTCGCTATATGTGCGGTGGATTGGAGTCGTAATTTAGAGATATGCCTTGCGAGATGGGGGCGGATGATGAATCAGAGAGTATGTTTAAAAGTTTGATGTGGCTGATGGTTTTTGGCGTGTCTGCTTATGGAGCGAAACCCAATGTGCTTTTGATCTGCGTGGATGATTTGAGGCCTGAGTTGAAATCGTTTGGGGCGGAATATATTCATTCGCCGGCGATGGATTCTTTGGCGGCGAGTGGGCGGGCGTTCAGGCGGCACTATGTTCAGGCTCCGACCTGTGGAGCATCTCGTTATGCGCTTTTGACGGGAAAATATGGAAGTTCAGGGAAGCTCAGGAGTAACGATGCGCTGATGTCGGAAGCGGGACAGGCGGATGCTGCTCCGTTTTCTTTACCAAAGCAGTTTCGGACCCAAGGGTATCGGACGGTGGCGATAGGGAAAATTTCTCATTATCCTGGAGGCTTGGGCGGAAAGGATTGGGCGGAGCCTGATAAAGTGGAGATGCCGGGTTCGTGGGATTTGAATTTGATGCCGACTGGGCCTTGGAAGAGTCCGCAGAAGGCGATGCATGGATTAGCGGATGGAGTGCCGCGAGTTTCAGGGTCTTGTCCGGTCAATGAACATAAAGAAGGTGATGACTTTCGCTATCACGATGGTTGGATTGCCCGTGATGCGGTTGCGCAATTGGATGAGTTGGCAGGTAAGAAAGAGCCGTTCTTTTTGGCAGTGGGTTTGATCAAGCCGCATTTGCCGTTTGCGTGCCCGAAATCGTATTTGGATATTTATAAGGACGTGAAACTTCCGCCGATTCCGCATCCCGAAAAGCCAACGGGTTTGAGCACGTGGCATGCGAGCGGTGAGTTTTTCGGAAACTACGTCAGTGCTGATCCACGAACCGACCCGGCTTGCGCGGATGAAATGAGAAAATCCTACGCGGCCTGTGTGTCGTATGCGGATGCGCAGGTTGCAAAAATTTTAAAGAAGCTTGATGAATTAAAACTCACGGAAAACACCATCGTGGTGTTGTGGGGTGATCACGGTTGGCACCTCGGTGAACATGGCGTGTGGGGAAAACATACCTTGTTCGAGGAATCGCTTCGCTCGCCGTTGGTGATTCGTTTTCCCAGCATGGAAAATTCAGGAAAAATGAGCGATGCGGTGGTGGAGACGGTGGATATTTATCCGACCCTCTGTGAGCTCGCTGGAATTCCGGTTCCGGATGGACTTACTGGAAAGTCGCTCAAAGCACAGCTTTCAAATCCCGATGCAACGGGCGATGTGGCCATGTCGTTTTCACCTCAAGCCGAGACTATCCGCACTGCGCAATATCGTTTAATTCGACATTCTAAAAAGGACATGAATTTTGATTACGAGCTTTACGATCACACGAGCCCAGAGGGTGAAACGAAAAATCTAGCAGAGACGAAACCTGAGATCGTTAAAGAATTGAATGCGTTAATTGATGCTAAGTTAAAGTAGATCGAGAATTTGATTCAGCGTTTTACTCGGACGAAGGGCTGCATACGCTTTGGTGTCGTCGGGCATGTAGTAGCCGCCGATGTTGACGGCTTTGCCTTGGACGGCATTCAGTTCAGCGACGATAGTGGCTTCGCTAGCGATAAGTTTTTCTGCGATCGGGGTAAAGAAGGCTTTGAGCTCGGGATCGCTGGTTTGTGCGGCGAGTTCTTTGGCCCAGTAGAGAGCAAGGTAGAAATGAGAACCGCGGTTATCGATGGTGCCGAGCTTGCGACCCGGTGAGCGGTCGTTTTCAAGAAACTGGCCATTGGCGGCGTCGAGGGTTTCGGCTAGGACTTTGGCTTTAGCGTTGTTCTGGGTGAGCGCGAGGTGCTCAAAAGATGCGGCGAGCGCAAAGAACTCACCGAGTGAATCCCAGCGGAGATAGTTTTCTTCAAGGAATTGTTCTACGTGTTTGGGTGCTGAACCACCGGCACCGGTTTCGAATAAACCACCGCCGTTCATGAGTGGAACGATGGAGAGCATTTTCGCCGAGGTGCCCACTTCGAGGATGGGGAAGAGATCGGTTAGATAATCACGCAAGACGTTTCCGGTGACGGAAATCGTATCCAATCCTCTGACGATGCGTTGAAGTGTGATGAGGCAGGCGTCGGCAGGAGGGAGGATGGAAATGTCGAGGCTGTTGGAATTTAGCTGAGCGAGGTAGGTTTTGACCTTGGCGATGATTTGGGCATCGTGGGCACGACTTTCATCGAGCCAGAAAATAGCCGGAGTGCCAGAAATTCTTGCGCGATTGACGGCGAGTTTCACCCAATCACGGATCGAGGCATCTTTGGTTTGGCAAGCGCGCCAGATGTCACCTTGTTGGACTTTATGTTCGAAGAGCACGTTTCCTTCGGTGTCGGTCACGCGGACGGTGCCATCGGTCGGGATTTCGAAAGTTTTGTTGTGGGAGCCGTATTCCTCTGCTGCTTTCGCCATGAGGCCAACGTTTGGCACGGAGCCCATGGTTTGCGGATCGAGAGCGCCATTTTCGCGGCAGAAATCGATGACGGTTTGATAGATGCCCGCGTAGGACGAATCCGGAATGACGGCGAGGGTGTCTTGGGGTTTACCAGAGGCGTTCCACATTTGTCCGGAGGTGCGGATCATGGCGGGCATGGAGGCATCGACGATGACATCAGAAGGGACGTGGAGGTTGGTGATGCCTTTGTCGCTGTTCACCATCGCGAGCGCAGGACCGGATTCGTAGGCTTTGAGGATGTCCGCTTCGATCACAGCCTTTTGATCGGCGGGAAGAGTTTGGATTTTCGAAACGAGATCGCCGAAGCCGTTGTTGAAATCGATGTTCAAAGGCGCGAGCACAGCGGCGTGTTTGGCGATGAGGTCTTTGAAAAACACTTTGACCGCATGACCGAAAATGATGGGGTCGCTGACCTTCATCATGGTGGCTTTCATGTGCAGGGAGAAAAGGAGGTCGGCGGATTTTGCCTCGGCGATTTGTTTTTCGAGGAATAAGGTCAGGGCGTTTTTGCTTAAAAATGTGCCGTCGAGGATTTCGCCTTCTAACAGCGGTGTGGATTCCTTGAGGATGGTTTTCGAGCCATCGTTTGCTATCAGTTCGATTTTGACATCAGTGGCTTTCGGGACGACTACGGATTTTTCGTTCGAGAAGAAATCGCCCTTGCCGTCCATGGAGCCGACGCGGGTTTTTGAGGTTTTCGACCACGCACCCATCGAGTGTGGGTGTTTTTTCGCGTAGTCTTTGACAGCCTTCGGCGCGCGGCGGTCGGAGTTTCCTTCACGCAAGACTGGGTTTACTGCGGAACCCATCACTTTACTGTAGCGGGTACGGGCGTCTTTTTCCGAATCGTTCGATGGATTTTCTGGGAAATCGGGAATCGCGTAGCCGTTGCCCTGGAGTTCTTTGATCGCGGCTTTGAGTTGAGGGACGGATGCTGAAACGTTAGGGAGTTTGATGATGTTCGCGTCCGGAAGAAGGGTCATTTTTCCGAGTTCCGCGAGGTGATCTGGGATTTGTTGGTCCGCGGTGAGCAGATCAGGAAATTGAGCGATGATGCGACCGGCGAGCGAGATGTCGAGGGTTTCGACGTTGATTCCGGCGGGTTTCGAGAATGCTTGGACGATGGGGAGGAGCGAATAGGTGGCAAGTGCTGGGGCCTCGTCGGTCTTGGTGTAGATGATCGTGTTGGACATGGAGTGATTCGTTGGCTGACTGCATAGGGGAATGCGGCAGGCGGGTCAAGAGAGGGAAAACTTTAAGTTTTAAACTTTAAACTCCAAGGAACACGGCAGAGGAGGAGGGTAAATGAATTGGCGATTGCGAATTAAGAATGAAAGTGTCAAATTACGTGCATGAAATTTTGGGCTGCGTTAATGTTTGGGGTGTCGATCAACGGTCTTTGCTTTAGTCAAGAGGAGGTAAAACCGCCGGTCGCTGAGGAAAAAGTGCCTGAAAAGATCGAAGAGAAACCCGTAGAGAAAACTGAAGAACCCAAGGTAAAAACCGAGGAAAATGCCGAGGAGCCTGAGGAGAAGAAAGCCGAGGAACCAAAGGAAAAAGATAAAGAGCCCGATGGAGAAGCGCAGATTCCGGATGATTTGCTAGAGGATGAACATGTGCGTGCGGAATTGGGCGTGAATGAGTTTACCGCGCCATCAATTTCCAAGTTATTTGATACTCTGCAATTTTTAATGCCTTTGCCATTGGTCGAGGTGCAACGTGAGGTTAATGAGCGCATGCCGCTGGATAGGGCGGATTTGGCAATCGAGCTGGGTTTTCAAATTGCTGATGGTTTCCTAATCGTGCAAGCGGGTCAGATGGATCAAGTGGAGCGCATTGCTTCTGAACTCAGCCGTTACGGTAAAGCCTTGGGGGCGGGGGATCGAATCAATCGTCATGCAGCAAGTTTGTTAGAAAGTGCGAAAAAGCAGGATATACCCAAGTTAAAAAAGGAACTTGCGGCTATGCAGAAAGATGTGGAAGCCGAGTTGGTTGTTTTACGTGATGCAGATCTAGCTCACTTGATTTCTCTCGGCGGCTGGATTCGTGCGCTGGAAGTTTCATCTGTGGCGGTTGATAAACAATTTACCGTTGAACGTGCGAACAAGATCATGCGCGAGGACATCGCGGATTATTATACGGAAATTGTTTCTGGCTTGGAGCCTAGGATTTCCGAACGACCCAACTATATCGCGATACGTGATATTCTTTCCGGTTTAAGAAACGAGATGGTTATTGAGAAAGAACAAGATCCAACTAAGGATAAAGTAAAAGAGATCCGGGAGCAGGCAGCCAAGTTGGTAAAACTTGCGCGACAGCGGCAGAATTGATTTTTCAATCAGGCAAAGTAAGAATTTACGATGATGGAAAAACAGGCAATTGCGATTTTGGGGCTGGGAATCGTCGGATCAAGAGTGCGCCAGCGATTGTTAGAGTCGGGATACGAGGTTTCGTGCTGGAGTCGGACTTATCGCGGGTTGGATGGAGAATTTCGCAGTCCACAGGAGTCGGTCGCGAATGCGGATATTGTGTCGATTTATCTGAAAGATGCGCCGATGGTAAGGGAGGTGTTCAGTGCAGCTATGCAGGATTTGCGTGAAGGTGCATTGGTGTTAAATCATGCGACCATTGACTTACCGACCACTCTTTGGTTGGCGGAGCAATGTCTGTCAAAGGGATGTGATTTCCTCGATGCACCATTCACTGGCAGCAAGG
The DNA here is from genome assembly GCA_031431855.1 of Akkermansiaceae bacterium. GTDB lineage: Bacteria > Verrucomicrobiota > Verrucomicrobiia > Verrucomicrobiales > Akkermansiaceae > Luteolibacter. Next base: position 30,674 of record JANPEG010000049.1, on the reverse strand, counting down.
AAGCGGCGGGTGCGGGGCAGTTGCTTTATTACATCGGCGGCTGTGAGGAAACCATGCAGCGTGTGGCTGAGTTTCTCGCGGTGAGCTCGAAAGCCTGCATGCATTGTGGTGAGATTGGTGCCGCGACGGTTACCAAACTGGGAACGAATTTGATATCCGCCTGCACGATTCAAGCGATGAGTGAGGCAATGACGATTGCGATCAAGCACGGGGTAAAAGCTGAGGTTTTCGCCGAGGCTGCGATCCGTAATGGTTCGGGTTCTCCGCTGATGGCGATGAAATATCCGGGCATGATGAAGGGCGATTTCGAAGCCCATTTCACGATGGCGAACATGTTGAAAGACAGCCGCTACGCCTTGGCTCTCGCGGAAGCGGCGGGTGTGGAATTGCCAGCGATGACGGTGGTTTCTGCTGAGATGAATAAAATGTGTGAGCGAGGAATGGCGGATTTGGATTTCTCCGCTTTGATCAAAGCCTATGAATGAGCTGGGTGAAAATGTGGGGGTGTTAGAATTTCGCGGGCCGGATGCGGTGCGATTTCTTAACGGCCAAGTGACTCAGGATGTGCGTAAAGTGATGGCGAGCGGTGACGTGCTGCCGAGCTGCGTGACAGATGCGAAAGGTAAGTTGCAGTTCCGCGTTTGGTTGGTGAAAGCAAATGCTGACGATGCGGTGTTGGTATTTTGTACCGGAGAAATGTTAGAAGATCTTGAAGCTAGATTGACCCGATACCTGATTGCTGACGATGTTGAGGTGAGAAATGTGAGTGATGAAATAGCGTTGGGTGATTTTACATTTCCAGATGCAGATCTGAGCGAGCGGGAGAGAATAGCGCAAGGAATCCCGCGTTGGGGTGCGGAGATTACGGCAGGCATGTTGCCGCCTGAAGCGGGCTTGGATTTCACGGATATTTCTTACAACAAAGGCTGCTACATCGGGCAGGAAGTCATTTCCCGGATCAAAAGCGCAGGAAAGGTGAATCGACGCCTGGTAAAACTGGCTTTTGAGGGTTTGGGGCAGCTAGGTGAGTTTACTAACGCAGAAGGAAAAGCCTGTGGGGAGATCACGAGTGTGGAGGGGGATTTAGGCTTGGGCTATTTGAAGCGTAGTGCCGAGGGAGAGAGCGAATTTTGGGTTGGCGGGGTGAAGTTCCGTCTAAGGAGTTAAATATGCCCCCCTTAAGTTTAGGGTTTGATGTTTTTTAAAGAACCCTCTTGAATCCGCCCGCCCCAAAACCATGGCTTTAATTGTTCAAAAATACGGAGGAACTTCTGTGGGTTCCATTGATCGCATCCGCAATGTTGCTGCGCGGATGAAGCGGACTCGTGATGAGGGAAATCAGGTGATTGGTGTGGTTTCGGCAATGTCTGGTGTAACCGATGGTCTGATTGGAATGGCTAAAGAGTTGGATGAAAATCCTTCGGAGCGTGAATTGGATGTTTTGTTGGCGACCGGTGAACAGCAAACGATTGCTTTGGTGGCGATGGCGTTACTAGCGCAGGGAGTTGATGCTGCATCGATTACAGGTAGGCAGGCAGGGATATTTACGACGGGAAGTCACACTCGTGGACGGATTTCCAATATGGATCCCACATTGATGAAGCGTTTTATCGATGAGGGAAAGACTCTCGTGGTGGCAGGTTTTCAAGGGATCACGGTGGACGGAATGGTTCACACCTTGGGTCGGGGCGGTTCGGATCTGACCGCGATTGCGGTCGCCGCTGCTTTGAAAGCCGATGTCTGCCAGATTCTCACCGACGTGGATGGGGTTTATACCTGCGACCCGCGAGTGGTGAAGAACGCCCGCAAATTGCCTGAAATTTCCTATGATGAAATGCTGGAAATGGCATCATCCGGCTCTAAAGTCATGCAATCGCGTTCGGTCGAATTCGCAAAAAAATTCGGCGTAGTTTTCGAGGTTAGATCCTCACTTAATGATAACCCAGGAACTCTCGTGTTAGAAGAACATCCCAATATGGAAAACGTCGTCATCCGTGGTATTTCGATCGAGCGCTCGCAAGCGCGCGTGACCATCTCCGGTATCCCTGATCTTCCCGGCATGTCCGGAAAAATCCTCGGTGTGCTGGCCGATGCTGAGATCAATCTCGATATGATCGTATCGAACACATCGAACGATGATAATCTCTCTAGGCATTCATTTACGATGCATTCGACAGATCTCGGAAAAGCACAAGCCGCGCTCAAGCCCTTGCTTGCAGAGCTTACGCCGAATGCTCAGATCCAAACAGAAGCAGGCATAGCCAAATTATCCGCAGTTGGTATCGGTATGCGTTCGCATTCCGGTGTGGCAGCGACGATGTTTAAAGCTCTCGGCGACAAAGGGATCAACATCGGTATGATTTCCACTTCTGAAATCAAGATCGCGGTGACTGTCGATGAAGTGCATATCGAAGACGCTGCTCGTGCGGTGCACGATGCGTTCGGGTTGGATAAGGCTCCGGTATGATCACCACTACTGGAGAGCCGTGCCTCCGGCCGGCTGCTTTGGTTGTTGGAGAAAATTTAACCGCAACACCAAGTGAGCATTTGCGAACCAGTAGATTTAGCAAAGCCAATCAGTTTGGACGGAACACAATGTAGTCAAAGAGCGCAGAGATGACAGAGAGATTTGACGCGCTCTACCTTGAACTTAGCTTTGTCTCTGTAATACAAATTTCAAAAAATGTGAAAGCCAATGGGAATGAATTCTAATAACCGGAAATCGCTCGAATGGCTCATCATTGCTTTCCTAATCATTATTGTTCTCTCGATCGGTTATCGCGCATGGATCGTGTCACAAACGGATTGGAGCGACCTTTTCAGTCGGTTGCGTCCCGTGGATTATTTAGCTACGTTGACTATTTTGATTATACTCTTCGTGCTGAGGCCGTGGGCCGGATCAAAACCATGAACTGATTTGCCATGCATCCCGGTTTGCTTTAGAAAGGCTTCCTAATTGGTGATGAGCGACGTGAACAAAAAACGACAGCGTGAGGAATTGAGGCGGATCGCGTCGTTGAGTCACGCGGCCGATTCCGGAGTTGTGGTGGAAAAGTTGGTGCAGGAGTTGGAGCGACTTCCGGAAGCTCGGGTTGTAGCCGCATACATGGCTTTGCCGGGTGAGGTGGATTTGCGGGGGCTTTTCGATCGGGTTAATAAAGACTGGGTGTTTCCAAGGGTGAGGGGGGAGAATCTGAATTTTTATCGGGTGAGAAACATTGATGTGGAGATGCAGGTTGGTGCATTCGGGATCATGGAACCGATAGATAGGTTGGAAGAAGTGAAGGTCGAGGAAGTGGATGTTTTTCTTTGTCCCGGACTGGGATTTGATCGTGACGGCGGGAGGTTGGGACGAGGCCGAGGATTTTATGATCGCATGCTTAAACAAGCGAAACCGGATGCAGTTAATATTGGGGTGTGCTTTCCATTTCAGATCGTGGATAAAATTGTCACGGAAGACCACGATGTCCGTATGGATCTTGTTGTTGGGTAAATCTTTAAAAACTAAAAGCAGAGAGAGCTTGAGCGAACTAATTTATGAGCGTAGCCTAATTGCTTGGACGAAATGAAATGGAGTCAAATGCTGAAATCAAGATATCACTTAACCGCTGTCTTTTTAATGTGTGTGATGTTTATCGTGTCATGCGCGAAACCAGAGACGAAGCCCCCCGAAAATCCCCAAAAGGTTGAGATTAAAAGTAAGCCAGTCCAAATGCCGCCCAAGCTTAAAAAGTTAGGGAAGTCGACTGGGATGGGGATAGAAGAATTCTTTTTGTTGCAACAATCCGGCGATGTTTTGATCTATGATGTTCGGGTTCCATATTTCTATGCAATTGATCATATTCCAGGTGCGCTGAACTGGCCTCATGATCAATACGAGAAGCAAGTTCAGGCGCGTGATATTGAAATTCAGAAAGCCCAAGCAGCAGGTAAAAAGGTGGTTCTCTATTGTTTTGGTCTCACCTGCGCAGAAGCAAGGAATGTCGCTAAGAAATTAGCCTTCCGCGATTACGAGGTGTATGTGTTGACGATGGGGATCGATTCCTGGAGAGATGCAGGGCTGCCTTTGGTAAAGGCTGGTCAGTGAAAAGTAGCCTAGGCGAGCGGCTATTTTTCTTTCTTCTCGGCAGCCTCTGGACTGCTGCCCCGACATATCGGGGTGAACGGGACGCAGCAGCTACGGTTAGAAATCGAACAGACTCATCTGCGGCGAATTCGGTTTTGGGAGGGAGTCTTCTAACTGGGTAGTCTTAGGTTTTGGATGCTTCTCTTTGGACTCGGGTTTGGAGGAGTTCATCTCCAAATGGGAAAGAATGGATTTGGCGCGGGCTAGGACGGGTTTGGGTAATCCGGCGAGTCTCGCGACTTGGATGCCGTAGGATTTGTCTGCTGCACCGGGGAGAATTTTGTGGAGGAAGATGATTTCCTCGTTCCATTCACGGACGGCGACGTTGCAATTGACGACGGCTGGGCGGGTGTTGGCGAGGTCGGTGAGTTCGTGGTAATGGGTGGCGAAGAGGGTGCGGCATTTGATTTCGTCGTGCAAATGCTCAGCGACGGCCCAGGCGATGGAGAGACCGTCGAAGGTGGCGGTGCCGCGGCCGATTTCATCGAGGATGACTAACGATTTCTCGGTGGCGTGATTGAGGATGAGGGCGGTTTCCGACATCTCGACCATGAAGGTGGATTGACCACGTGAGAGATCATCGGATGCGCCAACGCGGCAGAAGATCCGATCCGCAAGACCGATGGTTGCGGAGTCGGCTGGGACATAAGCTCCGATCTGTGCCATCAAGGTGATGAGGGCGAGCTGGCGGATGTAGGTGGATTTTCCGGCCATGTTGGGTCCTGTTAGAATTTGCAGGCGTGAGGAGTCGGGGAGGAGTTCTGTATCGTTGGGGACAAACTTGGTATCGGTTAGAGTTTGTTCGAGAACGGGATGGCGACCGTTGCTGATGATGAGTTCGGTGCCTTCGGTGAGGATGGGGCGGGTGTGGCGGTTGATCTGCGCGGTTTCTGCGAGGGCGCAAAGGGTATCGATGTTTGCGATCGCCGATGCGGTTTCTTTTAGCTCGGCGAGGTGGACGATGACTTGTTGGCGGAGTTGTAAGAACAGTTCGTATTCGAGTTGCTTGGAACGTTCCTCCGCACCGAGGACTTTGTTTTCCATCTCTTTGAGCGCCGGGGTGATGTAGCGCTCGGCGTTCGACATGGTTTGTTTGCGCGTGTAGTCGTCGGGAACTTTGGCGAGCTGAGAGGTGGTGATTTCGATGAAATATCCAAAGACGTTGTTGAATTTGATTTTCAGGGAATCGATTCCCGTGCGTTTGCGTTCGTCTTCCTGGAGTCGGGCGATCCAATCTTTTCCGCCGCTTGCTGCGGAGCGGAGTTCATCGAGCTCGGGAGAATACCCGTCGCGGATGATGTTGCCGTCTTTTATATTTGCCGGGGGTTCTTCGGATAAAGCGGCTTCTAGGATTTCAGTGAGTTGTGGGAGGGGGTGGAGGTTGGAGCTTAGAGCGGGGAGCGTGGAGCTAAGAGAAGAGAGGAGTTCCTTGAGGGTGGGGATTTGTTGGAGGGAGAGGCTTAGGGATTGGAGGTCGCGGGGGTTGCCGGAGTTTTGGGAGAGGCGGGAGGTGGTGCGTTCGATGTCGCGGATGTTTTTCAGGGACTCACGAACTTTGGATAAAAGGAAAGGCTCGGCGAGAAAGGCGGCGATGGTTTCCTGACGTTGTTCGAGTGCTCGGATGTCGCGGAGTGGGTGGAGCAACCAATCGCGGAGGAGGCGGCCGCCCATGGGGGTTTGGGTGCGATCCAACACTCCTAACAAGGTGTGTGATTTTCCAGCACGGGATTCGATGAGGTCGAGGTTGCGTTGTGAGGCGGAATCGATGAGGACGTGTTTGTCGTTTTCTAACAGCCGTGGCGGATTGAGATGTTCGCAGGAGCGGCGGAGTTGGTGAGTCAGGTAATGCAGCGCGGCGCCTGCGGCGGAGGACGCGGCGGGTTTGTCGGCGCAGCCAAAGCCATCGAGCGAATGGACGTTGAAATGGGATTTCAGGAGATCGACCGCGTGCTCAGGGAGGAAGGTGTAGCCATCGTAGGGAAGGGCGTGGGGAAAGTTTGCTGAGAAATCGCTGATCTGGTGATCCGGGATGAGGAGCTCGGAGGGGGAGATGCGGGCGATTTCGTCGAGGAGCTGGGCGGCATCGGGAAACTCGGCGATGATGAATTCACCGGTGGTGTGATCGATGGCGGCGAGGCCGAAGGATTTCGGCGATTTGGACAGGGCGGCGAGGTAGTTCGGGCGCTGGTCGTCGAGCAGGGTGAGGTCGTCGATGGAGCCGGCGGTAAGGATGCGGGCAATTTCGCGTTCGACGAGTTTCCCGGGAATGGCCTCGGAGGTTTGCTCGGCGATGGCAACCCGTTTCCCAGCTTTCAGCAGACGGGCGATGTAGTTTTGAGCTGCATGATGGGGGATTCCACACATGGGCGTGCCGCCACGCTTAGTCAGGGCGACGTTGAGTATAGGAGCGGCAGTTTTCGCGTCCTCGAAGAACATTTCGTAGAAATCGCCGAGCCGGTAAAAGAGAATGATGTCAGCAGGCAGGCTTTTCCTCATCGCGAGGTATTGGGCCATCATGGGTGTGGTTGCGGACATGGGGGGATGCTGGGGGGTGAAATTTTAAAATTCAAATTTCAAGTTTCAAAATGAGAAGAAAAGGGAATCGCGGTAGGATGGGTTTTGGGATTTGGGGACCATGAAAGGCACGAAGAGCGCGAAAAAAGAGGAGAGGATTCTTTTGGCTGCCCTGCGGCGGTGATTGGATTTTTGAGAAGCGTGGGGCGGGCGCAGGATGGATTCCTTTAGGTTCCAGCTTTCCTTGAAATTTGAAATTTAAAACATCTGGGTTGTGGAGTGGGGGGGAGGTAATGATAAAGGTCAAATAAGTCGTAATTTTTCTTATGGCTCGTCTTTTTGGAAAGGGGTAAGCATATACCTGAAACGACATTACGATTTTGAGCGCATTTAGAACATTGGGAATACCGGGGGATTTGGTTGAGGGCTTGCAAGAGCTGGGAATTATCACGCCGACGGAGGTGCAGGAAAAAACCATCCCGTTTTTGATTAAGAACGGTGGGGATTTTTGTGCGCAGGCACAGACGGGAACGGGGAAGACCGCAGCGTTTGGATTGCCGTTGTTGACGAAGATGGATTCCAGAAAGCCGGTGATTCAAGGCTTGGTGATTGCCCCAACGCGGGAGCTCGCCAAACAGATCGGGAAGCATTTGTTCCGTTATACCAAATACGCGAAGGAGAAAATTTTCATTGAAGTTCTTGCGGGTGGCGAGCCAATGGAGCGTCAGATCTCGAATTTGAAGCGTCCCACGCATATCATCGTGGCGACCCCGGGTCGGCTGATCGATCTCATCAAGAAAAAGGCGCTGAGTTTGGTCGACGTGAAACATCTCGTGCTCGATGAGGCGGATGAAATGTTGAGCATGGGGTTCAAAAAAGATCTCGTCACCATCTTCGGTCTGACGCGTGGGCGCCGCAGCACTTGGCTGTTTTCAGCAACGTTTCCTGATTCGATTCAGAGCCTAGTGAAAGGCGCGATGCCTGGGGTTCCGGAAACCATCAAAATCGACAAAGCCCATGTCGTGAACCAAAACATCGATCATCGCTTTGCGGTGTGTGGGAAGGATGAGAAAAATGAGTTTCTCGCGGAGTTCCTTCACAAGCGTGGCGATGAGCGTGGTTTGATATTTGTCCGCACCAAGGCCGGGGCGATCACCCTAGGCAGGCAAATGGAGAAACTCGGTTTCGCCGTGGATGTCATTCAGGGAGATCTTTCCCAACGTGAGCGCGACAAGGTCATGCGCGGGTTTAAAAACCAAAAAACCCAGATTTTGATCGCCACAGACGTCGCCGCGCGCGGGATCGACGTCGAGGGCTTGTCATACGTCATTCATTACCAGCTTCCAGAGCAGTTGGAATATTACACCCACCGCAGCGGCAGGACCGCAAGGGCGGGGAAAAAGGGGACGTCGATCGCGTTGATTGATCCCCGTGAACGCAAGAAAATCGGCAAATTTGAGGAAGATTTGGGTGTAACCTTTTCGGAAATTAGCTGACGAAATTTCTACAAAGCTAGGCTTGCGGAATTGGAGGCTCGTCTATAGTTCTGCCGCTCTGCTAACCCATTATTCATGAATCCTATTCTCGTATTTTCCCTTTGGTGCCTCGGTGGCTTTGTCGTTGGAGTCGTTTTCGCCTCATTTTTCGAATGGACCCTTCATCGCTACGTCATGCATCGCCCGATCTGGAATTTCCGTTATGCTTTCCAAGCGCATGCGGTGGTGCACCATCAGACTTTTAAAGCAGATCAGACGTATCATCTTCTGCATGAGAAAGACAAAGAAACCATCCCGATGGCTTGGTGGAACGGTCCGGCGTTGATTGCGATTGGGATGATCCCGTTTGCTTTGATTTCGTTAATAATCGGCCAATGGGATTTAACGCTCGGCGGATTTCTAGCATTTGCGAGTTATTACTGCTTTTACGAATACATCCATTGGTGCATGCATTTGCCAAAAGCACGCCGCGTCGAGAAACCGATGTGGTTCCGTAAACTCAATGGTCATCATCTTCTGCATCACCGTTACATGCACAAAAATTTCAACGTGGTCTTCCCCTTGGCTGACTTTTTCCTCGGGACTTTGATTCTTCGTGCAAAGACCAATTTCATGCAGGCAACAGGCCCTTCGGTGCCTAATGTCCAGCCCTTGTCTTGAGTGTGGCGCAACGGGCTCACATGTGTAGCCTACGGCCATGACTGAAACAACGGACGCACTTCCAAGAGTCGCTTTCTACGATACCAAGCCCTACGATAGGGTGTATTTCGATCCAGAAGCGAAGCGGCTTGGACTCTCTATTGAGTATCACGAGTTTCGTCTTTCGGCAGCGAATGCAATATCGGCCAGAGGAGCTTTGGCGGTTTGTGTTTTTGTGAATGATCCTATTAACGAGGCTTGTTTGAAAAACTTGTCGGAGCAGGGGATTCGTTTGATTGCACTGCGGTGTGCTGGTTTCAATAACATAGATCTCGAAGCAGCGAAATCCCTCGGCATCAAAGTGGTGCGGGTGCCTGCGTATTCGCCGTATTCAGTGGCGGAGCATACTGTTGCGTTGTTGCTGACGCTGAACCGAAAAATCCACCGCGCATATAATCGAGTTCGTGAACTGAATTTCTCACTCAGTGGCTTGGTGGGTTTTGATCTTCATGGAAAAACCGTGGGGATTCTCGGGACAGGAAAGATTGGTAAAATCACGGCACAAATTTTCCGTGGGTTTGGTTGCGAGGTCTTGGTGCACGATCTATTTCCTGATCAAGCTTGGGCGGAGAAAAACGGCGTGAGTTATGTTTCGCAGGTAGAGGTGCTCTCGAAATCTGACATCGTGTCCCTACATCTTCCGCTCACCAAAGAGAGCTTTCACTTGCTCAACGCGGAAACCATTTCACAGATGAAAAAAGGTGCGTATCTCATCAATACGAGTCGGGGCAAGCTGGTGGACAGTGCGGCGGTGATTGATGCGTTGAAGTCACAACATCTCGGCGGGGTCGCACTGGATGTGTACGAGGAGGAGGAGGGCGTATTTTTCGAAGATCACTCAGCGACGGCTTTGCAAGACGATGTGTTATCCCGCTTGCTGACTTTTCCAAATGTATTGGTGACATCGCATCAAGCATTTCTCACGGAAGAAGCCCTTCATGCGATTGCCGAGATGACGATCGACAGTATTGCTCGCTTTGCGAGTGGTGAAGCGATCGCTAGTGAGCGGACGGTGGTTTGAATGTTTCCTTGAAATAAGAGCTGTTATTTGTGTTCTCCTTATTATGTTCAGAGAAAGAATCAGCATAATGAATCTGGCAGAATTTTTTTAACTTTAGAAGTAAGGTAACTCTGTGCTGGTAACTACTTCATGAGTAATTATTGATAGTTTTAAACCTTTCTTTAGATATGACGCTATTAGGCATTAAAATCAATCCATTGGTATACTTTGTAATTATGGGTCTGATGGGTCTAACAATAATGTTTGTTCAGGAAAAAAGAGAAAAAGAGAGTTGGAATAATAGGGATTTTGAAGGGATTATTATAAGTAAAAAAGTAACCGACGAACATGCTTTGGAGCAATTTACGATCAAAACAAACAATGAGACTGTAATTGTTCTTGATAGATTTTGGAAGATGACTGGTTATAAAGTTGGCGATTATGTCACAAAGATTAAGGGTGATCATAAAGTTACTGTGAGAGCTGTTCGCGAGGTGAAATGATTGAGAGCGCGCGGGCGGTGGTTTAGAATCCAACAGGATACAGAACGCTTTCAGCGCTCATGTCATTCATGGATTTATATTCCAGGGGTTTTTTCAACCCCTGGCTAGGATGTTTAATCCCGTTGGGATTGTGCACGATGAACGCGTAATCCCGTTGGTTAAAAAAACACGTTTTAATGCGGAGTCGGAACCGATCCACTGCGATTGCGGATTTTTAGGTTTAGCATTTCTACGCTGAGCGAGAATGCCATGGCGAAGTAGATGTAGCCTTTGGGGATTTCGAAGTGGAAGCCCTCGGCGATCAATGCGGTGCCGATCAGGATCAAGAACGATAGAGCGAGCATTTTGATGGAAGGATGTTTGGAGACGAAGTTGCTGATCGTCCCAGCGGCGAGCATCATCACGCCGACTGAGATTACAACGGCGAGCATCATCACCGAGAGGTGATCGGCCATGCCGGCAGCGGTGATGACGGAGTCGATAGAGAACACGATATCGATGATGGCGATTTGGGCGAGGACGGCACCGAAGCTGGCTACTTTCGATGTTTTCTGAGCGTCCTCGTGATCTTCGAGTTTGTGATGGATTTCTTTGGTGGCTTTCCAGATGAGGAAGAATCCGCCGATGAGTAGGATGAGGCTTTTGCCGCTGATGCCGAGTAGTCCATCGTGTTCGGCTGCATGGGGGGACATTTTCCAAAACACTGGATGCACGGGAATGGAAAATAGCACCGCTTTGAGGCTCATGATCCAACTGATCGTGGCCAGCAGCATGAGGCGCGTGATCATGGCGAGACCGAGGCCGATTATTCTGCCTTTGGCGCGTTGCTCTGGTGGCAGACGATCCGAGAGGATGGAAATGAATACGATGTTATCGATGCCAAGGACGATTTCTAACAGTGTGAGAGTTAGTAGGGCAGCCCATGCATCGGGTTGGGAGAACCAGGAAAAATCAAACATGACAGGAGTTTATTCGGGTGAATTATTCGATACGATTTTTTCGAGTGCTTTGACGCGTTCGAGGAGTTTCGGTAAGCGCCGGACGTGAGCCTGGAGCTTGGTGTCTTCTTTCATTGGAATGGCGGGTTTGCCTGCGTAGGCCATGCCTCCGGCGAGATTGGTCGTGACTCCGGCGCGGCCGGCGAGGATGGTGTTTGCACCAACGGTGACATGTCCAGCGATGCCCGATTGCGCGGCGACGGTGACGTAGTCTTCGATGCGGCAGCTACCCGCGAGTCCGCATTGGGAAACAATCAGGCAGTGTTTGCCAATGATCACGTTGTGGCCGATTTGAACGAGGTTATCGATCTTGGTGCCTTCGCCGATAACGGTTTTTCCGAAACGTGCGCGGTCGATGGTGGTATTGGAACCGATTTCTACATCATCGCCGATGACGACGATGCCGACCTGGTCGATTTTGACGTGTTTGCCTTCGGAAAGCTCGTAGCCGTAGCCATCTGAGCCGATGACTGCTCCGGGGTGGATGATGACGCGTGAGCCGATGACGCAGCGTTCGGTGATCGTGACATTGGCGCGGATCTGGCAGTTCTCACCGATGATTGCGTTATCGTAAATTACGGCGTTGGGGCCGATTTCTGAGCCATCGCCGATGGATGCGCCGTCCATGATGACCGCGCCGGGGTGGATACAAACTTTGTTGGGGTTGTATTTCGCGAAATCAGAAACGCTAGCTGATGGGTGGATGCCGGGTTTGAACGTGCGAGAGTGATTGGCGAAATGCCGCACGATTGCGGCAAAGGCGAGGGATGGATTTGGGACAGCGACGAGCGCCGGGCCATCAGTCTTGAAATCGTAACCGACTGGAACGATCACCGCACCAGCTTTCGTGGTGAGGAAATGTGGCAGATATTTTTCGTTTCCGAGAAAGCTGATTTCTTCGGACCCTGCTGTATCGAGCGCGGCTATTCCGGAAAAACGAGAACTCGCCTCACCGCAAATGATGGTTCCATCAATGAGGTTGGCGAGTTCGGAAAGACTTAGGCTGATGGCCAAAGTGGTAAGCGTGAGGAGTTAGGGTTTTTCCTTAAGGATTTGGAGTGGTTTTCTTGTCCTTGTCGGAAGGCTTTTTATCATCAGCTTTTTTATCCTCTGCATTTTTATCAGGGGCAGGTGCGTCTTTGTTGAGGACTTTCAGTAGGCTGGCGGTGATGTCCATGGAGTCCTTGCTGTAAAGAACCACAGGGACCTGTGACGTGCTGGTGCCGGATTTGTCGAGGACCAGATCGTAGTTATCAGCCTTGGATCTTTCTTCGACCAATTTGCGAATGTCTTCGAGAATGGATTTCATGCGCTCAATCATATTTTGATTCAGTGCTTCGGTGCGACGTTGGATGAATTCACGGCGCTCTTTATCGAGCTGCATTCCTTCTTGCTGCTGCAATTTGAAATCTTTGGCGATGCTTTGCTTCTTGGACTCGTTGACCGATGGATCCTCGACTTGTTTTTTGAAGCCCTCGAGATTTGCTTCGATTTCACGGATGCGAACGAGGCGATCTTCATTGAGTTGGTTGATTTTAGCACGCTCAACGTTGATTTGTTCCTGAGCTGCGTTGGTCAGGTGGTATTGCTTAAATAGCTCCTGCATATCTACAGTGGCGACTTTGAGATTTTGAGCGCTGGCTCCAGAAATGAGGGAGGTGGCGAGTGCGATAGCTAAAAAACGTCTTAGTAATGTCATATCAATAAAGGGTGCGAATGGTTTCGCGCGCAGTTTGGGCGGAAATTTTGCTTACGTCAACAGGCATGAACCGATAATCCGCAGTTTCAACCGCGAATAATCGGTGAAATCCTACTTAGCGGTGACTTTAAGGATGTTAGTGTCGGGGTCGGCATCGGCTGGGATGATCCATCTAAAGTCGACTCCATCGGAGACGAGTTGGTTTTTATCTTCAAAGGTAATTTTGGCCTCGCCTGTGACGGCTACTTGGAATTCGGTGAAATCATGGGCTTCTGATTTCATACTGAGACTTTCCACGCCAGTGGGCATATCAGAGCCAAAATTTGCTCCTCCTGCGAAATTGTAAGACTTTCTGGAGCCGGATTTGATGATTGCCTCGAATTTATCGCGTCTGACGCGCTGCTCGAAAATTTTGGTTTCGCCAACGGTCCGGGTGGCGTCTTTCGGATACGGTCTCAGTCCCATGGAGATGGCGACGTTTAGAGGGTTGGTGTGTTTGCCTTTGTCGGTGATTTTTCCAGAGATGCTGAAACCCTGTTTATCTGGAGTGATGGTGATTTCAAAAGTAGCTCCTCCTGTGACGCTGCCATCATAGGTGAAGGAGTTTTCCGGATTGAAGGAGGCAGTTTGATCGGATTTCAGTGAGTTAGGATCAATTTTCTTACTGATGAATTTGCCGTCTGATTTGGATTCGAGGATTTCGACTTTAAACATGATGGGATTGTTTGTGCTGATGATCTCGCCTCGTTTCGAGAGGGGATGAATCATAGCTTCTCCATCAGGAGTGATGCCGAACTGAAATTTTCGATTTTTCAAAACGATGAAATATTTTTCCCAAGGCTTTTTATCGATGGATGGAAGCTGGGCGGGAACGGCGGGGGTGCATGCGAGTATAACTGCAAGCACTAAGGGGGAGGACTTAGTTACCTTCATGGCGGGGAAATAAAAGACAGTTAATCAATGAGTTGACGAGATAAATTTTCGGGTAGCGTGTGGGCTTGTGTGAATTGGGGTTTTTGTTTGCTTAACGAAAGAGAGCGGGTATCGATCTGGGTGAAGATGAATTCGACAGATCTAGCGCAATCCGTAATCGACAGTAAGCAGCCGCCTGTTGGTGTGGGGAGCGTTGGAGAATGTCTGTGGTATGCGCGGGCGGGAAAATGGGATAAGGCGCATGATCTTTGTCAGGATTTGCCGGGAAAAGCTGGGTCGTGGATTCATGCGTGGCTGCATCGGGAAGAGGGCGATTTGGGAAATGCGGGTTATTGGTATTCGCTTGCTGGTAAAGAAATGCCCAGTAAGCAGGTGAGTTTGGAAGATGAATGGATGGCGATTGCTGATGAACTGTTAGGTTAGGATTTTTATGGAATTTTTAGAACGTACAGATATTTGGATTTCGCCATACCGACTGAGAGCGCGGACATTTTTGAATTCCATCTCATCGCGACGTGAATTCGAAGGAGTGTTGATTCGTGTAGGGGACGGTTATGGCTGTATTCATCCATGGCCAGAATTGGGAGACCCACCGTTAGAAAAATGTTTGGAAGATCTGAAGGGTCGTCGCATCTGGCCGATTGTGAAACGCGCCCTGCGCTGTGCGGAATACGACAATGTGGCTCGCTTGGCTGAGGAATCTTTGTTTGAGGAAATGGAAATTCCACGGAGTCACGCGACCGTAGTTAATACCACCGCCAAGGATATAGTGGCAGCAGTGGAAGCTGGGTTCGATATGGTCAAGATTAAGGCAGGTCGAAATATCTCTGTGGAAACGCGTTTTCTCGAAGAAATGTCAGTCGAGTATCCGGCACTGAAATGGAGAATCGATTTCAATGAGTTGCTCGATCCAGAATCGTCAGAACGGTTTCTCAGTAGTTTATCAGAAGTAGCAAAACGTAAGATCGATTTCATTGAAGATATTTGTCCGTTTTCAGAAAGCGTTTGGACGGAACTTTGGAAAAAACATCGTGTGCAGTTGGCGGTGGATAGAGAATCGGGTCCGCATCGTGTTGCGGCGCAGTGCATGGTGATCAAGCCGGCCGTGGACGAGCCATATTTGTTAGGCGAGGCGGCGATCATGAACTCGCAGCGTGCGGTGATCACGAGTTACATGGATCATCCGCTGGGGCAGGCATTTGCGGCATGGGAAGCCGCGCGAACCGAGTTGATTTTTCCAGGTCTCATCGGGACTTGCGGGCTGCAAACGCATCATCTTTTTGAAAAAGATGCATTCACTGAGAAGTTGGGCGAATGGAAACCGGATTTCAAAGTGCCGGGTGGCACGGGCTTGGGGTTCGATGATGAACTTGCCGCCCTGACCTGGATGAGTTTATGATTCAGGAGTCGCGGAGATTTTTCACCATGGATCGCAGCTCATATTTATCGCAGTCGTTTTGGGATCATCCTAAGAACTGCGTCGTGGGCGGAGGTTTGGATGATATTCCGGATCTGGAAACGAAAGGGGGTGCTGTCATTTTTAAAACTTCTGGCAGCACAGGCGCGCCGAAGTGGGTGGTGCATGAAAAGCGAGCGATGCTGGTTTCGGCTGAGGCGGTGAATGTATGGTTAGGCGTGGATAGTCAATCCAAGTGGGGGCTGGCGTTGCCCATCGATCACGTGGGTGGATTCGCGATCCTAGCGCGGGTGTTTCAAGCGGGTTGTGGATTTACCGAGTTGGATGGAAAATGGGATGCGGTGAACTTTCATGGATGGATTTGTGAAGAGGGAGTAACGCATGTTTCTCTTGTTCCGACTCAAGTGCATGATCTGGTAGAGGCAAAGTTGCAGGCACCGGAAAGTCTTCTAGCGGTAGTGGTCGGTGGTGGACGTTTGTCTGAAACGTTAGGCCAAGCAGCGCGCGATCTCGGTTGGCCGGTGTTGGCAAGTTATGGAATGACCGAGGCAGGATCTCAGATCGCCACGCAGTCGATGAATGATTTATCGAAACCGTTTTGTGAGGGGGATTTGAAGATTTTACCGATCTGGCAGGTGGATAGTGATGCGGATGACAGGTTGAAGATATCAGGCGAAGCTCTGTTTCGAGGATATCTGTTTCAAGAGGAACGCCGCGTGAGATTTGAGCCGACTTTTTCGAAATCGTTTCTAACAAATGACCGCGGCAGCGTTTCAGGAAATCATCTTAAACCCCTCGGGCGGATGGATGCTTTGGTGAAAGTGCTTGGGGTGTTAGTGGATATTGAGGCGGTTGAGCGACGATTTCTTGAGGTGGCAGCTGGGAAGGTTTTTCCGGAAAAATTTGCGGTGATCGCTTTGCCGGATTCACGTAATGAGCATGTGTTAGTAGCTGTGTTCGAAGGCGAGATTTCGGCGGGATGTGTTGAGGATTATCAAAGCGTTGCGAGAGGTTTGGAGCAGATCACAGAGGTTTTCCAGATAGAGAAATTCCCGCGCAGCTCGTTAGGGAAACTGCGGCGTGGGGAGTTGAGGGAGATTGCTGGAAGTATGAGAAAAGAATAAGAGGGCAGCAGAATGCAGCCCCTCCTTGGGGACTACTTCGTATGCCCTTTTGTCTGCTTGGTAGAGAGAATAGCTTTGATCATTTCTTTGACCTCATCATCGGTGTTCAGTGTGTGGGCGGGCATGGCTTGTTCTCCCCACACGCCAACGCTGCCACCTCTGACCTTTGCGAAAAGTTTATCAACGGCATCAGGTTCTTTGCCGTATTTTTCGTTGATATCAGCGAAGGTTGGACCGACGATTTTATCCTGAGCGGTGTGACAGGAAATACAGGTAGTGCTCATCAATAGATTAACACCCTTCATTTTAAAATTCATTCCGGCGATACGTGGATCGTCTTTCGGTTCTAGCTCTTTGATTTGATTGAACGACGTGCTGTAGGAAACTTTCAGAAGCCTGCCGTCTTTCACATCATACCAACCATTTCCGTATTCGAGGACGTAGAGAACGCCTTTATTGAAGAATAGATCGATGGGTTTGCGAAACTTGAAGTTCAGCGGGAAATCTTCGACCCCGAGATTTTTTTCCTCTGCATCAAGACGAATGAATTTAAACCAAGACTGATTCCAATCGGAAAAAAGCAGGCAGTTATCGTAGTCGGCAGGGAAGGCATGCTCGTCCTTCGTTGCGTGATAGACACCGCCGATGATAGAGCAACTGCGTCCATAGAAATGAAATGGATCACGCGGGACAGGGAGATCTGTGATGCCGGTGTTGTTGATGGAAATGTTTTTGAGGCTTTTAGGGTCGAAGGGTTTTCCGGTCAGATCATTAAAGACTTTGGTATCGGTGATGACATAAGGCCAGCCGTAGTAACCGGCGGTCTTGGCTTGGTTGATTTCTTCGCCCGTGGGTTGTTTGTCTGGGGCAACCTCGCTCCAGTATAACGTGCCGGTTTTAGGATTGATGGTGATACGGTAAGGGTTGCGAAGTCCCATCGTATAGATCTCAGGGCGAGTTTTGTCTGTGCCTGGCTTGAAGAGGTTTCCTGCTGGGATCTTGTAGGTGCCGTCGGGTTGGATCTGGATTCTTAATACTTTTCCACGCAAGTCATTGCTATTAGAAGCGGATCTTTGGGCATCCAGTTCTTTCTTATGCTCCTCAATCGGTGTGGCTGGTTTGGAGAATGGATTGGTGTTGTCGCCAGTGGACAAGTAGAGCATCCCATCGGGACCGAAGGCAAGTGAGCCACCTTCATGGCAGGTCGAACCCTCACGATCGCTAGGGACTTCGAAGATCGCTTTTTCAGAAGCAAGATCGAGTTGGCCGTCTTTAAAAGTGAAACGTGAAAGCCGATGTGAACTGACGTCCGGGAGGGAGTAATAACAGTAGATCCATTGATTTTTAGCAAAGTTAGGATCGGCGGTGATTCCAATGAATCCACACTCGCGGGCGGTTTCACCTTTCTTGCTAGCTACTTTGAGAGCGCCGCCCTCGGTGAGTTGGCTGGAGCCGGGAGTCCAAACACGAAGCTTGCCCGTGCGTTCACAGATGAGGATGCGTCCATCTGGGAGCATGACCATTTCCTGGGGATCGACGAAACCTTCCGTCAATACCTCGACTTTAAAATGAGCGGGATTGGGCTTTTCGGCGTAGAGAGAAGCGGAAAAAAGAAATGTGAGGAGCAGGGCTTGTTTCATGGTTTTTGGTGTGGGGGTAATTGAAAGGAAGGGATGTTTTCTCGCTTACATGCGACCGGTATCACAAGCTGAATTTTCGCGATTCCATGGAATTTTTATCAAAGCTTTCATTTACCCTGCGGTGAATTCTGAGATAGCTTCACTGCATCATGAAATTGAAATCCTATGTTGTGGCGCTTCTCGGCGTATTTTTTTCAGGATCTTTGGCGTTTGGCGCGGATCCGATGGCTCCGATTGATGCAGCGAAATACGAGGGAAAAGTCAAACTCGCGTGTGTGGGGGACAGCATTACTCAAGGTGCTGGCACGAAGGGGAATCCTTATCCCAAGCAGCTCCAAGAGTTGTTGGGTGATAAATGGGAAGTGGGGAACTTCGGGGTGAGTGGTCGGACTCTGATGGATAAAGGTGACTTTCCTTACTCGAAGGAGAAAAAGTATCAGGACGCTTTGGCGATGAAACCCGATGTCGTGATCATCATGTTGGGAACGAACGACACGAAACCTCAGAACTGGAAATTCAAAGAGGATTATCTGGCCGATTACAAAAAACTCGTCGCTTCATTCCAAAGCTTGGAAAGCAAACCACGCATCTACATCTGCCGTCCTGTGCCAGTGATCGGTAATGGTAATTTCGGCATCACAGAAGCGGGTATCCAAGAACAAATTCCCATGATCGATCAACTCGCAAAAGAACTAAACTTAGGGATCATCGATATGTATGCCGCTTTCAAAGATAAGGCAGCGTTAATCCCAGACAAAGTTCACCCAAATGCGGAAGGTGCAGCAGAAATGGCGAAAGCTGCTCATGCGGTGCTGACTGGGAAGAAGGGGGAGTGAGGTCATTTAAAGTTTCTACCTCCTGTATTTCCTGCTCGCCAAAATGCCGTTCTGAGATAAATTCAATTTTATGAGTATTGCTGAAATACGCGGGCTTCCTCTGCGCGAAAAACTTCAGATTTTCGAGGCCATCTGGGACGATTTGAGTGAGCGGGTAGATCAGTCTGCCGTCACGCCGGAATTACGTGAACATCTCGATGCTCGAATTGAGCGTGTCCGGAATGGATCTGTTGAGGTTCACGAGTGGGATTCAGTGAAATATTCAATCGGACAGCAATGATACAGGTTCGGATTTCGGGTGATGCGCTTGATGATCTCCGTGACGGTTTCAGATTCTATGAAGTTCAAGAGCGTGGGCTGGGCGATTACTTTCTCTCCCATCTTCGCGCGGATGTTGATGGTTTAAAGATCACAGCAGGCATCCACCGCCAGCCTTACCGTCACTTGTATAGACTTTTGAGCCAGAGGTTCCCGTATGCGATCTTCTATGAGTTTGATGCCGATATCGCTGTGGTGGATTGCAGGCGAGATCCAGATTGGATCAGAATGCATCTTGATAAATCTCAGTGAGAACCCAAGATGTTAAAACTTCCTCATTTCAGGGTTGTCGTCTGGGTATGAAATTTCGAACATCCCTGCATGTCGAAATACGCAGGTGAAGAGGTTTTAGTGGTGACACGTTCGTTGTTGGAAGAATTGGCAACCTTTCAAGGGATGCGGGTCGAGGGTGTGGACGATATTGTTTCGGTTCTGCTCACCGAAGATAATCACTTTTTCATGGATCGCGGTGCCGCCGAGGAAGATCCAAGTCACAAGCAGCTGATCCCTTATTGCATTTTTAAATGCGGCGATCGGGTCTTGCATTACACGCGCGGAAAAGCTGGCGGCGAAAACCGGCTTCATGCGAAAATTTCCGTTGGGGTCGGTGGTCACATCAATCCGGTGGATATGGGCGAGGGGCGCCAAGGTGCGGCGGCGTATTACGCGGCGGTTCAGCGGGAGATTGACGAGGAACTGGAGATCGGCGGAGATTATGAAATGCGTATCGTCGGCTTGCTGAATGACGATTCTAATCCCGTCGGCCAGGTGCATCTCGGGGTAGTGCATTTGGTGGAATTGGAGAACGAGGAGGTTTCCTCTCGTGAAGATGCCCTGAGCGATCTTTCGTGGGCGACCATTGCCGAGCTGAAAGGCGGATTGTTTGAAAGATTAGAAACCTGGAGCCAGCTCTGTGTGGAGCATTTAGCGAAGGGTTGAGGTTTCAGGATTTACCATATCAACAGACTGTGAAAGATACGCCTATGTCAGACTTCGATGCATTTGAGAAAAAGATGAGAGCCGCCGGAATGGGGGATGCTCCGGTTGCGGTTTTCAAAAGAAATTTTGAGGCACTGCAACGCAATGAGACTGGGATGATTCCTGAACAAACTATCGAAGCCGCGAGTGGTTTGCCGAAATCGGAGGCTTTGAAATCGAGTGGTCAGAGCACGAAACTTTCTGAGGTCGTGGTGATCAAACTGAACGGGGGACTCGGCACCGGGATGGGACTGCAAGGACCGAAAAGTTTGTTGGCGGTGCGCGACGGCGTGAACTTCCTCGATCTCATGGTCAGGCAAACGCTCTCGCTCAGAGCAAAGAGCGGTCAAAACGTGCGCTTGTTGTTGATGAACAGTTTCAGCACCAGCGAGGACACGCTGGCGCATTTGCAGCGTTATGAAGAGCAGGGTTTAGCATCGGCGAATGAAGTGGAAATGATGCAAAACATGGTTCCAAAGATCGATGCGGCCACGATGAAGCCAGTCGAGTGGCCAGCCGATCCCGAGCAAGAATGGTGCCCACCCGGCCATGGCGATGTTTATCCGGCCTTGGTCGGGAGTGGATGGTTGGATCGCTTGCTCAGCGATGGCGTGAAATACGCTTTCGTTTCAAACTCCGACAACCTCGGCGCGATATTTGATGCGGCGTTGTTAGAATTTTTCGCGGAGTCAGGTGCGCCTTTCATGATGGAAGTCACGCGTCGCACCGCAGCGGATAAAAAAGGCGGACATTTGGCGAAGCGGAAAAGCGATGGTCGATTGTTGTTGCGTGAGGTCGCGCAATGCCCCGATGACGATTTGGACGAGTTTCAAAACATCGACAAACATCAGTATTTTAACACCAACAGCCTGTGGCTGAACTTGGAAAAACTCAAAGCACAGCTCGTCGCCGATTCCGGAGCGTTACCACTGCCGATGATCAAGAATAAGAAAACCGTCGATCCACGTGATCCAAACTCCACGCCGGTTTATCAATTGGAAATCGCCATGGGTTCGGCGATCGAATGCTTCGAGGGAGCGTTGGCTATTGAAGTGCCGCGGAGTCGGTTCGCGCCTGTGAAAACTACAGCGGACCTGCTCGCTCTTCGTTCGGACGCCTATGAAGTTTTGTCCGACGGACAAGTCAGGCTCTGCGAAGAACGTCAAGGAGTGCCGCCAGATATTTCTCTTTCTGGCGACTACAAGCTCGTGGATTCATTAGATGCCCTCGGAGTTCCTAGCCTGATCCATTGTAAATCACTCAAAATTTCCGGGCTGCTTCATTTCGAGCACGGTGTGGTCATTGAGGGAGATGTTGTCTTTCAAAACTCGAATGCAGAGCGTAAAGTCGTCTCGGCAGGAACCTATAAAGACGGAAGTTATTAATTTATGTGGAAAGGACGTTTTACTCAGGACACCTCAACATTGGTTGAACAATTTGGTGAATCGATCTCTTACGATTGGCGGTTATTTCCGCATGATATCGCAGGATCGATCGCTCATGCTCGCGCACAGCTCAACGCTGGATTACTCAATCAGGAAGAGTTTAGTTCGATCGAAAAAGGCCTTCGCGAGATCGAAGCGGATATCGTGGCAGGGAAGTTTGAGTTCCGGACTTCGCTTGAGGATATCCACATGAATATCGAGTCCGAGCTGACCAAGAGAATCGGTGCAGCTGGCGGAAAACTTCACACAGCAAGATCACGCAATGACCAAGTAGCGACCGATACTCGGTTGTATTGCCGGACTCAGATTGATGCAATCACCTCGGCAGTTACGACGCTTCAGAAAGTTCTAGTGGATCAAGCAGGCAGATATGCAGAAACAGTCATGCCTGGCTACACGCACCTTCAACGGGGCCAACCCGTGACGGTGGGTCATCATCTTTTGGCGTATGTCGAAATGTTGCAGCGCGATAAAGGAAGGCTCAGTGACTGCAGAACTAGGCTAAACGTTTCACCGCTCGGTTCAGGAGCATTGGCTGGATCCACGATCAATCTGGATCGTGAAGCAATTGCGGCTGAACTCGGCTTCGACGGAGTCACCCACAACTCGATGGATGCGATCGCAGACAGAGATTACATCGCGGAATTGTTGTTCACGATTTCGATGTGTGGAGTTCATCTCTCACGCCTCAGCGAAGATCTGATTCTGTGGTGCACAAGTGAGTTTGGTTTCGTCCATCTCTCCGATGCTCATACCACGGGTTCATCACTCATGCCGCAGAAGAAGAACCCGGATGTTTGCGAAATCACTCGTGGCAAGACCGGTCGCTTGGTCGGAAATTTGATGAACCTCTTGGTCGCTATGAAAGGTCTGCCGATCACTTACAATCGTGATCTCCAGGAAGACAAGCCACCCTTATTCGACTCGGTGGATACAATCCTGCTTGTCCTCGCCGTTAACACCGAAATGATCGCCGCTATGGAAATGCGTGAGGATAAATGCCTCGCCGCCGCCAGTGACCCAATGCTTCTCGCCACCGATCTCGCCGATGCTTTAGTGAAATCCGGAGTGCCGTTTCGTTCCGCGCATGAACTGGTTGGCAAAGCCGTCGCAGAATCCATTAGCAGCAACGTGCCATTGGATCAGTTAGATTTGAAAAAAATCGATCCAGCATACACCGATGCGATGAAATCGGTTTTCTCGTTAGAAGTTGCACTCAAAGCACGGACCAACATCGGTGCTCCTTCGTTTGATAATGTGAAGCGCGAAATCGAAAGATGGCGTGCTTGTCTGTGATACAAGCCCAGCTCAAATCTGTGCGGTAAAATATCTCCTGCTAGCTAAGAAAACCCATTTTAAGCTACCTTTGAAATGCTTGCTCGCCATGGTCGCCGTGCTTGAAGTTGGAACCGATCTCTCGCTCACCGGCATCGGCCTGCACACGGGGCAGGGGGGGTGGTGCGCCGCCTCCTATCACAAGGAAGAGTTAGAATAATTGTCACGGAATTGTCAC
This sequence comes from Akkermansiaceae bacterium, assembly GCA_031431855.1. GTDB lineage: Bacteria > Verrucomicrobiota > Verrucomicrobiia > Verrucomicrobiales > Akkermansiaceae > Luteolibacter. The sequence continues at coordinate 7,435 of JANPEG010000049.1, read as the reverse complement.
GGAATCGTCTCATAATTGTCTCAATTAAAATTTGAATTTTATTGTAACCAGCTTATCAAACGATAATTTCCGCCTATTGTTAATTTAATGCTCTCAAAATTCATTTCCCAATAGGAATCGTCATACTCGCCCATAGAACAAGTTGCTCTTGAAACTCAACCCGACACTTCTCACTCTTACCCTCTTTCTGCCATTACAATTAATGGCAAACTTCTCGCTCCGATACTGCAAAAACCAATCGGAGAAGGAGAGCCCAAGGCGGGCGCGGATCAACCCTCAACCCTAAAGGCAAAGGATGAGTTAGAGTAGTTATTGGCTGCCCATCTATTAGGAAGAATAATCTCTAAAAAACACAGTTATGCGCACCTTAATCATTTTCATTTGCATAGTCATCTTTTGCCCAATAGCTCGGGCTAATCTTTACTTTTATCCAGAGAATAAGCGTCCGGCAGTTAGTTTGAAAGACGCCTGCGCTATCGGAGAAGTAATACTTGGGAAGTTGGGATTAGAGAAAGATGCCTATGTATACGGTGTAACAATCTTTGGTGACGAGGGGCAGACAGGGGCAGGAGCATGGAATTTAGATTATCGGAATGAACAAGGGGATAAGATTCGGATCAGCATCTCCTTCCCTGAGGATTATTGTTACGTTATGCTCACTCCAAAAGCAGGTGGATACTCAGAGAAGGGATTTACCAGAGAGGGCTTAATATCCCCAAAGTGGATCAAATGGGAAGAGGAGGTGAAGAAGGCTAAGAATGAGGCTGAAAATGAGAATGAAGATGTCTTTGATAAAACCGTCCCTAAAAAATAGAAGAATTCATGGTGACAGAGAACTTGTAAAAATTAATACTGGTCAAATGAGTAGTATTAAGTAAGGTGGGTGCATGAGACGCTCACGTTGGCTGGCACCTTGGAAAGATTCCTCAGAAAAGCGGCCGATTTATCACTGCGTGATGTCGAATCACTTCCATATCCTGCTCGAAGTCCCACCGGTATGAAAAAGAAACCGACCAATGCGATGATCAACGTCAAGGGCACGGAGATCGCTGTCATTCGACAGGAGGATGAGGATTTCATCTCTCTCACCGACATGCTCAAAGCGAAGGATGGGGATTTCTTCATTTCCGACTGGCTACGAAATCGTAACACCATCGAATTCCTTGGTATTTGGGAAACGGTTCACAACCCCAATTTTAATTCCGGCGAATTCGCCATAATTAAAAGTCAGGCTGGATTTGGCATCCAGTATCGCCTGTGGTTCACGAACACAGCGGCGAATGTGCAGGCCGTCACCGGCAGCCAATACGGCGGCACACTCGTCACCGCGCCCGCGCTAAACGATGGTCAGTGGCATCTGCTCACGCTGGTCAATTTCCTCGATGGCGCGACGTGGCGCACGCGGGTCTATCACAACGACGGCACGCAATTCACGCAGTTCAACTCCGGCCCCAGCGCTCCCGTCGCCGGTCTTCTCCGCATCGGAGATACCACGCTTGGCGGCAACGGCTGGAACGGCCAGATAGATGATCTCCGCATTTATCGACGCGCGCTCACGCAACAGGAAATCGCCACTCTCTACAATCCGCCGCCAACATACGCAGATTGGCTCCGCTCCTCCTTAACTCCGGCTCAACTCGCTCTCCCATCATTCACCGATCCGAACTCCGATCCTGATTCCGACGGCTCCAATAATCTCCTCGAATTCGCCCTTGGCAGTCATCCTAACAACTCCGCTGACATCGCTCGTCCTACTTTTCAACGCATCGGCGATACCATCAGTTTCACGTATCCTCGTTTGCGTGGAAATATCCAATACCTCGTCCAATACAGCACAGATCTGGAGGGATGGTTCACTGCCGGCATCGATCAAGATTCGATCACTCCCATAGGCCAAACCGCCGTAGCTACCATGACCGTTCCTCCAGGTTCCGAGAGGCTCTTTCTTCGGCTCCGTGTGATGGAACCATAGCGGAGTGATCTCATCTAGGGTTGTTCTAAAAGCTCGCTTGATTGAGAAGATGGTTTCATTATGGTTTCTTCATGAAACCTATAACGAAATATGTATCCGCCACTTGATCATTGGCTTTGGATCATCCCGGCCGTGATGATAGGGGCTTGTATTGGGTCGTTTTTGAACGTGGTGATTTACCGTGTTCCGCTCGGGATGTCGGTGAATAACCCAAAACGCTCGTTTTGTCCGATTTGTAAAAATCAGCTAACCTTGTGGCAGAATTTGCCTGTGGTGAGTTGGTTATGCTTGCGCGGAAAATGCGCGCATTGCTCAGCGCCGATTCCGTTTCGATACATCGCGGTGGAAATTCTCACAGCTGTGTTGTTCGGTTTTGTGTGGTGGGTCTTTCCGCCGGAGGTGGTGGTTTTCCTCTGGGTGTTGATGGGCTTGTTGGTGGCAATTACTTATATCGATGCTGAACATCTGATTATTCCCACAAATCTAACATGGGCGGGTTCGGTGATCGGTTTGATTGCCTGTGCCGTTTGGCCACCACTTTCCAAGATGGCGGGAGATCAATATACTTGGAAAGAAGGCCTGATATCCGGGGGGATAGGTTGGGTGGTTGGATTTTTCGGGTTGTGGCTGGTGGTGGAGCTCGGGAAGAAAGCATTTGGGAAGCGGGTGATGAAGTTCGATTCCGAAGTCGAGTGGTCTTTGAAAGAACCGGAGGGTGATCAAGATCCGATGTGTTTCGTGATCGATGGCGAAGATGTCCCTTGGTGGGATGTTTTTGTTAGAAAGACAGATCGCTTGATCGTCGAGGCCACGAGCGTGGTGGTCGATGGTGAGGAAACGGGAGCGGGTCAGTTGGTGATTCGTGAGACCGAAATCGAGTTGGCCGACGGACGGAAGTTCGATTTAGAAAAAATGGTATCGCTCAGCGGACGCACGAAATCCGTTGTGATTCCGCGTGAAGCGATGGGAATGGGCGATATCCATTTGCTCGCCATGGTCGGCGCGTTCTTTGGCTGGCACGGGGTGTTTTTCTCCTTATTCGGCGCGTCGTTGTTCGCGATTGTTGCGGCTGTGATAGGCCGAATTGGTTTTGGAAAACAACTGCCGTTCGGGCCGTTCATCGCAATGGGAGCTGTTGCGTGGATGTTTGGCGGCGCTGAACTTTGGCGGCTATACCTTGAATTCTTGGGGCTTTAGAAAGGTGATAATCATGAATTTCAACCGATGGTCGCGAATCGTTTATGTAGCTGGCATGTCGTCGTGCATGGCCATGGTCTCTTGCGTAGCGCCTGATGGACTTAAGATCCCGGGTCCGGCGAAAAGCGTCACAAGGGAGGAAGCGATTTCGACGGCTTATGTTTACACGCAGTTAGAATGGCATCCGGAAAAGCGTCACGTGATGCACGGCGACGATGGCGGTGGTATCACGGTGCATACGCCGGATTTATCATTGAACAGCCGGGGATTCGCGAACGGATGGTGGGAGCCGGAAAAGCCGATGAAGGGCATGCCTTATCAATGGGGAGGTTTCGATACTCCACGGGATTTCTTGCGTTCTTTAGAGCAGGGAGAGTTCGCGGGTGATATTTCAACGAAGAACAAGCGAGAATTAGGGGACGGTGGCACCAGCAAGCGCGCTTGCGGGATTGATTGCTCGGGATTTGTCTCCAGATGCTGGAGACTCGAGCGCTCATACTCCACCAAAGAATTGCCTTCGCTTTGTGGGAAGTTGAAGAGTTGGATTCATCTCAAGTCCGGAGATATTTTGCTAAATGATCGGCATGTATTGCTTTTTAAAGCATGGAGCCCATCAGGAGATTCTTTGTTGATTTACGAGGCGGGACCCTATCCCGTATGGCAGGTGAAAGCTGCGAAGATTCAGCGAGAAAAGCTAGTGCGAGAAGGATACGTAGCTTGGAGATATCAAGGTATGCGCGACTAAGGTGGCTGTGTTGTTTGGGTAAGGCTCCATTGCCGAGCAGTCCTACCTATGAGTAGCGATCACGCATTCTAACAATCAGAGCCGATAACAGATCTCGGCGTTGACTCCATGGAGTGCTTCACGTTCTTCTTCTGATAGGTCGTTAGTCAGTGAGCGGAATGTTTCAGCCCATTCTGAATACGGTGTTCGAAGTAGGCAAACGGGCCAGTCGGTGCCGAACATGACGTTTCCGGTTCCGAAGATTTCCAAGGTTTCGTGAAAATAAGCGGCGACGGTTTCGTAGTCGCCTTCGCCCTGTGGAAACTCTGTTAAAAGTCCGGAAAATTTCACGCCGATGACATTGTCGCGTTTCGCGAGTTCCTTCATGCCGTTGCGCCATGCGGATTCTATGCGGCCGTTGCGGGCTTCTGGTTTTGCGATGTGGTTGAGAACGATGGCAAGATCGGGTTGGCGATCGATGAGTTGAATCGCGACGGGGAGCTGGCGTTGGAAGATGAGAAGGTCGTAGGAAAGTCCGTAATCGGGAAGCATGGAGAGGCCACGGTGGAAATCATCGCGGAGGAAATACTCATCCGGCTCTTCCTGAAGGACGTGGCGGACGGCTTTGAATTTCGGATGAAGGGAGAGGCGTTCTAAATCGGCATCAACATTTTCATCAATCAACGGAACCCAACCCACGACGGCTTTGATCCGGTCGGTTTGATTTGCGAGGGACAGCAGGAAATCGGACTCTTCAATCACTTGACGCGCTTGGACGACGACAGTTCCAGTGACTCCGGCTGCGGAGGTAACCGTTTCCAGTTCGCGAACGAGTTGGTCTTGAGCGAGAGGGGAGCCTTCAGGTATCCAAGGGTAGTCTTCTTTCGAGTAGTGCCAGAGATGGTGGTGGGAATCGATCATGTTCGCGGCTGCACGGTTATTGAAGCGGAGATGGACGGACTAGAAAACTGAAAAATTTCCGTCAAATCGCAATACCCATTTCTAGTTCCTAGACCGGTTCTTCAGTGATTTCTCCTCGCTAGGTGAAAAAGCAAATTTCTAGCATTTCCTTGCCGATCAGGCGGAAAAGGAGACCGGCAGGAACCGGGCTGCGCTGGATCGATTGATCCAGACCAAGCTCATAATTTGATCACCATCTTGCCGATGTTCTTGCCATCGAAAAGACCGATGAAGGCATCGACCGCTTGATCTATCCCCACAACTACGGTTTCCATACTCTTTAGTTTGCCGGCTTGGTAGTGGGAGCCTACCTCCATTTCAAATTCGCTCTGGTGATTCAGCCAGTCGAAAACAATCAGGCCTTTCATGGTGAGCCGCTTCGTCGTCATGTTGAAGAGATTGGAGGGACCGGGTTTGGGCTTCTCGTCGTTGTAACCCGAGATGCCGCCGCAAGCGATGATGCGACCATGCACTCGCAAAGCTGACAGCGCGGCTTCGAGGGACTCACCGCCGACGTTGTCAAAATACACGTCGATACCTTCAGGGGCGGCATTGTTCAGTTGTTCCAGCACGGGGCCGGTCTTGTAATTGAAGGCGGCATCGAATCCACATTCCTCTATCAGATGTTTCACCTTCTCTTCGGAGCCCGCGGAACCGATCACCCGGCAGCCACGTAATTTCGCCAATTGGCCGGCCATGTTGCCCACGGCGCCGGCGGCACCTGAGATGTAGATCACATCGCCCGCCTTTACATCGACCATCGTCAATCCCGCCCACGCCGTCATGCCTGTCATACCGAGGGTGCCGAGATAAACGGAGAGCGGTTGCACGGCTTTGTTGATGGCGTGCAGTTCCTTGGGTGTGGCGATGAATACCTCGCGCCAGCCGTAACTGGACGTGACGATATCGCCGACCTTGATCTCGCTGGAGCGTGACTCGATCACCTCGCCCACGGCACCACCTTCGAGCGCTTTTCCGATTTCAAAGGGCGGCACATACGACTTCCGGTCGCTCATGCGGCCACGCATGTAGGGATCGACGGACATGAAAAGATTGCGTACGAGCACTTGCCCGTCCTGCAGCGGCGCCAGGGTGGTTTCCGCCAGAGTGAAGTTGCTGGCGATGGGAACGCCGGTGGGGCGTGAGGCGAGTCGTATCTCGCGGCTGGTGGTGAGTTGCATAAAGGAGGTGAGTTGCTGAGCTAGTTTGGTTAGGCAAAGGAGAGTAGCGTAAACAAAAGGAATGTTAGCAGATGATCCGAGTTCCAGCTGTGGGGTGTTGTACCCACGGGGAAGTATTAAAGAGAATTAAGGCGCTGCCGAAGCGGCTATTACACCCGTTGATGTGGAAACGGAGCCGTCGAGCGAAATCACTTCTTCGTCCAAAGCTGCCAGCACGCTTGCGGGGCTCATCGCTTGTTGCAGGACAGCGGCACCGGAGTCATGTCGGTTAGGCACGTTGGGTAGGTCTCGCCGCATTTCCTCCAATAATTCTATCAGTTTGGCGGTCTTTTGCTCGATCAAAAGTGTCACTTTTAAATCCAAATGGTCGCGCTGTTCACTCAGTCTGGAGACCCTGTTTTGCTTGATCAATACCACGACAGTGGTCAGTAGTCCGGCCAAGCCCATGATGCCTTGTAATGCGAAAAATGGCGACTCGTCGAACATGGGCCTACCCCAGCGGAGTAGCGATAGGTTGATGCCGATCCACAGAATGACGAATGCCAGAATAACTATTAAAAATGCTGGCCGCCCAACAAAACTGCCAATGGTTTCAGCGTAGCGCTGTGAGATGCTGCGCTTAAGTTCTTCGCGTACGTAGAAATCGTGCACAGCGCAGATGTTCTCGCCCACTTCAGCACTCTCGGCACTGGGCTTGGGGCTGACATCCGCACCGCCATTCGCCGCTGAGGCTTGGGGTATATTCTTGCTATTGCTTTCGGATAACATGTTCAGTTTACTCAATTTACAATTTCCCAACTGGGCAGTTTGGTCGTTTGTTTTTAAATCAATAGCGTTATCGCCGGACTCTTTAAGTGCTTTTCTAACATCTCACGGGTGGTGATGTTTGGCATGAAGGTATGGAGTCATGAGGTTTGTTACAGTGAGGCCATGTCGATGACGAAGCGGTATTTCACATCGCCCTTTACCAATCGGTCATAGGCTTCATTGACCTGCTGGATCGGAATGAGTTCGATGTCGGAAATGATGTTGTGCGCTCCACAGAAATCGAGCATCTCCTGAGTTTCCTTGAGTCCGCCGATGAGTGAGCCGCTGAAACTTCGGCGTCCGAAGATGAGGTTGGTGACATCAACTTCAAGCGGTTCGGAAGCCACGCCGACCTGTGTGAGATTGCCGTCGCGCCGGAGCAAAACGAGGTAAGCGTTGATGTCATGCTTTGCCCCCACGGTATCGAGAATGAAGTGAAAACTGTTGAGGTGCTTTTTCATCGCGTCCTCATCTTTGGATTGCACGACCTCATCCGCTCCGAGCCGCAGCGCGTCTTCAACCTTGTTCAGGGAAGTCGTGAAGACCACAACGTGCGCGCCGAGCGCCTTCGCCAGCTTCACTCCCATGTGGCCT
>JANPEG010000048.1:0-2921 GCA_031431855.1 Akkermansiaceae bacterium | reverse complement strand
TAATATATTGGATGTGGATAGGTCGCACCGACCTCGTGCCGGTGCGATAGCCCACGACTTGAACCAGACACGACACCCTTTAATCAAACCTCAACTCAACCAAAGAATGCCTGGCAAGTGCCAGTCGCAGCCATAAGGTCTGTGCAAGAAAAATTCGGACTTTCCCTCCGGCAATACTGTGATAAGTTTCATTCGTGAGTATTGACCAGATTGCACCATTAGCCCTCAAGCTTCCCATCAGGGAACGGGCGATGCTTGCGGCATCCTTATGGGAGAGCATTGAGGATCCCTTTCAGTTTTCCGTCGATTTAGACGACGAAGCTGCATTGAAGCTCGCCGAGGAGCGGGATCAAGAAATCGAGAGTGGACAGGTCACTGCCATTTCGCACGAGCAATTGATGCATCGCTTAAGGCAATGAGAATTGAGTATCACCCCGCGATTGAGGGAGAGCTTGCAGAGATACGCGATTACTACAACGAACAATCCCGTAACCTGGGTGACGATTTTATCAACGAATTTGAAAGGCAAGTTCTGCGCATTGCAGCCATGCCGTCTCGCTGGATGGTAGTACGTGGTGATACACGGCGAGCACTGATGAAGAGATTTCCCTATTTGATCCTTTTTCGAGTCGTGAATGACTCAGTGATTCGTATCACAGTAATCAAGCACGAGAGGCGTCATCCTGCATACGGAATGAATCGAATATAGGCAGAACAAGATGCTGCGTTGAAAGATCAGGAGTAATTCTCGAATATATTGATAAGCTATATTCGAGAAAACTTCTCAGTCGTAGCTTTCATGGAATTCTAGCTATAGCGAAGTAGCGAAAGAGGTGGGAATAGTGGGGTAAAATCATAACCGACTGAGATACCAAATCGTTTCTCCCTTGATGTTTTCCCAACGAAAACCAAAACTCCCTGCGTGTCCGAAAAACGCCTCAGCATTCCCCAATACGCCATGGCCCTTGCCCATGTCGCCAGCCTGCGTTCCGAGGATCCTTATCGCAAAGTCGGTGCCGCGGCACTTGACCATGACAACCGCGTGATCGCCACTGCCTACAACGGCCTAGCTCCTGGCTTCAACGCCCCAGAGGATTTCTGGATCGATCGCGAGAGCCGCCAAAAATTCATGCTCCACGCAGAAATCAACCTCTGCTCCCTCTTTAAACGCGGCGAAGCCAAAATCGTCGCCACCACCACCATGCCCTGCACCGCCTGCATGCAAACCCTCTGCGCCTACGGCATCAAAGAAATCTACTACCAAGAAATCTACCACGCCTCAGACGCCCCGGAAATCGCCAAGCTCTATAATATCAAGCTTGAGCAAATCACCGATTTCCCGATGTCCTCCTCAGCGCTTTGAAGGGAGCAATCGGCAGAATTTCAACCGCGAATAAACGCGAATGGACGCGAATCTGAAATATGTGACTCTGGAAAATGAGTTTTTTTATGAAATGATTCCAATTCAGCCCACCAACTATTTACATTATTTCTTAAAATTCGCGTTTATTTGCGTCCATTCGCGGTTTTCTTTCCCCAGCTTGATCGCCGTGGCGATAAACCCGCATTTTGGGGGTTGAGTTTTCTCCATCCCCTATCCACATTCCCGCCCCGCCGCAAACCACGGCGGCATAAGTCATGGGAAAAAGTCTATTTCAAAAAGTCTGGGATTCACACCGCGTCGGCACTCTAGGTGACGGCCGCACACAACTCTTCATCGGCACCCACCTCATTCACGAGGTAACTTCGCCTCAAGCCTTCGGCATGCTCCGCGACCTCGGCCTGAAAGTGAAATTTCCCCAACGCACCTTCGCGACCATCGACCACATCGTCCCAACGGAAAACCAAGATCAACCCGCCGATCCGTTGGCTGCTGAAATGATCGATGCGATCCGTAAGAACTGCGACGATTTCGGCATCACCTATTTCGATCTGAAATCCGGCAAACAAGGCATCGTCCACGTGGTCGGACCGGAGCAAGGCATCACTCAACCCGGTACCACAATTGCTTGCGGTGACTCCCACACCGCCACCCACGGCGCTTTCGGAGCGATCGCTTTCGGCATCGGCACCAGCCAAGTCCGCGATGTGCTTGCGACTCAGACGATTGCACTTCAGGAAATGAAGGTCCGCCGCATCGAAGTGAACGGCGACCTCGCTCCCGGCGTTTATGCCAAGGACGTCATCCTCCACATCATCCGCCTGCTCGGCGCGAACGGCGGAATCGGCTACGCCTACGAATACGCCGGCGATGTCTTCGAGCGCATGTCCATGGAAGAGCGCATGACCGTCTGCAACATGTCCATCGAAGGCGGCGCCCGCTGCGGATACGTGAACCCGGACGCCAAGACCGTCGCCTATCTCCACGGCCGCCCGTATGTCGATATGAGCGATTTCACCGCCACCGCCGCGCGTTGGCTGTCGTTCGCTTCCGATGCCGACGCCGTGTTCGACGACATCGTCAAAATCAACGCCGCCGACATCCCGCCGACCGTCACTTGGGGAATCTCCCCGGACCAAGGCATTTCCATTTCCGAAAACATCCCGGACCCGGCTACGGCCAAAACTCCGTTGGAAAAAGCCTCCATCGAGGAAGCGCTCGCTTACATGAAGCTCGATGCCGGCACCCCGATCAAGGGCGTGAAAATCGACGTCGCGTTCATCGGTTCCTGCACCAACGGTCGCATCTCCGACTTCCGTGAAGTGGCGAAATACATCCAAGGCCACAAGGTCGCGCCTGGCGTGCAAGCGCTCGTCGTTCCCGGCTCGCAGATCGTCGCCATCCAGTGCGAGCAAGAAGGCCTGCCGGAAATCTTCCGTGCCGCCGGCTTCGAATGGCGCGGTGCCGGTTGCTCGATGTGCCTCGCGATGAACCCGGACAAGCTGGTAGGCGACCAACTCTGCGCCTCGTCGTCTAACCG
>JANPEG010000047.1:0-42556 GCA_031431855.1 Akkermansiaceae bacterium | reverse complement strand
TGAATTCCGTGCATGCTAAAAATTAACCTCTTTATTAAGAGCTAAGATTGGCTCGAAAGGCCGGTCTGAGGAAGGAGCAAAAGGGCGATTCAGTTGACACTATCTAGCGGAAAGCGTACGATTTTCTGTGCCATTTTTATCCTTCATACTTTATTTGCTGCACTTTAAAAAAACTTCCACTTGTTTGCTGTCATCTGACCCGGTGGTCTTCTACACCATGGATTGGGAACTCAAACCGGGTAAGGGAGGGCTCTTGAATTTTATGTCAATCTTGCATTGGGTTCCAGTAACGATCCTCATGCAAACATCTTGGATCGTGCATAATAATTGGCATATCAAGCATTTGAAGCATTTATTAAACACTTATAAAAAAAAGCATCCCAAACATCGCATATTGGTCTTGGCCAGTGATCCCATAGAATTCAATTTTCTAAAAAAGGAAGGAGTCGACGCGCATTTCATCAATCAGAATGCGTTATTGGACGAGAAACTATTTAAGCCCCTGCCTGCTGTTCCTAAGCGCTTCGATGCCATCTACGACGCACGCATGATCACTTACAAGCGCCATTTTCTTGCCGCCAAGATAAGGAGTCTTTCTCTGTTTTGTCATAACTGGAAGGATTGCCCACCGGAATATGCTGAAGAAACACGCCTTTGTATGAATCATGCACATTGGTACAAAGATCCATTTGTTAAGGGCCCAGTTCAGTGGTTTAGCGCAGAGCAGGTGAATGCCATGATTAATGAAAACCGTTGCGGACTCTGCCTTTCTGCCATGGAAGGCTGCATGTATGCAGGCACTCAGTATCTCTTGGCTGGAATTCCGGTGGTTACCACCAGAAATAAAGGAGGGCGTGACGAATTATTCGATCCTAAGCACGTACGTTGGGTGGACGATGATCCGGACGCAGTGGCGGAAGCTGTTAATGAATGGGCTAACCAAACCTTGGATCCGGAAGACATCCGGCAATCTGTCCTTGAAAAAATGGCGGTTCATCGCAAAGCATTTGTAGAATTGATGAACAGGATTTTTCATGAGGCTGGTAAAAACGAAGCTTGGGCTTCCGCCTGGCCAACCTGTCTTCCTAACAAGCTTAATGACGAGCCAAATAAACAAAATCAATGGCTATGGAAAATTCTCCGTAAAAAGAAAATATGGAATACATCCGTATAACAAATGAATGCTAGGAATTCGCTTTTCCACCTAACGCGGAGAATAACCCTAATGGGCCGGTCTGAGGAAGGAGAAAAGGATTAAGCGAAGAACACCCGCAGCGCCTCGACCACGCCATTTCCATGCGCGGCTTTGGCGACGTAGCCATTTCTCGAAATAATGAGTTCGCGGATTTCATCGACCGCGTTCGCGGGACAGGCGGCTTGGCCGGAATGGTTTTCGGAAAGCATTTCCACATCGTTGTGGCTGTCGCCCATCGCGAAAGTGCGGGCGGTGTCTAACTGATAGATTCGTGCGATCTCGGAAAGCGTGGTTCCTTTTTGGTAATTCTTGTGGCCGAAGCGGAGATAAATCGAATTCCGCTGCCAACCTAGCTCCGGCACTTCGTTCACCAACGGAGCGATGCGATCTACGATCCATTCCATTTCCTCCTCTGTGCGGGAGATCAACCCGGCGGGATCGCCATCTAACTCGATGTATTGCGCGCCGGTGTGGTCCTCGACCAATTTGCGTATTTGTTTTAGCGTCTTGCCGGCTTTTTTGAAAAGCTGGTGAATCTCTTTTTCACAACGCGCGTTCCATTCCTGATAAGGTTGAAACCGACCAAACGCATTCGGGAAAAAAATCTCCCGTTCCCGAGCGATGACCCAATCCGGAAGAAACGGAAATTTACTCTCTAACAAACCTTCCACCACATGCGGCATGGAGCGACCCGTGTTGATTCCCCAAACCGCGTTGTGAGTTTCACGAAGATTACGGATCGTTTCAAAAAACGCCACCGGCACCGGCGCATCATCGGCGGGATAATGCAACGTCCCATCGAAATCAAACGACAACAACAAATCAGGTTTCGCACAGGCATCCAGAGTTCTCACGCCCGCAGGCTAACCCAACAAACCCATGGTGCAAGGCGTTTGGAGGTGGTGATGCTCCATCAAAGCTATCTATTTTAGAATTTGGTTGAGTCGATGAGAGCGCATGGATGAAAATCCCATCAAAGCACGTCAGATACGAAATCATTCAATGGCCTTACTATTTCTCATCCTAGCCTGTGCCCTGTGGGGTCTGAGTTTTCCTTTGATGAAGGCGCTCAATCTCGAACAGGCAACCCGCATGCCTGAGGCCTCGAGCGTCTTTCTTTCGTCATGGCTGCAATGTGCGCGGTTTCTTTGTGCATCGGTTTTGCTGTTACCTTTCGTGATGCGACGCAATGCGATTTCAAAAGCGGAATTTTCCCAAGGCTTGCAGTTGGCTTTCTGGGGTGGGTTGGCGATGTGGCTTCAGGCAGATGCGCTGGCCTATACGGATGCATCGACATCGGCATTCCTAACACAGGCCTATTGCGTGATTCTCCCATTGTGGGCTTGCTTGCGTCACCGCAAGGCACCGGGTTGGCGTGTGGTCGTTGCGACGAGTTTTGTGATCGTTGGCTGCGCTATATTATCAGGTTTCCGGTGGGGCAAGATACAGATGGGACGCGGAGAGATCGAAACCTTGTGCGCCGCGTTCCTGTTTACTTTCCAAATTCTCACGTTGGAAAATCCGAAATATCAGAACAACCGCGGGATACCGGTTACGGTGATGATGTTTGGAGGGATCGCGTTGTTGTTTGTTCCTATCACTTGGTTGGTTGCGCCAAGTTTTGATGCCTGTATCCAAGCGGGCGCATCCATACAAAGCATGACGATGGTTCTGGCGCTCGCACTGCCTTGCTCTGCCGGCGCTTATTTACTGATGAACATTTGGCAACGCAAGGTATCAGCCACTGAAGCTGGTTTGATCTATACTTCTGAACCCGTTTTCACCGCAGCGTATGTGCTCTTTATGCCAGCGATGCTCGGCGCATTTATCGGAGCAGTTTATCCAAATGAATCCTTCACGCTGTCTATGGGTGTGGGTGGTGGATTCATCTTACTGGCAAATCTTTTGATGCAGTGGAAGCGCTCACCTCATCTCGCGCCTTTGGCCTGAAATCCAACAAACCCCCTTTTCCCAAATCCCGCACTTGCCCAAATCCCCTCCCGCGCCTACATCCTCCCCGCATGGCAACGATCAATTCCAATTTCCTCAAACTCAAAGCGGGTTACCTCTTTCCTGAAATCGCACGTCGCGTCAAAGCTTACACGGAAGCAAATCCCGACAAAGCAGCGCGCATCATCCGTTGCGGAATCGGCGATGTGACCGAGCCGCTCCCCGCCGCCGTGCGTGAGGCGATGCATGTTGCGGTCGATGAACAAGGCGATCGCGCCACATTCAAAGGCTACGGCCCGGAGCAAGGTTACGAGTTTCTCCGCCAAGCCATCGTCGATAACCAATTCGCCAATCTCGGCATCTCCGCTGACGAAGTTTTCATTTCCGATGGCTCGAAATGCGACACGGGAAACATTTTGGACATCTTCGGAAAAGGCAACGTCATCGCCATCACCGATCCGGTTTATCCTGTTTACGTCGATACCAATGTCATGGCCGGCAACACCGGAGAAGCCGATGAAAACGGTGCCTACGAAGGATTGCTCTATCTTCCTTGCAACGCCGAAAACGAATTCGTCGCCAGCGTTCCATCTGAAAAAGCAGACATCATTTATCTCTGCTTTCCTAACAACCCAACCGGAGCTGTCGCCACTCGCGCTCAACTCACCGAGTGGGTCAACTACGCCAAGAAAAACGACGCGATCATCCTCTTCGATGCCGCTTACGAAGCTTTCATCCAAGATCAAGAAATCCCGCATTCCATCTACGAAATCGAAGGTGCGAGAGATTGCGCGATCGAGTTCCGTTCGTTTTCGAAAAACGGTGGCTTCACCGGTGTGCGTTGCGCATACGTGGTGATTCCGAAATCCGTTACCGGTCGCACCGAGGACGGCACGCCAATCCCCATCCACCAACTTTGGTCCCGTCGCCACTCCACCAAATTCAACGGCGCATCCTACCCCGTGCAAAAAGGTGCTGCCGCGGTCTTTTCCGAAGAAGGCAAACAACAAGTTTCCGCACTCATCAATCATTACATGGGAAATGCGAAACTCCTCCGCGAAGCCAGCATCGCTCTCGGCCTGAAAGTCTTCGGCGGCGTCAACGCACCCTATGTTTGGGTCAGTTGCCCGCAAGGCGTCAGCTCATGGCAGATGTTTGATAAAATGCTCCAAGAAGCCCAAGTTGTCATCACCCCGGGTTCCGGATTCGGCTCTGCTGGTGAAGGCTATTTCCGCATCTCTGCCTTCAACACCCGCGAAAACGTGGTCGAAGTCTGCCGCCGCCTGAAAGAGCAAATGGCGTAATCGGGTCTTTCATCTGGTAGATTTACCATTTATCATAACCCCATGTTACATCTGAAATTGGCATTCATCACAGTCGGTTGCTTGGCACTTTGCCAATGCGCTGGATCCAGCGGAAATGGTTCCGGATCTGCCAACATGGGCGGACCGACCCAAGAAGAACGCCAGGCAGCCATCGCCAGCGAACCGACCGGTAATTTCTACTACGGCCGTCGCTATTACGTGGAAAAAACCCGTTTCTGGGGATATTTGCGCGAGCCCCGCCAATCCGCGGATAAGGCCAAACTCGTCATTTTCAAAGAAACCCGCAAAAATAATCCGGATCGCCTCTCGGAAGACGGCCCTCCGGGTGCGCGCTACGGCTTCGATACCAACTACGAATACCGCATTTACGGCAACTACACGGGAGAAAAAGCCTACGATCCCAACAGTAACCAGATTCTCCCGGTTTTTGTCCTTACCGATTACGAACTCGTAAACCGTCAGCCAGGTTGGTTTTTTAGTCCAAAAGACCATTACCACCCGCAACGTTTCACTCTCTGGCAGCATTAGTTTCGGCCGAAATGCAAATTTAAACAAATTCTGCCGCGAGCATCGCTCTGAATTTGCGTTCCATTTATGTCAGCTATTGAAGCTCCAACTCAGCAATCACCTGCAACCGCCGCTTGGCGCGCGTGGCTGGACGAGCACGGACCAAGGTTTTTCCTCTTCGCGAAAAACCAGACACGCACACACGAAGACGCCCAAGACGTCCTTCAAGACGCCATCGTCAAACTCGTAGATAAAATTCGCGCCGGTGAATTCGTCGGCGGGCAAGACGCATGGCAACCTTACCTTTACACCACGATCCGCAGACTTGCCATCGACCTCTCGAGAAAAGACGACCGCAGAAAACGTCGTGAAGACCATGTTTCCGAGGATATCCAAACCGATCAACTCGAAGCCTTTCACCCATGGTTCGATTCAGATGAAAGCGATGACGAGACCCGCGGCCAACTCGAATCCGCTCTCAAAACCCTGCCCGAAAAATTCTCTTCCGTGATCATCATGAAAATCTGGGGTGACCGCACCTTTGCAGAAATTGGTGACGCCCTCGAAATTTCTCAAAACACAGCCGCCTCTCGGTATCGCTATGGACTTGAAGCTTTGAAACGTGAACTCGCCTCCGCCCGCAAACGTGGCGATCTCTCTATCTGAAATCTAATTTCCCTATATGTCGAAAATTCCAACCATCGCCGAACAAAAACTCGCGGATCTCCAGCCGAACAAACTCGATGAAGATTTCATGTCACGGCTGCTCGCATCCGCCGATGGATCTCTAACCGAACTCACCGACGCAGAACTGCAATTTGAAAACAGACTGCGCAAATTTTCGCCACCCAAGCTTTCCTCATCTTTCGATTCCACACTGATCGACATCCTCAACAACACTCCATTCCACGTTGACGAAAAAATCGTGCTTTTCCACAAGTCCACATCGCGCGCCTCTGCAGCACCCTCGAAGTTTCGCCGCTTCAATATCGCCGCAGCTGCTGCGGTGGCTCTCCTCGGTTCGCTTGCTGCATGGATCACGCCTGCAGCAAACAAGGAAACGGTCGTAATTGTACCTGAGCACACTATCCAACAACCCTCTCCTATAACTCCTTCTGCGCCTAGCTCATTTGCGCCCGCAGGTTTCAACCGAAGTCTAAGCGGCACCCGCGATGAAGGCGTAATTTGGAATCCATCCAACCGCCCGCATCGTGTCATGCGTTTCACCTACATGGAGCGCGTCACCATGAAAAACGAAAAAGGCGAATTAATCCAAGTCGAGCAACCACGCGTGGAATATGTGGTTATTCCTGAAAAACTTGATTAGCCTTCTCTCTCACCCCCACACCCAAACACCGTATCGATATGAATCCATTTTCCATATCCCCCATCATCAAGACTAGCGCCATCGGAATATTTTCGTTGCTCACCATCCGTCCAGCACTCGCAATCGAGCCGCCACCGGATAACGCTAAACCACCAGAAGCCCTGATCCAAGGCGCTGAAAAAGCAGACGAAGTTGCAGACAAACTTCCTTTCATCGGAGTCGTCACCGAATCACTGCCCGAAATGGTTGCAGATCATCTCAATCTCAAACCTGGCACCGGCGTCATTGTGCGCACCGTTTCACCTGACAGCCCAGCCGCTAAATCTGGCATCAAAACCAACGACATCGTCCTCAAGATCAATGAGACAGATGTTAACGATCCGGAAACTTTGCGCGCAGAAATCCGCAGCAAGAAAATCGGCGATAAACTCAAATTAAAAACCATTCAAAAGGGCAAACCTGCTAATCTCGAAGTCACACTTGCTGAACGTCCTGCCGACGCCTTCGCAGACATTCAAGACGAACAACAACTACTTGAAGGTGTACCAGGCGCCCAAAATCAGCTTTTGCAAAATTTACTCGAACTCAACTTCGGAGGAGAACTCGGCGAGGATGGAATCGAGGAAATGATCGTCCCCGAGTTACTCGCCGACGAAAGACTCCAGAAAATGCTGCGCGGTCGCATGAATATTCTTCCACAAGGAGATCCTCAAATCCAACCAGAACATGGCAACAACTTACGTATGAATATGCAATCCACCATGCGCATGGAGGATGGTAATGGATCGATTGAATTGAAATCAACTGGAGACAACAAAGAAGTCACCGTTCGCGACAAAGCCAATAAGACCATCTGGTCTGGCCCATGGGACACAGATCAAGACAAAGCTGCCGCACCCGATGAAATCCGCCAACGGATCGAGAAAATGAACATCAACAATGGTGGCGGTCTGAAACTTCAATTCGGGAGATAAGCTCCACTTTCAATTAAAAAAGGCATCCAAGCTCAATCTGCTTCGTCAGCATCTTCTCGCCTTCGAAACTAAATTTCCCAATCAAGGTCTGACCCGCCAGAACTTGAGGTAACCAATGCCTATCGTCTTCCCACATTCTTTCGTAGGGAATTTTGGAAAGCGGTGCCCATAACGGCACAGCTTCCGGGGTTTCGGTGGGCTCACCTTCGAACTCACTGGCGAGAAACACATGGCAGCGTAGACTCGGATAATCCGACATTTGAAACCACAACTCGGCGACTTTTCGCGCATTTTTCACCGAAATACAAAGCTCCTCCTCGGTTTCTCGCACCGCACCCTGCAACGGACTTTCGCCGGGATCGATTTTTCCACCCGGGCCGTTGATTTTTCCCTGCCCGTGGCCGCGTTTCTTCTCAATCAACAGGATTTGGTCGTTTTTAACCACAAACATCAAGGTCGCCTCAATAGCTGCCTGCCAATTTATCCAATCCTTTTCATCCATGCTCAAAGGATGCATATCTTGCCCAGTTCCATTTCCCGAGGTGAATTTTTCTCTCATCGAGCTTTTTCTTATTGCAAATCAATCTCAATTAGACGAGCTTTCTGTTGATGCCAGCCAGCCAGTCAGTTCAACGCCAACTTACCTTAAACGAGGTGAGCCTGAACTGTGACGTTCGGATCAGCAGCCTAAACGGCCCTGCATGCGATCGTCTGCGGGACCTTGGCTTTTGTGAGCAGATGCAATTGCGCAAACTCTCTAACGGCCGCAACTTGGTTTGTACAGTCTGCGGTGCGAAAATGGCGATCAGTCGTGAATTGGCCGAGCAAGTCCTCGTTGCTCCCATCCGCTAATCCTGACGAAACATCGCCGTGTCAGAGAATCCTTCGATCATCGCGCTTGTCGGCAACCCGAACTCAGGCAAATCCACGCTGTTCAATGCTCTAACAGGAAAAAACCAAAAGGTCGGCAACTATGCCGGCGTCACGGTGGAAGTGAAAAGCGGCGAGACCTACACGCCTCACGGCAAAAAACTGCAAGTGCTCGATCTGCCAGGTTGTTACTCGCTTCGAGCCGATGCCGGCTCGCTCGATGAACAGATCGCGCTCAATGCACTGACCGGAAAATTAGAAGATCTAGCGAAACCCGATCTCGTGGTTTGCGTGGTCGACGCATCGAATTTAGAACGACACCTCCAGCTCGTCCTGCAGATCATCGAACTCGGCCTGCCTTGTGTGCTGGCTCTGAACATGGTCGATGTCGCGGAGAAATCCGGCCTCAGACTCGATCCCGCAAAACTCTCCGAAGAACTCGGCATCCCCGTGGTGCCGATGCAAGCGAATGCATCGAAAGGAATCATCGAGCTCAAACAAGCCCTGCGTTTCCCGTTCCCACATGCTTCGGAAGTTTCATGGCTCTCGCAAACCGGCGACATCGAAACCAAGCGACGCGCTTTCATCGCCTCACTTTGCGAACTCGCCGCGCGTCGCCCCGATTCACACCAACGCAATTTCACCGACAAGCTCGATTCGGTTTTGCTCCATCCTTTCCTGGGTTGGGTCGCTTTCCTCGCGATCATGTTCACCTTGTTTTGGGCGATCTTTTCCTTCGCTAGCATCCCGATGGATTTTATCGATACTTCGCTCGGTAGCTTCGGCGCATGGGTGGAATCCTTGATGCCAGAAGGCGATCTGCGTTCGTTATTGGTCAATGGTGTCATCGGCGGTGTGGGTGGGGTGTTGGTGTTCTTGCCGCAGATTTTATTGCTGTTTTTCTTCATCGGTCTGTTAGAAAGCTCCGGCTACATGGCGCGCGGCGCGTTTCTCATGGATCACGTGATGGTAAAAGCCGGCCTAAGCGGAAAAGCTTTCCTGCCATTGTTCGGTTCTTATGCCTGCGCGATCCCTGGCATCATGGCCACACGCACTATCGACTCCGCAAAGGAGCGCTTGGTCACGATTTTCGTCGCACCATGGATGAGTTGTTCGGCTCGTCTTCCTGTTTATTTCCTCATCATTCCATTACTGCTTCATGAAAAAGAAGGCACATGGAAACAAGCGCTCGTACTGTTTGGAATTTACACAGTGGGAACACTATCGGCATTCATCGTCGCGCGTATCTTACGTGGCAAGCTCGGTCCGGATAAGGTCGTGACACATTTCATGTTAGAACTTCCGCCCTACCGAAAGCCGCAGTGGTCATATATTTTCCGACATGTCTTGGATCGCGGTTGGTCTTTTGTCCGCAAAGCAGGAACCATCATCCTCGGGCTTTCCATTCTTCTATGGGCTCTGGAAAATTATCCGAAATCCGATTCCGAAGATTCCGCAGAAGTTCTGGCGCACAGTGCGTTAGGTCGAATCGGAAATGTGATTGAACCCGTCTTCGAGCCGCTCGGTTTCGATGGTCGAACCGGCACCGCCATTCTCACCACTTTCGCAGCACGCGAAGTTCTCGTCTCTTCGCTGGCAATCATCTTCAACGTCGAGGAAGCCGATGATGACGTAAAAACTCGCAGCTTGATCCGCGCGAAAATGCAAACCGCTAAATGGCCGGACGGGCGGCCGCTGTTCACACCGCTGAGTTTGATTTCACTGCTCGTGTTTTTCATCTACGCACTTCAGTGCCTACCCACAACCGCCGTGGTCGCCCGCGAGTCAGGCTCATGGAAATGGGCGGTGGGGCAATTTGCTTTCATGTCTGGCTTCGCGTATCTTGCCTCATTACTCGTTTTTCAAATCGGCTCGCTGATGGGCTTTTAATCTCATGCACTGGCAAACATACACCGCACTTGGAGTTGTCGCGATCACGCTGGCAATCTTTGTCCATCGGATCTTTTTCAGAAAAAAATCCAAACCCTCCTGCGGACACGACTGCGGTTGCGGATCGAACAAGAAGCCGTGAGCAACCGCCTATTGTGACGAACTTGTCACCGCGCTAAGGATGTATTTCGGATTACTTAAGGGTTTTATGTTACCGGAAGTGGCAGTCATTTCCGCATACTCTATGAAAATCGATATCGTGACGGATACCTTCGCTCCTGATGTGAACGGTGTGGCGATGACTCTAGGAAGACTCACCGATGGATTGCGCAAGCGCGATCACCGAGTGCACATCATTCGCACGGGCGATGGTAGAGATGACGAAACCATAGTGAAATCCATCCCACTGCCGGGATACCGCGAGGTCCGGGTCGGTTTACCCGCATCGTTGATGCTTCGCATGCGTTGGCTCAAACGCAGGCCAGATGCGATCTATGTCGCCACAGAAAGTCCGCTTGGCAAATCTGCAGTGATGGCCGCAAAAATTTTAGGCATTCCGGTGGTGACGGGGTTCCATACGAATTTTCACGAATACATGAAGCGTTACAGCTTGGGAACTTTTCAGCCCATGGTGATGGCGTATCTCAAACGTTTTCATGAACGCGCTGATTGCACTCTCGCGCCCTCGCCGGAATTGGTGGAGCGGCTGCGCGGTGAGGGATTTGAAAATGTCCATCTCATGGGCCGCGGCGTTGATACCGAATTGTTCTGCCCGAGCAAACGCTGCGAAGTTCTGCGTAGCACATGGGGCGCGACGACGGGTGCGCCAGTCGCTATTGTGGTCGGTCGCATCGCTGCGGAAAAAAACTTAGATCTCGCAATCCAATGCTTCATTGAAATGCGCGCTTCTGTCCCCGATCTGCGCTGCGTGATGGTCGGGGACGGGCCGCTGCGCGAAAAACTCGCAGCCAAAAATCCGTGGGTGCATTTTTCAGGAATTCAGATGGGAGAAGACCTAGCGCGTCATTACTCCTCTGCCGATATCCTGCTTTTTCCAAGCGAGACGGAAACATTTGGAAACGTCGTGCTCGAAGCGATGGCCAGCGGGCTCACGACGGTCGCCTACGATTACGCAGCGGCGGCCAAATTTTTGAAACATGGCGAGAACGGCTTGAAGGCTGAGAAAGGCGATGCTGCAGGCTTTTTAGAGCAGGCCATATCCGCCCTCAACATCAACCACGGCCATCCTCTGCGCATTGCCGCTAGGGAGATCGCGCTCACCCAAGGCTGGAGCGATGTCGTCCAACAATTCGAAGGCCACCTGCGTGATATTTCTAACAACGCCGAGGCGCCGCCGACACCAACTCCCTTGGTTGCGCGCTCCAAGAAGCGAAAAAAAGTTTCTTACCGCACAGTATTTCTCTCCGATATCCATCTCGGAACTCCCGACAGCAAAGCCACGGAAGTCGGAGATTTCCTAAAAATGCTCACGTGTGAACAACTCATTCTCAATGGAGATATCATCGATGGTTGGGCTTTAAAACGCGGTTCGAAGTGGGAGTCTCGCCACAGTCGCGTCATTCGAAGGATTCTCAAAATGACCGAGAAGGACGATACCGAGGTGATCTACCTACGTGGTAATCACGACGATATCCTCGAGCGTTTTCTCCCGCTCGTGTTTGGAAAAATTCGTTTCACCAAAGAACACATCCACACCGCTGCGAACGGCCTGCGCTACCTCGTTGTTCATGGCGATGGATTCGATAGCGTTTCCACCAACCACAAGTGGCTAGCCTCCCTCGGTGCCGTGGGCTATGACAGCCTGCTCACCGTGAATCGCTATTATAACTACTGGCGCGCATGGCGGGGCAAAGAATACTTCTCCCTGAGTAAACGAGTCAAAGCCAAGGTGAAATCCGCCGTCAGCTTCGTTGATAAATACGAAGTCCTTCTCCAAGAACTCGCGCTTCACAAAGAATGTGATGGCATCATTTGCGGCCACATCCATACCCCAGAAAATAAAAATGTTGGGGCGGTGCATTACCTCAACTCCGGCGACTGGGTAGAGAGCCTAACAGCGATTGTCGAACATCACGACGGGCGGATGGAACTCATTCACTATAAGGATTTTCTGCTAGAAGGTGACTTGTAACATGACTGTCATGAACACGATGGGGTCGTTCAAGCATTTTGTTAACAGGGAGATAAAAAGCTCGTCCTAACTGCTCAGCCAGACTTCCTTGTCAGCACCATCACGTTTTCCACGTGACGGGTATGAGGGAAAAGATCAAACGGCTGAACTTCTTCTAACAC
Source organism: Akkermansiaceae bacterium (assembly GCA_031431855.1). Taxonomy (GTDB): domain Bacteria; phylum Verrucomicrobiota; class Verrucomicrobiia; order Verrucomicrobiales; family Akkermansiaceae; genus Luteolibacter. The sequence continues at coordinate 30,205 of JANPEG010000047.1, read as the reverse complement.
ATATCCCGCGTCGCGGAGGATTTTGTAATCCCGAACCTGCGTCGCAGGATCACATGAAACGTAAATCACACGCTCCGGTCCAAACGCAACGAGTTGCTCCAAAAATTCCGGTGTGCAACCTTTTCTCGGAGGATCAACCACGACCACGGTTTCGCTTGCTGGAGTATCGATTTTACCAAAGATTGCTTCCGCATCCGCTTGCAGGATGCTGACATTATTAAAACCGTTGAGCGCAACGTTGTTTTTCGCCCATTGCGCGCCCGCTTCGTTTACCTCAACCCCCATGACTTTTTTAAACCGCTCTGCAAGGCACAACCCAAACAACCCAGCGCCGCAATAGGCATCGACCAAATATTTCGCGCCTCCCGCTAGCGCTTTTTCGCCAACGTAGCCCGTGAATTTCTTCAAGATGAACGGATTGTTTTGGAAAAACTCTCCCGCCACAAAATCAAACTTCACCCCACCGATCTCTTCCCGCGCGATCGCCTTTGGATCGCGCTCGACCCGACCATTCGTCGCTCTCAGTAAAATTGTCGCGCCGCGTTTGAAACGTTTTCCGTTGGCTCGGATATCCGCATGCACTTCCGGCAAGGCTTCGTTGATCTCACGCATCGCTATAGGACAGTTCACAACATCTAACAATTCGTTGCGTCTTCCCACTTTCAGAAAACCGATTTCCGTCACTAAGCCATCGATGGGCTTCTCGAAATGCGGAGTGATCTTCGAGCGATAGTTCCAAATTTGTTCAGACGATTCACAGAAATTTACCTCTCTCTCCTCGCCTGCCATGTGTTTGAGGAGCTCGCGAATCTGCCGAGTTTTCCACGCCAGCTGCTTGTCGTATGCGAGATGCTGGTACTGACAACCGCCGCACTCACCAAAAAGCGCGCAAGCTGGCTCAACGCGATCCGGCGATTTCTCCAAAATCTCCACCAAATCTCCCTGCGAATGGTTTTTATCATTCCGGAAAATCCGTGTCCGCACCAACTCCCCAGGCAAAGCGTATGGCACAAAAACCACCCAACCATTCACCCGCCCTACGCCAGAACCTAGATTCGTCAAAGAATCGATGCGCACATCAATCTCTTGATGATAGGTAAAAGGAGTCGGAACAAATTTCTTGGGCGGGCGGTTGTGCATAGGCTTCGCGCGAAGTTAGCCATCCCTAGCCGCCGGAAGCAAAATGATTTCGATCATCTACGCAGAACAACTGACTTGTGCTGCCTTGCGGGTTCTGTAGGTTGAAAGAATGCAAAATTCTTTCATTCAAAAATTAATTCGCTCACTGGGAGCCATGCTCTTTTTGGCTCTCTGCCTCATCCCACTGAATGCCCACGCCCGCGAAGCAAAGGAAAACGCCCGCATCGAACATCTAATCAGCTCCATCGAAAAACTCAGCGGAGCCAAATTCATCCGCAACGGCACGGAATACGATCCCAAGAAAGCTGGAGAGCACCTCCGCATGAAACTCGAAAAGGGCGGCGACAAAGTCAAAACCGCCGAGAATTTCATCGATGGGATCGCAGCGAAGTCTTCGACCTCCGGAAAACCCTACCAAATCCGCAAACCCGACGGAACCCTAGTCACCACCAGCGCATACTTCTACGCCCGCCTCAAAGAATACGACCAAGCCAAATCCGCTCCCTGAGCTTTCAAGAAAACACTCTCCTTTTCCGTATTCTCCTCTGCGTCCCTCGGCGACCTCGGCGTCTCGGCGGTGAAAAATTTGAACCATGGGCACGGATTTCACGATCAAGGTTGGACGAATCCCCCCCAATGCTCAATAAAAGAGCCGTGATCGACGCCGCCTATCCACTCGCCCGCAAATTCCTTTTCGCCCTCGATGCCGAAACCGCCCACCACACCAGCATGGTCGGGCTGCGTCTCGCTGAAAAAACTGGCCTGCTTGAAATGCTTTCCGATCCCCTGCCGCAAGCAGAGCCGATCGAACTCATGGGCCTGAAATTTCCGAACCGCATCGGCCTCGCCGCAGGGCTTGATAAAGAAGGCAACACCATCGATGCACTTGGCCGACTCGGGTTCGGCTTCATCGAAATCGGCACGATCACTCCGCGTCCCCAAGCAGGAAATCCGAAACCGCGCTTGTTCCGCCTGATCCCGCACGAAGCGATCATCAACCGCATGGGCTTCAATAATCCCGGCATCGACGCCGGCGTCGCCAACGTCCGTTCGCATCATTCTTACAACGGCATCATCGGTTTCAACATCGGTAAAAACAAAGATACGCCCAACGAGAATGCTTCAGATGATTACCTCGCTTGTCTGAAAAAAGCCTATCCCGTTGCCGATTACATCGCGGTCAATCTCTCTTCTCCTAACACCCCAGGTCTTCGCGATCTACAAGCCGCCGATTCATCCGCTCGTCTGTTAGAACTTCTCAAAATCGAACAACTAAAACTCGCCGCCATCCACGGCAAGCACGTCCCTATCCTTTTCAAAGTTGCCCCAGATCTCACCGAACCACAAATCGCCGATCTCTCGAAAGCCTTCCTTGATGGCGGACTCGATGGCCTGATCGCGACCAACACCACTCTGGATCGTGAAAAAGTCGCCGATCACAAATGGGCGAACGAAGCCGGCGGTCTTTCCGGAAAACCTGTGCTCGAAAAATCTAACCAAACCATCGCCGCCTTCGCCTCCGCCTTTTCGGGTAAAATTCCCATCATCGGTGTGGGAGGCATTTCTTCCAAAGAAGATGCTGAAACCAAATTCAAACTCGGTGCCGACCTCATCCAAATCTACACCTCCTTCGTCTACCAAGGTCCGGCTTTAGTAAGAGAACTAATTTATTAAAATGTCTGAAAGTCTAAAGGTCAAATGTCATAGCTAGAACCGCTGGTGCGGTTTGTATTATCTTTTGGACATTCAGACTTTCGACTTTCAGACTTTCGACTTCTTCAATGAAACCCACCCGACTCCTTATCACCCTCGCCATCGCCTTCATTATGGTGGGCTATTTCGTGTGGCGCACCTCTGTGACCCCTGTGACACCAGTAAAATTGGTCGGCTTTCAAGAAGCTGATGTGCCACCAATCATTCCGGAATCTGGTGAAGTGGACATGCGTTTCCACATGCTCTCCGCATGGCAGGCAAATCAGATTCCCATAATATCACAAATGGATGCACCCATGGGATCTGAAAACGGCGCGCTCGTTTACAATGCTCAACCGTTTTGGGAAATGAACGATCAACTTGGCGGCCACCACACCGGAGACGATCTCAATGGGATCGGCGGCATGAATACCGATCTCGGTGATCCTATATACGCCGCTGCCGATGGATTGGTGATCTACAACGGAGAACCTTCACCTGGCTGGGGGAAAATGATCGTTCTCGCGCATCTCGGGCAGAATGATCAACCGCTCCAAACCATGTATGCGCACCTTGCACAATCCAAAGCCTCGCTTGGATCTATAGTGGCACGTGGAGAAGTCATTGGCACCTGCGGAACCGCAAATGGAAATTACCCCGCCCATCTTCACTTCGAAATCCGCCAAAGTAACGGGATTGAAATTGGCGGCGGATATTTAAAACGTTTTCTCAACCATCTTGATCCTCAAGCTGTAATTGCCTCCATGAACAATTCCGAAGCCAAAGGCATCTCACCCTCATTTCTGAAATTAGCAAACCTCTCTGCCCCCGACCCATGGACTAACTTGGAAATCAAAGGCGCAGAGAGATTTATGGAGCTTAAAAATTAACTAGTTATCAGCAATCGGATTAAATCAGCTAAGTTCTCAATTTTAGACTTCCGTCATAAAATCCAGAACTTTGCCAACCGCTGATCCAGCGATGAACTACTTAGCCGCTTCAGGCTTTTTGGCATAAACTGCACACCAGCCAGCTGCTGTGACGATTTTTCCACCGAAGGCAGAGCATGGACCTGTAGCATCGCCGACTTTTCCTGTATAGAGAGCGCAGCCTGAGCAAACTTGATCAGGCTTGTGTTGTGCGTATTTGGTGGCATCCACCTTGGTGGTGTCTTCTTTGTAGCCAAGCGCTACTGCGGTAGGATCCGTTTCTTCAAGTTTAGCCGGTGGAGCCTGGCCGAAAGCAGCATTGCAAAGAAGAGCGGGTGTTCCGACGGATACGACGAGTTTAGTTAGGAAGTTGCGACGTGTGTTCATAATCTCAGTAAGCGTGAATTTAGTTACGCTGCTTCTATCTACGATTATTTCAGAAAAATGCACGCCTAGATTTAACATTTATCCAACTTATTTATGATGCGGGTCTGGTGATTACCTATAAAATTCGCGACCAAAAACGACAAGACTCAGTGGACGCAGATTTACCTAATCAACATAAGCGAATTGCCCACAGAGGTAACACTCGTATCAAAGGGAGGGCAACTCGCGATAGAGATGATTCGACGTCTAATAGAATAACTGAGGAGAAGCTCGCATCTTCCCCCTCTAAAATCACGCTCCTCCTCATGTCCTTCACCAGATTCGCCGGAAAAGCGAGCGGAATTGAGACGAACTCCACCGGAGATAAGAATTGAGACACAAGACTACGAGTCATTTCTCATCCCCGGCCTTAGGAGTAGTGAACCCGATTATTTTGAAGGGATTATCGTCGGCGTTCACGTATCGTTCCTCTGCCATTTTTTTAAGCCAGCGCTCCTTGATCAGCGGAGCTTTTTCAATCTGAGTCCGGCCCCAGTTTTTCCACATGTCCTGCGAGTCCCAATCAGCATTGATGTAAGAAACCGCGCGTATGACATCGATGTTGTCGTTGATGTGTTTGAAATACTTCTCGAACCAGCGGTTCCAGATTTGCTCGTGCTCCCCCCTTTCGAAGAAACTGCCCTTCGGGGTGGACTCTGCGATGAATACCGGTTTTCCGACTTTGCGGGCGAATGCCAGTGCTTGAGCTCCATGATTCCCCCAATAGGAGTAGCCCACCCAATCGACATACTCGTCACCGGGCCAATATTTTTCCCACTGCCCCGGCTTTTCCATGCCACTGGACGCCATCACGGTGGCGAAGTTGGTGAGCTTCTTCGCCCGCAGAGCATCGACAATGCGACAGAATGCTTTCTTGAAATTCTCGGGATCATAACGGTTCCAAGGGCCATCGAACTCATAACCGATGCGGATGAGGAACGGGTGCTCTGGATGATCTGCGATGAATGTCACGAACTCGGCAATGAGGTGATCGAGCGAACCGTCTGCCACCTTATCCTCCCTGTTCCCTTCCATCGAAATGGAGACATGCATGATGCAGGGATCGAGCACTGGTGAATCGACGTAAGCCTTCTGATTCATGGGTCCCGCAGCCCATTCGGTCTCGGTATTGAGGCCGGCGACACTGCCGTTGGCAAAGCTGCGCTTGTTTTTATTGGTCCAACCTTCGGAGAAGTAGACGTAGTGGGTGATGCCAGCTGGCACGCCGACATGGTCGACGTAACCGTCTTTATATTTTGCGGTGCCGCCGACGGAGGCGTTGTCTTGGCCAATGAAAACGAGCACCTTGCCGGCAGGTGGAGCGAAGCGCGCGGTGATTTCTTTCTGGGCCTGAACGGGTGTTGCGAGTGCTGCGGCGTAGGCGAGGATAACAAGTGTTAGAGATTTCATGGGGGATCTAGTAAGGGTTGAGATTTCTTGGCGAGTTGGTCGAGTTGAATACGGATCTCGTCGCAGCGGGATTTATTGAGACGGTAAAAGGAAACGATTGGAATGAGAAGGAAATGTCCGATCGCCGGGAAAAGCGTGAGAGAAAGGACGATGCCGCGTATCGCCTCGGGTGACTGGGCTTTGGCCTGCCCGTCGTAGCCGTAGGAAGTGAGGACGATGCCCACGAGCCATCCGCCGACAGCGACGCCGAGTTTGAGAAAGAAAAGCGCACCGGAAAACACGAGTCCGCTGACGCGTCGTCCGGTCTTTAATTCGCCGTATTCCACCGTGTCGGCTGCCATCGCAAAAAGAATCGGCGCACCCATTTGAACGAAGAAATTCACCAATCCGAAGAGCACGAAGATGAGTGCGAGATTACTGGAGGGGATGAAATAGAGCGCCACCGAACCGACGACGATGATCACCTGCACAAGGATGTAGGTCGGGACCTTGCCCATTTTACGAGTCAACGGCGAGGCGAACGCAGCTCCGATCATCTGGCAGATGGTGCCGGTGGTGAGGAATGCGGCAACTAAGTCAGCGCGTCCGGCGAACCATTTCATGTAATACACCTGCGAGGCACCGCGCAGGACAATAGGAACTAACAGGACGAGGAAGAGAATCGCGACGACGAGCCACTGGTCGTTGCGGAGCAGGCTCTTGAAATCGTGGCCGAAAGCCCCCTTCGAAGGTGTGGCTTGGACGACGCGTTCTTTTGTTAGAAAAAAACAACCGATGAAGGCCGCGATGGCAAGTAGGCCAAAGACGGCCATCGCCCATGGGTAGCCAGCTTGTTCATTGCCGCGACCGAAGAACAAAATGAGTTTGGGACCAAAGAAGGCAATCAGTACGCCCGCCGAAGTCGCGAGGAAGAAGCGGTAGGAATTTGCCGATACGCGCTCCTGAGAGTCGGAGGTGATTGCCGCACCGAGCGCGCAATACGGAATGTTGACGATGGTGTATAGGATCATCAGCAACGAGTAGGTCACGTAGGCATAGACGATCTTGCCGGTTCCACCGAAGTTCGGCGTGGTGTAGGTGAGCACGAAAAGAATTGCGAAAGGAACCGCACCCCACAACAGCCACGGTCGGAATTTCCCCCAGCGGGTGTTCGTGTGGTCGGCCACGACGCCCATCACTGGATCGATCACGGCGTCGAGCACCCGGACGACGAGAAACATCGTGCCCATGACCGCGGGAGTAAGCCCGAATACATCGGTGTAAAACGCCGGCAGCAGTATCAGGATAGTTTGGAAGACAACGTTCGATGCGAAGTCTCCGAGACCGTAGCCGACTTTTTCGATGGGTTTGAGGCGTTGGGAGGACATAGGTTCAATTGGTTTTTCAGGATTATTTCCAAGAAGTCAAACTCGGCAGTGCAGCCCGCACCGGATAGATCTTGGCAGGCGAGAGCGACGAAGGTGCCGGTGAAGCCCCAGTGCTCGCCGTGATCGTCGGAGAGAAGCGAGGCATCGAGCGCCGGACCGATGGGTAGGAAAGCAACTCCGTCCACTGACCAGGAAAATAGCAATTTCGAATCGGAAAACTCGACCCGTAGAAATATTGCCCCCTCGGGCACCGGGACAGGCATGTCCCCAAGCGGGAAACTCGATCTACCATCGTCGCAACTGTGAATCTGCAGGCAAGGGCCGAGATTTTCATCGTGGGAAAGGTAGAGATAATGAAACAGCCAAGTGTTGTAGTAAGCGGCCAAGCCTGCCATCTGCTGAAACGACTCCGATGTGAAGTGCAACCGTGTGGTGGCGGTGGCGCGGTGGCTTGTGAGCCGCCGCGCGAGCATGGCTTGCTCGAAGTTTGATTCCAGCGACTCGGCTCCGATGAGAGTGAGTTTCTCAGGATCGCGAATGACTCGTAAAGACGACATGCGGGGTGTCATGTAGTGAGGAGAATCAAAAGGTAGTTTTGCCGAGATTGTAGGCCATGGATGCGGCGTTAGGTTGGGTTTTGGCACATTGACGTGTGGCGTGTTGCCACCTCCTGTTAGATAAAGCCAGTCATCGTCGTGCCACTCAACTTTCTGGAGTGCGGTTTCGCGTCCCAGACTGCAGAGCTGCGTATCTGGTAAAGGGCGCGCGCAGAGGTGAGCGAGATACCATTCGCCGCCGGGCGTCTCCACGAGGCTGCCGTGACCAGCCTTCTGCAAAGACAGCCCGGGATGACCCTCTGATGTTAGAATCGGATTCTCCGGGTGAATTTCGTATTCTCCGCGTAACTCGCGAGACCGGGCGAGAGTCACCGCGTGCTCATACCCCGTGCCGCCCTCGGCCGTCATGAGATAATACCAACCCCCGCGTTTGTAGAGGTGCGGGCCTTCGGTGCACCGGAGCGGACTGCCGCCGAAAATAATCTCCGGCGAACCAACAAGACACTGGGTTTCCAAATCATATTCCTGCAGCGCGATGCCATGGAATGGATGTCGCCCGGGGCGGTGGTCCCATACCATGTTCAGCCAATACTTGCGGCCATCGTCGTCGTGGAAAATCGATGGATCAAAGCCCGATGAATTTACGAATACCGGATCGGACCACGGACCCTCGATCGATGGCGCAGTCACTAGGAAATTCGGCGTGTCCTTGGTCGCCGCCTCGTGCTGACGAACGACTGTGTAGCAGAGATAAAATTGTCCGTCTTGATGAGACAGCGCAGGCGCCCACACACCACCCGAACTCGGCACACCACGCATATCTAACAGCCTATTTTCACGCAGCGCATGAGTTAGTAATCTCCAGTGCACCAGATCCCGCGAGTGGTGGATTGCCACTCCGGGAAACCACTCGAAAGTAGAAGTCGCGAGATAGAAATCATCGCCCACTCGGCAAATCGAGGGGTCGGGGTAAAAACCTGGTAAAATCGGATTTTGAATCATGCTGTTATCAGACGGGATCGCTGCTTAGTCGGGATAAACCACCGGAATTACCTTTTATGAAACTTAATTTGCATGACGTTTCATGACAAGCGCATGACAGATAATGACGTATATTTTTTCTCTGGCTTGCTAACAGAGCGATTTCAATGGCAATTTAAATTATGTCTGCCGCCATACGCACTTCATCTCCGACAAAAGGTCGTGCCTCACCCCTGGCCCGGCGGCAGGTTTTGTTTTTGCCGTGCTACCGCGACGATAGGATGTTGGACGGGATTTGCCGGTTTGCAGCCGAGGCCAATTGGATTCTCGATACCCACTATTACCACACCGGTCTGCTGCCAGACTCTTGGGAGGGAGATGGCATCATCTGCATGCTTCATGCGCCCAACCGCAACCCGAAGCTCACAGCCTTCATCCGCTCTCACATCCACTGTGCGGTTGTCGATTTGTCCTGCAACGATTCCTCGGTAGAGCTGCCGAGGGTGCTTCAGGACAATAGAGGCATCGGTAAGGCGGGCGCGGAGCATCTTGCTTCACTGGGATGTCGCCATCTCGGTTTCGTCATGCAGGGAAGCAATCACTTTCACTCGGAACGTTACGAAGGCTTCAAGCAAGCCGCCAAGAAACTTAGGCTCGGACTGTCCCTACATCGGGCACCGAAGAACCTGAAAAGTGGGGCGCATGATGCTAGTTGGTTACTCCGGCGGCTACCCGTCGGAGAAATGGGGACACTCGGTATCATGATGGCGGCGGACTACCTGTCGCGGTGGGTCGTTCAGGCCTGCGAAATCGCGAATCTTTCCATCCCTAATGACATCGCCCTGCTCGGTGTCGACAACTCCAGGGAGTTTTGTGAACTCGGACCGATTCCTCTTAGCAGCATTGGCAACAATGCCTTCCAGCATGGCTACGAGGGAGCAAGTTTGCTTCACCGCCTGCTGGAGGGAGACCCGCCACCGCAGGAACCGCTTCTCATTACAAGAGGCGCGCTCCACCCGCGCCAATCCACCGATATCATTGCCGCAAAGCACCCTCACGTCGCCGCCGCTATGCGTCAAATCGCGGATCATTTCACCGATCCTGATCTAACACCCGGCATCATCGCTTCGAAGATCCCCATGTCGGACCGGCGACTGCACGACGCATTCGTCTTACATATCGGCCGCTCGATCCATGAGGAACTTGTCGAACGGCGGGTGCAGCATGCCCTGCGGCTGATCAAAAAATCCGACCGTAAACTTTCGGACATCGCGCAGGTTTCTGGATTCAAGTCACCAGAGACGATGTCCCGCCTCTTTCAGAGGGAATTTGGGCATCCCCCATCCCATTTCCGCACTTTGATGTGAAGAGGAATAGGTAAGCATCACTTGCAGCAACCAACCCCGAAGCTCGACGTCCGAAATCGTCATGCGCTTGTCGAGAATTGTCATACGCAGTGACTTGTTATCGCGTCACAAATTCTGGTTTATAGCCACAAGTTATTTGTTCGATCATCTTCCCTATCTCAGATGCAAGAACAGTTACCCGTTAAAACCCATTATGAAACTGAAGTATTTACTTTTGTCTATCTCCCTACTTGGTCTGGCTTCCTCCCAAGCCGCCGTCATCCTCTATGCCGAATACCACCTCGGTGAAGCTGGGAGCTTGGGCACGAACAAATTGCCCCAAGACAGCTCAGGCAATGCACGGCACTTTGTGGCCGAAATTGGTGGTACCACTGCGTTAACTCAAACGACTGGCGTTTCCGCACCTGGCTCGACAGTTTACTTGGATACCTCCATGGCTGGAAACCAAGGATTTTTCTTTGGTGATAACTCCCAGTTCACAGCACTTGGCACCGACAACTTTGCCTTCGGCGTCTATGCCCGCGGTGGAACCGGAGCTTCCGCCACTACGGCAGCGGGCGATGTTTTCCAGCTTGGAGCCAACGTAAATAATACCTACAAATTGTCTCTTGAAAGTACCGGCTGGAGGGCAAGTTCGGCTAACATCAGTTACATTGGAAGCACCGCCACATTCTCCACAGATACTTGGGTGCATCTTGCATTGATTCGCAACAATGGCCAAACGGGCTTTTTCGTCAATGGTGTTCAACAAGGCGGCAACTTTGCAACTGCTCCGGTCATCGGCGCACCGTATCTTTCTCAAGCACCAGGCAATGCTGCCAATGCTAACTTTGATGGTCACTTGGACGAAGCCCGGATCGTCACGTTTACATCCGGAGAATCCACCGTCAACATCATGAATGCCCTGACCAACATCCCTGAGCCGTCCTCAGCTCTGCTCTGTGGCCTCGGGATACTCACCCTCTTGCGCCGCCGCCGGAACTAAACCCAATCCAGATTGAATGAATGTATCCGCCCACGTTTCTATCTATATCGATATTCTAATTAAATAATCGCAACTCGCGTAACCAAAGATAACGAATCCATGGAGCGATTTTCCTATTCCTACTGCACTCCCTACCAGTTCTAATGACGGCGGAGATTACAGTCAGGATTGTTGGACCTAACCCCGATTAAACTCAACCCCATGTTAAAACGCCGTATTCTCATTTCTCTGTCATGCCTTCTCTTGGGCATGCAAGTCATGCAAGCAAAGTTAGATACTGCATTGTCCACGCCTTCCATGAAGGTCTATCAGACAGGCGCTGAGAAACTTGTGGTTTATACCGATGTACCGGGTCACGAGACGAAGTTTCATAACATCGATCCACGCGCTAAATCACCTATCTACGAAATCCGTGTGCGCTCGCGGGCGACGGACATGGAATGGGTGCAGTGTTTTGCCCACCATACTTACAATCGGGCCGAGGAATTACCCAAGATAAATGCCACTCACGGAAACACCAATCCAGCGGTGAGGCAAGGTTACCAACATCACACCGGCGGATGGTCGCAAGCTTATGCCAATATTGAAATGAGTGATGACTCCATTATCGAAGCGGAGATCAGTAAGATAGGTAATGCTTTGCTGGACGGAGTCGAAATGATTGAAAAATCCGCAGTCCATCCATTCCACAAAGTGTTAGAGAAGAAAGTGCTGCACGGAAAGGTCTATTTCAAAATAAAAAAACCTTGTCAGTTAGTCATCGATCCCAATGGTCAAATGGATGATCACAACGCGGCATTCCCGGAGCATAAGCAGATCGGGCCGGTTCACTCGGTGGCATTTTTCGCGAATCCCATTTTAGAAAAGCCGCCCACCACTGGGCCCTCCATTCGATTAGTGAAAGCCGGGGACAAAATTTCCAAAGATTCCGCGGATTACGAAACCATGGTATTTAGTCCCGGCGTTCATTATATTGGGTCGCTCAAACTCAGCTCAGGGAAAAAGTATTACATCCCGGGTGACGCAATATTGTACGGGAATTTCAATTGTGGTGATGCCAAAGAAATCACGATTTATGGATACGGAACTCTCTCCGGTTTCTACAACCCTCACTATCAATACGCGTCAACCAGCGAGGTAAAAAATCCGAGCTACCCCTCCGATGCAGATGGATCGCAAGCACTACACTTCAAAAATACCAAGAACACTACCATCCATGGAATCACGATCGTGGATCCGGCTACATTTGCTGCATTTGTACTCGCCGGCAAGGGAGGCGTAGGCAACAGCAAGATCGTTTGGACGAAGGCGATCTCTTGGCGAACCAATGGTGACGGCTTAGGCGGCGACCTAGCGGTCGAAGATTGTTTTTTGAGAACCGGTGATGATACCACCGTTCTCAATGGCAACCGTCTGCGCTGCACATTTTGGAAAGACTCGAACGCGAGGATCGTCCGCCTCAAAAACTGGAGAGACGGGATGAACGTGAAAATGGAGGACTGCGATATTATCTACAACCGCCTCCGCATTCAGAACGGCAGCAATGGCAAGGTTTTCATCATTAGCAATACCGGACCGAAGGATCGCGTGATTCATGTGAATGTGACCATCAAGGATGTTCGTTTCCATGATAAGTTATCTAACATGGCGATCTTTGATTTGGATTCCACAGCAGGTGAAACGGGTGTCAGCTACACAGGTCTGACGTTTGAAAACATCTCATGTTATCTCCCAGTGAATCCGGCGATCCGAAACAAGATCATTGGAACGGAGAAGACGCCTTGGAACGACTCCCCCATCTTCAAAAACGTCACCTTCGACCACCAAGACGGCAAGCCCCCGGTGAAACTCACCCAAGAGAATTTTAAGCAGTATTTTGATTCTAACCAACACGCGAATCCCAAATTCGCACCTTAATATGAGAACAACCATCCGGCACTGCCAATGAAAAATATACTCGCTACAATCGGAGTCGTTTTGGCGTTTGCTCAGTCTTTGTGCGCTCAATCTGCCAGTAAAACTTCCGTCAGCGATGGCTGGGTGACGGTCGCCCCGTCCGAATTTAACGGAGCGATCAACAATCCGCTCAAAGGTTTCCGCGATTACAAGAAAGATGGCTACGGACTCCTGAAGCGCACATACATCAAGTGGAGCGACATCGAGGTCTGCGAAGGTGACACCGTAGATCGCATCATCGCCCACACACGAAAAATCACCGAAATCAAGGGCAAGCGATTCGAGGATCTGAATATCAAACTCGTGCCGCGTGTGTATCTCGACTGGGATGGATCTGCTGGAAAGCAGTACTGGTCTACCGACATGCATACATTTGACTACGACAGTCCCGCCTTTCAACAAAGACTGGAGCGCTTGGTGGCAAAGCTTGGCGAGGCATGGGATGATGACCCGCGTATCTTTGCCATACAGATGGGACTCATCGGCCACTTTGGCGAGCACCACAATCCAGCTCCAACCATTGAGCAGCGGAAATTACTCACGGAGGCTTTTCAGAAAGCTTTCAAGAACAAGCCCGTGCTAGTTCGGCATAATGACGCTGAATTTATGCAGGCAGGATTCGGTATCTACTACGACACTTTTGCCAACATCTCTCGCGAGCCCCCTGCTGGCCCCAAGGATCAGTTCCCCTGGCAGGCCACGCATATTTATCGTGATGTCTGGAAACATGCCCCCATCGAAGGTGAGGTGGAATACAATTGGCAGCAACAGCGCGAAAGCTCCAAGCCCAACGAGACCTTCGGACGCAGTCCTGATGAGACGATGACGGTGCCTGTCTATCGCCGTTATATGATCGATAAAATTCGCCGCTACCATGCGAGTTACCTCGGCTGGATACACAATTACAACGATTCAAACAATGAAGTGCTAGCGGGAGCCGCCGAAATTCAAAAAGCTTTTGGCTATCGTTATGTGTTAGATTTTGCTAGTTATCCGATTGCTGTGAAACCCGGACAAAACCTAAAGGTCAAGCTCACCGTGCGAAATACCGGTAGCGCTCCGTTCTATCTCGACTGGCCCGTGGCTGTCGGACTACTAGATCCCGAAACAAAGAAGCTAATTTGGTCCTCCCCTCTGGCGGGCATTGACATCCGCAAGTGGCTACCCGGCGAGGATTGGGATAGCGAGAAATTCGCTTATCGCAGCCCCGCAGCAACGTATCAGCACGAAGGACATGGCACACTGCCAGCAGATTTAACACCCGGCAAATATATCCTCGCCCTCGCTATCTTAGATCGTCAGGGTGGCATGATGCCGAGTGTACGTTTTGCGATCGAAAACTACTTTCGCGGCGGATGGCATCCCCTGGGCTTTATCGGTATCGGCCAGAATCCAGGGCAGGCGGCTCTGAATGACATGAAGTTCGATAGCCCCGCCTTCGACGACAGCCTTCATTACAAAGTGCCAGAGCGACTACTGCTGGTGAAGACCCCACCCATGCCTCAGGTGAATCCCGTGCCGCCGTGGACCCCTGATCCAAAGATTGAACTCATCAATCCTTGGCGCTACTGGATTCTAAAATCTTCCAGCAACAGCTTAGAGAAAATGAATCTAAGCGACACCCCCAATGCCACGCGGGTGACCGGTGATTTTGGCGAAAACTCGAGCCTCAACTACAACTTCGGAAAGGGCGCTAATCTCCCCCCCGGGCGCTACCATTTCACGTTCCGTGTGCGCGGAACGCCCGGTCAATTCGTCGAATTTGAGTTGGCCGACGGTTGGCGCAAAGACTCTAAGGAAACCAAAATTACGTTAACCGAGCTATGGCAGGAACACGCCGTCGAGTTCGAAATCAAAAACACATTTAAGGACGAAACAACTCTACGCTTCCAACTGCCGCGTGCGATCAAAGGCACCTTCGACCTCGCTGACACTTGTCTCAAAGTAATGAAATAACAGTGACGTTCCGTATGAAAATAAAATCGTTTAGATAGATTGTAAGCCATAAACCCATATGAAAATCTTCTATTTACGAAAATTTAGTAGCTTATACAAAAGCGGCTTCGCCCTAGTAGCTACCCTTTGCCTGATGGTTTTAATTGTGATTATCGCATTCGGATTACTCACGCTATCTTCCATATCGCTGCGATCTTCATCTTCTGACTCAGAGCTTTCGAGAGCGAGGTGCAACGCGCGGTTCGCGTTGCAAATTGCTCTTGGAGAGCTTCAAAAGAACGCTGGACCCGATACGAGAGTCACCGCCAATGCGGAGGTTCTTAATAAAACTCTCGATCAGAATTTTCCACCTGTAATTGGCGTCTGGGAGAGCTGGCAGGGAGCCAATCATGAATCTAGTGGTAATTTCTCCGGGCGGCCACTTTCCCCCGGTAATTATGATTACGAAAAAAAAGCCAGATTCCTTGCTTGGTTGACTTCCAATCCCGGAACGCCAGACACACCACCCAGCACATCAAAAACT
Source organism: Akkermansiaceae bacterium (assembly GCA_031431855.1). GTDB lineage: Bacteria > Verrucomicrobiota > Verrucomicrobiia > Verrucomicrobiales > Akkermansiaceae > Luteolibacter. The sequence continues at coordinate 14,916 of JANPEG010000047.1, read as the reverse complement.
ACAGACACTGTCGCTCTTGTTGGTCCAGGCACTGTGGGGTCAGGCGCAGACCGGGAAAAACTGCAAGTCCACCTGACACCAACATTCGTCAATAACAACGATGTTAAAGATGGATATGCTTGGTGGATCTGCGGTGAAAACCAAAAGGCTAGGATCTCCGAACCCTATGAGCCAGAGCAAAACACCCCCGCCGGATGGGCGACTCAGATGAAAGGACATTCGGTTGCAGATCCTAAACCATTCCGTATGGAGGCCATCATCGCGAATCCCGCTCTTGTGGACAAAGTGATCACTCGCGACCAGAGCGATCTGATTGCCACAGCCAGCACGATGAAGGTATCGCGTGAGTTTTTTCATGATTTCTCCGCGAATTCATCAGGGCTGCTTACCAATACCGCCACCGGCGGATGGCGCAAAGATCTCTCCCTACTTACCGAAAACTGGAGCCGCCAACCGAAAACCGGCCTTCCATTTTTTCGCGTGAAACCCGGCGAAGATCTTTTATACAACATGCCGATCAGGACGGGCGATAATTTACCAGTCCGTGCCATGATTTATCCATGGTCCACTTACCGCAACATCGGCTTCAATGTCGGTGCCATCTTCGAGGTGGGAGCGGTCAGAAGCTGGGAATGCCTAGCCAACTTCGCCACCACTTACAAATCCATGAAGAACGATGGTGCCTTGCACGATCTCCAATACTCGACCACTGGACCTTATGTTAATACTTACGATTATCACCACAAACCCCGCATCCTTCCGCTGTTGGCACGGACTCAGTGGGTCTTCTCGCATTGGGCAGCGGATCCACCGGCAGGCTCGCCGACCGGGACGCTGGAAGCGCGTTTGCTGGTGACCCCCGTGTTCACCATTTGGAATCCCTACAATGTTGAACTCACTTATACCTGCAACCCTGCACCCAACGAACAACAATTCCTGACGTTCTGGCTGCGGGGTACCTTACCCAACGCCTTTCGCTACACCGTCGGAGGAACTGCCAACAACAAATACAATAGTTTACTAAGAAGTCAGAACTACAATAGTCCCCACCTGATGCAGTCCTTCCCGGATTCCCGTCTTGCTGGAGCAGCAGGCTGGAGAGGAACACTGGCTTACAGCATCAGAAGCAGTTTTACCCTTAAACCTGGTCAAACCCTTTTGTTCAGCCCTGTTGGTAATCCTGCTAGGCCGGTTACCGATGTGGAATTGCGGCCCGGCTATCGTCCGACTGGCGGTCACTATTTCACTCTGCTCGACGACAACGGCACGAGGATCATCGCACCCTCATCCGCCACCATGAGGGCGGATGCAAGGTTCGATGCCGAGATGGCGACAGGCGGTGTGGGGATTTATATGGACATGATCACGAAGCCAAGCTGGATAGACCAAAATAACAATTGGAAAGCTCGCATTCTAGCCCACCGAATGAACACCCAGAGATCAGTGGCATCGACCTTGTATCCTCCACTTACGAACCTAAGTTCCACCTCATTGGCCGAGGCCAAGCTTCAGCCGCAACCGTTTCTGACCAGCATTTGTGGCCCTCGCACTGGCAGTAACTCCCACCTTGCGAGCAAGGGATTAGTACAAACGAGCCCAATGGGCAGTTACTCGGAAATGGCTAAAGCTATCGGGCACCCTGCAGGTTTAAAATATCCTGGGGCTGACCACCCAGTAAACTCTCTGTCAGATTACAGTTTCAAGGCGCTCGCAACAGGAGACAGTTTCACGCCTAACTCGGGACCGAATAATTGCAGTTACATCGTCACCGGATTCAATGCCGCCGAAGGCTTATCACGCTGCATCCTTGCCGAGCTTCCGACGCGTCCATTACAATCCCTTACAGAACTGACAAACTGGGATGCACGTCATGATAATCCGGCACCGCCTTTTTCCTTCAATATCATTGGCAATAGCGATGCATCTCCCTTATTCCTAAAAGACGCTGTTTGGAACACAGCAACCGCACCAGTTGGACAACTGAGTCTCCAGCATGATGATTCCTACTGCACAAATCACCTCCTTTTTGACGATTGGTTTTTCTCATCCTTGACCCCAAGTGCCGCAGGTCTAGGCGCACCCGGACCGCTGGATACCTTGAAGAAAACCTACACGGATTTCATCAATGGAACCGCCCCTCTAGCCAACCGCGCATACAAAGCTATTTTACCAGATATTTCGATAGCCTCCCAACCCAGCTCCAATATCGATTCACTATTCTCCAAACACATCGATCAGATAGATTCATGGAAAACTATCGCCTCGCGGCTTGAGGTGGAGGGAATGTTTAATGTCAATTCCACTTCCGTGAAGGCTTGGAGAGCTTTGCTTGGACATGCTCGTGGACAGAGAGTCCCCTATTACGATGCTGCTGCCACTCCTGTTCTTTCCTCAACGAAGGATTACGCGTTCACCCGCTTCTCCGTCTCAGGCGATGTCGAAGCCTCATCACCCATGGCGTTCTCCGGTTCTTTCCCGGGTGCTGCGGAATTTTCCGGGTACCGCATACTCGATGATGCTTTCCTAGACCTCTTGGCAGAGGAAATCGTCAATCAAGTCCGCCGACGCGGTCCATTTCTGTCGTTGGCTGAGTTCGTAAACCGACAACTCTCAAGCAACGAGACTTTGGCTATAGGTGGCGCCATACAAGTGGCTCTCGATACCGTCGCAAAAAAAAGCAGCGCCACAAATATCTACGCAGGCCTCCAAAGCCCGGGAACCGCGGCTACCGCAACTCCGCCTTCAGTTGCAATTGCCGGCTACAATTTCCCCAACGCCGCTATCGGCTACAATGCTTATGGCCTGCCCGGCTGGACCCGACAGGCCGATGTATTGCGCCCGCTGGCGCCCGTGCTATCCGCAAGAGATGATACATTCACAATTCGAGCATACGGAGATGCCCGTGACGCCAAGGGAACCATTAAAGTAAGGGCGACTTGTGAAGCTGTCGTGCGCCGGACTCGTGACTATGTGGATCCAGTGGATGATGCGGATATCAGCACTCTGCCGACAAGTTCAATTAACCAAACATTAGGGCGGCATTTTGAAATTATTTCCTTCCGTTGGCTGAATGCTAATGAGATCTAATCACAAGCGATAAACATCCCCACCACCATCTATCTCCATGCGTATCTTTATCCTCATCTGCTGCCTACTGCCTTTGACCGCTACAGCCGAGAAGATTGCAAAACGCACCTGTCGTATTCTTTTCCTCGAGGCCCCTCAATCAGCCCCGCAGAAACTTTTTCTCTTCGACGGAACAACATACCAAGAGGTCGAATTACCGCGTATGAATTTCTCCCAAGTGTATGAAATCGCCGGAGGAAACACCCGTGTTCGTATGCTTCCGGCGCCAGTTCTCAATCCGGAGCAGATACCCACTGATGCTCCTCAGGCGGTTATAACTGAAACCACTGAAGATTGTTATTTAATCCTGACTAGCGACCCCACCAACAAGGTGGCTCCCGTACGTATTCAGGCGATCAATGCAGGAACGGATCACTTTAAAAATGGCCAAATGCTTTGGTTCAACTTAACCACCAACGATATCGGCGGGCTTATCGGAACCGAATCTTTGCGCATGACCCCCAATTCACGAAAGATCCTGAATGCTCCCGCCCCTTCCGCCACATCATACCATGTAAAAATCGGCTATGTCATCCCCGATGAAAAGGTGCTGAGACCGATCTGTGAAACTCAGTGGCAACACAATCCAGCCACGCGAATGGTGCTATTCGTCTTCAACGAGGGCGACGAAAAAGTGCCGCGAGTGATGGGCTTTTCCGATTTCCGTTTATCCGAACCTGAGAAAACAACTGAGCCATGACTCCATGTATTTCTTACGGATTCAACATACACCGCCAATTGTATAATCTGTTTTGTGCTTACCTCCCCTCTTACAATCAATAAAATTTATATATGCAATTATTTGGAACAGATGGCATTCGGGGCCGAGCGAACGAGTTTCCGATTACGCCCGAGGTGGCGATGAAAGTTGGACAAGCAGTGGCACAGGTATTGCGCTCTTCGGGACCTAACCGCAATCGCGTGGTGATTGGCAAGGATACGCGGATTTCGGGATACATGTTAGAAACGGCGCTGACAGCAGGTTTAGTTTCGTCAGGGATGGACGTGTATTTACCCGGTCCGTTGCCTACGCCGGCGATCGCCCATCTCACGAAGTCGATGGGATGCGCGGCTGGCATCATGCTTACCGCATCACACAATCCCTTCGAAGACAACGGCCTGAAAATTTTCGGACCAGATGGTTTCAAATTATCAGACGAATTAGAAACTGTGATTGAACGCCACATTCTGGGACAGGAGCCAATGCCCGCTCCAATCGCGCCTCAGCATATCGGCAAGGCACACCGGATTGATGATGCGCGCGGACGTTATATTGAGTTTGCCAAACATACAGCGGACAACATCAGCCTGCACGGTTTTAAGATTGTAGTGGACTGCGGCCATGGCGCGGCGTGGTCGATTGCGCCTTTGATTTTTAGGGAACTGGGTGCAGAAGTAATCAAGACTGGGTGCGATCCGAACGGTTTGAACATCAATGCTGGATGCGGCGCCATACATCCAGAGCATGCAGGTGAGTTGGTGCGTCAGCATGGGGCTGACATAGGGATTTCCTTTGATGGAGATGCCGACCGAGTGATTTTCACAGATGCGGATGGTATTCCGGTTTCAGGAGATAGAATTCTAGCCTTGTGTGCGCTAGCCTTGCAGCAACAGGGGCGACTGCGCGGAGAAACGATTGCCGTCACGGTGATGAGCAATCTAGGCCTGCACGAAGCGATGCGTAAAAGCGGCATCCGAGTGATTACTACAGGGGTTGGGGATCGTCACGTCATCGAGGCTCTTCGCGAGCAGAACTATTCGTTCGGCGGCGAAAACTCGGGACATTTAATTTTTGCAGATCATGCCACGACAGGCGACGGAATTCTCTCGGCACTGCAGGTGTTAGGCATGATGAAGCGTAGCAACGCCACGCTCGCCCAACTATCCCTATGTATGAATGAGTTTCCTCAAAAACTAGTGAACTTACCGGTATCCGCCAAGCCACCCATTGAAAGTCTTCACGGCCTGCAAGCTGTAATGGCCGAGGCGGATGTGGCGTTTGGCGTGGAGGGTCGGCATCTGATCCGCTACTCAGGCACCGAGAATAAAATAAGGATTCTTGTCGAACACCGTGAGCAAGATGCTGTGGATCACTGGATCGAGCGATTTTCTAGAGCGATCACTGAAGAACTGGGATAACTCATTTAAAGTATTCTGTCTAACATGCCCGTCCTACTCACACGATCGATTCCGGATTTTCCTATCGGAAACATTTCACTACGCAATCACCATGCCATACTTCCTGCCGGATGGACGGCAACAGCTCACGCATGGATTGCACTAAGTGATCTAGTAGGAATAGAAGAACAATCTGTTTTGTTAGATAGTGATGGAGAATTTCTAGCGCAGCGTGGCAACAAAGTAGGCGATAGCTTGCGAGTGGTGGCAAAAGATTCATTTTTAATTCGGCATAGTTGGGATCTGCTGCGGGCGAATGAGCAATATGTGGGCAGCTTACTGGAATCCGAGGTTCTAGGAGAAATACATCCGCTGGCCGTAATCGAAGGCGTAGTAAGGATCGGCGAGGGCACGAGAGTCCTGCCGGGTGTTGTGATTGAAGGGAATGTGGTAATCGGCAAGAATTGCAAGATCGGACCCAACTGCTATCTGCGCGGCTACACTTCCATCGGCGATTATTGTCATGTAGGCAATGCCGTAGAGATCAAAAACTCGATCCTACTATCTAAGACCAATGTTGGTCACTTATCCTACGTGGGAGATTCCATTCTCGGGGAGCGCGTGAACTTCGGCGCGGGCACCGTGACTTCCAATTTGCGGCATGATGGCAAGAACCACCGCACGCTGGTTGAAGGCAGACTAGTGGATACTGGGCGAAGGAAATTTGGAACAATCATCGGTGATGGTGTGCACACCGGTATTCAAACAGCGATTTATCCGGGCAGGAAACTATTTCCCGGCACATCCACGCGGCCAGGTGCCGTGGTGAAAAATGATCTAACAAAAGAATTATAATATTATGTGTGGCATTGTAGGATACGTCGGCGCGGCCTCCGCGACATCAGTTTTGATCAGCGGCTTACGGCGGCTTGAGTATCGCGGTTATGATTCAGCAGGCTTGGCCGTATTAGAAAACGGCGGCATCGTAGTAGGTAGAGCTGTTGGTAAAGTTTCAGCATTACAGGAGAAAATCCGCAATGAGTGGTCAGAACAAAGGATCGCCAGCGCTTCGGTAGGCATCGCTCATACGCGATGGGCAACCCATGGACCGCCGACAGAGAACAATGCTCATCCGCATCTGGATCAAAACGGCCATGTAGCACTGGTGCACAATGGAATCATCGAAAACTATCGCTCGCTGCGTCAGCGCCTCGAAGCAAAGGGACACCTATTTCTATCCGACACTGATACCGAGGTGCTCGCGCATTTGATCGGTGAAACTTGGCAGGACGATCTGTTCCAAGCGGTATGCGACGCCCTGCATCAGGTGCAGGGCACGTTCGGGATCGCTGTGATCTCGGAGAGGGAGCCAGGTAAGATCGTAACAGCTCGCAGGGGTAGCCCGATTGTGATTGGAGTGGGCGACGGAGAAACAATCATCGCTTCGGACGCAGCCGCAATCATTTCGCACACGCGGCAGGTGATTTATTTGGAGGACAACGACATCGCTGTGGTAACGCCAGAGCATATTGAGATCCGCGATTTAAACCGAGTGCCAGTGGTACGCGGCGTGTCAGAACTTGGTTTCGAGGCGGATTCGGCGGAAAAGGGAGGGTTTGAGCATTTCATGCTCAAAGAGATTCACGAGCAGCCGGATTCTTTGCGCAATGCAATCCGTGGTCGCTTAGATTTTCAATTGGGATCTTCGGTTTTGTCAGGCATGGGAACGTCCCCGCGTGATCTTGCCGAGATCCGTCGGGTTGTTCTGTTAGGATGTGGAACTTCACTTCACGCCGGTTTGGTGGGCGAGTATGCGATCGAGGATTTGGCTGGTATCCATGCCGAGGTCCAGCAGGCGGCGGAGTTCCGTTATCGGAACCCATTGATCGAACGCGAGGACCTAGTAATAGCGATTTCACAATCCGGTGAAACAGCGGACACGTTGGCGGCTGTGCGAGAGGCGAACCAGAAAGGTGCGTTTGTGATGGGACTGTGTAATGTGGTGGGATCAACCATTGCTCGTGAAACTGGGCGTGGTGTCTATTTGCACGCTGGGCCTGAGATTTCAGTAGCTTCGACCAAGGCGTTCACGTGTCAGGTGGCGGTGTTGTTGATGATCGCGCTCAAGCTTGGACGCGGGCGGAGATTTTCTCGAGAAGAAGGTATTCAATTCGCACGCGAGATTGAAGCCATCCCCTCTCTGGTTGAACGCACGATTGCGCAAAGCGACCGAATCGCGATAATCGCTGCATCGTATGCCGAGCATGAGCATGCGTTTTTCATCGGCCGTGGACCGCAGTATCCTGTGGCTCTCGAGGGAGCTCTCAAACTCAAGGAAATTTCATATATCCACGCCGAGGGATATCATGCAGCAGAGCTGAAGCACGGACCGATCGCCTTGTTGGTAAAAGGCACGCCGATAGTGGCGCTCTGTAACGATACACCGGGTAAGGAAAAGACTCTGGGAAATGTAGAGGAATGTCGTGCCCGTGGTGCGCGAATCTTGGGCATTGTCACCGAAGGAGACAAGGAGGCCATGGCCGTTATGGATGATTTCATTGAAGTGCCGCGATGCCATCCGTTGGTCGCGACGATCCCGAGCGCGGTGGCCTTGCAGCTTTTTGCGTATCATGTGGCTCGCATTCGCGGCTGTGAAATCGACCAACCTCGCAATTTGGCAAAATCTGTCACTGTAGAGTAGATAAGGCCCGCAGGTATTTCACGGAACAGGCTGCGATGATTTTCGCTCCTTATCCTCTCGGAAATCTAGGAAAACGGACACACGCGGGACTGGGCTATCCACTTTAGGGAAGATGAATGCGATGGCACGGCTTTGGGAATTGTGAGCCCATCTGGTCTCGCAAATAGGATAAGCCTCCTCCTTGTCTGAAATGCGGTAGGTCAAACTAACGGGATAGTCGGCACTTCCACTGACGGGCGAACCCATGATCACTTGTGATTGAGGCTCGACGACAAGCGTTTCTGTTCCAAGCTTCCCGTCCACCTTTAGATCGGTTAGATTTACCCAAAGCATCTGACCAGGAGTGAGATCCGCGACTCCTGCTTGGATGACTATGATTTTCACCGGCACAACTTTGTTCTCGGGATCGTGTCTAACAAGAAGGTAAAAATCGACGGCACCTTCTGGAACGGTGGCCGTCGGAGCGCCGGCCGGTATTTTTTTCGGATCATCAAGCGGGGAAGAGAGCATCGTCAGCTCTAGAGGCCCGGGTGGCATTTCGTAGATCTGCGAGAGGTTCCATGACGGCAGATCCACCTCGCGGGATGTGACTCCGTCGAAAAGATGGAGAGTCTTCGGCATCGAGGCTGGCCGATCAAGAAACAGAACTCGGCAAGTGTGCTTCTTATGATTCTCTCCATAACTTAAGCATCCTAACAAAGGGAAAAGCAGGATGGTCAAAATGACTTGTTTCATGGCAGGCGTGTGAGTTACTTCTTCGAACCTAAGTTGAAGAAGATAGGCTTTTTTGTCCAGCCACTTGTGGGCTTGTAAGGTGCAAAATAGGCAAATAGTCGGTCTTAATGCTCTCTGATAATGTGACGTTCAGAACTAAGACAATATTGCTGTCTTGTAAGTAGCGGGAGACACCGAATAGTCCATGCCCTATCACTTCGCGCGTATAGGCTGAGCTACGATTGGCGGCCCCAGCCCACTCAAAAATCTGCCTTGCAACGTTCCTCTGGCTTCACGGCGTTTCCGGTTTCGTTCACCGGATGAGTGAACAGATATTTCCAAACATCCTCGTAGAGAAATTTGCCGTCTTTGTCTTTCGGGGAGCTTCCATTCCCTGGAGTGCTGACACCGTGGGCGCGCTTGGGGTCGTTTCCTACATCTGCGTTGGAGATGAGGCGGCGGGTGTTGCCATATGGCGGCTTGGCTTCATCGACATTCACGATGGGCCCATATTCGTTTAAATCTAACATCAGCCATGAGCGGCAGTAGTGATGATTTTTCCAACCATCGTCGAGGGTGTGGGTGAATCCGAAAAATCGTTCCGGCGGTGTGGCGGAGCGCAGGCTCTGCCATTTTTCTGTCTGATCGCGTGGTCCCGATAGCATCACCACTCGCGCGACTTTGACCTCCTTCGCTAACCTCGCCGCCGTCGTTGATCCGTGTGAAGCTCCGCAAAGAATGACCTTTTCCCAATCTAGCCCTTTGCCATCACGTGAGAGAAACTGCTTCCAGTTTCCCTCGGGATGTTTCGCATCGAGGTATTTCACAAACTGATACGACCGCTCCATCAAGCCATCGGGTTTAGGTATATCGATGAGTTTGGTGTGATCCTCACCGGTCGAGGCTTCAAGGCGGATACCGGAAAAGTGTTCTGCATCGCCTTCTTTGCGAAGCTTATCCATTTTCGCAAACCACTCACGCGGGTAAGTGACTTGAATCGCGTGATGGCCATAAGAGTTCACAACATCGAAGAGCGGTTGCTTCGGTTCCATCAGCCAGATGACAAGATATCCGCTAGACTTGACGCGTGTATCGACGGAGGCGAGTTGAGTATCGGCAGGCTTGTCCTTTCGATTAAAGACGTAGTCGATGTCCGGATGCTCTTTCGCGCGCGGATCGATTTCTGATGCGCGGGCCGTCCAAGTGAATTTCTTTCCTTCTGCGAAAAGAGGGGTGCAGAGAAATCCGAGGAGTAATAGCGCTTTCATAATTGATCCGTGACAGCCCATCAGTTTTGTCGAGGCTCTTGTTATCATCACTCTTCGGGAGCGGATTTCACAACATTCTCTATGCTCGATGAAATTCCCGCAGCATCTGCTAGATGGCGAATTTCTAGAGGGATGCTATCACCGACCCAGACTCTTGATCCCGCAGCGTCTTGTAACGACATATGATAGCTGAATTGACCCTCACCAACGGACTCAATCTTCACGGTGATCGATCGTTCTCCTGCATCTGCCGAGAATCTACTGTCGACTTGCTTTGTCGCATTAAACGCCTCACCGCGTTCTGCCCCAAGTGTCTGATTCACCGAGTTCATAAACTGCTTAGCAATTTCTCTACGTTCCCTAGATAAATCCGGCATCGATAGCACGACCGAACCATCATCCAGATCATTCGATTGCATTGATTTAACTTCGGACTCCCTCACCTGTTCGTTGGCTCGCTGCCATTCGATCTCAATATGTTTTTTCTCCACGCTCGTCAGCCCAAGCGCTGCTTCAACGGGATCGTCCGCATCTAAAATGGGCTGACCTATGGTGTAGTTCGATTTAGCAATACTCAGTGATTTGAGAAGAGAAATGGGAACCGAAATCATTGAATCATCTGTTCGTAAAGGGCCTGGCTTTTGAGACAGTCGATTCGAACTTCCATGTTCTCCCCAATCTTGTCCGGAGCGCGGCTTCTTGGTCTCTGGAGACAGGGTATTTACCGTTTGGCCGGAATCCGTTGGATGAGAATTAGCAGAGTTGTATGAGATGAATCCACCAGTGATCCCTCCAATCACGAAACAGACAACACCTATAAAGATGGATTTAAAATTCGTTGTCATATTACCTAGCACGTCTGTGAATTTAAGAGAAAACTCAGACAAGTCGATGGAATTGAAGGCCGTTGGATAGATAAATCGTTTGTAACACGTATGTTTGGCTCAATGGATTTTCTAAATTTGGTCACGAAAGGATTTGTTATTTTGGTGATCTCCATTAGCGGGGTGCAGGTTACCACAGGTCAGTCGGGTACGAACGCAGTCAAATACGAGGATTTCGGTGCGGTGGGCGATGGTGTGACCGACGACATGCCTGCCATACAAAAGGCTCACGAGCATGCGAATAAAAACAACTTGCCCGTCCGCACCAAGACCGGCGCGACTTACCATCTCGGACGCAAGGCACTTACCGCCGTCATCGAAACGGATACCGATTGGGGAACATCCAAATTCATTATCGATGACAGCCAGGGTGTTGAAAATAAAAGCCGCTCACTCTTTGAGGTCCGCTCCACTCTGAAACCCATTACACTAAAGATTGATCGCTTAAAACGTGGCCAAACTTCCCTCGATATTAAGTCGCCAAATGACTGCATCGTTTATGTGGAAAATGACAAAAAGCTTATGTTCATCCGCAAGGGCGGAAACCAAAATAGTGGCACGCCTCAAAAAGAAGTTTTTATTCTCAAGAAAGACGGGACCATCATTGGCTCGATCAATTGGGACTATGATGAGATCACCAAAATCACCGCCCAACCCATCGATGAATCATCGCTTCACATTCGTGGAGGTATTTTTACCAACATCGCGAATCAAATGAGCTCTGAGGATGCAACGGGTTATTGGGCTCGTAACATTTCTATCAAGCGATCCAGAACCGTGGTGGATGGAGTCGTCCACAGAGTCACGGGTGAAATGCAACAAGGCCTTCCTTATGGGGGGTTTTTATCTGCAGATCGATGTGCCTATATCGTATATAGCAACTGCGTCGTCGATGGAAGAAAGGTCTACTCCAAAATGGGCAAAACCGGCTCACCTGTGCCTATGGGCACTTACGGCTACCACGCCAACCTCGTGGTCGACTTTCGCATGAACAATTGCCGCATGGGCAACGATATCAACGACCGGAGCCGCTGGGGCGTTGTGGCATCTAATTTCATGAAAAACTTTCTCGTCCAAAACTCGGTGCTCTCGCGCGTCGATGTCCACATGGGAGTTTCTGGTTCTTATATCATCAAAGACTGCACAATTGGCCACGCGGGAATCAACGCCATAGGAAGCGGGCAATTGATGGTAGAAAACACCACACTTCATTGCAAAAACCTCGTCAACTTCCGGAGTGATTACGGCTCCACATGGGAAGGTGATGTCATCATCCGCAACTGTCGCTGGATGCCGCCTAGCAAAAATCCCACCCTGTTCGGCATGCAAAACGATTGCTCCCATGACTTTGGCTATCCCTGTTTCATGCCAAAAAACATACGTATCGAGGATCTTACCGTTCAGGAGCCCAAAGGCTCGAAAGAGATATTCTTGCTCGATAATCCTTTTGGTAAATCCAACGACCAACGCCCCTACCCTTTCCGCATCACCGAGAAAATCGAAATCAAAGATTTCAAATCCGTTAGCGGAAATCCACCCCTAGTCTCCTCCAATCCAGAAGTCACCAAAGCCGTGAAGTTGGTAATTGAGTGATTTGGATCCGATCTACCCCGTAAAATAAAACCGTCACCCCGGAACGGAATGACGGTTTAGAGAAAACAATAGAACTCAGATTAGTTTACTGCCACAGCAGAAGAACCGGTCTCACCTGTGCGGATGCGAATAGCTTCTTCGATGGTTGAGATGAAAACTTTGCCGTCACCGATTTTGCCGGTGTTTGCGCTTTTAACGATGGCCTGCGCAACCCCTTCGGCTTGTGCGTCATCGACAACGATTTCGATTTTGACCTTAGGCAGGAAATCAACGGTGTACTCGGAACCTCGATAGATTTCGGTGTGACCTTTTTGACGTCCGAATCCTTTGACCTCAGTGACGGTCATGCCTTGGACTCCGACCTCTGAGAGGGCCTCTTTGACTTCTTCAAGCTTGAATGGTTTAATGATAGCTTCGATTTTTTTCATGATTGCGGCGGATTGGTAAAAATAAGGAAAGCAAGTCCTGTGCCAACTTTCTTGAAGCGGATAAGTCCGCTTGCTTTGGATTAAAGCAGGACAGCCGAATGATACGAGAGGGAAATCATAAATTCTGAAAAAAATCGCCTGAAGGTTGAGATTCCCTGAAAACTGGCTAGGTAGCCCACCGTATTTAATTATTATTATACCTGCGCCAATTATCTCCATGAAAAAACTCGTTATCACCCTGTTCTCAGCAGTTTTCTGCCAATTCGCGATAGCAGAGGAAATTAAGATCGAAATCACCTCCAACGATCAAATGCAGTATAACATCAAATCATTTGAGGTCACAGAGGGGCAAAAAGTGGTTCTCTCGCTCAAGCACATCGGACAGCAGCCATCCGATAAAATGGGGCACAATGTAGTCATCCTGAAGGCCGGCACATCGGTCCCTGCATTTTCAAGTAAATGCACGACCGCAAAGAATACCAACTTTATCCCTACCGATGAAGAGTCCAAAAATCTCATTATTGCTCACACAAAGTTATTGGGTGGCGGTGAGTCAGATCAGGTGACTTTCACCGCGCCAGCAGCTGGTAGTTATCCTTTTATATGCTCCTTTCCCGGTCACTGCTCCGTCATGCAGGGCGTGATGATCGTTAAGCCCAAATAAATTCCACCAAACTCTCTCCGCTGATTCGCCCCCGTGGCGGGTCGGCATTTTTTATGGGAAAAGCCCGCGTGTGGATTTCGCGCTCGCCACCGTGCTAATGGCGATGGCCTGGGCGGCCATTCGTTTTGGAAGCTTGTGCTTGGCTGCGTATGACATGACCTGCTCGAAGGCGGCATGTAGCTTGGTTTCTAATTTGCTGATCACTTCTTTTTCCGTCCATTGGAAGCGCTGAAGGTTCTGCACCCATTCAAAATAGGAAACGGTGACTCCGCCAGCATTACACAGAATATCGGGAATCACCAATATATCGTCACGTTTTTCAATGATCTGGTCCGCCTCAGGAGTAGTCGGACCATTCGCTCCTTCCGCTAAAATTTTGCAATTCAGCTGGCCCGCATTCTTTGCGTGAATCACTCCCCCGACAGCGCATGGGGCAAGAATATCACATTTCCGTATCAACATTTCTTGAGGATCGATGGATTCCGCTGCGGGGAAACCTGAGATGACTTTATGATCGGAAACGTAGGCGCGTAACGCATGGATATCGATCCCATCCTTATTCCACAGGGCACCGCTTGCATCGGAAATTCCGATGATTTTCACTCCATAGGATGCGAGAGTCACTGCCGTATATAGCCCTACATTTCCGAAACCTTGGATGATTGCGGTAGCGGAGTCCTCTTTAATGCCTAGCTTTGAAAGCGCGATAGAACAGAGAAAAGCAACCCCATGCCCGGTGGCTCGGGTGCGCCCCGCAGAACCTTGTAGGCTCAGAGGTTTGCCAGTGACAATTGAGGGAACCAAGTGACCCGAATGCGTGGAATACGTATCTGTAATCCATGCCATCGTTTGCTCGTTGGTGCCCATATCGGGAGCCATGACATCGATTTCCGGACCAATGAAAGGGATCATTTCCATAGTGAACCGACGGGTCATCCGCTCCAGCTCTCCATCCGACATTTCCGAAGGATTACACGAAATCCCTCCCTTGCCGCCACCGAAGGGCAGATCAAGCAAGGCGCATTTCCAGTTCATCCACATCGCAAGCGCCGCGACCTCACCCACATTCACATCAGGATGATACCTAAGACCACCTTTAATCGGACCTCGAGTCAAATGGTGCTGCACTCGGTGACCAAACAATACTTCGGTAGTGCCATCATCGCGCCGGATCGGAACCGTCACGGTAATAATCCGCTTTGGCCATTTGCAGCGCTCACGGATATCTGCGGGTAGTTTGAGAAAGTCCGCCACGCGGTCAAACTGGCTGACTGCCATAGCAAAGACCGGATTAGCTAGAAGCTCTTCTCGCATGTGATAAAGAAACTCAACGAGCAAGGATCACCACCGCATGCTCATCGTAGCGAACCTTGGTGTTCGACTGGGCGTGAATGTATCCAAGAATCCCGCTAACTGGCAC
>JANPEG010000046.1:0-2399 GCA_031431855.1 Akkermansiaceae bacterium | reverse complement strand
GGTCACGGATCATCGCATGAGGAAAACGAAGAAGGATTTCTAAAACTGCCGCCTTCGCAGAAACCGACATGGCTGCGGAGTTTAACCATCCTGTTGGTTTGCGTTCCGTTGTGGGTGATACCGATTCTTGCGCTCGGTGTGTGGTTGGGTTGGCAGAGCACACCCGTCGCTCAAGGCGTGTTTTTCAGTAAAGCAGCGTTGGTAACCTTCGGTGGCGCGTATGCGGTTTTGCCTTACGTCGCCCAACAAGCGGTCGAGAATTTTCACTGGCTCACTCATCCGCAAATGATGAGCGGACTCGCCCTCGCTGAAACAACGCCCGGCCCGTTGATCATCGTGTTGCAATTTGTCGGCTTCGTAGGTGGCTGGCAAAACCCCGGCGACCTCAGCCCGCTGGCCGCCGCAAGTATCGGTGCCTTCATCACCACATGGGTGACGTTTGTGCCGTGCTTCTTGTTTGTTTTTCTCGGAGCACCTTATGTCGAAGGCTTACGCGACATGCCACGCATCGGTGCCGCTCTGACTGCTATCACTGCGGCGGTTGTCGGTGTGATTCTGAATCTCGGGGTGAAATTTTCCACCCACGCTCTCTGGCCGGAAAATGAGAATTTTGATGGGTTCGTCGCCGTCGTCGCGATCGCCGCATTCCTTGCGATGTGGCGTTTCAAGATCCCGTTCACCTGGGTGCTGGGAGCTTGCGCGTTGCTGGGTCTGGCTTCGTTAGGGTGGAAGTGAGTCGAAGATGGTTCGGGCGTTTTCTTACAAGGAGGGAGGAGGCGGTGGAGAAGAGGAGATTAATCTCTCTTTGGAGTTTAAAATTTAAAGTTTAGAGTTTTCTTGGTAGTTGAACTTTGAAACTTGAAATTTAGAGTTTGTGCATGCGCACCCTAATCAAGCACGTCCTCGCTCGCACGGAACCCACAGATACACTGGTTGTTACCGGATGGGTGCGCACACGGCGGGATTCGAAAGGGTTTTCATTTATCGAGCTGAACGATGGCTCGTGTTTGGGAAATTTGCAGATTGTCGCGGATGCGGGAATTCCCGGTTATGAGGACATTTCCAAAATGGCGACCGGTGCTTCGGTGAGTGTTTCTGGCAAACTCATCGCCTCGCCGGCGCAAGGCCAGGACTGGGAAATGCAGGCAACCGAGATTCGCTTGATCGGCGAGGTGCCGGAGGATTATCCGCTGCAGAAAAAAGGCCACTCACAAGAATTCCTGCGATCAATCGCACACCTTCGTCCGCGCACGAATTTGTTCGGAGCCGCGTTTCGGATTCGCTCGCGCATGGCATTTGCGATCCATCGCTTTTTCCAAGAGCGCGATTTCGTCTGCGTCCACACGCCGATCATTACTGCGAGCGATTGCGAGGGCGCGGGCGAAATGTTTCGAGTCACCACATTACCGGACAGCCAAATCTCCAAAGACACCGAGGATTTCTTCGGCAAGCGCGCTTATCTCACGGTATCGGGCCAGTTGGAAGGTGAGACTTTCGCCTGTGCACTTTCTAACATCTATACCTTCGGCCCAACCTTTCGGGCGGAAAATTCCAATACCTCACGCCACGCCGCGGAGTTCTGGATGGTCGAGCCAGAGATGGCTTTCTGCGATCTCGCTGGCGATATGGATTGCGCCGAGGCAATGATCAAATTCTTGGTCAGTGAAGCGCTCGCCGATCCAGATCTTTCGATCT
This sequence comes from Akkermansiaceae bacterium, assembly GCA_031431855.1. Taxonomy (GTDB): domain Bacteria; phylum Verrucomicrobiota; class Verrucomicrobiia; order Verrucomicrobiales; family Akkermansiaceae; genus Luteolibacter. Next base: position 704 of record JANPEG010000046.1, on the reverse strand, counting down.
TTGAAAAATTTATCGATAAAGGCCTGCGCGCACGATTGGAGCACGTCGTCGAGAAACCGTTCCAGCGCATCACTTACACCGATGCGGTTAAATTGTTAGAGAGCTCCGGCAAAGAATTCCAATACCCTGTGAAATACGGACTCAACCTCCAGTCCGAGCACGAACGCTGGTTGACGGAGGAATACTTTAAACAACCAACCACCGTTTACAACTACCCTAAAGAAATCAAACCGTTATACATGCGTCTCAACGAGGATGGAAAAACCGTCACAGCCATGGATCTGCTGGTGCCAGGTATCGGAGAAATCATCGGCGGATCCCAGCGTGAAGAGCGATACGATGTTCTGTTAGAAAACTTCAAGCATCACAACATTGATCCTGAGTCTTACTCTTGGTATTCGGATCTAAGGAAATACGGAACCGTTCCCCATGCGGGCTTCGGCCTCGGCTTCGAGCGTCTGCTGATGTTTGTAACCGGGATTCAGAACATCCGCGATGTCATTCCTTTCCCGCGCACCCCGGGGCATTGCGAGTTTTAATCACTCCCCATACTCACGCATCAAGCGCCGGACGTCTTGTCCCTTTCCGAAAAGCACGAGGATGTCGTCGGATTCGAAAATGCGGTCGGGCTGAGGAATGCCCAGCACTTTTTGAATCGCGGTTTGACTCGATGCGGACGCCGATGTCCCACGGCTTTTTCCAAT
>JANPEG010000045.1:0-3490 GCA_031431855.1 Akkermansiaceae bacterium | reverse complement strand
GGTTCCGAAAACCAAAAGACCGGTTTCCGCCGCGGTGAGTGCGAGCGAAATGGTTTCCAAATCCCGCATCTCGCCGACCAGAACAATGTCTGAATCCTCGCGCAACGAGGCACGCAGTCCATCGGCGAAGGATGGGGTTTGAATCGGCACTTCGCGTTGAGTCAGGATAGATCTTTTATTTCGGTGCACAAACTCAATTGGCTCTTCAACCGTGATGATGTGGCGTGCAAAGTTGGTATTGATGTAATCTAACAGCGCAGCGAGTGTTGTCGATTTTCCAGATCCGGTGGGTCCAGTGACCAAAACCAAACCCGAGCGCATGTGGCCGAATTCTTTCACGATTTCAGGAACTCCCAACGATTCGAGCGACATGATTTCCGTGGGAATCAATCGAAACACCGCCGCAAGGCCGTATTGTTGTTGGAGGTAGTTGCAGCGAAAACGCGAATCCTCATCCATCTCGTAAGCAAAATCGAGATCGCCATTTTTTAGATAACGCTCGAATGCTTTGGGTTCACAGATTTCCGCCAAGAGTTCCTTGAATGATTCGCCTTCTAAAATCTCCTCGCCCTCAATCGGTGTCACCGCGCCGTGCACACGTATCTTTGGAGGCTGACCCTCAGAAAGGTGCAAGTCCGAGCCTTTACTCGCGATCAGGTGTTTGAATAGCTCATCAATTTTGGCCATGTCGAAATTTTGGTTTTAGTAAAATGTTAGATTCGGAGGTCATTAAGATTTGAGGAAAATCCTCATCTGGGCCTTATCCTCGGCGCGGAACATGAGATCATCAGCGCCGATGATTCCTTTGATGTAAAGTTGGCGGAGCGATTCATCCATCGTGATCATTCCGACGTGTTTACCCGTCTGCATGATACCGGGTAGCATGTAGGTTTTCCCTTCACGAATACAGTTTGCAACGGCGGGCGTATTCACAAGTAGTTCGAGCGCAAGCGCGCGGGATGAGCCATCAATGGTAGGGACGAGTTGTTGCGAGAGAATGCCGCGCAATGATTCAGAAACCATGATACGGATCTGATCGCGTTGATCGGTGGGAAATACATCAAGCACACGGTCCAGGGTCCGTGGTGCATTTCCCGTATGCAGCGTCGCAAGGACTAAGTGACCCGTTTCGGCAGCTGTGAGCGCAAGCTGGATCGTTTCCAAATCCCGCATCTCACCCACCATGATCACATCCGGATCTTCCCGCAAGGCACCACGCAAAGCTCTTGCAAATGATTCGGTATGCTTATGCACCTCGCGCTGATTGACGTGGCATTTTTTTGAGTCAAAAATATATTCGATCGGATCCTCCAAAGTGAGAATATGATCTTCTCGATCCATATTAATAAAATCAATGATGGACGCGAGCGTCGTGGATTTACCTGAACCTACAGATCCCGTGATGAGGATGAGACCGTTTTGATAACGCGTCAGAGGCACGATATGATCAATGGGCAGTCCGATTTCCTCCATCGTGCGCATCTGGGTATTGATGACCCGAAATACCATATCATAACCCAAGCGCTGTTTTACAACCGATGCCCGGTAACGGCCATCCGTGCCCTCATACGCAAAGTCAATATCACCGCGCTCTTGCAAACGGGCCCACTCATCTTTTCCTAAAAAGGAGCGCACTAGACCCTCGGTCTCATCAGGTTTCAAGTTTGGATGATCCTCCCAAATTGGCATCAGAGCACCGGATCGACGCCATGCGGGCGGAAACGCGGTCGCGAGGTGAACATCCGAGCAATTGTATTCTCGTCCGAGTTTCAAATACTCATCGACGTGATCTAGGACTTTGTGTTCCGACATTGAATGAAGATTGGGGTTTTAAGTAAATAGGTTGCTAATCAACTAGTCATGGTAAACCAGAATAAAAATATCATGTCAATATGGGTCGCGCCTATCTTCCATATAAAGGTTACTTGAACGTCCTCTCAACTGATTCTGAAGATAATCTTTGAGCAGTTTGGTTGCGTAAACTTTCAGGGCTGGCTTAGCCAGAGAAAACAGCATCAGCAGTAAACCGACAAACCAGCCACGATGCTTTTTTACAGGCTCATGCTTGGATTCACGACCCCTGGATTTAAACAACAAGCTAGCCACAAAGCCAACACCCAAAGAGCCTCCCAGCCATTTCAAGGGACTAGCTCTCAGGGAATCTCTCATCCGCAATGGAACATCCAATTTTCGTCTGAGCTGAGCATGCGCCTGCCCAATCTGAAACCGAGCAGCGTCGCTGCATCGTATTAGCTCTGCGAGTTCGAGCGATTTTTGAGTTGGTTTAGCCATTGGCGGTCTTTTTCAAATTCTCCACAAGTGATAGGAAACGATTCGACTTTTTTAATTCTCTTGATGGTCAATAACATCACTAAAGAAATGAATAAGTAAACGCCACCTAACGAAAAGGCAGCGAAATACCATGGGCAATTGCAATACGCGGAAATCACCCCAATCAATCCAGCCGTCAATAGCCCCCATGTCGCAATCAGACAGAAAACGGTGACTCCCCATAAGATGAGCTTTTTAGCCACCACTTCAATCGCGTCCTCTGCTTCGATACGAAAAATACCGATGCGTGAAGTAATCAAACTGGGGATGGCCTCTTTCCAATCTTCAGGAATGCGACTTTCCCCTGAAACAGGATCACCCTGTGCCTTTGAGCTGGGCAGACCTGAAGAATCGTGACTCATAAGTGAAGTGTGTGGAAAATTGACAACCTCAAACAACCCCGATGGCACGATCTAACAAAAATATAAGATCGTGATCGGATTACATGCGGTTTCAATCAATTTAACGACGCACGATGAGTCCGATCAAAAAACCGACTCCGAGGGCGCCGAGCACGGCTTTGGTTGGATTTTCGCGGATGTAATCTTCAGCGGTCACATGAATTTCCTTCGCTTTCACGCGAGTTTCATCCCACTGCAATTGTGCGACTTCTTTTACATGGGAAGCTTTTTCAGTAGCGACGGTTTTGAAGTGCTCAGCCTTCTCGGCAGCGACGGTTTTGAATTGCTCGGCTTTCTGGACAGCACTTGCCTTGAGGGCGTTCGCTGTTTCAATAGCGCGATCTTTCACATGCGCTGCTTGTTCGCCAGTGGTTTTAGCAAAATCGCCTGCTGCTGTGCGAAGGTCATTTGCAGCTGATGCGACGGCGGCGTTTCCTGTATTTGAAAATGGATTCTCGTTCATAATATTTTGGGTTATTGCCTCATTAATTCAAAGCAACTTTTATACCACCAATACTACAGAATCTGGCAAATAAAGCAAGAACACATTAAAGTCAGCCTAGCGCTTGAGCTGGCTTTCGATCCGCTCAATCCGCTCCTTCAAGCCTGGTTGCTTGCTGAGCTCACTGGCCACCTTTTTGCATGCGTGAATCACAGTTCCGTGGTCTCGACCGCCAAAGGACTCGCCGATTTCCATGAGCGAACTGTGGGTCAGGGAGCGACTCAGATACATCGCCACCTGTCGTGGAAACGCGATA
>JANPEG010000044.1:0-46607 GCA_031431855.1 Akkermansiaceae bacterium | reverse complement strand
ACTCGGCGGAACCCAAGCACACAACCGAGCCAGAGACTCGGCACAGACTCGGCAGAACCCAAGCACACAACCGAGCCGGAGACTCAACGGAGAATCTAACACTGCAACGGTCTGTGCCATGGTCTTCAATCTCCACGATCGATATAGGAATGGCGGCGCCGGTGTAAACTCCCAATTTAATCAGACGGCTTCTTCGGCGTCGCCATCTCCGCCTTGTTAGCCTTCTTGGTTTTCATCGTAGATACGGGTGTAATCTTCGAACTCAGTTCCTTTCAAATCTTCTTCGATAACACGCTTTGCGATCTCGAAATCCGCGACGAAGCAACAGGCCTCCATCGTGCCGCTACCAATACTCCCACCATCACAATGTCCAAGACCAGTCCATCCAAGGGTCTCGTCCATGCGATCTTGTAGACGATGCCGCTTCTCAACGTCTTCACCGCATCCCATCCCATCAACTGCAAACTCAATTAGGAGCGTGTAGTGACTATCCAGATCGACGGGAGCGTATCCTTCCGCCAGCTTCTGATCGATCTCTTTCTGGATTAAGGCTGTCGCCTTGCGGAAAAAAGATGCCATAACTTCCTTGGACTCACCTTTGCTGCCTAGCGCACCCCAGTGAACTGTATGGACTCCATTGTTCTCCCACGTCTCCCAGTAGGATTTTGAATTATCGGTAATCTTGTAGAGTTTAAGCACGAGAATTTTCTTGAGGCTAACGTTTGATGTGCGCCCACCGGCGCGGTTGAATTGATGTTGAAATGAAATTGAAAAGCTTCTGGCCGGTTGGCGCGTCACGACTTGTTAGCTCTTCTTTCGATTCATTAGCGTGGTAAGAGCATTCTTAATCTCTACTTCATCTTTGAGTGCCTGCGCTATTCGCTCTGATAGCTCGCCCAGCACTACCCGGATGCTTCCTGCGAGCAACAAACACTCATCGTCTGTAAGAGCGTGAACCCCTTCGCTTAAAGCTGAATGGAGAAGCCCCAACGGATTATGACCATCAATCAAAAGGCTCTCAGGTAAGCCAGGCTTTGCCATCTCCATTGCCTTCGAAAATTGAATTTCCTTCTCGGCACTTTCGAGGATCTCTATGGCCTCTGGCTTAGCCCCGACCTTCGTGGCAACCTTCCTGATCTCCTGAAGTATTCTAGCCTTCTGATTCTCGACGACACGCCGATAGTATACGAAAGCCCCTATTCCGAGGCCCTGATTCTCACAGCGTCTTCCACTCAGAAATGCGTCTCTGTCTGGGCCGATTAGTTTGATGAGGCGGGACGGCGTGGGTGGTCCAAACGGGGGAAGCTCGCCATACTTGATCGCGTGACCAGACTCCAGATGGCCCTCGTCCCAGCGGACTGAGACTGAAAACACCTTCTTGGTCTTCTGACAATTCCAGCACCGATACGTGAGATAGTCGTTAACAAAATCGCCGCGGATGAGGTCTTGAGGCTTTGAAATACAGCGAAAAAATCTCACTCCGTTGCATGCTTCACTCGAACAATGAAGTTGAATTTCTGGTGCAGCAATTCCTTGGTAACTGCCTGCCACATGGGGTCTAGAATACCATCCTTCTACTTTCGCGATACGGGCGGGCTGATTGGGCGGATGGGATTCAAGAAATTCGCAGAATGTCAGCACTGGCGCTGATTGTTCGGCATCGGTTGGGTCAGGAGAATCGGCCATGGTGAAATTTCTTGAGCTAACGTCAAAGTGATGGCGCACCCACTAGCGGGAGCCAGCGCTGATCGCGGGGTTAAGGTTGAAATTAGGTGGGAGCATGGAAAACAGAGGGGCTAGTGGGTGTTGCCATGCACGTCTTGTTCGGCTTCTTGTTTTGTTAGCTTTCGGAGCAGCCGCACGAGGCGACCCGCGTGACGATTCACGACTTCCCAGTCGCATAGATCGGGGGATCCCATCTCTGGGTATGTAGCTGACCAATTCTGCGCACGCACATCAGAGTTCACGGCGACGCGGCACTCAATCGATGGAAAATTCCGAAATCCGCATTGGAGCTGAATCAGTCCCCAACCCTGTGGCGCGAATCGATGGGTATGGCCTGGAACGGCACCTGGCTTTAGATCGATTCGCCTCTCGGTGACGATCCCCTTCGCCTCCGGATAGTAAATCGAGTAGCTGAAAAATGCCTGCTTCGAACCGGGTGTATATTGCATGTCTTCGCTCAGTGACTCAACCGTAGGGAAGACTCTTAATGGCTGATCGAAATCCGATGTGGCCTGCTTCACGATTGGCGAGCCAGATGCGAAGACGGATCGCAGCACCTCATCAAGCTGGGCAGTCGAAATGTGCTGGGTAGTCTGCATTCTTATTCTTGCCGAACAGTTTTTATTAGTAGAGTCCCACGTGTGTATATCAGGCGGGGTTAACTTCTAGATCCAATCTAAATTTCTCAATAACAACAAGGAATTTGTTAGGTTGAGTGGGTACTATCAGGAAATTCTAGACGGGTGATTTTTCCAAAACTTCCTTTGCTGATAGTACCTTGTTTTTTGTGGATGCGTTTTTTAGGATAAATTCACATATTATGTTCTTATGAACACTTTTAGGTTGACGGAAACGGCAAGAGCTGTTTTTAAGGTTATATGTCTACCCCCAAAACGCGATGCTGTTGGAGAAAGGATCTTTCTGAATTCCGTGGTTTGAATGATCGAGAGCGCGCTGGATTTCTCCTTGTTCTAGAATGGTTTGAGAACTTTCGTCTCCGCAACGAATTAGAGGCGGGACGCGATGCGGCGAAAGCATTCTGGCGGCACGAAGTTCTCCGAGAAGACCGTAAGCGCGAGATTTGGCAACTGGAGCAGTGGTCAGATGCGATTCAGTGGTATTTGAAATGGTTGGACTCGTGTGCGGAGGCTGGCGTCGATCACCGAAGCTTGGCGGAGCGAGTTCGCGCAGCGGTGCGGTCGGCCTGTGCTCGGAGAGGTTTGGCACTGAGAACCAAGCAGTGTTACGGTGCTTGGGCGGCACGTTACGCACTTTTCGCCAAAGATGAGCGTGAGGTGATGAAGGTGTTAGGTCATCCGGTTTTATTGACGATTGATGATTGTTAATTTTTTATTTTTGATTTGAAGAGAAGAATATGAAACCTCAAGAACTAGAAGATAGGCTGATAGATTTTGCTGTGATGGTAATTGGCGTGGTCGAGGCTTTGCCCAACTCCAAGGCGGGTAACCACATCGCAGGTCAGTTGGTACGCTCTGGTACTTCACCGGCACCGAATTACGGCGAGGCTCGCAGCGCGGAATCGAGAAAAGACTTCATTCACAAGATGAAAATCTCACTGAAAGAACTGCGAGAAACAGTGATTTGGCTGAAAATTATTTCGCGCAAGCGACTTGCTGAAGAAGCGTCAACTTCTAGCGCAATCAAAGAATGTGGCGAGTTGATTGCAATTTTTATATCAAGTACAAGAACAGCCGATAGCGAATCGCTGTCCTCTAAGATCAAAAATTAAAAATAAACAATCATCAATCGTCAATCGTCAATAAAACTAGGGCGAGTGGTTCTGGTTGTTTCCGGCGAAACAGCTTTCGGTTGATCCAGAGAGTGGCATCAGAAGACGCCACCACTTGCATGAAAAAGTATACAGTGAAGCGATCAAGCGAAGTGCAGCAACAGCGGGAATTGAGAAGCGAGTGACGAGTCATGCGCTGCGGCATTCGTTTGCGACGCATTTGTTGGAAAACGGAACGGATTTACGGACGATCCAGGATCTGCTCGGGCATGAAGATATTACGACGACGGAGATTTATCTGCACGTGTCGATGAGTCATGGGCTGGGTGTAAGTAGTCCGTTGGATGAAGAAGTTGATTTTCTTACAGATCAAAAATTAAAAATAAACAATCATCAATCATCAATAAATCTCCAAGTGAAGTGAAAATACCATGTTAGGAAATGGCTCCAAAGACCGCTTTCACATTCGGTTTTATTGACGATTGATGATTGACGATTGTTTATTTTTGATTTGGAAGAGAAGAATATGAAACCTCAGGAACTAGAAGATCGATTGATTGATTTTGCTGTAATGGTCATTGGAGTGGTTGAAGATTTGCCTGTCTCAAAGGCAGGTAATCATATCGCTGGGCAGTTGGTTCGCTCTGGCACTTCGCCAGCACCGAACTACGGTGAAGCGCGTAGTGCGGAATCGAGGAAAGACTTCATACACAAGATGAAAATATCACTCAAGGAGCTGCGGGAAACGGTGATTTGGCTTAAAATTATTGCGCGCAAACGACTTGCAGGTGAAGTGCTGACATCCGGCGCAATCAAAGAATGCGGCGAGTTGATCGCAATTTTCATATCGAGCACAAAAACCGCAGATAGTGAATCGGCATCCTCTAAAATCAAAAATTAAAAATAAACAATTATCAATCATCAATAAATCTCCAAGTGAAGTGAAAATACCATGTTAGGAAATGGCTCCAAAGACCGCTTTCACATCCGGTTTTATTGACGATTGATGATTGTTGATATGTGATTTTTGATTTGGCAGATAGCTTTATGAAACCTCAGGAACTTGAAGATCGGTCGTCTCGGCGAGACGACCCTACCTTTTGGGTTTTAAAGAGCATTGCGCACGCTCACAGGCGAGTTTATGAATCCGGTGTGACGGGAAATGCGAAAGGAGTGCTGGCGGGGGTGGTGGCGTTTGGATTGTGGGGAGTGTTGCCGATTTATTGGAAGTTTTTGGAGTCGGTTCCGGCGATGAGTATTGTGGCGCAGCGGACGTGTTGGACGTGCTTGATGTTATGGCCGTTGTTGTGGTGGAGGAAGGTGGGAATTCGGGCGGATCTGCGAACTCTTTCGTGGCATGTGGTTTCCGGGGTTCTGATTGGGGGAAATTGGCTGTTGTATGTTTGGGCGACGATCAATGAACGCATGATCGAGGGGGCGTTGGGTTATTACATCAATCCGTTTTTCAACATGCTGTTCGGAGCGTTGTGGTTTGGTGAGAGGCAGAATCGGTTGCAGATGGTCGCGATTGTCACGGCGTTTGCGGGAGTGATGCTGCAGATTCCGGGGGTAGGGCATTTTCCTTGGGTGGCGCTGGCGTTGGGGTTGAGTTTTTCCCTGTATGGAGTGGTTAGGAAACGATCTTCGCTGGGCGCGCTGGATGGTTTGACTGTGGAAACGAGTTTGCTGGTGCCGGTGGCGTTGGGTTGGTTGTTGTGGACACATACGAGCGTCGTGGATGCGTTCGGGGGAAACTGGCAGAACGGGCTGCTGCTTGCAGGCAGTGGAGTAGTGACGGCGATCCCTCTGCTGGCATTTGCTTTTGCGAGTCGGAATATCCGACTTAGCACACTCGGGATGCTTCAATTCATCGGTCCGACGATGCAGTTTTTCATCGGTTGGAAAATCTATGGAGAGCCGATGACAAGCGTGAGGTTGATGTCGTTCGGGCTGATCTGGATCGCTATCGCGTTATACGCGGCGAATGGGTTGAGGAAGAGGGAAGAGATTAGTGCCGAGTGATCCGCCGTCGCTGAAGCTATGGCGGACGAGTCAGTGGTCAGATAGAAGAGATTAGTCTCTTAATATTGAATTCCCACGTGTCCTCCGTTTTCTCCTACCCTTGTCCTGCCGTAGCCTTGGCGAAGGAGGATCCGTTTAGAAAAATGCAGGAACGATGAAGAAGTTTGTTAGATCCTTCGGGAAGCAACGCCAGCGATGAGTGAGGCGAAGCCCATGAAGACGAACCAATGGGAGATGTCTTGGTAGACTTTGGTGTTCTGGATATCGTCGCGGGAGTTATTGGGATTGAAGCGGGGAAGTTTGTTGATGGCGGGGTCGGGTTCTTTATCGAGCCGGTATTCGGCGGGGTAGTCACGTTGCCAGCCAAGGGTTTTCATGAGTGAGAAATCGGTATCGCGGAGACTGAGGTTGATGCGTTCGTGGCCGAGGAGATCGACGCTTGCGACGTATCGCCCGACACCGGTTTGGCGGATAGCGACGGGGATTTCTGCGCCGTTGCCATCGATGGCTTTGGTGTCCCATTTGACTTGGTTGACGGGTCGGTCTTGTTCATCGCGGCGGTTGATATCGATCTGCCATTGTTCGCGAGAGACCGAGCCGGTGGCGGCGAGTCCGGTGGATTGTTCTTTGCGGACGATGCCACGGAAAACCTGCGACCAGAACGCAGGGCCGCTACCCCAACCGAGCCATTCACTGCCCCATTTTTCTGACAGATCTGAAGTCCAGCACAGCCCTGTGCCGAGGCCGTAGCGGCAGATTGCCATGAGCGGATCGCCGGTTTCCGCAGCTAGGAGGAGTTGGGCGGTGGGTTTGGGTTGGGTCATCACGTAGCCGAGGACGAAAGGAAGATCGGATTTCTCATAACCGGCGAGGATGGGATGATCACCGGTGACGACGGTGCCGAAGAGGTCTTCTTTGATCGCGGAGCGAGATGCCTGCATGGTTTCCTTGGTGAAAATCTGCGGCATGTTGGTTGGGTCGTTGGTTTCGTAGTAACGCCCGCCGCCTTCTTGGGCGATCATTTGCATGATCTCTTTAGCTGCACCATCACCGAGGCAAACACTGGAGACCGTGATGCCTTGGGCGCGCATTCCACGGACGAGGCCTGCGAAATCATTTTCAGGAGTTTGACCGTCCGAGAGGACAATCATGTGTTTTACTTTTGCGACGGAGTTTTGAAGAAGTTCGTTGCCTTTGACCATGCCGGGATAGGCATCGGTTCCGCCGTCGGCTGTTAGAGATTCGATGGCGGCGAGGATGGTGCCTTTGTCGGATGCTCCGGTCATAGGGAGGACGACGCGGGTGTCGCTATCGAAACCAACCACGGCGATCTGATCTTGCGCGCTGAGGAGTTCGGCGGCGGCCTTCGCGGAAGCGCGTGCGAGCTCGATGGGTGGACCGCTCATGGATCCGCTTTTATCGATGACGAGAACCATTGCGAGGCTGGGCTTTTGTTTTTCCTTTTCGTAACGGGAGGTGAGAGGCAGGGCTTCTTCGATGGGAGTGCGGAAATATCCGCCGAGGCCGAAGGAGTTTTCCGAACCAAGCATGGCGAGGCCACCTCCGAAGTCGGATACGTATCGCCTAACAAGTTCCATCTGCTTTTGATTAAGCGAAGTTGCGGGGACATCGGCGAAGACGATGGCATCGAAAGCGAGCATTTCCGGGATGGTGTCAGGAAGGCCACGTTCGCCACGGATCTCAAGATCGAGGCCTTGATTTTTCATTGCGCGGGCGAGGGGACGCATTTGTTTTTCATCACGGTGAAGCACGAGGATGCGCGGCTCGCCTTTGACGGTGATGGTGGTTGCAGCGCGGTTGTTGATGGGGAACCAATCTTTTTCCGGGAGGAGTTCGGCTTCCCAACGGCTTTCGCCAGAGGCGTTCATCATGACATCGAAGTTTACGATGGTGTCTTTGTTTGCGGTGAGTTTGACTTGGGTGGAGGTAACCGCCACACCGCGTTGGAGGATGCGAGCGGTTGCATTCATGTCTTCGTTCGAGCGTAGTGTGAGACGCATTCGGACGATTTCGCCTCGGAACGCGACTGTGGTCATTGGCTCAAGGGCGATGACCGCGGCTTCTGGTTGCTTAAGTCCGGCGGCTTGGCGGAAGCGGACATCAATACCTTCTTCTTTCAATGTTGTAAGCGCATTCGCTGCGCCGGGAGTGGTGGGGACTCCGTCGGAAAAAACCACGAGGCGACGCGCCATTTCCGCATCGAACACCAAGCGTGAGCCTAACAGAGCTTCGGGCAGCGCGGTGGAGTTCCGGCTCGTGGATTCTGCTGTGCCGTTTTTTGCTTCTTTGGCGAGGTCGCGGAGGGCTTTTGGATCTGTGGTTGAAATGCCGCTTCCAAAAGAGAGAACGCTGAAGCGATCGGTGGCTTTGAGTTTTGCCGAAGAGGTTTCGATTTCATCGGCGGCTTGTAGGATGGAATCGGGATCCATCGATTCTGAAATATCCACGAGGTAAACGATGTGGAGGTGATCGCTATCGGTTAGAAGATAGGGACGGCAGATAGCTAAAATCAGACAAACGATGCCGAGGAGGCGCAGACCATGAGCGAGCCATTTTTTGAAAGGAGAGCGATCTACCAAAGAACGACGCCACGCGAATATGCTTATGAAAGCACAGGCGACGAGGAGCCAGAGAGGTAGGAGAGTGGAGAATTGCATGGGGAGAGTGGAGCGGAGAGCGGAGAGCTAAGAGCGGAGAGGATTGACGATTGTTGATTGAGGATTTTTGATTTTTGAATGGAGAGGAAGCGGACTTGAGATTTGAAATTTGAAATTTGAAAATTTAGCCGACTTTTCGGCGGTGGTAGAGGGCTTCTTCGGTTAGGATGACTAGGACGGCGGCTAGGAGGAACCAGAGTGAGAGTGGCCAGCCGGAGGCGGGTTGGAAGGTGGTGGATTCGGGTTTGATGGTGGCTTTGCCGGATTCGCCGGGAGCAAAGAGTGCGCCGCCGAGATTCCATGCGGTGGAGTTTCGGGTGAAGGTGTAGTTGCCGATATTTTGGATCTTGGCGCTGGTTTGGAAGGGAATGGTTTCTTTTTTATCAGCGACCAAGAAACTTGCGGAGCCGGTTGATTCCGTGCCGGGGATCTCGATTTCGTTGCCAGTGGGGATGGATGATGGGAAGGAGTTGTTTCTGCCTGTTAGTAGGACTGCGGCATCGTGGACAAAAACGGGGAACCAAGGAGAGAGGAAGAAATCGTCTTGGGTGGGATCGAAGTTAAACACGACCGCCGATTGTTCACCGGTGGAAATTGTGTAGAGTAGTGGAGTGCCATCGGTGTGGGCGAGGACGATGACGGAACCTTTCGGGGCGGTGAGTTGGCGTGCGCCTTCAAAGTTCAGTAAGGAGGGATCGACACGGGCTAGAAGGGGATGATCTTGTGAGAGAATTTCCGGTGGGCCGGGTGGTAGTAGTTCGCCGATTTTTTCCCAGAGAGGCGATTCACCCGCAGGTGCGAAGACAACTGCGGCTTGGGTTTGCGGAGGATTTCCTTGGGAGAGTGAGAGGCGTGCGAAGTCGTCGATGGGTTCGAACAAGGAATCGGCGCGGGAAAACGCGGAGATGACTTGGTTGAAGAAAAATGGGTTCTCGGCTTTGACTTGGACGGGGATGGCTTGTGGAGAGTTGAGTCCGAGCGGTGCGGTATTGTCGATGGCGAGTGAATCCTGGATGTTCGCGCGGAGCAGCCATGCGCCGGGTTGGATGGAATCGATCTCGATGGATTCGCTGACTTGGCCGTTTGCGGGAAGTTTCACTGTGAACAGACGAACGAGATTCGCGTCGCCGCCTGCGGATATGATTTCTAATTCGACCTCGCGTTCTTCGGGAAACGTGGAGCTGAGTGTGGCGAACAAGGTGGCTTCGCCCGGAGCTTTCCAGCGGAGGTCGGCGGCGGTGATGCCGATGTTCGGTGTCTCGGTGCCGACGGTTACGACTTCGACTCCATCGGGGAGCTTCATGTCCTGTGATTGGAGATCGGTTAGAAAAAGGATGCGGGATTTTGAAGACGTGTTGGCGGGAGCTAGTAGTGCGAGCTCGCCAAGTGCGTTGGGAGAGAGTGCGAGATCGGTTGGTTGAATTTCATCGAGCGCTTCTTTTAAACGACGTGCACGGTTGCTGAGGTTAGAATGATAGGTGATTCGGTCCGATACCGAAGCGATGGCGGCGCGTTGGGATCCGCTGAGTGCGTTGATCCATGAGTCGGCGGTTTTTTTCGCGGCATTGATGCGGGTTTCGCCTTTTTCCACCGTCTGCATGGAGGCGGAGCTATCTATGATGATGAGCAGATCGGGAGTTTCGCCATCGTCGAAGCGTGGGCGAGTGAGTGCGAAGATCGCGGCGAGGAAAGCGATGGCGATAAGTAGCAGTGAGAGCAGATTACGGAGGCGCTGGAACAGAGAGCTTGCGGCTTTTTGTTGGAACACGCGTTCCCAAAGGAAGAAGGCGTTGACCGGTTGGCGGCGCGGGCGGGTGCGGATGAAATAGACAGCCGCAAGAGGGATGAGGGCGAGGCTTGCCCAGAAGAATGCGGGGAATCCGAAGGTCATGCGACAAGTCCTCCTTTTCTGAGCATCGATTGGATGACGACTTCAAAGGGCACATCTGATGTTGTGCTCGCGAGGCCGATGCCACGTCGCGCGCATTCGGCGCGGAGTTCATCGTTCCATGTGGCGATGGTCTCGCGATAAATCTTCGCTTCTTTTTCTGAAATGGTGATCCGCTGGGTGACTTCGGTTTCGACGCATTGGATTTCAAGATCGCCGAGCCACGGGCAATCGAGATCGGCTTGATCGTGAACTTGCAGGGCAAATACATCGTGACCGGACCATTGCAAAAATTTCATGCCTTCCGCGTAACCTTTGGAGAAAAGAAAATCCGAGATAACCAACACCACGCCTTTTTTGCGATGACGTGCCTGGAAAGTGCGGGCGCAGGAGGTGAAGTCGGTATCGGTGCCGAAGGTGTGGGCGTTTTCGAGATCGCGTAGAAAAGCGAAGACCTGGCTACGGCTGCGTGCGGAATCGACGATGGTGGAAAGTTTATCTGCCATACCATGGACGACGACTCGATCCATGCCGTTGAGAGCGATGTAACCGAGAGCGGCGGCAAGTTTGCGCGCGTAGTGAAACTTCGACCTCATCGAGTGGCTACAATCGAAGAGGATGTAAACCGTGGTGTCTTCCTCGACCTCGAAAAGTTTGATCAATAGCTCATCCGTGCGGGCGTAGATTTTCCAATCGATCGCGCGGTAGTCATCGCCGGGATTGTATTGGCTGTAATCGGCGAACGTAATGCCGGTGCCGCGGCGTTGGGTGCGGCGATCGGCTTGCAGAGAACCGCGAAGCACGCGGCGTGCGAGCAGGTTCAGCGCATCGAGCTGGCTGATGAAGGCGGGATCTGTTAGTGACTCGGACAAAACTTTAAAATTTAAATTTTAAACTCCAAGGAAGAGCGGATTTCGGAACTTTGGGATTTAAAGTTTAAGGTTTAAAGTTTCGCGGCTTTGATGGCGTCTTGGACTAGGGAGTCGGGTTTGATGCCTTCGGCTTCACCTTCGAAGGAGAGGATGAGGCGGTGGCGGAGGGCGGGGAGGGCGACGGAGTCGATGTCTTCGCGGGCGACGTGGTAGCGGCCATCTAACAGGGCACGGGCGCGGGCGGCGGCGAGCATCGCTTGGCCGGCGCGAGGTGATGCGCCGTGGCGGACGAACTGGTTGATGGATTTTGCGGAGCCTTCGCCTGGGTGTGTGCCGCGAACGATGCGGACGAGGTAGTCTTGTATTTCTGGACTAACAGGAACTTCGCGGAGGGTTTCACCCATGCGGATGATGTCTGCGCCGTGGGCGACGGATTTGACCTGTGGGCGGGAGTTTCCGCCGGTGCGATCGAGGATCTGACGGAACTCGTCGTGCGAAGGAAGGCCGACCTGAAGTTTGAAAAAGAAGCGGTCGAGCTGGGCTTCGGGGAGCGGATAGGTTCCGTCGTTTTCGATGGGGTTCTGGGTGGCCATTACGAAGAACGGGAGGCTGAGCGAGTGGGTGTGGTTGGCGACCGTGACGCGTTTTTCCTGCATGGTTTCCAATAATGCGGATTGGGTTTTCGGAGTGGCGCGGTTGATCTCGTCGGCTAGGAGCATGTTACAGAACACTGGACCGGGTTGGAACACGAGTTCGCGGCGGCCATCTTTATCCATCAGGATTTGAGTTCCTACGACGTCGCTGGGGAGGAGGTCAGGGGTGAACTGGATGCGTTTGAATTCGACATCGATGGCTTGGGCGATCGTGTTGATCAGCGAGGTTTTTCCTAGTCCTGGAACACCCTCTAACAGAACGTGTCCACCACAGCAGATGGCGATGAGGACGTCATCGATGATTTCTTGTTGTCCGACGATGAAGGTGGAGACGGCAGTGCGGATTTTGTCAAACGTTTCAGTGAAATGAGCGACGGCGGGTTCGAGTTCGGTAGTAGTCATTGGTGGAAATTTTAAACTTTAAATTTTAAACATCAAAATGAAGAGGATGATATACGAGATTATAATTTATGTTAGATGAATAAGTGAAAGAAGAGATGAAACAAACTTGGAATTTAGAGTTTAAGGTTTAAAGTTTCACTCCTTCGTGGCTTTTTGGAGGTTTTCGAAGTAGTTGCGGACTCCGAGTTTTAGGGATTCTGGGACATCGTTGCGTTGGACGAAGGATTCCATTTGGCGGTTGAAATCGCGTTCTTTAACGGAGCCTTTGCGGGAAGAGACGCCGGTGCCGGCTTCGGAATCTTCGACGGCGCTGAGGGATGGACCATCGCCGTGTTGACCTTTGAGTTCGGCAAGTTGTCCATTTTTCTGTGAATCGTCTTTTTCTTTACGCTCGCTCCATGAAGAACCTTTGCCTGCTTCTTTACCACCTGGATTGTTGCCTTGCATTTGTCCTTGGCCTTGGGCGTTTGCCTGAGCTTGGGCTAGGGCATCACGAAGTGCGTCCATTTTGGATTTTGCTTGGCGCTTACCCTGCATTTTTTTGAGGTGTTGGCCGAGTGCTCCCTTCATTTTCATCATCTCGCCCTCGTTCTCTTCGTTTTCTTCATCCCATTCGGCATCGGGATCGAATTCCATTTCTTCGAGATCTTTTTCCATTTCCTCGGCAGCTTCGTCGAGCTCAGCGAGCATGTCTTCGAGGGGTTTGCCTTCACCTTGGGCTTCGCCTTCACCTTCCGCACCTTCGCCTTCGCCGCCTTGGGCGTTTTCGCCTGCACCACCACCTTCTGCTTGGCGTGCGGCTTGGCGTTGTTTTCCAGCTGCGGCGAGTCGCTTAGTCGCAGCACGCATTTTCGCTAGATCTTTCTTCGCTTCATTCAAGGCTTCTTGTTTTTTCTCAGCGCCTTTTTTGATGTCTTTTGGATCGATTTCTTTAGCTGCGAGTTTTTCGAGAAGTTCTGCGGCTTCTTTGAGTTCTTTCTCGTCGAGTTTTTTTCCGATTTTCCGTGCTTCGGTGTCCTCGGATTTCTGGAGTTCTTTGGCGGCGAGTTTTAGTGTCTCTTCGTCGCGTTGTTGATCGAGGCCGCGAGCGGCATCGCGGACTTTGCGTTCGATACGGGCGAATTGGCGGGCGGCTTCGGCGCGGTCTCCGGTTTCGTCGATCTCTTTGACCATTTTCCGAAATTCATCCATGTCGATGTTTTCATCCTCGTCTTCGCCGACGATGTCCTTTTCGAGCTCTTCGATGAGTTTTTCTAGTTCCTCTTTGGATTCAGCGACGTTTTGACGGGTGGTTTCTGCGAGTTCTTGAGCGGCGCGAATCGATGCGGATGGTGGAAGTAGGCAGAGGACAACGGCGGCGGCGGTCAATACGGAAGCGATAGCACCGAGTTTCTTGGGAAAGGGTTGGGTGATGGCGCGTGGATCGCAGTTTGGTAATTTGGGTGAAAGCCAATTCCATTGGAGGATCGTAGTGGGTGCATCTGGAGCGTGCACCACAAGGTGGCGGGCGGTGGTGATGCCGTCTTTGAGATCGAAAAAGTGATCTGCCGCAATGACAGCGGCGTGTTTGTCCATGCGTTTGGTAAAATGAAACGCGATGGTTGCGATGATGCCGACGCCTACCAAAACGGCGGGAATGATGACTGGAACCGAGTAACCGCGGGTGACGTAGAAGAGGGAGGCTATGATGGCTACAAGCGAGGTGAAGAGCAAGGCGGCGATGAAATGACGACGCAAGAGAAAGCCATTGTGGCGTTTCGCGATCTTGCTTGCGAGTTCTTCGATTTCTGGGCGGGTTGTCATGGGGGCTTATTGCTGAGCAGCTTCGGCTTCTTTTAGAATTTTGAGAGCGGTTTGATATTGAGTTATGTGATAGTTAGAGACTTTTCCGAGATCAATGGAATCGAAAATATCGCGAACTTCAGGAATATTTTTTTTGTGGCGGAGCATTAAATCAATGAGGCGTATTTTACAATCGATTTGAACGCTATCCCAGTAGTTGTTGGAAGGGATATCTTTTAGGATGCTTTGGTAGGATTCTATGGCTTCGATGCCTTGGATTCTCATTCCCGTGTTGTGCATTCTGAGGAGAATGCGTCCTTCGGGGGTGAGGGTTTCGGGGAGGGATTTGGCAAGTTCGGCGATTGTGCCGCTTAATTCGGTGCTCTCCATTCTGCTGCGAAGCCAGGGTGATTTTGTGGGCAGTAGGTTTACGAGAGAGGGTTTGGAAAGAATGGCGATGAGTAACTTATCCGAATTTGGGCCAAAGCCGGATGATCCGCGCCCACTTTGAATGTCTCCGAGTGTGCTGATGAAAGGGAAGTGCTCCCGAGGGAAAGCGATGAAATTGATGGCGGATTTATTGTCGATGTTTCCAACTTTGTTTAATTCCTTGGTGAGATCTTCGGGTTGATTTTCCCAATGAGAGATGAAGTCGTGCAGTGCGAGTGCTTGTGAAAGGTTTGTGCTTTTTTTGAATTTTGATAGCGCAAGCGAAAGCTCGCGCAGGGGTTTGATAGATTTGGAGAAGGACTTAGTTTTATCCTGAGCGACTGCTTGTGCGGTCGTCATGAATGCGGGTTCTAAGAAGGATTGGAGCATCAGTCTAATTTGGTATTCCTCTTCGATTGGTGTTCGCTTGGAAATTTCTACAAAAGCATCGCTAGTTGAGTTGAAGAGAGTTGGGTCGCCATTTAAGAAATGGATCATAGCAGCGGCGCAGACAATTTTGAATGGGTGTTGTTCGCTTAATCCATTGGATCTGTTAGCTTTGAATTTATCAAACCAATTAGAGAGAGTTTGTTTCGGATCAAGTTTGGAGGCGACTTCGCAGATTTCCTTTTCAATATCTGGATCGGTGGGACTGAATGCAGAATGGATGGTGTTGAGTATTTCGCAGCGAATTTGCAGGGATTTAGGAGGGTTTTTAAGATAGATTATGCCGAGTTGTTGTTTTCTTTCTTGGAGTTTATTAGCGAGATCGTTGCCGTATTGTTTTAAAGGAGCCATATTGATGAGATGGCACTCAAGGCGGAGGATTTGTTCTGGCTTTTTGGATTTGGATGAAAACTCGATAAGTTTTTCAAGAAGGATGAGAGAGTGTTTGATTGTTTGGTTAGAGGAGAAGGAGCTTGATTCATCGGGGAGAAATTGGTCGGCGAGATCGAATTGATTATTGAGGATGAGATTGGTGATGGTGTTGAGATTGCCGATTGAGACGGCGCGGATTTTTGGGAGGAGGAGATCGGAGTTTTTACCGTCACCTGTTTTGATCGCTAAGACGAAAAGGCCAAGCGCTTGATCTTCACGGATAGGAGAGTGGCCGCCTGATTTTGGGGAGTTGGCATTATCCCAGAAAGCTTCGGAGATTTTCTTGAGATGAGGGATAGATTCGGAAGGGATCTCGGTGGTGGTGACGGATACTAGAGAATCGACCACCAATGAGTTCACCATACTCTGATCTTGTTTGGACAGGTTGGTGAAAATTTCCGAGTAGATTTCGGCGACGGCAGGTAGGTTTAAGATTTCGCGAGATCTCAGGGCGGAGAGAGCGATTTGGATGCGGGTGTTTGGAGTGAAGATGGGGTCGTTGAGTAATTTGGATAGGTGTTGTGAGCTGGTGGCGCGGATCTCTGGAGTAAGATTTCGAAGATTACTGATGTAAGAGCAGCTGGTGATGATTTCGCGGGTCTTTTCTGACAGACCTTCGGTTTTCTCTAAGATGGGGGTGAGTTCGGCGATGCCCAGACCAGAGTTTTGTTGGTGAAGGGTGAAGCAGATCATGGCTGCTAGGGCGTCGTTTTGGTATTCTTTAGGTAGTTGGTTGGTGATGAGCCAAGGGCGGAGAGAATGGTGGGTGCTTTTTGGAATTGAAGCGTTGAGACGGGAGAGGAGATGTGAACCGAGGATGTAGAGGTGTGATGCACCGTTATCAGAGGATGTGTAACCAAATTCAGAGCCGTTAGGGCTGCTAAGAACGGCACGATAGAATTTAATCGCGCTTTCCGGACGGATTTTACGATCTGATGCGAATGAACGGAGGATGTTGCTGAAATAGGTCTGGTGTCCATTGGATTGCTGACCATTGAAGTAGGCGATATTCGTTTTATATACAGAATGAGCGCGGAGGAAGATTTCGATGGCCTTATCCAAGTCGTATGGAGCGACTTGGAGGATATAGCTATCGACCATATCGAAGGGATTTTGGTTTGGATTGGCGTCGATTTGTTTGAATTGCAGTTCGATGGTTTTGAGGATCGTGGCGACAACTTGGGCATCGCGTTCCTTGATTTTGGCTTGGAGTTTTGAAGGAAGGATATCGATGGCTTCAGGAGGAAGGTATAGAGTCAGGAGGTTGAAGTTATTGAGTTGTTCTGGAGAGACTTTAGCGAGTTGAGGTGCTGCGTGTTTGAATGCAGCGAGCATGAGGCGTTCGCGATTCGCTAGCTCATCACTCAATAAGGCTGCTGTGACGAGCGCGCCGAAGGTTTGAGGTTTTCGTTGTTCGAGGAGAGTAACGAATTCAGGGTTCCTCAAGCGGTAGTTGAAACTTTGAATAATAGTTTCGTTGAGAAAATTTCGACTGATGATGTATGAATTTATGCCAGTGATTGGGTCATATGCGGTTGTTATTGTTGAGTGAGCGATGGGTTTCCAGTTATTGGTATCATTGAGTAATCCAATAGAATCGAAAAATTCGATGGATTTGTTAGGATCATTGAAATTTATTTTTTGAAAGATGGTTTGAAGCCAGTAATAGTTTTGCAAAGGGATTCTGCGGGAATCCAAAACTTGGAAGAGACGAATCGCAGTAACGGGGTCTAAAGATTGTTGATTAAGGATGGAATCAATAATGCTATTTGCCTGACTGATTATTTGGTATTCTTTGGAATTGCTATCCAATGTAACGTTAGATAAATCAAATTTATCTCCGTAAACGGCATCGATAATGGAATTGCAGAGATTATTAACGTTGGATTCGTTTTGATCTTTGCATGATGCAATAGCGGCACGTAAGAATGGAATGTGGTTGGATTCTCCTGTTCGATTTGATCTTGAGTTAAAAATTTGATTTTGTGAGAGGGAATTGATGCGCGATATGAAGAAATCGGCAGCACCAGGTATGGTGGCGATTTTCTCCAAGATGGCTTTTTGAATCGTGGAGCGAGAGGTTTGGTATCCGTCATCTTGCATGGCGCCGGAGTCCCAGAATGTGGCAATATCTTTGGTGGTTTTGATTGTGAAATAAGATTTGATCAAGGTGGCTAGGATAGGATCCGATTCCTCGACGGATGTTAGGAAGTCCGCAGGAATAACTTCGTTAAGGGTTTTGGATTGTTTAAGGCGATCGCATATCCAGTTGGCAGACGAATAATCAGGGAGGTTTCTGGAGTTGTGGCGGTTACGAGAGGTTTGTTGGATTTCGAGCAGAATGATATTTCTTGCCAGCTCATCGATTTTGTTAGGATCTTCGATCCATTTTGCTGCACGCATGTATTGAAAGCCAGATTCCGCGAGGAGTGGATGACGAAGCATTGCGGTGGTTAACTTACGAGCGATCTCGCGATGTTTTACTATTTCCTCGTTATCTTTTTGGGATGATTTATCAGGACTGATCAGAGATGGTATGCTAATGAGATTGTTACCGTTGATGAAATAATGAATCTGGTTATTGATTTCGTTGAAGGCTTGGGTTTCGAATTTTTCTGGATCAGAGATTTCGAGAAATTTGGTAATGAGAGAATAATAGTGAAAGGTTGAGGCGTTGTTTCTTGTTTGGCTGATGCGATTGCTGTGTGTGTTAAGAATCGAATATAGAGAGGATGAGTCTGCGCATTGTTTGAGCAGTTTTGCTGCGGTATCGATTTCCTGTTCCGGCAGGTTGAACGCGAGTTGAGCATTGATGTTCTCGTCAAAGGGGCGTTCTGCGGAGAGAGCTCGAAGGATGGTGAGTGCTGTATCGGTTTCTTCGAAAGCGAGGCAAATTTCAACGAAGTTGAGACGCTTACTCAGGCTGGGATTTTTACCTGGATCCGAGATGGACATGATTTCTTTGCGAACTTCCTCAGTTAGTTTCGCATTCTGTATGATATATGAAAATTCGTAACCCTGTTTTCTTTGGGTTTGAGCATAGTTGAGGAACTCGAGAGCTGCAGCCGAGTGTTTGCCTTCGCTGGAAAGTTGTTGAATTCGATCGACGGGATTGCGGGGGCGTTGCTGGGTTTGGGTTTGGGTTTGATTATTTCGGGCAGATAGAATTTTCGTTCCGACGGGGGATTGTACAGGTTTTTGGGGCTTGGATTGTTTGATTTGTTGTGGATTTGCGGATGGAGAGAATTTTACTACAAGGTCTTCGAAGCCCAATCTTTTGGATATTTGAAGCAGAGCGGAATAGTGTCCATTATTGCGAAATGAATTTGTGGTGGAGGGTGGGTTGTATGCCTCAATGATATTACGTGCGTCGGGCAGGAACTCGCTGCGTTTATCTGAGGGAATTTCCGAAGCGATGGCTAGGAAACTGGTTTTCGCCCAGTGGACCTGATAGGGGTTAAAGGAGTGGTCATTGGATAATTTGAGAAGGCTACGGCAGGCTTCTGGGTAATGTTTGGCTTCAACGTCGAGCCAAATTCTTAGTATAGATATATCTTTGGCTTCGAGTTCCGATGGTTTGACGGAAAGGATTTTTTTGATGACTTTTTGATCGTCATTAAGAATGGCGATCCATGTTCTGAGAACTTGGGATTCGATTTGATCGATGTGTTTGAGAAGATCTTTTGCAGCGATGGTGTCATTTGAACTGCGCCCAGATGGGTCGAAATTTTCAGAGCTTATATTTTGAAAATAATGTATGGGAATGGTGGTAAGCGGGAGGTATCTGATTTGAGGGACTTGAGTATTAAATCCGTATTGTGAGATGGTGGTTTCAATTTTTTGCTCTGGATTATCCTGATTGAGGGCTTTGAGTTGTTGAGCAAATTGTTTTTGGTGGTCAGCGATGAGTTGGTTGACGGCTTTGGTCCATAGTTCCATCTCTCCGAACATGGCATAAATATTCATCTCATGAGAACTGCCGCCTTTATTTTTGAGGAGGATTTCCTTGATTTTAGGGAGATGTTTACTGGGGATATTCGCTTTTTGCTGACCGATGAGATTTTGTAGAGCATAGTAAATTTGGTAACTCGTATTGCTATTTTCAGTATTATTCGTTTTATCTATCAGCGTAAAAACTTCACCCCATATTTCATCATTTTTAGGATCGTTTTGAAGTTGATTGATGATGATTTGGGTGCGGAGTTCCTGATTAAGGATGGGGGATTTGAGTAGCTTTTGGTAGATAGCTGTTGCTTTTTGGCTGGTATAGTAATCGCCGGTATTAGGATCTCTCAGTCTTCCTTGTTGGCTGACCATTTTGATTAGATCTTGATTGGTAGGGTGTTTTTCTAGAAGAGCTAGGTAATCGATGCCATTATCAGAGTGGCTAGAGATGATGTCGGAGATGAGGTTGAGTTCGTTAATATTGGCGGCGGCGATTTTTTCTTTAATGGCTGGATTTCCAAGATTTGAGATGAAGGCGAGAAGGATTTTGGAGCGAAAGCGGAGTTCGAATAATGATGATGGGAGGGTGGATTGCTGGCGGCTGGATACGCGGCTATTATATCTCAGGTTGTATATTTCTTGTGAGACAATGTTGATGAGGTTGTTGAAGTAGTATTCTTGCGATTGGCTGTTTTCTTGTATGTGTTGAAAATTTGAGTTAGGAATGAGACCTTGGATTTCATCTTTTGCATCAATCAGGGAGATTAGGATGGTAGTGGCTTCGGCTTCGCGACCGTCTTTTCGAAGTAGGTCTGCTAGGAAGTAGCGGGCGCGCCAATCGGAATTAGGAGGGAGTGATTCTTCGACATATTGGATGGCCTCAGAGAACATACCTGCGCTGGCGATTGAGTTTGCGGCGGACTCGATAAAGCGTGGGTCGGAGGCGCGTTCACCGCTGAGGGAGCGGAGCATGTGCATGCCTTTCATGACTTGGCCTTGATCGATGTAGGCTTGTGCTAGGGAGGTGCGAATGCGGCCAGTTGAGTCTTTATCGATACCTTCGTTTAGGATGGAAATTTGTTTATCGAGATTTCCTACTTGTTTTTCGGTGGCAGCAACTTGGAGACGTATTTCGATATCAGTGGGTTTGATGCGGAGGGCTTGATATAGATGTTCTAACTGAGCTTCTTGATTCTGTGTGACCCGAGCGAGTTCAACGAGGGCGAGTATAGGACCGATGGATTGATTGTTGCTGCGCGAGCGTTGGAGAAATTTTTCTTTTAGCTCTTCAGTGTTGCCCTTGCTTTGGGCAAGGGTCGCAAGGCGAGCTGCCCAGCGAGATTGGGCGCTTGAATCCGGTGCCTGATCATAGAGTTTCCAGTAGATGCGTTCGGATTCCAAGTATGCTGCTGTTTGCTGATAGAGATCGGCGAGGCCGGAGGTCAGATCTTCATCATTGTTGAAGCGCGTAAGCGCGCGGCGAGTGGTTTCGATGGCCTCCTGGTAATTTCCGGATTCACGGAGTAGGCGGATGGCAATGGTCCAAGGGGTTTTATCTGTGGGTGCGGCGATTTTCCATTGTTCGATGGTTTTGAGGGAGGATGCGGAATCGCCTGAGCGGAGTTGGAGATCGGAGAGTTCTTTGTAGTAAGAGGCACTCTTATCGGAGGAATTTTGTGAGAGACGGTTGAGAGTGGCGATGGCGGTGGGAAAGTCACCACGGACGGAGAGCAAGGATGCGTAGAAGCGGAGTATGATGGGGTCTGTGGAATCCTTGAGTATGGCGTCGGATTTTCCCTGCTCTTTCTGGATTTCAAGCAGGGAAGCGAGCAGGCAGGTTTCTGGGATGGAACGGGATTCGATTTTTGATAATTCGGCGATGATGTCAGGAGATTTTTCTGCGGCGCTGATGACTGTGCTGGCGAGTTTGGTTGCGTCTTGTATTTCAGAGGCGAGCTTACTGGTGCGGACAAGTTTCAAAGCTGATGGAATGGCATCAGCGGGTTTCTTCGCGGCGAGTGAAGCTTGAATGAGGGCGGCGATGTATGAGTTGTTGCCAGAAAAATCAGGTAGGCGTGAGAGCAGAATATCGAATGGAATATCTGCTTTGCTGAGCGGGGCCATGTTATTGGTGGCTCGCATGACGGTTTCTGCATCGGGTGATTTGGCCAGATCTGTTAGAATTTCAAGAGCCTTGGCGGGTCGCTTGGTGCGGGTGTATTCTGTGGCGAGAGCCTCGGCGGGCGCGCTGGATGCGTTGGGTTGGGTTGAGAGTTTCTTAAGAAGGTTTTCACCAGTTTCCCCTAGATCGTAGCGGATCATCAGGTTGGCAACGCGTAGGCCCGAGCCTTCGGTGGGATCTAGAAATTTGAGGGCGGTTTCGAGGGATTTCAAGATCTCGGCGGAACTGGTCTTTTTATCTACATCTGGATTTAGCTGTGATTTTTGGAAGGCTAGTTCCGCGAGGCGCAGATGTAGTTCAGGATTCTCAGGAGTGGTGGATAGCATTTTTCCGATTTCCGCAGATGCGTCATCAAAGCGTTCTGAGGTAATTAGCAGGCGGATGAATTCCTCGCGGAGTTCGAGTTCACCGGGCGATCTGCGGAGGACTTCGCGGAAGCGTCCGATTGCTGAGTCGATGTTTCCAGAGGAAGCTTCTAGTTTGGCAAGTTCGCGGTGAATTAGAAGCCTGCGTGGATGGGCGGTAGCAAGTTCTTCGAGTTTGCTGGTAAGGAGGTCGATGCGATCGAGGCGACGGTAGGATTGCTCAATGTGGGCGAAGATTTCGCGTTCGAGCCATGAACCTTCACCGGTTTGGGACAGGGTTTCTGACCAGAGGGAGATGGCTTTGTCGCTTTCGCCGGATTTAGCGAAGAGTTCGCCACGACGGATGAGGCGGAGGGCTTTTTTATAGGGATCGGAGGAAGCGGCGATGAGCTTGTCTGAGTATTTGAGTGCTTCTTCGGGCTGCTCGGCGGAGGATGCTAGTTCGACGAGGTCTTCTAACAGATCTTCGTTTTTGGGATGGCCGGTGATGATTTTTTCCCAAGCTTGGATGGCTGCATCTGGATTCCCTTCGCGGAGGTAGGATTTTCCGATGAGTTTTGAGGCTTCAATGGATAGAGTGTCATTGCCGAGTTTGACGACGGCTTCGAGGTCTTTGCGGGCGGTGGCGAAATCGTTGATGCGAACGAGAAGATTGGCGCGTTCAAGGAGGAGGGCGGGATCGTTGGTTAGTTTTTCAATGGCTTTGTTGAGGGAGACCAGCGCATTGGGATCTTGGCCGCGTTGGAGTTGGTAACGCGCGAGGATGACGTAATCGTTACCACCGTAGGTTTCGGC
This sequence comes from Akkermansiaceae bacterium, assembly GCA_031431855.1. Taxonomy (GTDB): domain Bacteria; phylum Verrucomicrobiota; class Verrucomicrobiia; order Verrucomicrobiales; family Akkermansiaceae; genus Luteolibacter. The sequence continues at coordinate 24,240 of JANPEG010000044.1, read as the reverse complement.
GCGGCTCTTGAGAAAGGCTTCGAGAGATTCGATGGATTTTGCATCGAGCCATGAATCGTAAAAGCGTGAGAAGACGGTAGGATTGTGAGGATGTTTTAGGAGGGCTTCGTGGTATTTTTGTGATTCGATGGGAGGGATTTCCTGCGCGTGTGCGACGAGACAGACGAGCGGGACAAGGGGAAGAAATACGGAGGGGAAATTCATGTTGTAATCGATGTTAGTTGGTAGGGGGGGCGAATTTTAAAGCGTATTCATCGTAACGCTTCTTTTGACCCTCATTGAGGGCCTCAACTTTAACCATTGCGTGGATGTTTTTTGCTTGGTCCATTTGGTTTGCTTTGATCAAGCGATCCATAAGGTAGAAGCAAAGACGGAAGTGAACGTCTTTCCATGCTCCATCAATGGGGCATAATTCAATGGCTTTGGTGGCATTGGTGACCCCTGATTCGAAGCGGTTAGCTGCGAATTCTTCTTCTGCGAAGAAGAAGAGGATGTGGACAGTAGCTTTGGGTGTAAGGGTATCTGGAGGAGTTTTTGCAATCTTCATGATATCCTCTTTGAGGCCGGATGTTTTTATAGTTGCTGAAATGATGTCTTGTGTTTGTCCCAAGTAATCTCCCATTTCCGGTTTTGAGAAAATTTTGATTAGGGCGCTATGGCGTGCTTCAGTAAATGTAGGACGCATCCAAGCTTTGTTTTCTTTAGCGAAGGTGAAAAAGTGGATCAGGCCTTTGCGTTGATCGAGGTATTTGAAATAGTTGGCGTAGTTTTTGATTTGTTTGCGAGTTTCAGCAAACGCATTTGGTTCGCCGTTCCAGAAGGCGAGGAATTCGATGATGGTAACGGCGCGCTGCACTTCTACGTTTCCGAACTTTCTGGAGTTATCTGTGTAGATGGCGATTTTAGCGAGTGGGTTGTATGCGTTCTTGAATCCGGATGTTTTATCTAGATGAATGGCCTGCATAATCCAAACGGGAATTGATGAATTGATGCGAGCGATGTATTCGCCAATGTAGTTGTAGTTTCCATACCGTTCCCTATCGATATCTCCGGGTTGGGATAATATGGTATCTACTAAAGTATTTAGAGCAGAGGCATCACCATCGAGAAGTTGAAGAAATGCCGCTTGGCGGAAGATGGCACATTCAGCGGGCGAGATGATATAGCGTGGAATGAGATCGGATGGATCACCGGTGCCTTTGCCCCAGTCAGTGAGTGACTTTTGGAGATTTAGTTGCTTACTGATGCTTATTACCTCGTCGTGAAGTGAAATCGCAGCGGTGTGTGAATCACGAATGATACGTGAGACTATTTCGGTGCGGAGCATGAGCTCTTTGGGTGGGTTGGCTAGGTATGTGGCGATGATTCGTTTCTCGCGATCGGTATATGATTCGGATGCTTTGGATTCGTCGGTTTGGACGGGGCATATATCTAGAAATAATGCATCTAGACGCAGTATAGATAGGGGATTGATACCTGCGGATTTTTTGAATTCGATGTAATTTTTTTCGAAGAGAGAATTGTAAGAAGGAAGACTGTTAGGGATTGGGTGGAATTTATTGATTGGACAAATAATTTGTTTCGCAAGATCGAAGTAGCCGTGATAAATCAGTGCGTAGATGGCATGAGCATTGCCAGCAATCTCGGGTTTGGAAAGATTCAGGAGTTTTATGGTGTTTGCATCATCTCGAGCCGCAGCAGTGCACATCAAAAGGTTTGGGGCGAATGTTTTTGGAATGTTAGGATGACCGCCGGACTTAATAGAGTTGGCATTTTTCCAGAAGGCCTGGTTGATGCGTGTGAGGAAAGGGCGGGTTTCATCTTTGGCTGGAGCCATTGAGATTATGTTTTCGGTGTAAAGCCCGATGGAGTTGATCACGCTGCGATCACCAGCTGCGTATTCTTCAAAAGATTTGGTGAAGGTTTCCGCGATGATTGCATCAGAGAGCATGAATGGCGCCATGTAGCAGGAAACGAAAAGCAGTTGGAAGCGTGTGGTCGTTGCTACATCTGGGAAATTCGCGAGGTAGGTTACCGCATTGCGAGTTGCGAGGTGGCCTTCAGGGGAGTCACTATTCCATTTGCTAACACCTATAGTAAGAATGCGGATGTTACGGGCAAGTTCGTTAAGGTCTTTTGCTTTTTCAAGTTCGTTGCGATGGTTGGGTAGTTGAACATTGAGGCGTCTTGGTTCATTTTCTATGGAGAAAATACCTAAGGCAAAGTAAGCATCGTTTTTGACGTTTGCGGGCAGTGCCTCGACATTCTTGAGAGCGGTTAACCAAGAAGTAGCTGATTCGGTATTGGCTTGGTTGATGGAGTGGATATCTTGACCGATACGATATAGGATGGGGGTATATTTTTCTGATGCGGCAAAGCTGTAGCGAGAGGCCTCCGGGCTGGAGGCGATTGCTTGATAAAATGCGAGGTGGCGAGCCGGATCTTTATTTTCATTATCTCGCATCATGCGCTCTAGCGCTTCGTCTCGTTCGGTGATTTGTATGTCGTTGCTCGTGTAAGACGAAATCCGACCACCACGACCTAAGCTTTCAGTGAAGCGTTTGTCTGCTTCTAGGAATACAGCGACTGCCTTGTTTCGGTCTAAAGGCATGAGTTCAGTCACAAGGTCTTGGATGTGATTAAATGGGCTTCCGTAGTTTTGTGGGTTGGTAGGGCTTTTTAAGAACTCATCTGCAGTATGATTGAGTTTGGCTAGTTTTTCAGTTTTAGCATTTCCGAGAGATTCTTTGAATGAGTCTGGAAGTTTATTAATAGCTGATTCAGGAAGCCATGGTAGAAGGGGAGTGAAAGTCTTTGCACGTTCGGCACTGATGCCAGCAAGCTTTGTATTAACCAGATTGAAGGCTTTCTCGGTGAGCGTTGTTCTTTGATTGCCATTTGCAAGGCAAGCAGCGGTGATTAAATTTCCAAAGGTTTGCGGCTTGAGTCCTTCCAGATGTGAGATGATTTGATTGCTTGAAATTAATTTATCAATGTTTGAAATAGCTTGAGGCATCACAAACATTTCTTTTCGTGTAAATGTTACTGATTGGCCGTTGTGATTAGATTCAATAAAAATGGCGGAAAATGGTTCCCATGTATCGATATCATTAAGCCATCCAAACGAAGTAAAGATTTTTACCGCTTGGTTCACATCTTTGATTTCAATATCGTCGAATGCTTGAGTGAGTTGATATTCTCTTTGACCAACGGGAATTCCGAGTTTGTAGAATGTATTGAAAATTCGAATACTATTCTCTGGTTCAATATCTGAATTATCAAATATGGAATCCATCATGTTGATGGCATTGTATATTTTCATAGTATCTTTATCAGATTTATAATCTATCTTATCCCCAAAGATTTTCTGTGAGATTACGGTGCAAGTTTTTGTGAGGTATGCCGGATCTTTCTGCATGGATGCGGAGATCAGGGCAGCGCTGAAAAGAGATAGGGTGGAATTATTTGTATTATGACGTGACTCCTCAATTGATTTTGGAGTGAGTTCGTTGATTCGATCGATGAAGAACGAGCTGGATTCAGGAATGAGCCGCGCACGTGACACTAAAGTGCTACGATACATTATGATGAATGGGTCGTAAGATTTTTTCAGGAGGTCTGATTTCCAAGATGTCTCAAGTTGCTTGATATTCGTTAGATTGGTCAGTGAAGTGATTAGTTCTCCGACTTCTGGATTTTGCTCACTGAGTTGCTTGAGGTAGGCGGGTGATAAAACATCATCCGGAGATTTCGCAGCGATGACGCGGTCGGATATCCATTTTACCGAGGCTTGCTTTTCGAGTTGTTCGCCTGAATTAGAATAGTTGCCTGGAATTCTGATAGAAAAGGGATTGATATCCTCGTTATTGTCATTTTTTGGTTTAATTTTTGTAGTAAGAAACACCTGGCGTGCTTGCTCGTCGCGTTGATTTGGATCGACTTTCCATGCGTGCGAGGAGCCGATTAAGCGGAAGCCTTCTTCAGCTATGGATGGATGACGAAGTATGGCTGTGGCTAAGTTTTTGGCCGTGTTAACGTATTCGGTGTATAGTTTTGAATCTTTGTGATCTTCAGTTTTATCTTCGATTAGTGAAGGCAATTCATCATTGAAATAACCTTGAAATAAGTTAATCGCGATAAAAGAGATCCATGAAAGGTTAGTTTCGCTAAGGTCTTTTGGATCGGCGGACTGAAGCCATGCCGTGATGGTGGAGATATAGTTAAAATAAGCTGTGGTGTCTTTCGATTCTGATAGATATTCCGCAGTGCTGATGGCGATGCTGAGGAATTCCTCCTTGGAGGCGGACATTGAGATCAGCTTGATGGCGAGATCCCTTTGATCGGCTGGAAGGAGGAAGGCAAGTTTGCCGGTAACAATCAAATCATCGGGGCGTTCTTTATTGAGCTTTGTGAGGACTTTGAGTGCTATGTCACGCTTTCCAAAGTCGCTACAAATGTCTGCATATTCAATGAGTTTGGTCAGGCTATTGCTATCACCTGGGTCACTGATTTTCAAAAGTTCTTTGAGGACTTCTGGGGTGAGGCTTTCCTTGATTTCTGCAATTTCGTGAGAGCGATTGTAGGATGATTTGTTTGCTTTACGGATTAGGTTGAGAGCTTCCAAGGCAGCAGCTTCGAGTTTCCCATCGGTCGCGAATTTTTCCATCTTTTCGATACTGGCGTTACTACTGTTAGAGGAAGATGGTTGAGGATTAGCGCCAAAGTTTGCAGGACCTAGGCCGGCTAATGCTGATTTGATTCCAGTTGTGTTCTGGGGGATGAAACGTTTTGCGAGATCGGTCATACCGAACTTTTCTGCTTGTGCCGCGATGGCTGGAGCGCCTTGGAGTCCGAGATTAGCGCGGGATTGGATAAGAAGTGCGCGGAGCTCTTCGTTTAGGGCGGTGCGGTCTTCAGGTTTCATTTCGTTCGCGATAGCGACTAGAGATTTGTTGAGCCAATTGATAAGATTGCGATCGGAAGAGTATGCCGGACGTAGTTCTGAGAAGAGTTTGTAAGCAGTTGGGTAGTCCTTTTTAACAATAGACTGGAAAGCTTGGAGCGTCTTAAAGTCTGTTGCTTCGTTTTCCGGAGGGGTGGTAGTTAAAATTTTATCAATAGTTACCTGATCCTCGGCTTGTATGGCGATCCATGCGCGTAGGGTTGGTGATTCAAACTTATCGATCTGGGTGATGAGCTTTTTTGGATCTGGCATATCGTAGCCATAATTGTTACCTTCGGGCCTAAGGGGTTGGATCATTTGCATGACTTCTCCGGGGATGGAACGTAAAGTTAGGGTATTGATCTGCGGTAATACGAATACGGAAGTGTTAGGATTGTAGTAACCATACGCATAGGCATAGTTCCTCATTGAAAGGCTTGTTGAGGCGGCTTGTGGCTTTTTCTCTGTGCGGAAGGATTTAACGGAATCATTGACTGCTTGAATCCATTGTTCTTGAGTTCCGGCAGCGTTGATAGCCACGAGCTTGAAGTTGCCCATAGGGTCCTGATCGGTGAGATCTTTGGAGGCGGCATCGATAAGGATTTTGGATAGAGATTTGCGGGTAGAATCCGGAATTTTCAGATCATCTTCCCTTTTAAGTGTTAAAATCTGCATGATCATGTAGCCGAGTTGCATGACTTCCCCGGGTTTACTGCTTTTAGAGATTTCTTCTGAGACGCTAACTAGGTCTTGCCATGCTGTGTCGTTGGGTTCTGCATCCTGAATGAGGTGGGTATAAATTTGGAGACGGGTCGAGTTGTTAAGGGATTTGTTATTGGCAAGTTGAGAGCGGAGGAGTTCCTTATCGATTTTGGTTTCATCGTTCCACGAGGTGTATGCGAGTGAGAGTTCGAAGATTCCCGGGTAGTTTGGGTATTTTTTGAGAAGTGCAGTGAAATCAGGTTGATATTCGTTTTTAGAACCGATGAGATCGTTGATGAATGCTGCGTTTTCGATGCTTTTTGGGTCGATTTTAGCAAGGTGAATCTTTGTGAGTGAGCGGACAAATTCCGTTGCATCGGGAAGGATAAATATACCAATCTGATTCAGCCCATTGTTTGAACTATAGTAATTAGAGTATTGATTCCTATCGGTGTTGCGATGCATGTAGGCGGCTTGTCCGACGCTCATGAGTTGCATGATGTCTTTCATGGACTGCGGGTAGTCTTTCCAATAATCTTGTTCATCTGCATTCTGACTAAGTTTTTTCATCTGCACAAAACTGGGAATTTCCTCGGATGCTAGGAGCAGGGATTGGAAGAGCGGGATAGCTTCACTTTCGCGGCCATCTTGCTCGAGCATTATGGCGAGAAGGTATTTGCTGCGCCAGTCGCCGCCGTCTGGGAGGGCTTCACGCATGTAGCGGATGGCTTCATCGTAGAGGCCGGAGGAGGCGAGGCTGGCTGCGTTGGCTTCGATAACGCGTGGATCGGGGGCCTGGGTTCCAGCGATTTTCTGGAGCTCACGCATGCCTTTAAGAACTTGTCCTTGACGGAGATAAGCTTGGGCAAGGGAGTTACGTATGCGGCCTGTGGTGTCAGTGGCGACGGCTTCTTCGAGGATGGCGATGACGCGATCTGGATTGCCGCTTTGTTCTTCGAGGTTGGAAATTTGCAGACGGAGATCTACGTTGTTGGGCTGGAGACGGACGGCTTCTAACAATAGGTCGCGGCGTTTGTCTTCGTTTTGGGTGAGGCGTGCGAGTTCTGCTTGGGCAAGGAGTGGTCCGATGGAGCGACGGTTGTTGCGCGAGCGTTCGATGAGTTGTTCCTCAAGCTCTTGAGTTCGGCCGGTTTGAGTGGCGATTTTTGACAAGTTAGTTGCCCAACGAGCTTGGTCGGCAGGTTTTTCTGAGTTGTCGTATAGTTCCCAGTAGATTGATTGAGCTTCTTGGAGTTGGCCGGCTTCTTCGTGGAGTTGAGCGAGATTTGCTGCGAGATCCATGTCGTCTTTGAAGCGTGAAACGGCTTGGCGAACCATTTTTACGGCTTCATCGGTTTGTGCGTTATCACGGAGGATGCTGCTACCGACTATCCATGCGGTTTTATCGGTGGGTGCGCTTTGTTTCCAGCGCTCGATGGTGGCGAGGGCTTCTTTGGTTTGTCCTGCGTTGCGTTGAAGTTCGCTGAGGTCTTTGAAGTAGGACGCCTTGCGGCCTTCGTCAGTATCTGCAAGTCGGGTAAGGACGGTGATGGCTTTATCCCATTCGTTGCGGCGTTCCAAGATGATGCAATGGAAACGAATGACGACGGGGTCTGAGTTTTCCGCCATGAGTTTTTCGACTTTGTCAAAATCACCCGAGGATTCTGCTAGGGCTGCGTAGAGGCAGATTTCCGCAGGGGTTTTAGCGGCTTGTTTCTCAAAGGTATCTTGCCATTGTGCACCTTGATTTCCAGCGGTAATGGCGCGCATGGTGAGTTCGATACTTTGAGCAATCTCATTGGTTTGCTTGGAAATGCGGACAAGGCGAATGGCGTGTTTGATAGCTTCATCATGTTTTCCAGAAGCGAGAGCGGCTTGGGCGATGGCGGCGAGGAAATGTGAGTCTTGATTATGGGCTTCGATTTTCTGTGCGAGTAGCTCGAATGCGGTGTTATTTTCACCCAGAGCGGAAATGGATCCGGCTGCACGTAGAATAACATCGAGATTTTTGTCTTCGCCGATTTTTTTGAAGATCGCGATTGCCTCTGGTTTTCGATTTGCCCGTGCGTACTGTGAGGCTAGAGATTCGGCTGGAGCAATTGTGGCGTTTTGTGCAGCTGATAGATTTTTCAGGATTTCCTCGCCGCGAGCTTCATTGCCGTATTGGAACATGAGGCTGGCGATCCGAATGCCGGAGTTTTCATCCGGGCCATAAAGTTTGAGGGCTTTTTCGAGAGTTGCTGCGCAGGCTTCCTTGTTTTTTTGACGTTGCTGAATATCGGCCAATTGGAGGAGAAGGGAGGTGTTGTCTGGTGCTTGGGTGATGAGCTTGTTGATTTCCTCCGAAGCATCCGCGTATTTTTCTGTGTCTGTTAGAAGACGAATGAATTCTTCGCGTAGTTCGTTATTCCCAGGTGTTCGTTTTAAGACTTCACGGAAACGTCCGACTGCGGATTCGACATCGCCTTGATCGGCTTCGAGTTTAGCAAGTTGGCGATGGATGAGGAGGCGTCGTGGATTGGCTTCGGCGAGTTCGACGAATGTGTTCTTGAGATCGTTGAGTCGATCTTGTTTGCGGAAGGCTTTATCAATTTGAGCGAGAATTTCGCGTTCGAGCCATGAGCCTTCGCCGACTTGGGCAAGGGTGTCTGAATAATTTTTGACGGCATCGTCGTTGCGGCCGGCTTGGGCGAGGAGGTCGCCTTGGCGAAGTTGGCGGAGGGTTTTCTTATAAGGATCGGTGCTGGCTGCGATGAGTTTCTGCGCGTATGTTAGGGCTTGATCGATTTCGCCTTCGGCTGCGGCGGATTCGATAAGGTCTTCTAACAAGTCTTCATCTGTTGGATTAGCGGCGAGTAGTTTGTCCCATGTTTCGATGGCGTTTTTTGAGTTGCCTTCGCGCAGCCATGATTTGCCGATGAGTTTGGTGGCTTCGAGGGTGAGCGCAGTATCTTTGCCTTGGGTGACTTTTTCGAGGTCTTTACGTGCGGCTTCGAAGTCGAGTCTGCGGAGTTGAATTTTTGCGCGCTCCATAGGGAGGTAGACTTCATCGGGAAGAGCGGTGATGGCTTTTGCGAGGGTTTGCAAGGCATCGTCTTCGAGTCCGCGACGGAGTTGGTGTTGGGCGAGGATGGCGAGATCTTGACCGCCATTTTTTTCGGCACGGTCTTTAAGGAAGGCATCGAGAGTTTCGATGGGTTGTTCATCGATCCATGCGCCGAAGAAGCGATCGAGCAGGGTGGAGTTCTGTGGGCGCTTGAGAAGAGCTTCGTGGTATTTGAGAGCTTTTTCCGGGGCGGGTTGTTGCGCACTCAGGGGAGAGGCAAGCAAGATGGGAAAGAGAAAAATAGAGAGGTAGGGCGGTTTCATAGGTAAGATTTTGTCGCTGCCTATGGGTGACAGAATGGCTTGAAATGTCGCGAAGATTTTTGTGAATAATTAGTAAAGAAATGCTAAGGACCTGTTATTTATCTGCGGGGAATAATTTCGCAAATATGAGGGGATATTGTTTACGGATGCTTTTAGTTCCTCTGGTTTGATTGTCTTTATCGCATTGAGTCGTTCTTCAATGCTTTTTGTTGAGTCGAGAAAGACGGCAGAGGTTGATTCTTCTGCGAAGCCGGTGTTAGAAGTTAAAAGTCCAAATGCGATGCATGATAGGACGTTGTTAAGCCGAGCTAGAGGAAAGAATGTCATGCCCTAAGTTCTAAGGTAGAGCGAGGCGGATGGGTGTAAAAACCCTGTAAATTCGAATGGACCTGTTTTCCTTGTGAAAGGGGATATGATACGAGCTAGATATCGTCCAGAGTTGCCTGGCCACGAAGTTTGGATTCGGCGTCATCGGCTTCACGATTAGGCATGGCTAGGCCTTTTTTGAGTTCGAGTTTGGCATCGTTATCTTTGCCCATCATCGCGAGGGTGCGACCGTATTCGATTTGGTGGATGAGACGCTTGGAGTTGATTTGACGGGCTTTTTCGAAGTGATCGAGGGCATCTTGGTATGAACCTTTGGGGATGCCTCCATAGACGACTTTTGCAAGCAGGCGGGTTGGTCCTCCTATGTCGGCGATTTCCTGGTGCCAGCGCCCGAGCATGTGATGCGCGTAATCGGATTTCGGATTGAGTTTGAGGGCGGTTTCGGCAGCGGATTTGATTTCACGGGAGGCCTCAAGTTTTTCTTTGTTGCCGAGGAACTCAGTGATTTTTCCGAGTGAGAGAGCTAGAGCGAGATGGGAATCGGATAATTTTGGCGCAAGGGCGACTGCTTTACGGGAACATTCGAGCGATTTTTGCGCAGCTTCTTTGCGTGCTTTTCCTTTAATGGAGGACATGAGGTCGCCGTATTGTTTGGCGATTTTGATGAGGACGGCCGCTTGGTCTGGCTGAAGGGAATCGGCTTTTTGATAAGCTTCTAGCGCTTCTTTGGTTTTGCGACTGGCGTCTAAATCATCACCTTTTTTGATCCATTCACTGGCAGTCTGGGAAAACGCGCATGATGCGGCTAGAAGCTGTATCAGGATGACACGAAAAAATTTCATGTGAAAGGATAGCATGATCTCCAGGTAGTTTCAACGTTTCTAAATTTCATAAAAAACATTTTCATAGATCTACCAGTTTTATCTTGTCCGCCACTTCAGAGAAAAGACGGCAGCAGGATGCAGCGCTCATTAGGAAAGAGGCTGAGTAATTTAAGGGTTTCCATTAAAAATGTTTGTCCTTCTATGTAGATATTTGCCATTGTCTAACCCAAGAATTTGCTCTGAATCAAGCGAGTCACCTACTTCCAATTATTCCCTACATGAACGAATTCACCAAAAGCAAAGGCTGCTTCGCTGTTATCATTCTCGCCGCGATTGGCTTGCTGGCGATTCCTGTGTTAATATACGGCGTGTTCATGATGAAGCGGACCTCCGCTGTCGAAGAACTCCATGAGCAAACTGCGGTGGCATATTCCATTGAGCAGCAAGCCGCAACCGACAACCCCCACGAGATCCACTTCAAGAAAGGTTCTTGGCCACGCAGTATTGCGGAAATCGGAGATGAACTGAGCAGGGAGAACTTCGTCGTGTTCATGGCAGACTCGAATGCGACTACCCTGAGCCGCAACGCCTTCATAAAGAACGCCAACGGTCGCAAGGTGCGCTGGATGGTTTGCGTTGTGGACATCAATGCGGCCGATTCGAGCGCTATACTTCACGGTAATTTCGAGCTACCTTACAAAATCTTCTCTGAAAACGGCTACACAGGATCTTCGGTTTCCATCGAGGCTGAATTTCCAAGCAGCGAGGAGAGCGCGCTAATGCCGCTGCAACGCGACGACTGGGTAACTATCGAGGGCCGTATCGAAATTAACAGCAACAACTCCGCTATTCTCCACGAGGCAAAGGTCGTCGCAAAGTGATCCGACAATAGCGAGTGGTCGTTCACTCCATGATGGCTATACGGTCTTTCCGATGACAGATGGTCTTTTCCTCTTCCTAGATCGACTATCCAGTCGTATCTCTGCGCTGAGTGAAAAAGCAAATGACTAGCATGAAAGGCCAGAAGATACCATGGCCCGCTGTTAGCTTCGATCAAAAAGCCAACAGTGTTAACAAAGACTTCGTGAAAGCAAATGTCAAAGGCGGTATCTCCCGCCTCATGATTATCGACAAAAAAGGCGAAGTCCTAGCCGCAGGCAACGGGCCCGGCATCCTTGCAAAGTTTAAAGAAATCCTCGCCAAAGAACACTAAACCACTGGCACATCGCAAAAACCGGATCAGCATTGCGCAATCGCCCAGTGCTGGTAGCCCCTGACATCTCCGTAAAAGATCATGAGCGCTTAGATGAAATCATAGATTCAAGGCGACCGTTAGATTGATCGCAACACGAGCGGATTATGGACGAGTGATTTTCAAGCGAATGAAGCGCTTGGATGCTGAACTCGAGAGGACCGTATCGCGGGCTTCAAAATTGCCGGAAGTGTTCGTGACAACCACGGCAGGAGTCCAGGTTGTTAAATCATCTGCAACCTCCGCAGCCCAAACCAACTCAGTAGCAGCGCTGTTCTTGGACGTAGAGAGCGTCAAATAGCCACCAGATGTGCTCGCAACGGCTGGAGAAGGACTTGATAAATGAGGATTTAGCGCCAGCGCGTATTCGAGGAGATTCACCAGCCCGTCATGATCCGAGTCTGCATTGTCCGAACTGATCGCAGGATTTCCGAGCTCGGTTTCATTGAACTGGGCAAACCGCCATGCATCTGCAGGTTTGTCTTGGATCGTGATGACCGCCGATTGCGCAGCATCGCGAACCAAGGCGAAATCGGAAGCAACCGCAACGCTGACGCTGCGATCCCCTTGGGCGATGGTATCGGCTATCGGGGTGACATTCAGTGTGGTTGATGATTGTCCGGCGGCAATAGTGACGCTGGTCGCAAGCGCTTGAAAATGCGTACCAGAAATTGCACTGCCACCAACTGTTAGAAGTACGAAAAGTGGCAGTGTGGTGTCGCCGGTGCGGGTGATCGTGACGACGCCTGCTTGCAAATCGATTTCACGAGCGGTTGCTACTGTCGCAGCGATGGTCACTGCAGGAAGGCTGTGCCAAGCAAGCGCGTGTGGCGTCGAGGTGGCGGAAGCGTTTTCCACAACCAGCACGTAGTCACCCGGCTGCAATGCCGATTGGTAAACGAGTTCGACGTTGTCCACGGTGCTCAAACTTGTGGTGATTTCAGAGCCAAGAGTGAAACCATTGGCCTGATAGAGCCGGAGGTTGAGGTCAGCGAGCGATGAAGTGAGATCACCCCAAGGCGAACCGTTGCGATTGTCAGTAATCACCCGGTGCCATGTGAGAGCAGCGCTGAACGGAGTCGATGGAGCACCGGCGGCAATGCTAAAAAAGTAGGTGTTCGACGAGCTCGCGGCGACGGATTCGGCAGCCCAGCCGCGGGATTGTAGCTGGGTGCTGTTCGATGCTGTGGCACGACCGGCCCGCAACGCGTTGTAGGCGTGGTTGATGTTTAACTCGCCGGCACCGTAGCGCAGATCGAGTGGACGAGTTGCGGTATTGGACCACGATGCGACAGTATCTTTGGTCGCAGTGGCGAGCAGCAACGCCTTGATGACGCGGGGTTTGTCTGCTCCTGACAGCGAATATGGAGCAGCGGCAAGCTTGGAATACAACAAGCTTGCGCCACTTGCTACCATCGGCGTGGCGAAACTGGTTAAGCTATCTGGCGCTACAATATCCGGTTTGATACGACCGGTGCCATCGAGAGTGGTGAACCCCGCGCTGTGGTTGCCATTCACTAATCCCACGGAAATCGTGTGATAACTTTGCCCAAGAAGTGCTGGGAGGGTTGTGCTGTTGCCGTTGTTGACGCCGACCACACTTACAAATCCATCCCGGTCGATCGCAAAATCGAGCCGCTGGTTGACTTCAATGTCGACAGTCTCGGTGATGCTTCCGGTCCAACTGTGGTTTTGGACCGCGTGGGATTCGGTGAGAGGCTCGGTGGTCGTGCCTCTGTTGAGAAATCCGGCAGCGAGCCAACCATTCGCGTTGTATAGGCCGATCTGACAATCGCCAGTAACCAGACTGGTGGGGTTGCCGTAAAAATTCGTGGCGACAGAATTTGCATGGCCGCTGATGCCGGAAGCACCTGAGAGATGACTGAAGGATTTCCCAGTGAAAAGTGCGTTTGCCGTGTCCGGCTCGAAGTTCCCGCCTACAGGAGCCTCAACCTGAGTGAACCCTTGGCTAGGCGCACTAGGCAGCTCGGCTCCAGCAATAAGCACAAGCCGCGTATAGCCCGTTTCATCCTTCCAATCCGCCGACAATGGAGAGGCAGAAATCAGGCAAATGCCGAGACCAAGGGTTGTTCGAAATCGGATTTTCACGAAGGATATGTTTGAAGCTATATCATGTTCCCACCAATTAAATGCGGGTAAACCCCTTTTTTTCCTTACCGGCCCGGCCCTTCATTGTATTCTCCGCCCTGGGTGAAAAAGCAAATTCTTAGCATTCATTATGCTATAATTGACTTTTACTCACGCCATCCTTTATCACCCATTCTCCAGATAAGACTTCGGTGATTTCGAACTGGTTGCCTATGGCGTTCACGCCTCGCTTGATATTCAACGTCGCCCGCTCACCATCATTCCTCGCCATGGCTTTATAATCCGCTTTCATGACTGCCTTCAACGCGGTTTCTTGGGCCGATTGCTTGCGACAATACCCATAGAGCGGCGCAGATAAATCCGGTGATGTAAGCTCGTAACAAATCCAATCACTTTCGGCAAATGAGCCATTGAAATAATTATCATGACGCATAACCACCCTAACAACTCCCTGCTCGGTATTTCCATTCAACAAATCCGACCAGCCAGGAGACACATGTCGAGAAAATGAATCAAAATCAATTTGCCATACGCCCTGATCATTAGGTGTCAAAAACACCAACCACTTTTGGTTCTCCGAACCTATGAGATTTTGGAAAACAACCATATCTATTTGCAAACCATCTTTATCCTTACTACCGAGCCACTCTACATGAGCCTCATCGCTCTTCAAATCTTTGAATTGCTTCAAAAAACTGATCGCCTCGCCAGCTTTCACTTCACCCAAACGAAAAACTTCACTCAATCGGTCCTTATCTTGTATCTTCAATCCAGTCAGCACCAGACGGGTTGCTTCCTCAGGACTCAGCGAGTCGATACGCACAGTAGACGGCTTAGTCACCAACGCAATGCGACTCGCCGAATCAGGAGCTCTCTTGGTTTTTAAAATCCAGATCGCACAACACATCAAAACAAACGCTAGGGCACAAAATCCCAATTTAATTGGTAATCGAATCAGCCTCTTCTCGCTGTTGATATGTCCCTCATGTTGTTTATTTTTACCTCGATTTCGAAAACGGTTTCGATAAAGCTTTATCGGCAATGGATCCACCAATGCACTCTCGGCACTACACTCCTCATCAATCCGCTTCACTGTCCCCAAGCCAAGGATTTTTGGAGCTAGCTCGAATTTTCTCGCAATTTTGTAAGGTAGACCATTTTCAGACCAGGATCCGATTTGCCTCGGTTGGTGAGCTTTTGATCGAAGCTCGAAGTCGAGATGCCATGTGCGTTTATCGATGCCCCATTGCACTTCGTAGCTGTGATTCGATTCGCGCAACATATAGGCCACGATGATCCCAGACGATGAATCATCCGTGATGTGGCTGACCATCTCACGCGGCCCAAACGCAGGCCGAATAAAGCGGTCGAGATCAACGGGCGGGACGGGGTGCGTCGAAGTTTGCATTTGGTTAGGCGTTTGATCGTGTGGCGAATCGTGTGACGGATAGTTTGGCGGATAGTTTGGCGGATAGTGTGACGGATAGTTTGGCGAAGTGGTATTGTCCGCCCGTGCCTTACCTTTTGCGTTAAATTCCACCAAGTTCCTATTCATCGCTCTAGGATTTATATGCGCGGCATTTTCGATTCAAAGCCTATTACGTGACGAATTATTCACATTGATGATCCATAGGATAATCAACCAATGTGATAATTTAGTCAATTTTGACGGCTCATGGGCCGGGCCACAGCCTCTGTGTGGTTCGGAAGTCAAACATGGAATATTTTCTCATCGATGCCATCGGGTCGTTCTTTCGCGGCACGCCCTTCAGTGTATTCTGCGCGTTAAGTAAAAAAGCAAATTCATAGCATTATTCATTCAGCCAACGCATCTGAAGAGGAATAAGAGAAGACGGTAGCAGGATAAAGCCGCTCCTTGGGGAGGAGGATGAGTAATTTAGGGTTTTCCATTTTGGGATAGGGCGGCATGATGGGGCCACATGACATCGGATTTCTTGGTGGTTGGAGCTGGCATCGCGGGTTTGTCGTTCGCGTTGCGGGCGGCGAAGCATGGGAAGGTAATTGTTTTAACCAAGGGTAAGGCGGAGGAATCGAATACGGCTTGGGCGCAGGGTGGGATTGCATCGGTTTTGCCTGAGGGGCTGTGTGATACCGGGGATACGGTGGAGAAGCATGTGACGGATACGTTGGATGCGGGTGCGGGCTTGTGTGATGAGGCGGTGGTGCGTCGGATCATTGGAGAAGGGGCGGAGACTATCGAAGATTTATTGAGTTACGGGGTGGAGTTTGATCAGCAAGATGAAAAGTATGCGTTGGGAAAAGAGGGTGGGCACAGTCATCGGCGGATTTTGCATGCGCGTGATACGACGGGCCTGGAGATCGCAAGGGCGATGCTGAAAGCGGCGCGGTGTGAGCCTAACATCACGCTGCTGGAAAATCATTTCGTCATCGATCTGATCACTTCGGTGCGCTTGGACATTGTTTCGAGCGACAGGGTTTTGGGTGCGTATGTGTTAAATCGGATGAATGGGGAGGTAACGGTGTTTCGCTCGGATCGAGTGGTGTTGGCGGCGGGAGGATGCGGAAAAGTTTATCTTTATACGACCAATCCCGACTCGGCGACTGGTGACGGGGTGGCGCTTGCGTGGCGTGCGGGAGCGACCATGTCTAATATGGAATTTATTCAGTTTCATCCGACGTGTTTTTACAATCCAGCCGCTACAGGGCCTGAAGCGAGGTCATTTTTGGTGAGCGAAGCGGTGCGCGGTGAGGGCGGGATTTTACGCAATGCGAAGGGTGAGGATTTTACGAAAAAGATCGATTCCCGGGGTTCATTGGCGCCGCGTGATATTGTGGCGCGGGCGATTGACCAAGAGATCAAAAAGACCGGCGCTGCGTGTGTATATCTGGATGTGACGCATAAGCCAAAAGGTTTTATGAAGGAGCATTTTCCGTATATTTATAAGACGCTGATGAAGTTCGGTGTGGATTGTGAAACGACGCCAATTCCTGTGGTTCCAGCGGCGCATTATATGTGCGGGGGAGTGAAAACGGATGTAATGGGCAAGACGTCGGTGCGCGGGTTGTTTGCGATTGGTGAGGTGGGTTGCACGGGGCTGCATGGAGCGAATCGCTTGGCATCGAATTCTTTGTTAGAAGGAAATGTGGTAGGGCGTTTGGCGTTGGATGAAATGATGAGGCTTTATCCGCCTGACAAGCAGGTGATGGATACTCCGCCGATTCCCGAATGGCATCATGGTGATGTGGCGGAGCCGGATGAGTTGGTGGTGATTTATCACAATTGGGATGAAATCCGCCGACTCATGTGGGATTATGTTTCCATTGTTAGAACGGACAACCGGTTGCGTCGTGCAGCGGCCCGTTTGAGGAATTTGAAGAAAGAAGTCCGCGAGTTTTATTGGGGACATCGGGTGAATGCGGATATTTTAGAGCTGAGAAATCTGGTCGCAGTCGCAGGGTTGATTGTGGAGTGCGCGTTGCGGCGTAGAGAATCACGCGGGCTGCATTTCACCATGGATTATCCGGATATGGATGAGCGGTTTTTGAAGCCGACGACGCTGAGGAAGTTTTAGCTTCAGGATATTGAGCTAAGCAGGCCTAATGCTGCTGTTAGAGAAGAGAGTGAAGCGGTTTCGTTGGCGGTGTGGTAGCCTGTGGTGGGAATCTGAAGGGTGGTTCCGCTGATTTGTCCTTCGCTGGCTGTGATCAATCTCCCAAGTTCGGTTCTACCCAGGGAATAGGGTTTTTCACGCCCGAGATTTCGTTTTTGAATCCACTCATCTTTGAATGAGTATGAGATTCCTAGAGTATCGCAGCGGTTGGCTATTTCTTTGGTGAAATCTGGATCAAAAACCGAGGTCGCGTCTCGATTCCGCAGAGTAAGATTTTGTTCTTCAGCTTCCTCTTGTGTTGGGTATGGGCTGGTATCAAGGACTAACAACCGTTTCGTGCAAATGCCCTCTCGTTGTATCCATGCAAGAATGTAGCGCCAGCTTCTACCTGCTTCTTCTTGAGCTGTGAAAAATGCGGTGCCCTGATAGCCGAGACGATACAAGTAGATGATGAGCGCAACGCTTACGACGTTATCAAGTTGCGCAGATACGCGACCGTTTTCCACTTTCAATCGATCAAGGAAAGAGACGGGAGTGCCGGGTTCGAGGTAATCTAAACCATCGACTTCGAAGATGAGGTTGGAACGTTTCGGGCAAAGATAGCCGGATGAAATCGTGCCTTGGCCGATGTAGGTTCCGGTGTAAGGGAGATGAGCTTGGATTCTCTGTCCAGTGAAACGATCGGCGATCGTGGCGACCATTTGTTCTGAGACCGAATCGCCTGTGAGTTCGCCGCGATTACTGGCGACAAAGGCGGCGTATTGAAATTCGTTGGGTCCGGTGCATACAAGTCCGTTGCGATCCACGTGTGCGGAGAGGTAGGAACTATCTGGGCGATTGCCACGGGCGACCAAGAGTCCGCTGTGGCGTTCTACGGAAATGTCCATTTCCTCGAGTTCTCTGCGAATCACTCGAAAAAACGAATCCTCCGCACCCACTACGGAAGGCTCACGAATGAGATGACGGAGTGTGGTGAGTAAGCCGGAAAGATCCGCAGTGGAGGATGAACGCATAGATGGTTTTCTAACAATATCGGTTATTTATCTGAGGAAATACTCCACGCAGGTTCGCCGGATTTGAAAAGCTCAATACTGAGAGATTTGATTTTTTCATCGAGATACTCGCTACTTTTACCGGTGGCGATCCAGATGTTGGGTTTGCCATCGACAGGCTTGAAGCGGAGCTCCGAAGCTGCCGAGATAGCATCAGGAGTAGCGGAAAAAACGTCATAGATTGTTGGATTGATTTTAGACTTTTCGGGTAATGTCAGAGTGAGCGTTACCTGATTTTTATCTGCAAAGAATGCGAGCTTCGCGCCTTCGAGGGGTTTCGGGGTAGCGTCATATGCTTTTTGAATGACTAAAGCATCACTTGTGCCGCTAAGAGTTAATTCTGCTTCACCGGGCACGCAGCTGGATTCGTTGCAGGTCAGCCAAGATAGGTTGGCTTTGATTTCGGGTAGTTTTCCATCACTAACCGCCCCTTTTGGAGGATAAATGGTGATTGGTAAAATGGCTTCACCTTCGTAGCCAATGCTTGGCAGTTCACCGGTGGTAAAGCGTTTTGGTGCCGTATATTGGATTTCACCGAGCGTCCAGCCATCAGGCAGCTTGGCTTCGATTTTTATGGGAATACCGCCTTCACCGGGATTTTTCCAATAGGTGTGCCAGCCATCGGAGATCTTCATGCGGATGACGGTTTGAATGGGTCCGCTGCTGGTCGCAGTTTTGGTTGTGGTCCATGTTGCTGTTGCATACTGGACTTCGGCAAACGCGCTGGTGGCAACCAGTATGGAAAGTAACGCGGCAGTTTTCATGGGTATAAACATGAAGATGATAGCGTCTTTGGCAAGAGCTGGATTGATGGATATTATCCCAATAAATTTCTTGAGAGGAATGAACGAACCTTTAAGTATCCAGACATGATGAAACTTATACACATAGCTGCATTATTCGGATTTGCCACAGTCACACTTCAAGCAGAGGTGAAAATGACCTCGGGCGTTGGGACGTTAAATTTCAGTGGTGGGGAAGGACCAGGAAAGGGCAAACATGTAGTTCTTTTGGCGGGGGATGAGGAGTACCGATCCGAGGAGGTCATGCCTGTGTTGGCGAAACTCCTTGCGGAAAAACATGGTTTTGAGACGTCGGTTTTGTTTTCAGCAGATGAAGACGGGACGATCAATCCGGCAGCAACCAAGAGTTTGATGGGTGCTGAGGCGTTGGATAAAGCGGATGCAGTGGTGATGTTGTTGCGTTTCCGCGACTGGAACGATGAAACGATGGGTAAGTTCAAAGCTGCTATGAATCGTGGGATTCCGGTGGTTGCTCTGCGCACGAGCACACACGCTTTCAATACTAAGAAAGATGGCTCATGGGCAGATTGGTCATGGAATCATTCAAGTGGTGGCTTCGGACGCAAGGTGCTTGGCGAAACCTGGTTGACTCATTGGGGTGTGCATAAAAAGGAGGCGACCAAAACCGTCATGGAGCCCGGGAGTGAAAAAAGCCCGCTGCTAAAAGGTGTCACTGAGGTTTTTGGCGATACCGATGTCTACGAAGCCGCACCTCCGGCTGATGCGACGATTTTGCTTCGCGGTATCGTTCTTAAAGGAATGAATCCAACCGATGAGCCTGCAGATTATGAGAAAAAAACCAAGGTTGGAGTGGCTCAAAAGGTCAATGAGCCCGCGATGCCGGTCGCTTGGACGCGTGAGGTGAAGAACGAAACCGGAACCACCAACAAAATTTTAACCACCACGATGGGCGCCGCGACAGAGATCGTTGACGAGGATTTACGCCGACTTATCGTCAATGGAGTCTACTGGGGCTTGGGCTTGGAAGTGCCGGAAAAGGCGGAAGTTTCCATCTCAGCCGAGTTCAAACCGTCTAATTATGGCTTCAAGGGATTTAAACCAAATATGAAAGCTGCAGATTTTGTGAAGTAATCGGCGTTAAAATTGCTTTGTAAAAGGTGGGATGTCTGTTCCACCTTTTTTTATGCCCTAATTTTCCCAGTCGATGTTAGAGCTTCTCCTGTAAATTCAATCAAATCATGCAACAAGAGCTCGAATTGGACACGCATCAAAAAGCCCTGAAGATCAACTTGGATCCGAGGTGGTATGGCACCTTTGCCGAGATCGGAGCTGGTCAGGAAGTCGTTAGGTGGTTTTTTCGCGTCGGCGGAGCCGCAGGAACCGTGGCGAAAAGTATGTCCGCGTATGATATGACAGTGAGCGATGCGATTTACGGCAGCGGGGATCGCTATGTTTCTGAGTCGCGGTGTCAATCGATGTTGGATAGGGAGTATGGTCTAAATGTGGAGCGCCTGAATTCACAACGTGGAGATAGCACGGCGTTTTTTGCTTTTGCGGATACAGTGGTCGCTCGTTCCTACCAAGGCGGAAACGAGTGCCATGGTTGGATGGGTTTGAAATTTCAATCCCGCCCACACGACGAACCTAGTCAAATCATGATCCATGTTCGGATGCTCGATGCTGAGGCTTCCTTACAACAGGAGGCGCTCGGTATTGTTGGGGTGAACTTGCTTTACGGTGGTTTTTTCCTTCACCATGAGCCCGAGCAATTGGTCGAAAGCCTTCTTGATAAGCTGACAACCGGGCGTGTCGAGATCGATATGATTGAGTTTCGCGGTATCGAATTCCGTGCCGTGGACAATCGTTTGATTGCTTTGAAACTCGTGCAGCTTGGTTTGAGCGGAGCCGCGATGTTCAGTGCCAAAGGCGAAGTGCTTCAGCCTTCCGAAGCGCTCTACAAAAAAACCGTTTTAGTTGAACGGGGAAGTTTCCGTCCGCCAACGCATGTGAATTTCGATATGTTAGAATGTGCGCTGCAGAAGATCAAAGAGGATCCCTCGATGGCGGATAAAGAGGTCTTGCCGATTTTTGAGCTTACGATGCGTAATCTTCTCGCGGGAGGAAAGGATGTGGATCGTCGTGATTTCTTAGCACGAGCCGATCTGTTAGCTGCCTGTGGAATGACGGTTTTGATTTCCGACTACTTCGAATATTACCGCCTCGCTGCCTACCTTTCGTGGAGGACCAAGGAGCGAATTGGAATCGTGATGGGTGTTCCCTCATTGATCGAACTTTTCGATGAAAAGTATTACACAACGCTTCCCGGTGGAATTTTAGAAAGTTTCGGTCGGTTGTTTAAACATAACCTGAAACTTTTCATCTACCCGCTGCTCGACACGTCAACGGGAGAAATCATCACCAAAGATACGATGAAAGTCGCTCCTGAGTTGAGTAAGTTATATGGCTATCTAGCAGATCGGGGCAGCTTCATTGATCTGGATAACCACAACCCTGAAGTGTTGAGTATTTTATCCAGAGATGTTCTGGCTAAGATCAGTAAAGGCGATCACAGTTGGGAGGCCATGGTGCCACAGCAGGTTGTGGAGCTGATCAAGAAACGCTGCTTCTTCGATTATTGCCAGTAGCCCTTCAAACTCTCCATCTAGATGTTAGATCGGCATATGCATCGATTCTGCGATCTCTGAAAAACGGCCAGATCCGGCGGAAATTTTCCACCTGTTGGAAATCGACGTCGTGGTAAACGATCTCTTCATTTTCCACAGAAGCTTTCGCGACGATTTCACCGTAAGGATTGGCGACAAACGACTGTCCCCAGAACTCCGTGCCATCATGTGTTCCTGCACGATTGATCGCCGCCACAAAACAACCATTCGCAACCGCGTGACCGCGCTGCACGGTTTCCCATGCGCAATGCTGGGCTTTTCCAAGTGCTGCTTTTTCCTCAGGAAGCCAGCCGATCGCTGTTGGGTAAATCAATAATTCCGCTCCACCCAAAGCCATTAGCCTTGCCGCTTCGGGAAACCATTGATCCCAACAAATCAATACTCCGATTTTTCCAAATGCAGTATCCCATACCGGCCAACCACTGTCGCCGGGAGTAAAATAGAATTTTTCCTCAAATCCTGGATCCTGAGGAATGTGAGCTTTGCGATAGATTCCGAGCTGGGTTCCATCCGTATCATGCACGACAGCCGTGTTGTGATACATGCCGGGTCCGCGATGTTCGAATAACGAGGAAATCAGCACCACGCCGAGTTCTTTGCTCAGTGCGCCTAAACGATCCGTCAACGGACTCGGGATGCGATCTGCGAGTTCAAATCGCTCCGTGTCTTGGATTGTACAAAAATAGGGAGTGAGGAATAGTTCTTGGGTAGCGATGATCTTCGCGCCGTTTTTTGCAGCTTCACGAATCAACTGCTCGTGATGATCGTAGGCCGTTTGCTTATCTGAAAATGTCTTAGACTGAAGGAGTGCGATTTTTGGCATGACTCGTTTGGTTGCTGCAAATCATTGCCACTGCCGCAAAAAGATCAAGGTTCAGGTTAAAGTAGTGATTTCACTAGCTAACATAATACGGTTTCAATTCAGTGTTACCGTAAGATTGGATATCGATTGTAAATTATTCATTGACATCCAGATTGCCATCGTGAACAACGCCTTCAACCCCTCATGGATTTTCGTTGTAAAGCATTCGGCTTATACCTCACTCATCCGCACTTCCAGTGCTGGCGATTGAAATGGATTTATCCAACAGTCCTTGCCTTTGGTCTCCTTGCACTGACAGGTTGCAAACAAAAGTCTCC
Source organism: Akkermansiaceae bacterium (assembly GCA_031431855.1). Classification (GTDB taxonomy): domain Bacteria; phylum Verrucomicrobiota; class Verrucomicrobiia; order Verrucomicrobiales; family Akkermansiaceae; genus Luteolibacter. The sequence continues at coordinate 1,482 of JANPEG010000044.1, read as the reverse complement.
TACCGAACAGCAAAGCAGTGGATCCACGGCGACCGAAGCATACCCCATCAGGATTAACCCTGAACTTCCAGCCAGGCCGTCAAAAGATATTATCACCCCTGCACAACAAGTATTTTGGGATTATATCGAAACCTTCAACCGCCTGCCGGACTGGCACCCGAAGTTCAAAAGGAAATTTTTGCAACACGTGGCGAAGCTCCGCAATTCAAGGTGATTTCCACCTCGCCAACATCAGTCTTCAACGATGTCGAGGGGATGAAGGCTCATCGTGAACGATTCGCAGAGCGTTACCCATGGGTGAAACGTCTTTTAGAGAAGGAACAAATTACTCTGGAAGTAGATGCATCCATCTACCATGGAACAGCCAAAGAAATCTCAGATAAACATCACCAAATGGTGGACGAATCTTACGGGAATTATTTCCAGCCAAGAGGAAATCGCTCGGTATTCACCAAGCGCTGGTTGGAGTCTCTTGTCGTAGTGGATTACATTTTTGCCTGCGGCTCCGAGCAGGATCGAATTGATGGATTTCATCTGTTAACTCAAACTTTCACTGCACTGGCACCAAAAGCGGACGAAGCAACAGGACGCAAGGAATATGGTAAAGAACTCGAAATTCCCGCGATATTTGATATAGGCATCGCCATTGCCAATCAATTTCCTGAAAACATGCGAGGCTACGTTCCGGAGATACTGATTAATGCCCTGGCAAGAGTCACCTCGAGCAGAGGGCACACAGCTTCGTACATTGAATGCCTCAAGTGGTCGTTGCGGGTTGAAGTGTTCAAAAAGTTGGAGAGCGACATGAATTTTCATCGAGTCATGGTGGGCAACCGTTGTGCGGAAAACCAAATGTTTCACTACATCATCTATTGGTATCACCTGCACGAGAAGGTAAGACCTATCGAAGGCTCCTCCGCAGTTGCCGTTAAGAACCTCTTCAGTCGGATATACGGCAAGCAGGAAGGACCTAGGGAATATATGAAATACCTCGATTTACTTGATGCTGCTTACCCTCCACCAGCCAAACCTCCCACCAAAAAAAGTAACAAGTAAATCTGATTATCCGATGTATTCAAACCAATCATCACAACTGAATAAGCCGACCTCATTCTTGAATCCATATCACATGCTTACAAGATTAGTCATCGGCTTTGTTGCGCTCATGACTGTGAGCCATGCCCAAACAGTACCTGTTACGGGTAATATTCCTTATGCGGCAGATCTGAAAAAACAAGATGGGACTCTCAAAGTTTGGACCATCGATAAAATTCGAGAGGATAAATATGAGGCGGTTAACCCGATTGAAGGGGAGGCAACGATTATGGACAGAGACAATAATTCCCGTGGCGAACGACTAGGTGATCGCTCAAATATGCCCAACGAATCCAAGACCTATGAAGGGACACTTGATCTGACAAGTGCGTTTCTGCCTGCCACAATTGCCATTCTTGTAGATGATATCGCAATACTCACCATCAA
>JANPEG010000043.1:0-41926 GCA_031431855.1 Akkermansiaceae bacterium | reverse complement strand
GAGCTTTCTCTGCTTGAGCTTTCTCTGCTTGAGCTTTCTCTGCTTGAGCTTTCTCTGCTTGAGCTTTCTCTGCTTGAGCTTTCTCTGCTTGAGCTTTCTCTGCTTGAGCTTTCTCTGCTTGAGCTTTCTCTGCTGCGGCTTGCTCTGCGTCGAAGATGATTGCAGGTGTTGAGACAGGATAAAGTTCGGATTTTAATATCTCCGATTCATCTGCACTAAGGATAAATTCGAAGTCCGTGTCGCCAAGTTTTACAGTCATCCCTGTATGTAAGACCACGGTTTGCTGGAGTATCCCGTCGAGATAGGTGCCGTTGGTCGATCCGACATCAATTAGATGATAACAGCCCTTCACGCGATGCATCTCCGCATGATTTCCCGAAACCGAGCCACAGCTGATTAGGATATCGTTGGTTTCGCGTCGGCCAATCGTGACTACCTCGCGATTCAGGTCAAAATCAAAAGACTGTGGATGATATCCAGGGATGGTAAAGGTGACTCTAGGCATGGGATTTGCGGGTGATGAGATGATCACTAGACTAAAAATCGCGGTATGTGCAGTGTAAATTTGGACTTTGATCGATCGTAATTCCTACCTGACGTTAGTAGCGCTTATGGAATCGAAAAAGAATAGCATCACCTACCACGATGCGGTTTGAAGGTGAAACGCACCACGATCCTAACTAGAACCGCGAAGCCAACAATCGCAATCAAGCGATCCCATGTCGAAACGTTTTAAGGGACTGACAACTTATTCATCGCTATTCCCAGCAGTTCGCCGGCAGATCACTACCAATGCTATGAGATTGATTGTATATGCGTTGTCGGATTTGAGTGATGGGCTATAGTCCGCTCATGGTTCAACTTTTAAAAAGCATCGAAGCTATTTCCCCGCACGCTGAGCCGATTCTTGTAATTTCGCTGACAGCTATCCTCGGACTCCTAATCGGCAGTATCCGGATTTGTGGGATGAAGTTGGGGGTTGCCGGGATGCTTTTCAGCGGACTGCTACTTGGTCATTTCGGCTTGAGCCTGGATCCGCAGTTGATGGTGTTCCTGAAAGAATTCGGCTTGGTGCTGTTCGTCTTCACCGTCGGCCTGCAACTTGGGCCGGGCTTTGTTAACTCGATGAAAAGTGATGGCCTCAAGCTCAACTCGATTGCGGTGATGGTGGTTCTGGGCGGGGCGCTGATCGCATTCGGAGTCGGTCATATTCTGAAATGGGACATCGGAGTGACGGCTGGTATCCTTTCGGGAGGGACGACGAACACGCCTTCATTGGGCGCGGCGCAGCAGGCGATGGCCACCGCGTCCAACGATCCCCAACAGGCGAACCTAGCGGCGATGGCTTATGCGGTCGCTTATCCGTTTGGTGTTTTTGGAATCATCCTCGCGATGGTGATCTTGCGCGTCGTTTTTCGGATTAATCCGAAGACCGAGCTCGTCCTTCTCCAACAGAAAATGGCCGAGGGCATCAGTGCGGTAGAGCGTGGAACCTTCGTCGTTGAAAATGCCAATCTTGCCGGTGAACCGATCAAGAATATCCCGGGTCTCGGCGACGAAGGCGTCGTCGTATCGCGCATCCGGCGGGAATCTGAAAAGGAAGCACATGGTGCGACGCGCGAGTCCGTGATCGAGATGGGGGATCGAGTCCTTGTTGTCGGATCACCGGAGCAGCTTCACCGCGTCGAGCTGGGAGTCGGCAGCCGTGTGGATGAGGATTTGCGCAAGGCTCCCGGACTGCTTCTTTCGAAGCGGGTGATCGTGACTAACAAGATCATGGTGGGTAAAACTATTGACGACACGCAGATCAGTCAGCGCTTCGGGGTGACCGTCACTCGCGTTAGCCGACAAGATATGATCCTCACCGCGATGCCGAACATGCGCCTACAATTCGGCGATATGATGAATCTCGTAGGCGAGGAAGCCGCGCTTGAAAGCGCCGCAAAGGCACTGGGAAATTCTGTCCGCCAACTTAACGAAACCAGCTTCGCCTCGATTTTCGTCGGCATCACTCTGGGGATTCTATTAGGCCTTTATCCGTGGACGATACCAGGAGTGCCTATCCCGCTGCGTCTCGGTTTGGCCGGTGGCCCTTTGATTGTCGCGATCCTGATGGGGAGGCTTGGAAAAATAGGCCCGCTGGTAATCCATATGCCGATCAACGCTAATACGGCGTTTAGAGAGCTCGGCATCATCTTTTTCCTGGCCTGCGTCGGCTTGGGTGCGGGAGCGAATTTTGTGGAAACCGCATTTTCCGCCGCCGGTCTGCAATGGATGGCACTGGGAGCAGCGGTGACGACCTTGCCGCTGTTAGTCGTTGGATTCATCGCGCGAAAGTGGTTGAAAATGAATTACCTCACATTGGTAGGCGTGCTGGCCGGAAGTATGACCGATCCTCCAGCGCTTGCGTTTGCCAACAAACTCGCGAACTCCGATTGCCCTGCGCTGGCCTACGCGAACGTCTATCCGCTCACGATGTTGCTACGCATCTTGGTAGCGCAGATGGCCGTGCTGTGGCTCTGCTAGCTATTTCTGGCAAACAGTCTAGCACACTGTGTTAGTAAGATTTGCTAGACGAAAAATGATGTTAAATCCAATTTAGCGCACGTTCTGAAATTTGACGGCCATGCGGTGGGCGGCTAGACCGAAGCGAGCTGAAGTTTTACGAACGGCTGCACCGAACCAGTTTGCTCATTTCTGCTGTCGAGGAACCAGGTGCGCATCGCACCCTTGCCCTTGATCTCGATGGTGCCGCGTTCCTCGAAAGTAAACGATTCGCCCAATCGCTGCCGCGTCAAGTCCGTCACCTGAATTCGCCCTGATACGCCGTGAGATTCCATCCGGCTGGCGGTGTTCACCACGTCGCCCCACAGGTCGTAAAGGAATTTGTTCTTGCCGATCACACCGGCGACCGCGGCCCCAGTGCTGATGCCGATGCGTACCCGCAGTTGGTAGGGGCCTTCCGTATTGAAGTGGTCCATGACCTCCATCATGTCCAGCGCCATGAGGGCCGCCCGCTCGGTGTGATCGGACACTGGCACGGGCAGGCCCGCGGCCGCCATGTAGGCGTCGCCTATCGTCTTGATCTTCTCGAGGCCACGGGCGTCGGCGATGCGGTCGAAGCGGGTGAAGATGTCGTTGAGCACATCCACGAGTTCCTCGGGGCTCAGGTTAGCGGAGAACTTGGTGAATTCCACGAGGTCGGCAAACAACACGGTCACCTCCGGAAAGCTGTCGACGATGCGCTCGGAGAAATCGCCGTCTGCGATTTCGGAGCGCCGTTTCAGGCGCTTCGCGATGGTTTGTGGCAGCACGTTCAGTAGCAGCCTTTCCGACACCTTTTGCTCCGCCATGACGCACTCGTAGAGGCGCTTCGTCTCCCGGTGCAGCAGGCGGACTTCGAGCATGTTGTGCACCCGGAGCAGAATTTCGGCGAGGACGAAGGGCTTGCTGACAAAATCCTTCGCGCCGGCCCGCAGCGCGCGCAACTTGTGGTCGGGTTCGGCCGTCAGCACGAGCACGGGCAGATAGCCGCTGGTCTCGATTTTCTTCAGGCCTTCCATCACCTCGAAACCGTCCATGCTGGGCATCTGCAGATCGAGCAGGATGAGATCGTAGCGGTGCTGGCGGTGGAGTTCGCAGACTGCGCGCGGATTCCGCGTGGAGGTCACCGACACATAGCCGGCCCCGACCAGCATCAACTCCAGGAGGGCGACGTTCGCCTCCTGATCGTCTACGATCAGGATCTAGGCGTTGAAGATATCTGCAGAACTGATCATGGTTTTGGTTCTGAGTGATAGGTTCGGGTGAACCGTTCTAAGGGACAGACAATCTGAATTGGCCAATCTGAATTGGGGGGGACGAGCTTACTCATATGGGCGCCGGAGTGTGCGCTCGCGGTGGCTCCTCTGCCATGGGGTGTATCCCTACGCGTCGTATTGCCCAACCCACCGTCAATGGGACAACCCCCTTTTCTCCTTCCACAGATGGCCCTTCAGTGTATTCTCTGCACTAGGTGAAAAAGCAAATTCCTAGCATTCATTTTATTTATTTTGCTCCCTAGCTTGTTCGCCTTGGGAAGCCGCGTCTGCAGGCGGACGCGTATTTTTAACAATCGCTTCAGTGAATTTCATTCGGAGAGTTTCCTCGTGTCAGTTTTGTCACATTTCGTGGATGGTTGCGTGAAATCGCTTCTCAAAGAGTAACATAAAAATGACCCATACCTGCGCAGAGCCAAAAGAAGATCGATTGAGCCGATTCTCTGCAGGGGTGCAGGAGGCTTGCTGGCTGGGAGCGGCTTGTGTGATTCCTTTGTTGCTCAGCCCGCGTGGCACCGATATCGCCTATCAACCTTTCAAGTATGGGGTTTGGATGATTTTATCGGCAATCGGGATGGCGGCTTGGTTTGTCCGTGCGGTAAATCTCGGTTCCAAGAGGCAATCATTTTACGGCAATCCGCTTCTCATCGTGCTTGGGTTGCTGGGTTTGTTCGGATTGATTTCCGCGTGGTTTTCAGTGGACCGGGCGTCCAGCTTGTGGGGAGCGCCTGAAACTTTTCAAGGCATTGCCGCATGGCTGGCGGCGTTGGGTCTGGCGGCATTGGTGAGCTGTAACTTACGGAAACCCGAGCAACTTCACCGACTTGTTTCTGTCATGATTCTCAGTGGTTTCGCGGCGGGCTTGCTGGCGATTCTCCAGCGAGCGGGATTTGATCCGAGGCATCCCCAACTGGAGGGCATGCGGTGCCATTCCACCGCTGGGCATTCGATCTATCTCGGCGGTTATCTTCTGATGGTCATTCCGCTGACGCTCTGGCGTCTGCTTGGCAGCGGGCGTCTTGCCGGGATTCCGCGCTGGGTCGAGACTATCAGCGGAACGTTGATTCTTGCAGTTCAAGTGGCCGGTTTTATCTATACAGAGAGTCGCGGTCCCACAGTGGGAATTGGCGCGATGTTGCTGGCGTTCGGTGTCTTTCTCGCTGTCCACCATCGACGCAGGAGTTGGTTGCTGGCGATTTGCGGCCTCTGCGCGTGCGGAGCAATCGGGATCGGCGTGATCTATTCTTCAAAATCAGCCCATGATTTCGGCTCGGAGTTGCCAATCCTGAAACGCTTTCTCGAATCGAAATCCGCAGGAGCGGAAATTGATGTGTTCCGGGCTGAAACATGGAAACACATGCCCCGGATGATGGTAGGGGACCGGGCTCTACCCACTCCTTCCGGTGGTTCTGACGGCCTGCATGGAATGAGGCTTCTGTTGGGCTACGGCCCGGAAACCCTCCAGAGCGTTTTTCCCCAAGAGAGGGCTTGTTTTGGTTACGATAAGATTGAAAACCGTTTTCACAATCTCGTATGGGACCAGTTTTTTTCCTACGGATTACCTGGGTTGTTAGGGTTGCTCGCAGTGATGATCCTCACTTTTTACCGTGGGTTTCAGCTACTGGGCTGGATGGTCAGTCGGCGGGAGTCAGTGATATTTGCTTTGGCAATCGGCTCTTGTGGCGCTGTCGGCGCGACCGTCGCCGGGGTGGCATTGAAGGTCGGTTTCATCGGCATGGGATTGTTGTGCGGCATCGCTGCCGGGACGCTGGTTTTTGCGCTCATCCGGGCAATGCGAACACCACCGAACGGCGACGCACAGCTAGCCGGGACATTTCCCTGCGGGTTGCTGATCGCTATCATGGCGGGACTGGTCGGCCATTTGGTCGATATGGCATTCATTTTTCACTCGGCGCCCACTGCGGTGATGTTCTGGCTCAGCATCGGGATGGTGCATTCTATCAGGTATTTGCCCATTTCAATTCAAAGAGCCTCCCCATCCTCGTTAGATGAAACCCTAGCGCAACCACCGGACGTTAAACCTCTGACATCCACTACGGGCAATGCCGCGCTCCTGGCTCTTGGAGTGGTCACTTTGTTATTCGGATGTCTCCATCAATACTCCTACTCGCCAATGACCTTCGACGGCATCTTGAAGGTCTCGCTCTTCCAGCCGAAACCCATCGAGGAACAGGCGTCTCTCCTCTGGATGCTGCCTGTCGCCCTTTTACTGATCGGCGGACCCATTCTCGCCATGCCCGTGGTGGGCAACGCTGCTGCCGGCTTTGTGAGGCGGGCCCTGCGAGTGATCCTCGTGGCAGGCCTTGTTGGAGGGATTTACTGCATTTCGCAGATTTTCTGGATCCGCGCAATCGGATCAGTCCCCATCGAAACGGCACCAGTGAACACGGTCTTGAAGCAGGCGATGGCTTATGATCAACTTTTTTTCATTTATCTGGCGATAGCAGGGTTGCTTCTGGTCTTGGCCGCTTGGGATCTGGCCCGTCCCTATCCGTCGTGTGCTCGCACGCCTATACGTGGTTGGTTCGCGACGGGGTTGGCGGGAGTTGCCGTCGTGTCGGGGTGTTGGCAATTCGCCTTGCGCCCGCTTCAGGCAAACCTTTCCTCCCAATGGGCGTCCGCTCTCATCGCACTCGGACGTCCGGAATTCGCCAACGAGGTTTACCGCAGGGCCATCCGCTTGGATCCACAGCCGTTCGCTTACCGAGGGTTACTGGCCACCTCGCTGATGGATTCCGCCTATTCCACTAAAAAAGTTGATGAGGCACGTGTTCTTTTGGTCGAAGCGGAAAACGTTCTGCTCGCGGGACGTGCCATCTCGGAGTTCAACCGTTCGCACTTTCTCTTGGGGAAACTTTATTTACAACGGGCTCATGGTGAATCACGTCCTGCCAGGGATGCGACCGCCGCACAGGCCGCGCGGGCTTTCGCCATGGCGACCGCTTTTGAGCCTCATCAAGAACAACCTTGGACTTACGCATCAATAGTAGATCGCTTACTGCTCAACGACCCCGTTGCTGCCGACAAGAAGCTCGACCATGCCCTCCGGCTCACCAGCAACGCATCGGATATGTCTTTCACCAATTATGCAGCGTTAGGACTCAATACGCCTGATCCCCGTCTCCGCGCTGAATTCGCCAGGATCGCCATCCTCCATTTCGACCGCCTCTCCGGGACTGCTGATCCACAAGGAATTGCCATGGCCAAATTCGAAAAGGCCAGACTTCTGCTGGCCAATCGAGGTGATGTCGGTATAGCTGAAATTCTCCTGCGCGAAGCCATTCCAGGCGTACGGGCCGAAGTCAGTTGGAAAGCCAATGGGATGCTTGCGGAAATTCTAATGGCAAAGGGAGATGCCAAAGGTGCGGTCATCGCCCTGAAAAACGCCCTTCAAACGGCACCGGAAAACATGCGCCAGCCGATTGCGGGATTGATCATCAAGCTGGGGGGGGCTCCGTGACTACAACACAGGCTATTGGCGGCACCATCTCGGGAAAGCCCGCACGGCAGCACTGGCAAGGATCGTGGGGTTTTCTCATTTCCCTACCGACTAAGACGCCTCTTCAAACAAAAGTTAGTCCCAATGCCACGCCAGGCGTCGCCAACCCCCTTTTCCCCTTCCCAGACCGGCTCCCCAGTGTAATCTCCTCCCTAGGTGAAAAAGCAAATTCCTAGCATTCCGGGGCTGAATGCGCCACGACTCGGATCCCAACCCAACGAGCTATGACCCCTGCATCCGAAAGTGAAGCCCCCACCGCCGCAGGGATGGGGGAACCGATGAAGCCCGAGTTGACGAACGAATCGACGGTCGCAGCCTTCTGCGGTCGCCTGATCGAAGCGTGCTGGCTGTTGGCGGCCGGGGTACTGCCGTTGCTGATGGATCCGCTGGCGACGGACCGGTTCCTGCCAATCAAGATGGGACTGCTGAATTCCCTGGGACTGGTGGCGGCGGGAGCCTTATTCGTGCGGCTGGTCGAACGGCAAGGCCGCGGGCGGCTTGGCGTGTCCTTATGGGCGGCTGCGGCAGCTATTCTGCTGGCAGCCCACGGCATCAGCATGATCGGATCGTTAGACTGGCGGGACAGTCTGTGGGGTGGGGATGCTTTCCTGCACGGGAGTCTGGCGCTTTTCTGTCAGTTGAGTCTGTTCGCGGGGGTGGCGAGCTGCCTGCGGCGGCCGGAACAAGTCCAACGGCTCGTCGCCGTCATTCTGGCAGCCAGCCTGCCGCTGGCACTATATGCCATTTATCAACGCATGGGCTGGGATCCACTGGCTCATGAAATTGGAGATCTCACCCCCGGCTCATTCGCAGGTCATCCGATATTTGCGGCCGGATCGTTGCTTTTTGCGATTCCGCTGTGCGCTTGGAAAGTTGCATCCGCCCTGCGCGATGCGCGGCAGCGGCAAACGGCGGCTTCCCGTGCGGTCGTGATTTGTTTCGGGCTGCTCCTGGCCATTCAGATCGCGGCGCTGATCGCGACCGGCAAGCGGGGTCCGTTTCTGGGTCTGCTCGCCGCTGCGGCGTGTGCGGCCGTTTTGCACGCCATGTGCATGGGGCGCTTCCGGCGGGCGCTCGCGGCGATCGCCCTGACCGCTTCGGTGATCCTCGGCTTGGCGGGACTGGCCCTGCTCGCTTGGGAAAACCCTTCGGTTCGCCAGATTCCCGTGGTGGGGCGGCTGGCGATGATCGTGCCGGTGGGGACCGGCACCGGAGATGAATTCCGGAGATCAGTCTGGGAGAAGTCACCCGCGATGACGCTGCGTGGCAGTCCGATGGTTTTTCCGAACGGGCAGACTGACGGGTGGTGGCGCGTCAGGCCATTGGTGGGTTATGGGCCGGAGACGCTTTCCGCCATGTTTCCGCAACATTTGTTTATCGGCGGAGCCGCACCGGGTGCCGGCATTGAAAGCCGACTTCACAACTCGTTCTGGGACACCGTGCAATCCGTGGGACTATTGGGGCTGGCGGCGACCCTGCTGCTGCAGGCGGCGGTCTTTTCTCGCGGTCTCGTCGGTTTGGGCCTGTGTGGGGCCCGGTTCCGACCTCGGCAGTTGGTGGCTGCGGGAGTCCTGCTCGGGCTGTTCTCGGGGCTCGCCATGGAACTCTATTTTGGGACCGGGTATTTCGGTCTGGGTTTTCCGATGGGATTCGCCGGAGGTCTGATCCTATGGCCGCTGACCGCCGAATGGCGGGGTGGACAAGCTGCGGCAGCCCGCGGATGCGGGCCTGCCGCCTCGTTGATGATCGCACTGCTCGCCGCGCTGACGGCGCATTGGATCGACATGTGTTTTGCCTTTCCGACTGCCAACACCTCCGCTCTGGCATGGATCTGTGCCGGGAGCATCGTGGCCTTGGGCAGGCCCGGGAAGCCGTTGGTGAATCAGGAGCCAGCAATGGAGCGTTGCGCGGAAGCACCATGGCTAACAACAGCTTTATGGCGGGGGGTGCTGGCGGGCGGCATGCTCGCGGCGGTGTGCTATGCGTTCATTACCGACTTTTCGCCGCAAGCAGGAAGCTCCGGTGGAGGCGTGTCACACTGGCTGACGCGCGATCTTGCTCTACTGCTGCTTGTACCCACTTGGTTTGGAGCGCTGCTACTACTGCCAAACGGCCAAGAAATGCCGATAGAGCGCGGCGGCAGGTGGCGAATGTTCGCCGTTGCGGGAGTGGTGTCGTTCGGGATCGCGACCGCCTGGTCGGTCTGGAAAATCGGGAAATTGGCGGAGGTGGGCGGAATGCCCACGGCCAGCACCCCGCTGGCGGAAGTCATCCACAAGGCGGTCTTGCTAGAGAATCTTGCGACCGAGCATTTCCTGTTCCTGCTGGCGATGGTGCCGCTGGTGGCGGTGCTGCTGGTTTTTGCGAGCGGGCGCATCAACCGGTGTCGGCCGGGTGTTCCCGCGCTGGCGGCAGCGACGATTGCCCTAGTAGCGTGCGTCCAAGCAATCCGGGTGACGCAGCTTCCGGCTTTTTCCAGCCAGGCATCGGGAGCCTTGGCCAGTCGTTTGGGGGCAATCCAGCCTCTGGCGGCTTACGAGGTCCACAAGCGGGTTTTGCGGCACAACCCGCGGGATACTTTCAGCCGGATCCATGGGTCCAAAGCCGCGATGGCGGTGGCCGAGCGATCCCAGGACTCTGCGCAATGCCTGCAAGCGATGCGCGGTGCCGAGAAAATCCTGCAGGATGGCCTGAGCCTAGACAACCGGAACGTCTTGCATTACTTCCTTGGCAACGTGCTGATGCGGCAGGCGTTTGAAATGCCGGCGGGCGCTGAGCGGGAGTCCATCGCGCGGCGAGCCCGCGCGGCTTTCGCGGCGGCTGTGCGATACGCCCCTAACACCGAAGTGGCGTGGTTCGAGGCCTCGCTGGTCGAGAGAGAGTTGATAGGAGATCAGACGTCCGCGGATGCCTTTCTGGCGCGCGCCGACGGGATCGCGGCGACTATGGATCCGGTTCTTTTCGGCGAGCAGTATTCCTACCAGATGCAGACAACCGCCAGTCCGGCGCTTAATCCCGCTTATGGCAAACGCGGAGTGGAATATTTCACGAGAGCACTCGAAGGGCCCGGTGGTCTATCAGCGAAGGAAAACGCCCGGCTGCGGGTCGCCAAGGGCACCCTGTTAGTTAATCTGCGACAACCGGGCGAGGCCCGCGAGTGCCTGCTTGAAGTGACGCGGTTGGGCGAAACGCCGGACCTGTGGCGGGCACATGCGATGCTGGCGGAACTCTTCCTGAAAGCCGGAGAACTCACGGCCGCGAAACCTCACCTGGACGAGGCTATCCGGCGGGCACCGGATGAAGCAAGGCGCAACTTGCAGCAGTTGAAGGCTCGGCTATTCCGGTAGGCCTGAACTGGAAAATGGAACAGAAAAAGGGGATAGGTGTGTCCCCTTTCCTCAACGGGCCTCAGCTTCTTCAAATAAACTGCCAAATAAATTGGTCGTCGTTAAAATCTTCGGGAAACCAGAATAAATCGAACGAAATTAGAAACACCTCGATTTTTTACATGGCATTTACAGAACTTAACGCGCAGTCGAGGTAGGATCTGGGTGCGTATGAAAACTAAACCATTCCTCAAGCATGTCGCGCTGTTCGCCAGTGCCCTCCTTCCTACTTCTCTCCATGCCCTCGAAGTTCACGAGTGGGGCACCTTTACCGTGCTCGTTTCTTCCACGGGCCAGACGGTGAAGTGGTATCAGCCTTATTCAGATGCAGCAAAGCTTCCAGCTTTCGTGAACATGAATCCTTTGATGATGAAAAGTACAATTCCATTCGCACAGGTTCGGATGGAAACTCCGGTGATCTATTTTTATCCGGAGAAAGAAATGGATGTTTCAGTAAGGGTCGCGTTTGCGGAGGGGAGTATCACCGAGCGTTTTCCAGTGACTAATGATGAACCTTATACTTCATCTCCTAGCACTGTTGCTTTAAGAGAAATGACTCCATTACTTTCCTGTGTCGCCGTTTTACCCAACGGCGAACAGATTTTTGATCAACGAATGAGAGAATTCAGTGTGAAGATGCCGCCTACAGCTGTTCGTTGGACAGGTAAACTACTTCCTCCAAGTCATAAAGATGGGAAATTGATTCCGGCGGTCGTTTCAAAACAAGGTGATAACTACGCGGCTGCCCGCAATGTGCCGGATGCTTGGATTTTTCGTTCCGATGTTCCTAACAAGTTCGCGCCTAATGTGAATCAAGTGGAGAAATTCATCTTCTATCGTGGTGCTGGACAATCTTTGCCTCCTTACTCGGTTTACATGCCGAATGATCGTTCCATGTCATTCTCCAGTTATAGCCAATCCGATAGCACGTTTCTCATAGCCCTACGTGTGAAAGATGGGAAAGCCACTTGGGTGCAAATGCCGAATGTGCCAGGCCCATCTAAAGATGCCTCGCGTTTGGCGAATATCACTTTTCCTGATGAAACCATTTCACTGGAACAAGCCGACACAGAACTCCGCGCACTTTTTCAAACCGAACTTGCCGAGCGTGGACTTAGTAAAGCTGAGGCAAAGGCGATGGTTGATACGTGGAATCACACATGGTTCAGCGAACCCGGCCAACGTATATTTACCATCGTCGATCGCACGTGGGTGGATTCTGTGTTGCCCTTGGCGATCACACCGCAGCCACAAAAAATAGAGCGTGTCTTTGTGGCGCGTTATGAAGTTCTCTCTCCGAGCACGGAGAGAGAACTCGGTGAAATGATGACGAAAAATGCATCCGGCACCGCACCCGTGAAAAAGATCGCCGATCTGGAATTAGGACGCTTTAGTAATGGCGCTGCGGAAATTGTGGCGGAAAACATGAAAGACAATTTAATCAGTCAATTCCGAAGCATTCAGTATAAGGAAGAAGCTTCAGTGAAAGTTGAGAAATGAAATATCTATTCTTACTCCTGGCGATGGTCGCGATTTCAAGTTGCGGTAATTTTGTCGGATGGTATCGAGGATAGAGCTGTAAATCGCCCTTTCAGGGCTAGAATATATTATACGATTTAACCCAGTGCGTTGCACTGGGCTGACCTATGTTAGGCCTTTGGCCTAGGGAGAGTGGATTTTTATCTCTTCATTCAAAAATCAACAATCGTCAATCGTCAATCGTCAATGCTTTGTGAGCGCTAGCGAACTTCAATACAATGACGAAGTCCCGACTGCTTGGACGGAGCGAAGCGGAGTCAATCGATTCTTTATGAGGAGCGCTTTGATCATTCGGTTTGAATGACGATTGACGATTGACGATTGTTGATTTTTGAATTGGAAGAAGGTGCGAATATATGAGCCTCAGAATCGCTGCCACTCGGGTTTGTTAGAATAGACCCAGTTGAAGTAATCTTTCCGTTTGAGCAGAGAAGCGGCTTTTTGATCGATGCAGAATTTTGCGTTGGGGTGCATCTGGAGGATGGAGGCTGGATTGATGGCTTGCAGTGGGCCTTCTACGGTTTCTGCGATGATGGGGGCTTTATTGTCTCCGAAGGCGAGGAGGATGTTTTGTCTGGCATCCATGATGGTTCCGATGCCCATGGTGATGCAGTGGATGGGTACTTCGTCTAGGTTGTTTTCGAAGAAGCGCGCGTTGTCTTTGCGGGTTTGCTCAGTGAGGGTTTTGATGCGGGTGCGAGAGGCGAAGGAGGACGTTGGTTCGTTGAAGCCGATATGGCCATCGGTTCCGATCCCTAACACTTGGATGTCGATCCCGCCTTTTTCTATGATGAGGGCTTCGTAATCCGCGCAGAATTTCGGGATGTCCGCGGCGTTTCCATCGGGGATGAAGACGTTGGCAGGATTGAAATTGGTATGCCGGAAAAGATTTTCCCACATGAAGGTGTAGTAGGTCTGTGAGTGATCGCGAGGCAGGCCGATGTATTCGTCGAGGTTAAAAGTAGTGACTTGGCTCCAGTCGAGTTTCAGTTCAATGAGTCTTTGATAAAGCGGAAGCGGTGTGCTGCCGGTGGCGAGGCCGAGAACCGCAGTGGGCTTTTCTTTGATGAGTTTTGCGATGATGGATGCGGCGACGTTAGAGGCGTCCTGTGCGGTTTCCTGAATGATGATTTCCATAAATGTTATCCAAGTCGGGTTGTGATTTTGTTGCGCACATCTGCTTGGAAAAGCCCGATGAGCGAGCAGATGAAATCGGCGATGTCTGTGGTGGGATCGGTGATGAGTGGGGTGAGATCGATTCCGAAAATGACCTGCGTGGCGGCATCGGTGGAATGGGAATCGAAGAAGGTGGCGTTTGCGGCGCGTCGGCCAATGATGGCGAGATCGTAGCGTTTTCCACCGACGATTTGGGATTCAAACACTCCATTGATCGCAGCGGCGAGGTTGTCGTGGCCACTGACATCCATGATGACTTTTTCTTCATCTGGAAGCCAATCGAGGTCGCGCCAGACTTCGCAGCCAATGACTTGTTTGGGGCGTTGATCTTGGGAAAGCTCACGTATCGCTTGGATGGCGGCGATGGTGACGCCGATGTGAGTGTCGTGTTTATCGGCGAGGTTGTGGGTGTAGACGACTTCAGGTTGGGTCGCGGTGAGAATGGCTAACAGGTCTTCTTTCAGCGAGGTATCGGAAGGGGATTTGATCGTGCGGCTGGGATGATCGAGTTGAAACATCGCACCGTAATTACCGATGGTGGCCGCGGTGTTTTGTTCCTGGCGGCGGATCGCCATCATTTCCGCATCGCTGAACGCGGAGAAAGGACCGGTGCGCGAACTGCCTGCACCATCCGAGCAAGTGACGCCGCCGAACCAGAGATCTTCGCTGGCGAAGCATTTCAGAATACCTTGAAACGCCATGAATTCGAGATCGTCTTGATGGGCACCGATCCCTAGGTGCGTGATGCGTTCCAAAGCCTCCTGGATGGGTGTTTGGTCAGGGATGAAAATTTCCGCTTTGGGATGATGCAGCCGCATGAGTTTATTTTTTCAGTTTAGGAAGGCTGGCAGCAGCAACTGCTTGGCCGACCCGACGTGTTTTTTCATCGGGCACGTGGATTTGAATCCGATCTGCACATTTCGGGAAGTCTTGTTTCATGACTTCCGCTGCTTTCTTCAAGACGATGTCGCCGCCCTCGCCGGTGGTGACCCGGCCGAGGATTAGCATGTGATCGAAATCATAGAAATCGAGATAATGCGGAATCGTGTAGCCGAGGTAGACGCCGATGGTCTCGTAGATTTTTGCAGCGCGCTCGTCGCCCGCGAGCATGAGTTTCTGGACTTCGACGAGGCGTTCAGGCAGATCCATTTTTGTCGGAAGTTTGATCTTCGCGGCGGGTAGGAGTTTATTGACCGCTTGTTGGGAAAAATACAAAGCGCCGACCCCGGAGTCGCCCGACCATTCATCGGCTGGGGCTTCGGTGTTGTAGTCAACGGGAGCGAAGGCGAGCTCGTTGAGCCAACCGAGGATGCGACCGCGTTTGTCCATGAAACCGACGGCTTCGCTGGAACCCATGGCGACGCCTAACATGCCTTTCTGTTGCAGTGACATCGCGCCAGCAAGTGCGGTGACATCACCATCGTTCATCGTGACGAAGGGAACGTTCCATTCTTTGGCGATGCGTTTGAAAACGGCTGCGGCGGTGGAGAAGTGTTTTTTGGGAATCGAGCGTAGTAGGGAGGCGACACGGATTTCGTTATCGACGATGATGCCGGCGGAGCTGCCACCGATCGCATCGACCCGGGGCATGCATGCGGCAGCGCGATGCAACGCGGAGGAGAGGTGATGGTAATGATATTCTGGATTGCTTTGGTTTTTCGGATCCCAGGGAGTTTCTGCAGTGAACACAGCCTCACCATCGATCACGGCGGAGACTTTGTAATCGCTGGCACCAAGGTCGAATCCGATACGGCAGCCAGCGAGATGACCACCAGCTGCAACTTCCATGTCTTTCGCGGCTGGAACTTTGGCAGCAGTTGTTAGGTGGACTGTAAAATCACGGCCGTATGCCAGTGCCATCATCTTACAGTCGAACTTGCGCGCGCCGCGTGATGAGTATGTTTTCTGAATCGCTTCACCAATGACCCTCGGACCGCCGAAGTGAAGTTTCCAACCACCACGAGACCAGATGAGAAATTTCACGAGACGTTCGACATAGAACAGAGTCGCAGGATCGGCGGTGGGAGAGACGTGAGTTTCGAAGCGAGAGATCAGGCCGTTTTCTCGTTCGAGGCCGAGCACCAAAGGCACGCCTTTTCCGGAATGACGTAGATTTTTTTGATATTCGCGATTGAAAAGGATCGCAGGTTTGAAATCCGAATCGAGAGGCGCGATGATCGATGGATGAGATGGCGTTTTTGGCATGAGAGAAAAGGCGTTATGACCTGCGTTACGGGAATGATTTATGAGGAGGTAGAAGGCTTTCGCAATAAAACAATTTGGCAGAAGGGAGAGATGCAAGACTTGTAGATACCAGATACCAGACGGAGAGCTGTATTATGTCTTTGATATAGGGGAAGGAATGGATTGAAGTGCGGGGTCGTTATGCCGGATTTTTTATATGAGGATGGGCTGGTTTCTCGTGGCTTTGTGAAAGTTGCGGGGGTGGATGAGGCGGGGCGTGGGCCTTTGGCGGGGCCGGTGGCGGCGGCGGCGGTGATTTTGCCGAGGTCGTTTTCCTGTCCGTTGTTGGACGATTCTAAGAAACTCTCGAAGAAAAAACGTGATGCGCTTTATGATGAAATCACGGGAAATCCCGAGGTGGTGTGGGCGGTGGCTACGATTGAGGCGGATGAGATTGATCGAATTAATATCTTGCGAGCTACGCATCGTGCGATGGGACTGGCACTGGAGGCGTTGAAGGTGAAGCCGGATATCGCGTTGATCGATGGTTTGCGGGTTAAAGGTCTTTCGATCGAACACGAGGCTTTGGTGAAAGGCGATGGACTGTCCTTATCGATCGCTGCAGCGAGTGTGATTGCGAAGGTGACAAGGGACCGAATTATGGAGAAGATCGCCGCAGAATTCCCCCTCTACGGTTTCGAACGCCATCAAGGTTACGGTACACGGGAGCACCTCGAAGCACTTAAAAATCATGGGCCTTGTCGCTATCATCGTCGGTCGTTTCAGCCGGTATCTCAACTCTCCTTACCGCTCTAACAGTGGTTCATCGGGTGCGCGGAAATGGATGGGGGACTACGGGGAAAATGTTGCGGCGGATTGGTTGCGGGCGAACAACTGCAAAATCCTGGCGCGGAATTTCAAGGGTCGGAAAGGTGGTGAAGTGGACATCGTGGCAAGCAAGGGCGGGCAGTTGCTGTTTACCGAGGTGAAAACGCGCCAGAAAGATTCGCTGATGCGTGGGCTGTCGGCGGTGAATCACAATAAACAAGCGCTCATCCAACGCGGAGCCAACGAGTGGTTGCGACGTCTCGGCACCCGCGAGGTGCCCTGGCGGTTCGATGTGATCGAGGTGGAGGTTTCCGAGGGTGAAAAGCCCGTCGTGCGGCGGATTGAGAATGTTTTCGGGAATTCCAAGCCACGGCGAAAATGGTGATTGCCAATTTTTCTGCTGCATGGTTGTTTTTCCGCCCAGTCGTAAGGCTGGCCTAAGTGCGCGCGTGGCGGAATTGGTAGACGCGCTAGATTCAGGTTCTAGTGGGGGCAACCCTGTGTAGGTTCGAGTCCTATCGCGCGCACCATTCTTCGCTTCAGTTCCTGAAGCTACGAATGGCGAGCCATTGAATCAGTTTTTGGAAGCGAAGAATGCCCTTCGTAGCCTTGGCGGAGTAGGGCTAGCATGAATTGCAACAAAGCGTGACGTCCGTGTTGGAGCCTCCATAAGGAACTGAAGAAATTTAAAAATCTTCACACTACCATAAACTTCGCCGCGGCGATGACGAGCACTAGGGCTAGTGCGCGCATGAGGGCGGGGTTTTGGGCACGGCGGCTACCCCAATGAGCACCGATCATGCCACCAATAAGAACTGCGGGGAGAAGGTAAGTGATTTGGATGGGGATTGCGCCGCCTTTTACGAGAAACCCTGAGAGGCCGGAAATGGAGTTCACGAAGATAAATGCGGCAGAGATCGCTGCGGCGGTTTTCGTGTTGCTCCAGTGAAAGAGGATGAGAAGGGGAGTGAGGAAAATTCCGCCGCCGATTCCGATCAGACCTGATACAAAACCGATACTAGTTCCCAGCCCCACGAGAGCGATGATGTTTGGGTTATGGATTTCCGTATCCTCGGATTTTTTCCCGAATGCCAAACGTAAGGCACCGAACACGAGTGCGGCCGCGAGGATCCATTTAAAAATTGGATCAGGGAGTTGCAACCAGCCTCCGAGAAATGCGGTGGGGATGGAAGCGCAGGCGAGCGGCCAAAAAAGGTTTCCGCGAAAATGCCCGGCACGGACGAAAGCGATCAGGGCGAGCAATGAGACGGCGATGTTTAGCGAGAGCGCGATGGGTTTCATCTCCACCGGTGCCATGCTAGCTAAACCCATCACAGCTAGATATGCCGATGCGCCACCGTGCCCTACCGAGGCATAGAGTGCTGATGCAAAAAACAGTCCCACCAAAATGAGAGCTATCGGTACGGATATATTTTCTATCATACTGAGTCGACACGAAGCTCTGCGAATACCATGTGAGAGTAAAGCCTGCGGAAGGGGGATGACTCGCTGTCATACTCAGCGGAAATGCAATTCACATGCATTCATAACGTAATTCAGACTTTGGCTGCGATCTAGCTTTGTATGCCAATGGAATTCTCAACCATTCCTCACAACACTATGAAACTAAAAGCAGCATTATTAATTATTACCTCTCCGATGCTTTACGCGGGTTCGCCAGAGGTCTCTATGGAAACACCTAAAGAAGATTGGATCACTCCAACTTTGAACATCCGTGCTCGTTATGAGTTCGGAGATGTGGACTTAAAAGATCCGTCACACTCCTTCACATTTCGGGAGCGTCTCGGACTGAAAACAACGGAATGGAATGGCTTCAGCGCCTTTGTTGAGGGTGAATTTACCCAAGCAGCCATCGATGATTACCATGGTGGTGCCACGGGTGTTGATCCGTTCGATCTTGCGAACACCACGATTGCTGATCCTGAAACGAACGAGCTCAATCAGCTTTTTCTCCAATATAAGGGATTCGATACGGTTACGAAAATCGGACGTCAGCGCATTATTTATGATAATGCCGCTTTCATTGGAAACGTGGGTTGGAGACAAAACGAACAAACCTTTGATGCGATTTCTTTCGCCAACAAATCGCTCGATGATCTGACGTTCAACTATGCATACCTGAGCCAAATCAATCGTATCTTCGGTTCCGATGCGGATGGTGCTTTGCCAAACGTGCAGGACGTCGCTGCGAGCGTGCATTTAATCAATGCATCTTATGCAGGGATCGAGGGAATCACACTTGGAAGTTATGCCTACATCATGAATTTCGAAGATTTTGGTGGTTGGGATAACAACACCTTCGGGGTTAGCGCTAAAGGCAAAGCTGTTGGTCTCGATCTTTATGGTGAATTGGCATGGCAAGACAAGGCTGGTGCGTTAGGAACTGAAGATGCACTTTACACGCATCTTACGGCAACCAAAGCGTTCGGTAAGCAATCAGTCGTTCTCGGCTTCGAGCACCTTGATGCTGGATTCAAAACTCCGCTTGCAACCGTGCATGCGTTCAACGGATTCGCTGATGCGTTTATCGCAGGTCGCCTTGGTGGTACGCACAATGGCCTCTCTAACCTCTATGTATCCCACACTCTTCCCGTTTTCTGGGGAATGAAATGGACGAACTCATTGCACGCGATGGGTGATAATGAAATCTCTAGTGGCTACGGTTGGGAAATCGATTCGGTTCTTGCGAAGAAATTCAACGATCAGTTTTCCGCGATCGCGAAATTAGCACACTTTGAATCCGAAGGTGATGCGTTTGTTGGTGCTGCAGCACTTCCTACCACCACTCGTTTAACAGTTGAGCTGAACTACGAGTTCTAGAATTTTGTCCTAAGTTGGTTTGTTGATTCCATGAGCTTCCGCTGGAAACAGCGGAAGCTTCATTATTTAATTTTGATTCGGCATCATCGAAAATGCCATTTCACACAGGCCGATAAACGCTTCTTCCACAAGGCTTGGCTCGCGTTTGGATGAATGGAAAACGCCCCACTCGCGTTCAATAGGAGCACCCTGCATATCGATAACTTTCAAGCTGCCATCTTCGATTTCTCGTGCAGCAACCCATGGCGCCACAATCCCAACACCGATTCCGATCTTGGCCATCTCTTTGATCGCCTGCATGTCGCCGAGCACTAAGCTTCTGTTAGAATTTCCGATCCGCTGATCCATCCAGTTTTCAATCAAGCGATGCGTTTCGGTGGCTTTGGCGTAAATGATATATTGCTGATCGCTCAGTGTGGATTCGATTTCCGCACCTTCCTTTGCCCATGGGTGAAAAGGGGAGACGACGAATGCAAGGCGATCCTGGAACATGTGGCGAAAACCTTCTTCGCTGCGCCCGCGTGGTCTCAGGCCAACAACGAGATCGAGATTCCCCTCGGTGAGTTGGTTGAGAAGTAAAGTGCTGTCGCCGACTTCAATGGATGGCTCGCAACGAGGAAAGCAATCGCGGAATTCGCGAAGGATCGATGGGATTAAAAAATGGCAAAGCGAATGTGGCGCGCCGATACGAATTCGTGTTTGTCCCCAACGCCGCAGGCCTTCGAGATCCATGCTGACTTGGTCGATTTCGTGAAGCATTCTGCGGCAGCGCACTAATAGAAGATCTCCTTCCGCCGTGGTGACCACGCGTTTCCCGGAGCGATCCAGAAGCTTGCAATCGAGTTGCTCTTCGAGTGTGCGCAGTGAATGGCTAACGGCAGATTGCGTTACGAATATCCGTTTCGCGGCCAGAGTGAAGCTGCCTTCCTCGGCTACAGCGACAAAAGCCCTAAGTTGTCTTAAGTCCGGAACCCATTCCATAATTTCAAGATGAAGCGCGCTCATCCTGAACGCTTCATTTAAATTAGCAGCGTTTATGCCAAAACTGAAAATTTGGCACTCGATACGCTTAGGGTAGTGCATGGAATTTCTTCATCCTGATTCTGGAAGCCAATCACAGATTCGACTGGGCTTCGTTCCTTTGAGCGATTGCGCTCCAATAGCTGTTGCGATGGAGATGGGAATTTTCGAGCGCAACGGCCTGAATGTGAAGCTTTCCAAAGAACTCGGCTGGGCCAGCGTGCGGGATAAAATGTATTACGGAGAGCTAGATGCCGCGCAATCGATTGCTGGGATCGCCATGGCTCTCGGGTTGGGTTTCAGTGATTTAAAATCGGAAGTCATCGTTCCTATGATTTTAAACCTTCATGGAAACGCAATCACCTTATCCAAAGAGCTCAGTCCAGCGATTATTCAATCCGGTGAAGGTTTGAAAACCTATCTCAATCATTACTGGAAAAAGAGCAGGCCACTCACTCTCGCGACGCCGCATCGTTATTCTTCCCACCACATTCTCATTCATGGATGGTTGCGTCGGCATGGCCTCGATCCGCGGCAAGATGTAGAAATCGTTTTTCTGCCACCACCGCTTATGGCTAAGCATTTAAAAGCAGGACAGATCGATGGTTACTGTGTCGGTGAGCCATGGAACTCCGCTGCAATCCTCGGTGGCTTCGGATGGTCACCGGTTACTTCTGCGGATCTTTCCTACGGCCATCCTGAAAAAGTATTGATGGTTTCGGGTCGATTCATTCGTGAACAAAGAGATAGAACGATCGCTTTGGTCGCCTCGCTTCTCGAAGCCTGTAAAATGTGTGACGACAAAGATTTCCTCGATGATCTTATATCCATCCTCTGCCAGAAGCGCTACATAGGTGTGAGTGAGGAATTACTGCGAAACAGTTTTTGTGGGAGTTTTGTCACCGGTAAAGAAACGATCAATGACAGCCCGTTTCATCTGTTTTATGGAGAATCGGTGAACCGCCCGACGATGGAAAAGGCCTCTTGGCAGTTGGCGGGTTTGCGCGCAATCGGGGTTCTTCCAGAAATCACGGCTGGATCGATTTCCCGCATCCACCGCGAGGATATTTTCTCCGCAGCACAACAACTCGTCCATGCCTGAATAGGTATGACTCATTCTCATTCCCATGATGAAACAACATCCCGTTGGTAAAACCTCAAGAAGGACATTTGGCACCGAACCCGCTTAAACAAGGTTGCCTAATAACTACAAAAACTATGTCCGATCCAATTCATCTCAGCCGCAGGAATTTCCTGTCCAAAACCGCCAAGACCTCGGCTCTTGGTCTTCTATACTCTGGTCTTCCCACGGGTTGGGCTGGAGCGCAAACCGCATCTGATGCTCCGGAATCTCCGAACGTCAACTTCGGTATCATCGCTCTAACAGATTGTTCGCCAATCGTTATCGCTCACGAAAAAGGACTTTTCAAAAAATACGGTATTAACTCAACCGTCACCAAAGGCGCAAGCTGGGCCGCCATCCGCGACTCGCTTGCTAACGGCGATATCCAAGCCACGCATATGCTTATCGGTATGCCCATCGCTTCAAGCATGGGACTTGGCGGAGCACCAAAAGTTCCGATGATTGCGCCGTGGATTCTCAACCGCAACGGCCAAGCCATCACACTTGCGAATAGCCTCAAAGGTAAAGTAGCCGCAGATCCAAAAGCGCTAAAGCCCATCGTTGATGCGGCAAAAGCATCGGGCACTCCGATGTCCTTCGCAATGACCTTCCCGCCTGGCACTCATGCGATGTGGCTACGTTACTGGCTCGCTGCTGGCGGCATTAATCCCGGTGATGCTGCCGGAGCTGGCGCGGATGTTTCACTCATCACCATTCCGCCGCCACAAATGGTTGCCAACATGCAGGCCGGAAAAATGGATGGCTACTGTGTAGGCGAGCCATGGAACGGCAAGGCCATCAAAGACGATATCGGTTTCACAGCCATTAACACTCAGGATATCTGGAAAGATCATCCGGAAAAAGTCTGTGCTTTCACTGAAGCATTCGCCGCAAAGAATCCTAAAACGGTCAAAGCAATCCTTAAAGCGCTTCACGAAGCCAGCGTCTGGCTCGATGTCATGGACAACCGTCCTGAGCAGGCGAAAATTGTCAGCGCTCCTACCTATATCAACTGCCCACCAGAAGCCATCCTTCCACGCCTCCAAGGAAAATACGATATGGGAGACGGTCGCAAAGTTCGTGATCCAAACTACATGATTTTCAGCGAGCGCAATTGCAACTATCCGCAGCTAAAATACGGCAAGTGGTGGCTCACGCAGCTTCGCCGCTGGGGCTTTACCCAAGGTGCTCCGGATTACGAAGGTGTAGCCAAACAAGTCATGCGCGCCGATATCTATGAGGAAGCCATGAAGGAAATCGGCTACACCCACGGCGGTGCCAGCAACGAAAAAGATACTTTCTTCGACGGCGTCGCCTTTGATCCTACTGGAGACATGGAAGCCTACGCCTCATCCTTTGTTGTAAAAACTCTTAAAGGCTAAACACGCATTTTCCTAAATATCTAAAAACTTATTTTCCAGATCAGTTCGATCCTGATCTGGAAATTCCAGCATCATAACTATGAACTTTTTTCAAAAACTCAAACTTGATTCCATACTCCTCCCTCTCATCGCTATTCTGTTTTGTTTGGGTGGTTGGTATGTGATTGCAGGTCATGAAAATACCACCCAAGTAGATGATGGATTCGGAGACATGACCACAAAGGTCGAACGACATGGTATTTCACCAAATCTCCCCACACCTTTGGCGGCATGGAATACCAGTAAACCGTATATCGTCGAACCCTTCGCGAAGCGTGGTGAGCTTGACCAAGGCATTCTCCGCTTTGCATGGCTGTCTCTTAAACTTGTCGCCCAAGGTTACATCATCGCTCTCCTCATTGGTACGCCGCTTGGGTTCATGCTCGGCCTTTCTAAAAACTTCACTAAGGCATTTGATCCTATCATTCAAATTCTTCGTCCTGTTTCACCACTCGCATGGTTACCGCTCGGTATGGTGCTTTTTAGTAGCGTGAAAATAGCCGATGGCACTGGACGCATCATCTTTGGCCCAACAGATGCCGCCTCGCTTTTCACGATTGCGATCTGCGCGATGTGGCCTGCCGTACTCAATACCGCAGTCGGTGTCCGCGCAGTGCCGCAGGATTATCTCAACGTCGCGAAAGTTCTCAAACTCTCGAAGTTTAAAACTCTCGTTAAAATTCTTATTCCCTCAGCGCTTCCCTATATGTTTACCGGCTATCGTCTGTCACTCGGCATCGCATGGCTCGTCATCGTCGCTGTGGAAATGCTCATCGGCAAACCCGGCATCGGCGGTTTCCTCTGGCAGCAATACAATGCAAGTCTCTACTCTCACATCATTTTATCCATTCTCACCATCGGTCTGATCGGTTTCGTTCTCGATCGTCTCATGAGCGTGGTTGAAGCCAGATTCCGCTCGGCTTGATGAAAAAATAGGACCTATACGACTTATACGACCTATGTCACCTATCTTACAATTAACCGCTGCGAACAAATCCTTCGGAGGACTTCCGGTCCTCCGTGATATTGACCTCACAGTTGAAGAGGGCGACTTCGTTTCCATCATTGGTTACTCGGGATCCGGAAAAAGCACACTCATCAATCTCATCGCTGGGTTACTCAAACCTGATAGTGGATTGGCCGAGATGGATGGCGTAAAAATCAATGGCCCTGGCCCGGAGCGCGGCATCGTGTTTCAAAACTACTCGTTGCTGCCTTGGCTGACGGTAACGGAAAACGTTCGCTTGGCGGTCGATCAGATTTTCCCTGAACTCACCGAAAAGGAACGCGCAGATCGCACTGCTGAATACATCGCGATGGTGAAGCTCACACCCGCTTCTGGAAAACTTCCGCGCGAACTATCTGGTGGTATGCGCCAGCGCGTGTCCGTGGCCCGCACTCTCGCAGCGAACCCACGTATTCTTTTGTTAGATGAACCGCTCTCCGCACTAGATGCGCTCACACGGGCGACCTTGCAGGATGAAATCGCCGATATCTGGCAGAAAAACCGCACCACCGTGGTTTGGATCACTAACGATCCCGATGAAGCGCTGCTCGTTGCGGATCGTGTCATTCCATTACTTCCCGGAAAGAACGGAGCTACACTGGGTGAGGAAATTAAAGTTGATCTCACGCGTCCTCGCGATCGTAAGACACTGCTTGCAACACCGGGGTTTAAGGAACTCAAACTTGGCCTGATCAACACTCTACTTAGCGCGAAGAAGGACAGCGCCGCTATCGTCACAAGAAAACTTGCGGCTCCCGACATCCTTCCCGAGGACCTGAGCAAGATACAAAATTATTCGTTCTTCAATCGCCCAGGCCCGCGCCGACGTTCTCAACTCATCCGAGAAGAACTTAAGGTCGATATCTCCTGACGCATCATTTCGCCTTCAACTACAACTCGTATGACACCCGTCCTCGAACTTTTCAAACTCTCAAAAGCTTACGGTAAAACCACCGTAGTCCGAGATTTCAACCTCAACATCGCTCCCGGCGAATTCGTGACGCTGATCGGTCACTCGGGCTGTGGAAAATCCACGGTGCTTTCTATGGTCGCCGGACTCACCGATGCCACCGATGGTGCGATGATCCTCTCGGGTCGTGAAACCAACGAAGCCGGTCCCGATCGCGGGGTGGTGTTTCAATCGCCATGCTTGCTACCGTGGATGACCGCGTTTGAAAACGTGATGCTCGGCGTGAACCAAGTCTATTTCACCGCATCGAAAGCGGAACGGCGCGAGTTGGTTGAATACTACCTCACCGTCGTCGGTCTCGGCGATGCGATGCACAAATTTCCGGGTGAACTCTCTCAAGGCATGCGTCAACGGGTCGGAATCGCCCGCGCCTTCGCACTGCAGCCGAAAATGCTCTTGCTCGACGAGCCGTTCGGCATGCTGGACTCGCTTACGAAAATGGAGCTTCAGGAAGTTTTGTTAGATCTGTGGCGTCGAAATCGACTCACCACGCTCATGGTTACCCACGATGTCGATGAGGCGATTTTCCTATCCGATCGAGTCGTGATGATGACAGACGGACCTGAAGCGGAAGTGGGGGATATTTTAGAAATTCCTTTCGAGCGCCCGCGCAATCGCGCTGCCGTCCTTGCCGATCCTCGTTATCAGGAGATACGGAATCATCTGCTAACCTACCTCAACGAGCTTTCACACATCCGCCCAAGCCATATCCAGAAAGCGGTCGTCGCAGATATTCACGAAACTGCTGAAGTTGATATGCAAGGCGGAACTGCTCTGGCCTCTCAATGAAAGGAGCGGGGGTGTCACCACCCCCTGAGGCGGAGGGTGTCACACCCTCATTTATGAATCGAACGGTGAGGCACCGTTTAGCCTCATGCCGTGAGACACGGCAGCTCCTCCTTCTTGCCGTTGCAGCCGCGATTTAGAAATCGCGGTTCCTTTCTGGAACTTATCGCGCATTGTCTCTCTTGGTAGTTGCTTCATAAGGAAATCAAGGAATCGCCCCTTTTTCCTCAATGCCCCGCGCAGTGATCACACCTCACCCAGCCTTGCTCGCCATCGGCAAAAAATTCCTTTTTCCAAATAGGCACTCGTGATTTCACTTCGTCGATGATCCAGCGACAGGCTTCGAAGGCGGCGTCGCGGTGGGCGGATGAGACGCAGACATAGACGGCCATTTCACCGATTTCTAACTGGCCTACCCGATGTATGCAGGCGGCGTGGAGAATTTCGAAGCGCTGCATGGCTTCGTCAAGAATCCGCGTGCCTTCTTTTTCAGCGAGGGCTTGATAGGCTTCGTATTCGAGTTTGAGAACGGAGCGGCCTTCGTGGTGATCCCGCACCCAACCTTCGAAAGAACAAAATCCGCCAGCGGCTGGATCCAGGACTTGGTCGCGGATAAAAGCGGGATCGATAATGTTAGAAGTGATTTGAAACATAATCAGCCTCCGGCTACGGGTGGGATAAAAACGATTTCATCGTTAGGTGATAACAATGTTTTCCAATGGGCAAACTCACCGTTGATCGCGACCCGAAGCGAATCGATTTCCAACGGCAGCCGATACCGAAATCGGATTTCTTCATACAGACCGGCGGCGGAGCAGGCGAGGGTGTCGATCATTTCCTCGCTCACTCCGCGCGCTTCGCGCAGCTTGGCGAAATACATGACCCGAACTCTTTTTGGGACGATGCCTTGGGTGAGTTTGATGAAACATTCTTCCAGCTCATGCGGGGTGTTCGCGTTGTCGAGTGCGGCGGGGTTCGGGAGATCGAGCAATTTGAGATTGAGCGATTCAAGGAAATGCCTCGCACAACGTTGGCCGTCGTTCAGAGCTTGGGCGGCGAGCTGGAGGGCGGAGCTTTCGTAGATCGTGCAAAGCGGTTCGGCGCGGTTGTCGATGCGATTGCGGAAGCTGGTGGCTTGCGCGTTTGGATCGCGGTGTTCGATTAAATGAGCGAGAGTTTCTTTATCTAACAGAAATAAATCGCATCCTAAAACGAGTAGTGGGCCGTCGCCAATTGCCGCAGCCGATTCCAATGCGGCGACCGGACCTTCCCCGGGTCGGAGATCGGTGATGATGGGGAGATCGGTTTGGATGGCTTCGTTGTTTTTCAATGAAACATAAACCGCATCGCAAAACTCTCTGGCGAGCGAAGCGATGTAATCGATTTGGCGCGTGCCATCGGGTCGCTCGATCAGCGATTTATTGCGCCCCATGCGTTTGCTACCGCCACCTGCGAGAATGAGTGCGTTCATGAGTTCGCGTGGTATTCGGATTTTCCGCCGGTTTTTTCTATTAAGCGTACGCCGTTGATGAGGATGGCTGGGTCGAGAGCTTTGCACATGTCATGTAAAGTCAGCGCGGCGATGGTTGCGCCGGTGAGGGCTTCCATTTCAACGCCGGTGCGCGCGGTGGTTTTGCAAGTGCAGCGAATGACGATCTCCAAGCCGTTGAGTTCGATATCGATTTTGCAGTCATCGAGCGGTAGGGGATGGCAGAGCGGGATGAGTGAAGAAGTTTGCTTAGCTCCCATCACGCCGGCGAGGATGGCGGTTTGAAAGACCGGACCTTTTTTGGAAATGAGATCCTTGCCATCGAATTGAGCTGCGACCTCAACGTTCACGGTCACACGTGCTTCGGCAACGGCGCGGCGGATGGTTTCGGGTTTCGCTGAGACATCGACCATGGCGGGTTGATTGTTAGAATTGATATGTGAGAGCGACATGGGATGGGTCAGGGAAAAGGGTAAAACGAAAGGGTGTCTGCGGAAGTGAAATCCGGTTGGGGTGGAACTTCCACAATTCCGATCGCACCCGCAATCGAAACATAATCGCCAGAGTTTCTCGGTGGACGTGGGAGTAGTCCGCCCTTTCCGTCAGGAGCAACGGACAGCAGCCATGAAAACTGGGGCTGGGGAGAAACGTTCTGAACGGTGACGCGCAAAGGCGTATACGATGTCAGTCCTTGAATCTTCATCAGCATGGGAATGACGAAGCGGGTAAAAGTCGCCAGCACGGAAACCGGATTTCCCGGAAGCGCGAATACCTGCGGTGCGCCTTTCCAATAGGCGAGGGGTTTGCCGGGTCGGAGTTTGACTCCGTGAAATTCGGGTGAGCCTAGCTTTTCTTCTAACAACTCACGCACATAATCTTTTTTCCCCATCGAAATCCCGCCGCAAAGAATAAGTAAATCACAAGTCTCC
Organism: Akkermansiaceae bacterium; assembly: GCA_031431855.1. Classification (GTDB taxonomy): domain Bacteria; phylum Verrucomicrobiota; class Verrucomicrobiia; order Verrucomicrobiales; family Akkermansiaceae; genus Luteolibacter. The sequence continues at coordinate 13,890 of JANPEG010000043.1, read as the reverse complement.
AGCGCGCGGTGAATGACCTCAGCGGCTTCTGTTCGATTGTCATTCACGTGTGCGATGAAACTCGCTGGGCTTCCTAAGTGTGTGAGCGCAGCCTCCAGCATCGGTCCATTCGAGCGGCGGATCTGCCATGGCTCGGGAGATTGATTCACGGGGATCGCTTCGTCGCCCGTGGTGATGATGGCGATTTTCGGGAGGCGAAAAACTTCGACTTGGGATTTCCCCACGCTGGCCGCGATGGCGATTTCCGGCGCGCTGATCCGGCAACCTGCGTTTGCCAAAATTTGCCCTGCTAAGGCATCGTGACCTTGTGCATGGATGAACTGGCCGAGCTCGGGCTTCTGGCTCACCGCCATTTTATCTGTTATATCTTCGTAAGGCACCACGGTATCGCAATCATCGGGAACCGCTGCGCCAGTCATGATTTCCCATGCCTCGCCGGTTTCCAAGGCTTGTGGTGGTGGGTCGCCTGCCGCGTGCAGCCCGGCGATTTTCAATGGCACCGAGGGAAAAATTTCCGCTGCGCGAAACGCGACCCCATCCATCATCGCGCGGGGAAAGGGAGGCAGTGGCCGATCCGCGACCAAAGCCTCCGCCAGCACCCGACCGATGGCCGTATGCAGATCGATGCGCTCTTTGCCTAAAATCTGGCAAGTGCGCGCGATGCGGGCCTCGGCCTCTTGGATGGAAATCAGTTCGTCCACAGGGAAGATGTTGATTCAGTTGTGAGGACTTGGCGACGGAAATTCTGCGCTACAGTATGAGTCGCTTAGCTTCTCAACTTGCGTGATTTTCATTTCTCATTTCCCCAAACACCCCCAAGCTTCTGCCATGGAACTGCCGGTCGATCTTTTCAATCGAGGAATTCGTGATTTACGAATTTCCGTGACGGATCGTTGCAATTTCCGCTGCCGCTACTGCATGCCGATTGAAAGTTTCGGTGCGGATCATGAGTTTTTGCCACGCGAGGAATTGCTGACGTTCGAGGAAATCACCCGACTCACGCGTTTGTTGATGCCGCTTGGTATTCGCAAAATCCGTCTGACGGGTGGCGAGCCGCTGATGCGACGTGGGCTCGAAGATTTGGTGGCGATGTTGGCTGCCATCGATGGAGTCGACGATATCGCGATGACCACCAATGGCGTGCTGCTCGCACACCATGCCGAGGCTCTGGCGTTGGCGGGGTTGTCTCGTGTCACCGTCAGCCTAGATGCGCTTGATCCAGAAATTTTTTCTCAAATGAACGGAGTCTCGGCAAAGGTCGATCGCGTTATCGCTGGTATTGATTCCGCACTCACCTTCGGGCTACCGGTGAAAGTGAACTCCGTCATTCAGCGCGGTGTGAACGAATCACAAATTCTTCCTCTCGCACGTTGGGCTGCGGAACGTGAAATTGATTTGCGCTTCATCGAGTTCATGGATGTGGGGGAAACGAATGGCTGGGAGCTTGATCAAGTCGTTTCCGCTAATGAAATTCTGGAAATTCTTCAATCGGAGTTTTCTTTGACCGCTCGCGAACCCGCATATCGAGGTGAAGTTGCTCGGCATTGGAGGCATGCAAAGCATCGCGCGGAAATCGGCATCATTAGCTCGGTGACAAAACCGTTTTGCAGCGATTGCCAACGTCTCCGTGTATCCGCCGATGGGAAAATTTTCACCTGTTTGTTTTCTAACAACGGCCATGATTTGCGTGGGTTGCTGCGTGGAGGTTTGGATGATTCGGCGATTCGCTCCGTCGTCGCCGGGATATGGAAGATCCGCGATGATCGATATTCCGAAGAGCGTGGTTCACTCACAAGGCCGAAGGCCGAGATGAGTTATTTGGGGGGGTAGATTTGTAATCGAAAATGGACCGCGTGACTCCAGTCGCGCCGAATCCAAGCGCGAGTGGAGTCACGCGGTCCAATCATTTAGCTCGCAAATCCCCACCTTCAACACCCCATTATCCAGAATCCTGCATCTCAACCCGCCTTGGCCTTTCATGATTTCTTCGGTGCCGGGTTTGCCGCAGGCTTCGTCCATCCAGTAGCAGGGTCGGCATTCTTCGATTCCTTCGAAACGAATTCCGCCGAGCTCGAAGGTTTTGCCGATCAATGTGTTCAAATCAACCCCTCTGATCACCACATTGCGGCGAAACGCGCTGGCGGGTAGGTCGGGGTTTTCCGCATGGCGGCGGATTTCCTCCACCACAGCCATGTCGATGAAGGTGATTTGGCCTTTGTAATCGTCTTTCCATTCGAAAAACCGATCGTCCCGAACACCTTTGCCAGCGACCAATTCGATGGCCTCGTGCTCGACGATTACGTGGTTTTCGGAGGGTTGGCCGTGTCGCCCGAAGAAATTATGTCCCTCAGAAGTGAACAAATGATGGATTCGGGCCGGCTGCATGGATCGACCTAAGCCGGAATATGTCCGTCGAACAAGAGTTTGATGATGTATGAGCGGGTTTCATCGTGGGGATGGCTAATATTTACTGGGCTTCAATGCACATTTCGAGCGGTGGCATGGGTGGTGCTAAAACAGTGATGGGAAAATCCATTTCATCACTATGCTCTCAATCGAAAACTCAGGCTTCACCGAGGAGCAAACCAACTACCTATCGGGATTTGTTTCCGGGGTGCTCCAAGCCCGCGAAATGCCATTTCTCGGTCAGGATGGGACGGGTCGTTTCACGCATGAAGCCTCGGTTGCGGTTGAGGAAAAAGTTTTCGGCACGCCAATCGACGAACTGTGCAAGGAAGAGTTGATCAAACACGAAAAAAACGGCCTCGATTGTTACGATACGATCGTCGCCAACGCTGCGGCTGGGATTTTTCCGCAGGATGGAGATGTGTTTCGTTATAAATTCCACGGTTTGTTTTTCGTCACTCCCGCGCAGGAAAGTATCATGTTGCGCTGTCGTGTTGCGGGTGGCGCACTCAGCACCTATCAGTTTAGAGGTCTCGCAGAAATCGCAGATGACTGGGGGCCAGGGCATGTGGATTTGACCACGCGTGCGAATCTCCAAGTTCGCGAAATTATGCCGGAAAATTGCCCGAATATTTTGATGAAACTCGCCGACCTAGGTCTAACATCCCAAGGCGCTGGCGCCGACAATATCCGCAACATCACCGCCACGCCGACCTCGGGTTTCGATCCCTATGAAATCCTTGATGTGATGCCCTACGCCCGCGCGATGCATCATTACATTTTGAAAAATCGCGATCTCTACGGCCTGCCTCGCAAGTTCAATATCTCATACGATTCCGGCGGCCGCGTTTCGGTTTGCGCCGATACCAACGACATCGGTTTCTACGCGGTCAGGGTGGGGGAGAACGACCAAGGCATCGCGCCGGGCGTGTATTTCCGCATGCAGCTCTGTGGAATTACCGGACACAAACAATTCGCAACCGATTGTGGAGTCTTGCTTACGCCTGAAGAAACCATCCCGGTCGCGGCGGCATTGATCCGTGTGTTCATCGAAAACGGGGATCGCACGAATCGTAAAAAAGCTCGATTGAAATATCTGGTCGATGATTGGGGAATTCCGAAAACCCTCGATGAAACGCAGAACAAACTCGCGTTTCCGCTGCGTTATTTCTCGCTCGATGCGTGTGAGCCATCGTTGCCGAAAATTAAACACGGTCATTTGGGGATACATCAGCAATCGGATGGTAAACATTACATCGGAGTGCTTACCCCAGTGGGGCGTATGTCAGTTGCACAAATGCATGCGCTGGCCGATATCGCGGATCAATTCGGACGCGGTGAGATTCGTCTAACCGTTTGGCAAAACCTGATCATTCCGGGAGTTTCCGAGGAAAAATTACAAGATGCGATCACTGCGATCCATGGCGCTGGTCTTGATCATCGGAATCAAACGATCACCGGCGGGCTCATCGCTTGCACAGGAAGCCGTGGTTGTAAATTCGCCGCAGCCGATACCAAAGGCCACGCGATCGCTCTCGGCGAGCATCTTGCCAGCAAGATGATTCTCGATCAACCCATCAACATTCACTTCACTGGCTGCCAGAATTCCTGTGCCCAACATTACATCGGCGATATCGGCTTGATGGGAACTCCGGTGAAGAACGCCGAGGGAAAAACAATTGATGGTTTCAATATCGTGCTTGGAGGTGGGGTTGACGACACCCAAGCAATCGCGAAGGAAGTTTGGAAATCGGTTCCAGCTAATGATGTTCCTGCCCTGCTCGAACAACTTCTTGTCACCTATCTGCGCGATCGTTCCGAAGGTGAAACCTTTATCCAATTCACCCATCGCCACACACCCGAGCAACTCATCGATCTCTGCGATCCATTGAAAATCAACGCAGCCTAATATGTCTCTGACCATTCCCAACAACGCACCTTTCAACGGCTCACAAAAAATGTGGCTACAAGGTTTCCTCGACGGAATTAACAGTACCCTCGCGCCTTCCAAATCTAACCATTCATCCACTGCGGTGATGAGCGGCGGCATGCCTGTCACGATTCTTTGGGGTTCTCAAACGGGAAATGCAGAAGGACTTGGCAAAAAACTAACGAAATCACTCAGCGCAAAAGGTCACGCACCGACGCTGAAAAGCATGGCGGATGTTTCACCTAAAGATCTTTCTGAGATCGCGCATTTACTCATCATCACATCCACTTACGGCGATGGCGAACCACCCGATAACGCAGCTGACTTCCATACTGCACTTCATGCTGCTGATCTAGTAATCCCTTCACTTCAATACAGCGTGTTTGCGCTGGGTGATTCAAATTATCCAGACTTCTGTAAGTGCGGAAGAGATTTCGACCAACGACTGGCTGCGCTTGGAGCGAATCGACTAACAGAAATTGTGGAATGCGATGTGGAGTTCGACGATGCATTCGCTTCGTGGTCTGCTCAGATCGCCACCGCCCTCGTATGCGCTTGAGTATGTGATCCAAACCCTCAAGTCGCTCGTGTCAGTAATCTCACCAAAACAACCAGCCAAGACGCCCGAAGTCCGGACGCTGATTGATGATCTGTTGGCGGAACAAAGCACGCTGCAAACGCCCGTTGCGCGTTTTTCGGAAATCCATGATCGCGGCTCGGATCTCGCGGATCATTATCGGACGTTGATCCCACTGACGAAACCCGGTTCCACTGAACAATACGCATTCGAGGTTTCGCTAGATCGTTGCACGGGTTGCAAAGCTTGCGTTTCCGCATGTCATTCATTGAACGGTCTCGATGACGAGGAAGTCTGGCGCGACACGGGAGTTTTATTAGGTGGCAGCGCGGCACCGGGTTGGCAACAAACCGTCACCACCGCCTGCCACCACTGTGAAGATCCCGGTTGCATGAACGGTTGTCCGGTAGGCGCTTACGAAAAAGACGCCGATACCGGCATCGTCCGTCACCTCGATGACCAATGCATCGGCTGCTCTTACTGCATTCTCAAATGTCCTTACGATGTTCCGAAATATTCGAGCAAACGCGGCATCGTCCGCAAATGCGACATGTGTCATCAGCGCCTAGCGGAAGGCGAAGCACCCGCTTGTGTGCAAGCTTGTCCGACAGAGGCGATTCGTATCGTAGCGGTAAGCAAAGAGCTGAGAGGGGAGAGAAAGAGTTTTCTATCATCAACGATCTTTGATCCGAGATCGGCGATCCCTGATTCTTCCATCACTTTGCCGACCACGCGTTATGTGGGTCGTGAAATTCCCACCACCGCTTACGCAGCGGATCGTGGAGCGCTCGTTCCCCAACACGCACACTGGCCACTCGTGCTGATGCTCGTCCTCACGCAAGCCGGCATAGGGCTCCTGCTAGGACCGCGGGACTCCAGTCCCGCTTCTTTCCCCATCACCCTAACAGCCTCCATCATGTTCTACCTCGGCATGGCTGCATCCGTCTTCCACCTCGGCCAACCCCTCAAAGCCTGGCGGTTTTTTCTCGGACTGAAAACTTCATGGCTCTCGCGTGAAATTCTCGCATTCTCACTCTTCGCTCCCATCCCATTCGTGCTCTGCATCCTGCCATTTGTTCCCGATTTTCCCGTTAAATCCAACTTGTCACTGATCACGGATTTGTCCGCCATAGCTTTAGCGACGGCGGATCACTCGGCACTGCCTTTAGGCTTAGTTGCCATTTTCACCAGCGTGATGATTTATCACGACACCCACCGCGCACTCTGGAATCTGCGACGCGGTGCGCTGCGTTTCTTTGGGACGACGTTCTCCTTCGCGGCCTTGTCGGTTTCGATATTCAAACCATCTGCGTTTTCTTTAGGTATGTTTGCTGCGGTCATAATAATTAAACTTCTTCCTGAAATCCTATTCCTGACCCGTCATGGAGAAGCTGATTGGTATCCAGATTCACACAGCGCTCGTCTCCAACTCGGTCCCTTGCGTCGTATCTTGATTGCCCGTATAGCCTGTGCTATCGCCGCGATCGCTTTTGTATTCATCCAACCATGGTTCGCATTGCCTGTTCTTTTGCTGGCGGAAATTTTTGAACGTCAGTTATTTTTTAAATCCGTCCAAGCTCCCAAAATGCCGGGCAATTTCGGATCATCTTCTTTCAATCGCTGAATCCATGCTTCAAAAATTCCTCAAACAATACACTGGCCCACTCACTCGTGATTTGGTGCTGGAGCCTGGCTCGTTTGGACTTGGGAAAATCCCATCACGGCTCAGGCCAGTATCTACTGTGGCTTCGATTTGCGGCTATTGTGCGACCGGTTGTCAGTTGAAAATCCACCTCGATGCTGAAGGTCACGCGATCAATCTCAGCCCCCAGGCGGGCTACCCGGTGAACCTCGGGATGGCGTGTCCGAAAGGTTGGCAGGCGCTCGATCCGCTCGAATCAGCTGATCGCGCGACGACTCCCTTGCTGCGCGATGAGAATGGAAATTTTCAAAAAATCGACTGGGGTATAGCGCTTCAAACATTCGTTTCTCGCTTCAAATCCATCCAACAGGAACACGGTCACGAATCGGTTGGCTTCCTTTCTACTGGCCAAATCCCGTTCGAGGAAATGGCGTTGTTGGGTTGTTTGTTCAAATTCGGCATGGGCTTTTTGCACGGCGATGCGAACACGCGCCAGTGCATGGCGACCGCGGTGACAGCGTACAAACAGTCGTTTGGATTCGACGCGCCGCCAGCGACGTATGCGGATTTCGAGGAAAGCGATGTGATCGTCTTGGCAGGCGCGAATCTCTGCATCGCGCATCCTATCCTCTGGCAGCGGGTGATGCGGAATCGGCGCAACCCGAAAATCATCGTCATCGATCCGCGAGCGACTGAAACCGCACAGGCCGCGACTCAACATGTTGCGTTGAAACCGAAAGGCGATCTCGCGCTACTTTACGCGCTCGCGCATTGCATCATCCGCGATGGCCGGATCGATCAGGAATCGATTTCGAACACGGAGGGTTACGAGGAGTTTGCGGAGTTTGTGAAAGATTACGCTCCGGAATCGGTTTCGGAAAAAACCGGGATGTCGGTTGAGGAAGTCGAAACTCTGGCGCAGACGGTTTCGGAACCGGGGAAACGTGTTTCGTGGTGGTGGACGATGGGGGTGAATCAGTCTTACGAAGGTGTGCGGACTGCGCAAGCGATGATCAACCTCGCGTTGATCACCGGAAACATCGGCAAGCCGGGCACGGGTGCAAATTCGATCACTGGGCAATGCAATGCCATGGGATCACGGTTGTTTTCAAATACTACCTCACTTGTAGGCGGACATGATTTCGCAAACGCGGAGCATCGCGCGAAAGTGGCGGATCGGTTAGGGATTCCGGTCGCAGATATTCCTTCCGAATCATCGCTCGCATACGATCAGATTTTGGCCGCAGCCGAGGAGGGGAAAATCAAAGGGTTGTGGATTGTCGCGACCAATCCGTTTCATTCATGGATCGATAGTGGACGACTCGCAAAGCTCCGCGAGAAGCTGGAGTTTCTCGTCGTACAGGACATGTATCATTCAACCGAGAGCGCTCAAGTGGCGGATCTAGTTTTGCCAGCGGCGGGATGGGGAGAGAAGGAAGGTTGTTTTATCAATTCCGAGCGCCGGATCGGCACAACGAAAGTGGTTCGCAAAGCTCCGGGGATCGCGCTTTCAGATTTCAGGATTTTTCGCCTCATCGCCAATGCATGGGGTTGTGGGGAAATGTTTGCCGAGTGGACCGATCCTGAGGCGGCCTTCCGTATCCTGCGTGATCTAACCAAAGACCGACCCTGCGACATCACGGGAATTGAAGGTTATGAACAGATCGATGAGTTAGGTGGGATTCAGTGGCCTTATTCCAAATTCCAAATTTCAAATTCTAACTTCCAAATTTCCCAAGAGCGTCGTCTATTTGAAGACGGAAAATTTTTCACTACGAACGGTAAAGCGCAGATGCTTTTTTCTCCACCAGCAGCATTGCCAGAGCCGACAGATAAAGAATATCCATTCACCTTACTAACAGGTCGTGGGACGAGTAGTCAGTGGCACACCCAGAGCCGCACCGCGAAATCCGATATCCTTTCCAAGCTCACGCCGTCGAAAGCTTACGTGGAAATTCATCCTGACGATGCGGCGGAGCTGGGCTTGAAAACCGGTGATACCGCCAGCGTGAGATCTCGACGGGGAAGCATGATGGTTAATATCTACATCGCCCCGACGGTGCAGCGCGGGCAGTTGTTTATTCCCATGCATTATCCAGAGGTAAATCAACTCACGCATTCCTCCTTTGATCCGCACTCTCGCCAGCCGAATTATAAGGCGTGCGCGGTGGTGGTGGAAGACACAAGACTTTGAGACAGAAGATGTTAGGCTTAGAGGGGAAGTGTAAAGCGTAGTTTTACATCCTGAAGGGATTATAGACGTCAGCCAGGGGTTCAGGAGCGATAGCGACGACTACCCCAGGTGATTGAGAGAGAATATGGCACCCTGGTTGGGTGCAAGAATGGAAAGACCCATCAAGATGGATTCATCTGCGACCCGCTTTGGGGTCGGGGTTATTTGTTGTTCGGGTTCCCGGGGTGGTCGTCGCGTTGCTCCTCGACCCCGGGCTAAGGTCTTTGATCCCGCTGGGATCGATGGGGGATGGCTGTTAGATGGATAGGGCGCGGTGTTTTTTGATTGCGGTCGCGGGCGGCGCCGCGACCCTACCGTCCATGAAAAAAGCCACGATCCGTGGGGATCGTGGCTTTTGGGAAATGAAGACGGCGACCGAAGATCGCCGCTACGATTATTTTTTGAGGACTTTGAGTTTGTTGATGCCGTAAACTGCGTCGTCGCCCAATTCTTCCTCGATGCGGAGGAGTTGGTTGTATTTTGCAATACGGTCAGAGCGTGACATGGAGCCGGTTTTGATTTGTCCGCAGTTGGTGGCAACGGCGAGGTCGGCGATCGTGCTGTCTTCGGTTTCACCGGAGCGGTGAGAGAGGACGGCGGTGTAACCATTTTCCTTGGCGAGCTCGACGGCGTCGAAGGTCTCGGTGAGGGTTCCGATTTGGTTCACTTTGACGAGGATTGAGTTTGCAACACCGAGATCGATTCCTTTTTGGAGGAACTTGGAGTTGGTGACGAAAAGATCATCGCCGACGAGTTGAGTGGTCTTGCCGAGTTTGTCTGTTAGAACTTTCCAGCCAGTCCAATCGTTTTCGTCGCAACCGTCTTCGATGGAGATGATAGGATATTTCTTCTGAAGTTTTGCGTAGTAAGCAACGAGTTCTTCAGCGGATTTGACGGATTTGTCAGATTTCTTGAAGACGTATTTCTTAAGCTTTTTGTCGAAGAATTCGGAAGAAGCAACGTCGAGTGCGATGGCGATGTCATCACCGACTTTGTAGCCCGCTTTTTCGATCGCTTTGCAGATGGTGGCGAGTGCTTCGTCAGCATCTTTGAGGACTGGAGCGAAACCACCTTCGTCACCGACAGCGGTAGAGAGACCGCGATCGTGGAGAATTTTTTTCAGCGCGTGGAATACTTCTGCACCGTAGCGAACTGCTTCGGAGAAGGTTGGTGCGCCGACTGGCATGATCATGAACTCTTGGAAGTCGATCGGTGCATCGGAGTGCGCGCCGCCGTTGATGATGTTCATCATTGGGACGGGAAGAGTTTTTGCGTTCGGGCCGCCGAGGTATTTGTAGAGCGGAATTCCGAGTTGAGCGGAAGCTGCTTTGGCGACTGCGAGGGAAACGCCGAGGATGGCGTTCGCACCGAGTTTCTTTTTGTTAGCGGTGCCATCGATTTCGATCATTGCGGCGTCGATCGAGGCTTGCTCGGTTGCATCGAAGCCGAGGAGTTCGCCGGCGATGGTTTCGTTGACAGCTTCGACGGCTTTGAGCACGCCTTTGCCGAGGTAGCGGTTTTTATCGCCGTCGCGGAGTTCGTGTGCTTCGTGTTCGCCGGTAGATGCTCCTGAAGGAACAGCTGCGCGGCCAACGGCTCCGCCTTCGAGATAAACGTCTACTTCGACAGTGGGATTGCCGCGTGAGTCGATGACCTCGCGGCCCCTGATTTCTACAATTGTGGTAAGATCCATGGTGTTCTAGTGATTTGGGAAATTTGCTTCCTCACGCGTGATAAGCGGAGATGGACTTGATCGTCAATGTTTGCATTTGCTCGGTATCAAGATCGCGGATTTTCGCGCCGTCGCCGACGGAGAGTCCCATGAGGGCTTTGCCGACGTCTGAGAGGTAGGAAACTTCCTTTTTCTCAGGGGTAGAATCCCATGCGCCGAGGACGGTGATAGTTTGTTCGGCGCCTTTGTCGTCGGCGAGGACGATGATGGTGCCGATGTTGACGGTTTTGGTATCAGCACCTTTGAAGTCGGTTCCGCGAGCGTTTGAGATTTCGCGCTCGAGGGCGGTGCGGCGGTGATTGAGATATTTTTCCAAGTCTTTGGCGGACTTGTATTCGAAGTTCTCGCGAAGGTCTCCGTAGGATTTGGCGATTTTGACGTCCTCGCGGTTTTGCGGGATTTTGACGCGGATGAGTTCTTGGAGTTCTTCTTTTTTCTTTTCGAGAGACTCCCATGAAACGAGCAGGGGCTCTTCGCGTTTCGCTGCGTTTTGGCCGGAGACGAGCTCGACGGTTTCTGGGCGGACTTTGATGATGCGCGCCATGAGGGATTTTTTCTCAAGGTCGCCGAAGACTGGGCAGTCGAGCATGCGGCGGGCGAAGTTTTTGGCTTCGTTGAGATCCATGTTCTTCACGAGATCGGAAAGCAGGGCTTTGTCGTCGTTGAGAAGGGTTTGGAGGCGTGAGGTTTTGCGTGGTCCGTCGGAAAGGTGATCGTTTTCGAGGAGGTTGAGGATGGAGGCGCCGACATCTGCGCCGAAGACGGACACGGAGGAGGCGTTACGTTCGCGGCAAACCCAGATCAGGGCGTCCGGGCCAAGGGCACGGCGGGCGAGGGCGGAGCCGAGGTGCTCCATGAGTTTCGGTATGCCGTTGTGCTCGTTCAGGATGCGAGCGATCTCGGTGACGCCACGGGCACCGACTTGATCGAAGACTGTGACGATTTTTGCGATCCATTCGTTTCCGAAGGCGGATTCGAACGCTTCGAACACGGCGCGTTGGCGACCGGATGGGAGGGCGACGAGTTCGTCGGCGATTTTATCGAGGTTGGAGCCGGCGATGAGGTCGCTGAGGCGAACGGCGCTGGGGTCGAGTTCGAGAGCTTTGTTAGCACCAATGACTTCGTCGCGGGCGGCGATGAGTTGCATGGCTTGGCCGAGTTGGACACGAGCGGCTTTTTTCGCACCGTCATCGATGTCGGTAAGGAGTTTTTTGAGGGCTTCGGAATCTTCATCGAAGGCGCCCATGTCAGCGGCGATGGCTTCGAGAGCTTTGATCATGCCTTTGATGTCGCGGGCGGCTTCGAAGTCTGAGAGGAGGGATTGCGCTGCGGTGATGCCGGAGTCGCGGAGGATGATGGCCTCGGTGCGCTTGGTTGGGACAACGGCCTTGCGGCTTTCTTTGACGGCCTTCTTGGTGGCGTCCCACCATTTTTTGTATTCTTTGGTAGGAATGACTGCGCCGCTGACGAGTTGCTCGATGGCATCTCCGGTGATGGAACCACCGTGGCTTTCCAAAATATGAACGACGAGGGCGACGCTGTCTTTTTTCGCTAGCTCGCGGAGTTGTTCGATTTGCTCGATTTTTACTGCGCGGAAGTCGTCAGTTGCAATCCATTCGGTTTTCTGCATGGCGAACTGGAGATCCATCTCTTGTCCGCTGGAGTTTTGGAAATCGACCGTGATTTTTTTGGAGCCGAAATCCCAATCAACGATTTTGCCAGCGCCAAAAGATTTGTGCAGGCAGAAATTCCCAGGAGCAAGTTGTGAAAGACGATTTCCGACAGCTTCAGGTAATTTTCCGGCTTTTACTAATTTCTCAACGTCTGGATGCATGCGCATAGCTTGGAAAGCTGAATCGGGAAAGGCAAGGATAAGGGTGAGAAATCTTTTTTGGGGGAAATTGGAGGGTGGAGGGGGGAGATTTACGAAAATGGTAGGGTCAACACGCCGTGGTGACCGTGATTCTTCTACCAATTGGTGAAGAGAAATAAGCGATAGGCAGATTTAACGACCGCTGGGGTGATATTGCCTTGGCGTTTTGATTTGGGTCGCCGACGGCCCCGACATATCGGGGTGTACGCGGCGACCCTACCTGTTTAAACCAATCTCGCTGCTAGGAGTTCTCTTTGGAAGATGAGTTCTTTGGGGAGGTGGTCGTAGAGGTCGATGAAGAGTTCGCTTTGGGAGACGAGTTCGGCGCGCCATTCGGTGCGGTCGAATTTCATGGCTTGATCGAAGTCCTCGGAAGAGAAGTTTTCTAGGCCTTCGGTGTTGAAATCGTTATAATCGGGGGTCCAGCCGATTTGGGTTTCGTGGCCGGCGGCGCCACCGGTGCAGCGTTTTACGATCCATTCGAGGACCCGCATGTTTTCTCCGAAGCCCGGCCACATGAATTTTCCATCGGGCGTTTTGCGGAACCAATTGACGTGGAAAAAGCGGGGGAGGTGGGTGAGGTAGCGTTGCATTTCGAGCCAGTGGCCGAAATACGCGCCCATGTTGTAACCGCAGAACGGTAGCATCGCCATCGGGTCGCGGCGGACTTTTCCGATGGTGCCGGCGGCGGCGGCGGTCATTTCTGAACCCATGGTCGCGCCGACGTAAACGCCATGGCACCAGTTGAATGCCTGATAGACGAGAGGCATAGTGGTGGCGCGGCGTCCGCCGAAGATGATGCCGTCGATGGGGACGCCTTCGGGGTTTTGCCAATTCGGATCAATCGTTGGGCACTGCACGGCGGGGGCGGTGAAGCGGGCGTTGGCGTGGGCGGCGGGAGTACCGGATTCGGGTGTCCAATCGTTACCTTTCCAATCGATGAGATGGGCGGGCGGTTCTTTGCTAAGGCCTTCCCACCAGATATCGCCATCATCTGTTAGGGCGACGTTGGTGAAAATGGTGTTTTCGGTCATCGATTGCATCGCGATGGGGTTGGTGTCCCATGAGGTGCCGGGAGCGACGCCGAAGAAGCCGGTTTCGGGGTTGATCGCGTGGAGTTTGCCGTCTTTGTGCGGCCAGAGCCATGCGATGTCATCGCCGACGATGGTGGTTTTCCAACCCTTATCCAAATAAGGTTTAGGTGGAACCAACATCGCAAGGTTGGTTTTTCCGCAAGCAGACGGGAAGGCAGCGGTGACGTAGGTGGTGGAGCCATCGGGTGCGTGCAGGCCGAGGATGAGCATGTGTTCCGCCATCCAGCGATGCTCGCGAGCGATGTTAGAAGCGATCCGAAGGGCGAGGCATTTTTTTCCTAACAAGGCGTTGCCACCGTAGCCGGAGCCGTAGGACATGATCTCGCGGGTATCGACGAAATGGGTGATATATTTGTCCTCATTGCAAGGCCATGGAATATCGGCCTGACCATCGGCGAGCGGT